>JARKNX010000190.1 GCA_029976025.1 Aggregatilineales bacterium | reverse complement strand
TCCGCGCTGTGAACATTGGCCTGGTCAACGAGATGGCGATCATGTGCGACAAACTCGGCGTCAATGTCTGGGAAGTCATCGACGCCGCCGCCAGCAAGCCGTTCGGTTTCATGCCGTTCTATCCTGGCCCCGGCCTGGGCGGCCACTGCATCCCGATCGACCCGCTCTACCTGAGCTGGAAGCTCAAAGCGCTCAACTACACCGCCCGCTTCATCGAGCTGGCCAGCACGATCAACACATCTATGCCTTACTACGTCGTGGACAAAGTGATGGACGCCCTCAATGACGAGGGCAAAGCGCTGCGCGGCAGCACCATCGGCGTGCTGGGGGTCGCCTACAAGCGCGATATCGACGACGTGCGGGAAAGCCCGGCTCTGGACATCATCCACCTGCTGGAGAGCAAGGGCGCGACTGTCACCTATCACGACCCGTACATCCCTTCCGTCCGGCTGGAAACCAGGATCGCGCACAGCGTGGAGCTGACCGCCGACTGGGTGCAGAATGCCGATGTCATTGTCTGGATCACCGACCATACCGCCTACGATCGGCAGTGGCTGCTGGATAACGCCCGGCTGGTTGTGGATACGCGCAACGCCACCAAAGGGCGGCGCGGCAGAGCGCGCGTCGTCGGGCTGTAGATACCCCCCTGACCTTGATGCAAAAGGCGGCTGATCGCTACAGCGGCGCAGGCCGGAGCGATCAGCCGCCCTTTCACCCGGCAGTTTGCTGGCTCAATGTCTGCCGGAGTGATCCCCTCTGGAGCCGCTGTGATGATCTGAGCCATTGTGGTCATCATCATCGTCGTCATCGTCATCATCGTCGTCGTCCTCATCCGGGGTGGAGGCGGCGCTCCCCTCTCGCGGCGCGGCAGGGGATAGCGGCGGCAAGAACAGCGTCTGATCGACCACGATCATATTTGCTTCGGTCAGGCAGTTGGCCGCCAGGATGTCATCCAGCGAGATGCCCGCCCGCACGGCCAGCTCGGAGAGCGTGTCACCCGGCCGCACGCGATAGGCAGCCCAGCCGGGGAGTGGCGCAGGCGTGCAGAAGGCGCCGGTGACCGTGGCCGGCGGGGTGGAAGTTGAAGTCGGCGTGCGGATCAGAGTTGCGGTGTACGAAGCGGTCGCTGCCGGCGTGCGGGTCGCCGACGGCGTAAAGGACGGCGACGGCGAGTCTGTCACCGACGGCGTCAACGTAGTGATCTCCACCGGGGTCGGGGTGCGGGGAGCCAGCATACTTGTGAGGGCCTCACCGCCGCCCAGCGCAACCGCAACCACGATCACGAACAGGGCCGCTGCCGCCGCCAGACGCGGCCAGAGCGCGCGCCGGACGCGCCGGGGGACTGGCGTCCTGGCCGCATCCAACATCTGCTCTCTGATCCGCTCCCGCGCGGCCAGGACCTCGCCCGGGGTGGCGCGGGCCGCCCGAACCGCCAGCCCGGCCCGCAGCAAAGGACGCAGCTCATCCGCGTAGTGAGGATACGCGCGCAGGCAATCCTCCAGATGTCCTCCGGCGTTGAGCTGGCTGATGCAGTCTTCCAGGGCGTTCAGGAAATCAATCTGATCGGCCATCACATCCCGTCCTCACGGGCGCTCATCACCTCGCGCAGCCGGGCAGTCGCCCTGAATTGAAGCGACTTGATTGCGCTGACCGGTCTGTCCATAATGTCGGCGGTTTCTTCCAGGCTGAGCATCTGCCCGAACCGCAGGACGATCACCTCCTGCTGGTCGTCTGGCAGGCGCCGGACCGCCTCCCGCACTCGCTCCGCTTCCAGAATTGCCGCCGTCTGCCGCTCCGGGCTGTCGGAGTCCGGCGCGGGCATCCACTCCTCGAGTGTGGTCGTGGTCAGGCGTCTCCCGCGGCCATAATGATCGTAAAGCGCGTTACGGGCCACGCGGAAGATCCAGCCGCGCAGGGACTGGCGGGGGGCCGCCCGCCCGCGCAGGGCTGCCACCAGCCCGACGAAGACCTCGCTGGCCAGGTCCTCGGCCAGTACCGGGTCATCCACCCGCATCCGGATGAACTGGTAAACCGGCTCGAAATATCGTTCATAGATCTCGGTCACAGCGGTCTGATCGCCGCTCCGCGCTCGCAGAAGCAGGCGATCCTCCGTCGCGATGTCCGGCAGCACCAGCACAATCATCGGCAGACGCCCATTCGCTGACCCGCGTCAGATCGCGCCGGGGTACAACGCCCCCGACGCCATCCCTTTTAGTGTAGCACATCGGGGGTCGCGAACACCGGCGGGAAGGACATCCCCCGCCGGCGTTGTTTACCGCCTGCCGGTCATCGCGCATAGAGGCAGCGGTTCAGTGATGACGGCCTCTATGATCGTCGTGATGGTCATCATCATGATGATCGTCATCGTGATCATCATCGCAGTCATTGCGACAGGAGTTATCATGACCGCCGCCGTCATTACGGAAGCCCGGGGCCGGCGTCTGCGGGACGAAGATTGTCGTGCCAACGCTGATCAGGCGCGGATTGCTGATGCAATTGGTGAGCGCCAGCTCGCTGATGCTGCTGCCCGAGCCGCGGGCTATAGCGGAAAGCGTGTCCCCTCTCTGGATAGTGTAGGTCGTCCATCCGGCGGGCTGCCGGGCCACGCAGTTCTCCGGCAGCACGATTGGAGTGCGATCATCTCCTCCGATCTGGCGGCGAGAGCTTTCCACTTTGCTGGCAGCCCATCCACCACTGGCAAGCGGCACAGCTTCGATATGGACGAGGGAGCCGACCGTCAGGCCGGGAGTGACACGCGCCCGGGTGAGATCGAAGGTCAGGCCGGCGACTGTTGCGCTGGTGGGTGTCAGCGCCTGCAGCGTGCCGTCAATCTCGATCTTAACGTCATCATCGTCGTCCTCTAGCTCCACCTCGCGGGCCTGTACCGTGCCGTCAGCCAGAAGCCAGCCTTCTACCTCAACCATGTTGCCGACGGCAGGCACAACCCGCATTTTCGCGCCGGATGTGTTCGCCACAAACCCGTTGACGGTCAGCGTATTGCCGCTCACTGCCTGCACCCGACCGGTGATCTCCACCTGCGCTATCCCGGCGGTCTGAGTGTCACCCGGAACCGCTGTGCTGCCCGGGACGGCTGTGCTGACGGGGGCCGTCGCGCGGCCTGAAATCAGGTAGATCTGGTCAGCAACCCATCCACCGCCGGCAAGCGGCACGGCTTCGATATGGACAAAGGAGCCAACCGCCAGCCCGGAGGGAATCCGCACCCGCGTGAGGTCGAAAGTCAGGCCGGCGACTGTTGCGCTGGTGGAGGTCAGCGCCTCCAGCGTGCCGTCGATCTCGATCTCAACATCATCATCATCTTCGAATTCCACCTCGCGGGCCTGCACTGTGCCATCAGCCAGGAGCCAGCCTTCTACCTCGACCATATCGCCGACGGCGGGCGTGGCCCGCATCCTCGCGCCGGATATATTCACCACGAACCCGTTGACAGTCAGCGTACTGCCGCTCACTGCCTGCACCCGGCCGGTGATCTCCACCTGCGCGGTCCCGGTCTGAGCCATCGCCACCGACGCCAGCGCCAGTACCAGCGCCAGCCCGATCACTACAACGCCAATCCAACTTATCCGCTTGAACATCCTGCTGTCCTCTCTTTGCCTGTCAGGTGAGACATGTGACGCGATTCGTTAATTTCATCTGTACCGTCTTCAGAATCGGAAAAAGGTTGCGTGGCGGCGGGCAGGACTTTAGTACCAGAGAAGCGCAAAAGCGCGGCGCGGCCCCTCCAGACAGAGGAAAAGCCGCCGCGCCGGTGCAACGATGTATGTAAAAGAAGGTCGGGAGGGAGATCAGGCTGATGGCACGCTGAAAGCCCGCCGGTACCAGGCCCAGGTCCGGGCCAGCCCATCTGGCAGCGAGACGCGGGGGTTGAAGTCCAGCAGCCGGCGCGCCTTGCTGTTATCGCAGTAGGTCACAGGCGGCTCGCTGAGCGGGGCCGGGACATCGTGAATGAGGGCCTTGCGCCCGGTCAGCTCTTCCATAATCGTGATGAATTCCGTCATCAGCACCGGCGCCCCGCAGCCCAGGTTGATGATCTCATAGCCCAGCGGGCGCTCCAGGGCAGCGCACAGGCCGTCCACAATATCATCCACGTACGTCCAGTCGCGGCGCATCTGGCCGCCGTTGAACAGCCGGATCGGCTTGCCTTTGACAATCGAGTCCATGACCATGAACGGCATCATGTCCGGGCGCCCGTTGGGGCCATAAACGCTGAAAAACCGCGCAAACAACACATTCAGGCCAAACAGGTGGTAGTAGGTGTGGCCGAGGATCTCGGCGGCGCGCTTGCTGGCCGGGTACGAGGCCATCGGGTGGTCCGCCGGCGCGGTCTCCACAAACGGAATCGGAGAATCCTCGCCATAAACAGAGGAAGTAGACGCACACACGATTTGCTGGATGCCATGCCTGCGGGCGGCTTCCAGCAGGTTGACCGTGCCGGTTACATTGACCTCCACATACAGCGGAGCCTGCTCGATGCTGGCGCGCACGTTAGCCAGGCCGGCCAGATGCAGGATATGGGTGATGCTGTAGTCACGGACAATGCGGTCCATTTCCGCCGCGTCGCGGATATCGGCTTCGATGACGGTGCTCTGCGGGCTGTACACCAGCGGCAGGATATTGGCTCGCTTAACCGCCGGATCGTAGAAATCGTTGAAGTTATCGACCACGATCACCCGGTTTCCCGCCTCTGCCAGCCGTATCGCGGCATGGCTGCCGATAAACCCCGCCCCACCCGTCACCAGGAGATTCACCGCTTCACCCCTCTCACATCCGAAAGATCACCCCGCCATCGCGCCGCCTGCACGGGTGAATCATAACCGCCGCCGATGCTGTGAGCAAGGGAGCGCCGCGCGGCGCTCTGTTGTCCTCACAACGGGTGCGGTACACTCTGGTACGTGTCGAGCCTCATGAAGGAGTACAGACAGGCCCGTGAATGTCCTGATGATCAGCCTGGGTGACCAGGTGCTCACCCGGCCTGACGATGAAGTCCGGCGCCGGCATGAGCGTTACGCCGCCGCTGCCGGACACCTGACCATGATCGTCTCCAGCACAACGCGGCCCGCGCCGGCCGGTGGCGCGCTCTCACCCCATCTGGCCGCCTATGCCGTGGGCGGGCCTAAAGCCCTGTTCCCCCTTCGCGCCCTGTGGACCGCGCTGCGCCACGCCCGCCGCCCGGTAGATCTGATCACGACGCAGGATCCCTTCGCTACCGGGCTGGTCGGCCTGATCCTGGCCCGGCTGCTCCGCGCCCCGCTGCTCGTCCAGAATCACGCCAGCTTCATTGATAACCCGGTCTGGATTGGTGAGAAGCCGCTTCAATACCGCCTGTTCAACCGGCTGGGCCGCTGGATTACCCGCCGCGCTGACATGAACCGCGTCGTCAACGAAATGGAGCGGCAGAAAGTCCTGGCTCTGGGCGTCCCGCCGGAGAAAGTGCGCGTGATCCAGCTTGCCAACATCGCCCCGTTCACAGGTCCGGTCGCGCCTGATCAGGTTGCCGCCCGCCGCGCCGCCTGGGGCCTGGGCGACTCCAACCGCGTGCTGCTCTGGGTGGGCCGACCGGTGCGGATCAAGCGGCTGCCCCTCCTGATCCGGGCGCTGGCGCGGGTCGCGACAGAGGAGCCGGACGCCCGGCTCGTCCTGGTGGGGGATATGGCCGCGGCCGATGATGACCTGCCCGCCGAGGCCGAAGCCTGCAGTGTGACCCCGGGCGTGCTCCTGCCCGGCCAGATTCCGTTCGCCGATCTGCCCGCCGTGTACCAGATGGCCGACGTGTACGTGCACGCCAGCGCCATGGAGGGGACCTGCCGGGCGATTCTGGAGGCCGGGGTCTCCGGCCTGCCGGTTGTCGCTTTCGACGTGCCGGATGTACACGCGCTGATCACCGATGGCGAGAACGGCTTCATCGCGCCAGATGGCGATCTGGAGACCTTCGCCGCCCGCGTGCTGACGCTGCTGCGCGACCCGGCGCTGGCCAGTAAGATGGGCGAGCGCGGGCGCGAGATGTTCATAGCGCGGTATGATCCAGACCGTTTGTTTGATGCCTGGATGGCCTGCTGGCGAGATACGGCGGCGCGCTCACAACGTGTGCCGGATCGGTGAGGAGAATTATGCGTATCTTGATGCTGACCCAGAAGGTCGATTTCAACGATGACGTCCTGGGCTTCACTCACGAGTGGATCGCCACCCTGGCCGCCCGTGTGACCGCGCTGGACGTGATCGCGCTGGAGGTCGGTGACTACAACCTGCCGCCCAACGTGACTGTTGAGTCAATGGGCAAGGAGCTGCATCGCAGCCGGCCGGGCCTGCTGGCTACCCTGTACCGGAAGCTGGCCCGCAAACTCCCCCATGCCGATGCCATCTTCGTGCACATGGTCCCGCGCTATGTCCTGACTGCGGCGCCGCTGGCCGCGCTCTATCGCAAGCCGATCACCCTGTGGTTTACTCACCGCTCCAACAGCCGCGAGCTGCGCCTGGCCACCAGGGTCGTTCACGCCGTCGCGACCGCCCATGAAAGCAGCTTCCCCTTTTACAGCCCCAAGGTTCACGCCCTCGGGCACGGCATCAATACGACCGCTTTCTATCCGGCGGACGATCTGCCCGCCGACCCGCCCATGATCCTCAGCCTGGCTCGCCTGTCGCCGATCAAGCGCCACGAAACCCTGATCCGGGCGGCCGCCCTCCTGCGCGACAAATATGGCGACCCGCCCCTGCGCATTGTGATCGCCGGCGGGGCGCCGACCGGCCAGCAGAACGATTACCCCGAATTCCTGCGGAGCGAGATCGAGCGCCTGCAACTGGGGGATCGAGTGACGCTGTGGGGCGCGGTGCCGGCGGGCGCGGTGCAGGGTGTCCTGCATCAGGCCAGCCTGGCTTTCAATGGCAGCCCGCCCGGCCTCTTCGACAAGGCCGTGCTGGAAGCAATGCTGTGCGCCGTGCCGACCGTTGTCTCCAACGCGGCCTTCAACGATCTTCTGGGGGACTATTCTGATCGGCTGTGTATCGCCGACGGCGACGACGCGCGCGCGCTGGCCGAAAAGCTGAATGGGCTGCTGCGGCTCCCCGCGGAGGCGCGGCGGGCGATCGGGCTGGTCCTGCGCGATCGCACGGCGGCGGCTCACAGCCTGGATAACCTGATGGATAAGCTGGTCGCGCTGATGACCTCCTGACGCCGGGATGAGACAGCCGGCAGCCGGTTATCCCGCCCCCTGCCGCCAGTTGCTCACTCCCTGCTCTCTTCATTTTTGCTTGACCGATACGAACATATGTACTATTCTGTAATCATGGCAAGCCCTGCCGCCGGAGAATCACCATCCACGGCCCTGCTTCATTCACTCCAGCGCACATCCCTCCAGCGCCGCGACAGGTAAAAACCCTGACTACAGGAGGAAAAGATGTTTGAGCTACCGGAGTGCATCACCCTCGTCCGGCAGATGAACGAATCCCTGGCCGGCAAAACGATCGCGCGGGGAAGCCTGGGCAATTCGCCCCATAAGTTCGTCTGGTACAACCGGAGCCACGAGGAATTCGAGCGCCTCACGCGCGGCAAAAAAGTCGGCGAAGCGCGAGCGCGAGGCCGCTGGATATTCATCCCGCTCGATCCGGGGTATGTCCTGGTGCTGGGGGAATGTGGCGGCAGGATGCTCCTTCACGCCTCCGAAGCGACTGTCCCGAAGAAATATCACCTGCGCCTGACTTTCAACGACGGCACACTGTTCACCGCGACCACGCAGATGTGGGGCGCTATGGAGTTGTACGAGGCGGGCATGGAACAGGAGCGGCTTTACGTGAAGGAGATGCGGCCCACACCTGTTGATTCTGAGTTCACCTGTGCCTATTTCACCGCTCTCATCGATTCCCTGCTGGAAGGCGAAAAACGAAGCGTCAAAAGCCTCCTCACGCAAGATCAGATCGTGCCCGGTCTGGGGAACGCCATCGCGCAGGATATCCTGTTCCGGGCGGGGCTTCATCCCCGGCATCCCCTGGAGGCGCTCAGCCAGGCAGCGCGACAGCGGCTGTATGACGCGATCGGGGAGACGGTATGCGCGGCGATCGCCGCCGGCGGCCGCTACGATGAATACGACCTGTACGGTCAGCCCGGCGGGTACGTCCGCCTGATGGACAGCCGTCTGGTCGGCCAGCCGTGCCCGGTCTGTGAGACGCCGATTGAGAAGATGCAGTATCTGGGCGGAGTGTGCGTCTTTTGTCCGCGCTGCCAGCAGCAGTGATCAGGGGACAGGTGAACGGGCGTTCAATTGAACGTCCGACTCCCTGCTCCCCACCTTCTATAGTGGAAACCGGGGCGTAAGACGCCTACAATGGAGGCAGACCAGGATTGGCCCGGAGATGCCCGAACAGGAAGCCTCATGGACTCATCTGCCTCCTCTGCCCCTTCTGCCGCGAGCGGCGCGCGTTCCGTCTGCTATCTGGGCGCGTTCGATCAGGAGTTCTCCCGCAACCGGATCATCCGCGCCGGGCTGGAGGCGCACGGCTGGCAGGTCTCGCTGGCTCCGCTGCCGACCGGCCTCAACCTGCGGCGGACGCTGCCGCTGCTGTGGCGCACGATGCGCACGGAGGCGGCCCGCTGTGATGCCCTGATCGTGGCGGAGGGCAACCACCTCCTGGCGCCGCTGGCGGTAGGGCTGGGGCGGCTGCTGGGCAAGCCGGTTGTGCTGGATTACACCACCGGGCTGCACGAAACGCGCGTGACCGACAACAACGCCAGCAAGCCGAAGAGCTGGCGGGCGCGCGGTTACCGGGCGCTGGACGCCTGGAATATGACGACGGCGGCCGGCGTCTTCACCGATACCGCCGCCCACCGCACATCCTACCTGGCCGAGATCGGGCGCGCGGCCCGCCGGATGGCCGTTGTGCCGCTGGGCCTGGACGACGCCTGGCTGGAGGCCCCGCCCGCCCCGGAGAAACACCCTGATGAGCCGCTGCTGATCCAGTTCTACGGCGGGTTCAGCCCTTTCCACGGCCTGGAGGTTATCCTGCGGGCGCTGAGCTGGCTCAATACCGACGAGCGCTTCCGCTTTGAGCTGATCGGCGACGGCCCGATGCATCAGGCCGCTATCGAGCGAGCGCGGCTGCTCGGCTTGCAGCGGCTGGAATTTATCGCGCCGCCGGACACCGCCGATCTGGTCCGACTGGTCGGCCGGGCCGACCTCTGCCTGGGCGTCTTCGCCCGCCGGGACAAGACCGATTTCGTCGTGCCGCAGCGCCTGCTGGAGTGTATGGCCCTGGGCAAGACGGTGGTGACGGCGGAATCGGCCGGCGTCAGCGAATATTTCTCGCCCGGCGAGGACCTGCTCACCGTGCCGCCCAGCAACCCCGGCGAGCTGGCCCGGATGCTCCGCCGACTGGCCGACGCGCCCGACCTGCGCGAGCGGGTGGCCCTGACCGGGGCGAACACGGTGCGCCAGCGCTACACAGCCGCGCAGTCCGCCACCCCGCTCGTGGAGCTGCTGGAACGAGTGGCGGGCGGCGGGGGAAATGTGCCGCCCGATCGGGCGTAGTCCGGCCCTGGTCCGGCAAATGGCAAAATAGCGGGGGCGGCAGGCTCCCTAAACGGGCGGGGCTGAGGCAGTCCGGGGCCGGATGCCGCCGCTGGCGGTCGCCCGTATGCAGGCAGCCCGGCAGGCTCCCGCTACAGGTACCCTGCCAGAATCGCCATCAGCTCGCGGGCGCGGTGGCGGTAAGTGTGCTCCTTGAGGAAGCGCGCCCGCGCTGCCGCGCCGATGCGCTCGCGCTCGGCGTCGTGCTCCAGCAACCAGCGGATGCGCTCCGTCGCCTCCTCTTTGCTGGCCAGGATGACGACCTCTTTCTCCGGCTCGAACCATTCCTCCAGGCCGCGGTAGAAGCTGCTGACCATGCACGCGCCCAGCGCGGCCAGCTCAAACGGGCGCGAGTTGCTGGAAGCGTACACGCTGGCGTGAGCCTGGCGGGTGATGACCAGATTCAGGCGGGCGCGGCAGGCGTATTCCCGCAGCTTGCTGAAGGAGAGGTAAGGCAGCAGCTCCGTCCGGCCCAGGTCGCCCAGGCGCGTCCCACGGACGGCGAAGCGGCGTTCCGGCAGGGCCAGGCTCGGCCCGGTGAGCATGGCCTGAATCCAGTCCTCGCGGTATTCGGCCCCGTGCCCGTAGAAGAAGGCATCCAGATCGCGGGGGATATCCAGCGGCGCCCAGACTTCCGGGTCGGCGGCGTACTGGAGCGTGTGCACCTGCTTCGCGCCCAGCGCCCGCACCGTCTCCAGCCCTCCCACCGAGTTGCCCAGCACGGCGGTGTATTCGCCGGGGTCGGCCCCCTGGTAGATGCGGAAGCCGGTGGCGAAGCCGCTGAACTGCGGCAGGCTGGCCGGCAGGTCGCCGTCGTAGTAGAACACCGGCTTGCCGTGCCTGGCGATCAGGGCGGCGGGCACGCCGGCTACATGGTTCATCGGGATGGTCAGGAACAGCACCGCGTCGATATCCGGGCCTTCGGTCAGCAGGCGGTCCAGCGCGGCGTGCCAGCGGGGTGCGATGAGCGTCTGTGCTGTGCGGCGGATCAGGCGGTCAGCGGCGCTCTCCGGCTTCACGCCGGCGTCCTCCACCTGAACCTGGCGCGGCGGCCCGAGAATCTTGCGGGCGGTGTCGCGGGCGGCCTTGAAGAGATCGCCCTGTCGCCGGACCGGGTTGGGCACGGCCCGCCACCACAGCGTCTCGATAGCCGGCCCCTGATAGGTGGTCACCACCAGATCGACGCCGTTCTCGTACAGCCCCTTGAGGAGCTGCCACCACGACGGCGTGCTGCTGAACGGCTGCTGCAGGTCCAGTGACGACGCGACAACGAGCAGTTTCATGGCGTCTCCTCCGTTAATGAGCGCAGGACGCGGGCCGGGACGCCCGCCGCGATCACGCCGGGCGGGATTGCGCCGGTGACCACGCTGCCCGCGCCGATATGCGCCCCTTTGAGAATCAGGCAGGCCATCCCGATGAAAACATCATCTTCGATGACAATCGGCGCGGTCGTCCCGGCGAGCGGGGCCTCCTGCCGCCGGACCGGGTCCAGCGGGTGAAAGTCTGTATCCACGATCGAGCAGTTCGCGCCGACGGTGACCCGGTCGCCGATCGTGATGCGCTCCTCGGCCACAAGCACGCCGCCGGTCATCCCGAAGTCGTCGCCTATGGTGAGCGCTGCCCCGGCCCGCCGGGCGCTGAGGATGACGGCGTGATTCGGGCCGAGCGGGTTGCTCCGCACCCACGAGCGCAGGGAGAGCCGGTCGCCGATGCGAACCGCGGCGCGGCGGTGCACTTGCAAGATCGGCGCCCCGTACAGGCGCCACCCCCGCCCCCACGGGATGCCAGCCAGCGCGAACTGAAGCCGCACCCAGGGCAGGATCAGCAGACGGCCGATTTCGTTGCGAGCCTTCCAGGGCATCTCCCGGGCGGCGCGCCAGGTCGCCGCCGAAAACGGCGCCGGGTCGGTCAGCATATCGGAGCGGGAATCAGAGGCAGGCATCAGGCACCTCCCGGCGCAGGCGCGGCATCGGGCGCCACCGCATACAGGGTATAGCCGTCCACAGAGAGGATCGTCTGCAGAGCGCCCGTCTCTTCAACCGCCCAGGCGGGCAGGACTGTGTCCGGCGCTGTGATCCAGTAGTCATACCGGGCCACTTCCGCCCGGTCAGTCGTGCCGTCCAGGCTGTATTCCAGCCCGTCCTGCATCAGGTAGAAAGCGAAGCGATAATCGCGGATCAAGACCCTGGCGCCGGCGGGCGCGTGCTCGCGCAGCCACAGGATCGCGTCCCAGCGCCCGCCCAGTTGGACGCGGTGGCGAGCGTCGTTGTTCATAAGCGGGGCGTGCAGGATTTCCGGCTTATGGTCCACCGCCATCCGCACGGCTGGCAGGGTCAGCGCAATCAGGACGAGGGGCACGATGAAGCGGGTGCTCCAGCGCGGCGGCGCAAAGGGCAGCCGCTCCGCGGCGCCGACCGCGAGGTAAGCGCCCATCACGGCGAACAGACCCCATACCAGGAGCAAAAAGCGCAGGTCATAACTGAAGAACCACCACCACACCAGCCAGAACGGCACGCTGAAGCCAATCAGGAGCGCCGCCCGCGGCTGGAAGGCGGGGCGCGCCCGCCACAGCGCCACAACCTGCCCGGCCAGCCCGGCCATGCCCAGCGGCCCGCCGATCATGAAGTGGCTGAGGGTCAGCGCCGGGCCGAACAGCATCGCCAGCGTATGCTGGGCCTGGTCGATCCAGCCGGTGGGGGGGACCAGCAGGCCGAACTGGTGCAGGGTGTGGCCGTACCACGGCCCGGCGACCAGCAGCGCCGCTCCCGCCAGCAGGAGGGCATTCCGCAAGCCAATCGGGCGCCCTTCCCCTTCCGGCTGCCAGCGGCAGTACCAGCGCGTATAGAGCACCCACCCGCCCAGCGAAGCGACAGTCAGCAGCGCGCCGTTCTTGGTGAAGGCGGCCAGCCCGGCCAGCAGCCCGGTCAGAATGGCATAGACCGGATGCGGACGCCGGAACAACCGCCAGGCCATGATCGCGGCCAGCAGGGTGTAGGTCCCCGCCGGCAGGTCGGTGTAGCCGGAGGCGGCCCAGTGAGGCAGGATCGGGGCGGCAATCAGCAAGAAGGCCGCCGTCAGGCCCACCTCGCGGCGGTACAGGTCCCGCCCCAGGACGTAAGTCGCGCCGACCACCCCCAGCGCCAGGACGGCGATCGTGAAGCGCGAGGCGTATTCCTGCGGGGCGCCGCCGGCCAGCTGCAGGTAAGCCATCACCAGCGGGTCCAGCATGGGGTAAGCGTCGTACAGCCCGGCCCCGCTGAACTGCCCGGTCTGAACAAACCGGTAGGCCATCGGGGCGTAGAGGGTGAGCGTGTCATCCTCATAGAACGGCCAGTAAGCGGCATTGAACAGGGTCAGCGCCGCAACGACGGCGACAAGGACGGCCAGCGTCAGCGGGAGCGGCTTCCGCCAGAAATGGCCGCCGCGCCCGGCGACCCCCGGCGGCGCGGGGTGCGCCGCCCTCTGCCGGCGCAGGAGGGCGATCCCTGCCGCGCACAGGAGCGCCAGCAGAAACGTCACCAACCAGAAGCTAACCAGGGCGGATGAGAGAGCGGACAGCATAAGCAGCAGCCAGGCCAGCCCGCCCAGGCTGAGCGCGGGCGTGAGGACCAGCAGCAGGGCGCGGTCGCGGGCCGGAGCAGCGGGCTGCGCCGCGCGGATCAGCCAGCGCGCCCAGGGATAAGCCCAGACGAGGCTGAAGGCCGCCGCGCCCCCGGGAAGAATTGAGCCGGGTATCTCAGTGATCATCAGCAAGATTGTATCAGGCCGGGCCGGGGAAGGGTACAATCGGGAGCTACGGGGAGCGGGGTAGCGGGTGTCGCCCACTCCCGGCTGGCCGCGCAATCGAAACGGGTGATTTATGCCGCCTGTCCGCGCATTTCATTATCTGGCTCCGGTCAGGATGCCTACAGAGAAGGCGCACGGCCTCCAGATTGTGCAGAACTGCGAGGCGCTGGCCGCGCACGGCCCGGCGGTGACGTTCTACCCGGCCCGCCGCTCCCAGTCCCCGGAGCTGCGGGGCGTGGACCCCTTCACTTACTACGGCGTGCCGCCCACCTTCACCATCCGGCCTGTGCCGACGTTGGACCTGCTGCCGCTGTTCGGCGGGTGGAGCGACGCTGGCGAGCGTCTATCCTTCCTGATACAGCTCGCGTCTTATAACGCTGCGCTGTGGGCGATACTGCGCAAGACCGGCCCTGATGCCATCTTTTACACCCGCCACACGCCGGTGCTGGAGATCGTCCGGCGCTACAAGCCGGCGCGCCGCATATTCTGGGAGGTGCACAGCCTGTCTCCGTCCCCGGATCGGCGGCGCCGGGGAGCCGCGCGCATCAACCAGATCGGCGGCGCGATCGTGATCACCCGCCACATGGCCGAATCCCTGATCGCGCTGGGGGCCGACCCGTCCCGCATCATCGTCGCCCCCGACGGCATCCGCGCCGCCCGCTTCGCCAGCCCGCCGCCCATGGCGGAGGCGCGCGCCGCCCTCGGCCTGCCGGTGGACGCCTTCATCGTCGGCTACATGGGGCGCCTGCACACTCTGAATATGGAAAAAGGCGTCGGCGATCTGGTCCGCGCTATCGCCCGCCGGCCCGATCTGCCGCTGCACCTGCTCCTCGTCGGCGGCCCGGAGGAGATGGCGGCGCAGTACGGGGCGGAATGGCGGGGGCTGGGCCTGCCGGCGGAACGCTTCCACACCCTGGGGCATCTCCCGGCGACGGATGTGCCCCGCGCCCTGGCCGCCTTCGACGTGACGGCTATGCCCTTCCCCTGGACGGAGCACTTCGCCTACTACGCCTCGCCAATCAAGTTGTTCGAGTACATGGCCAGCGAGCGCCCGATCGTGGCGACCGACCTGCCCAGCACCGCCGAGATCGTGCAGGACGGCGAGACGGCGCTGCTCACCCCGCCCTCGGATGTGGACGCGCTGGCGGCGGCGCTGGCCCGGCTGTACGGAGACCCGGCGCTGCGGGCGCGGCTGGCGGCGGCGGCGCGGCGGCTCGTATTCGAGCGCTACACCTGGGAGGCGCGGGCCAGCCAGATTCTGCGCTTCATTGATGAAAAGCAGGCGACAGAGGGCGGGCAATAGGGAGCGGGGAAGAGCCGGCCGGCAGCACTCACGGGGCCGGCGAGATGGCGGCCAGCGTCTCCGTCGGCTGGAGGAGCAGCCCTTCGGCGTGCAGCACAGCGCGGACCGTCCCGGCGCCCAGCGGAGTGACCGGAATCACGACGGGCAGCGCCTCGCCGGGCTGAAGCGCCTCGCCCTGCTGCATGACACGGAAGCCGGTCACGTGATCCCCGATGTCGAACAGCGTCACGACAAGCCGCATATCGCGCAGCGGGCTTAGCCCCTCGTTGCGGGCCGCGCCGTGCAGGATCACCAGCGCGCCTTCCGGCTCAATCTGCTGCTCCAGCGTGGTCAGGGCGAAGAGGGCGCTTTCGCCGGGGTCTTCCTGCCCGGCGCTCGCCAGACTCGCCCGGGCGTAGGCGAAGGCGGAGACGCCCTGGAAGCGCACAACATAGGGCGTTCCGCCGCCGGCGGGCACGATCTGCTGGGCCGCCGCCGCCGTCCGCTGGTCCAGCCGCCCCCCGTTCGCCGCGTACAGGGCGACCTGAACGGAGACGCCGCTGAGCGGCGCATCCGTTGTATTGGGAATCCAGCCCAGGCAAAGTAACTCATCGGCGGGCGTGCGATAGCAGGAAGGGGCGGGCAGGTTAATCACCAGCGGCGTGCTGGTCGGCAAAAAGCGGACAAATGTCCCGTCATCCGAAGCGGACATTTCTGCCGGGATGAGCAAAATCCGGCCGGGGTAGAGAATGTCCGGTGACAGGTTGCCGTTGGCCCGGCTCAGCGCGACGACGCTCACGCCGAAGCGCTCCGCAATTCCGGCCAGCGTATCGCCCCTGACAACGGTGTAATAGTGCGGCGTGGCCCAGGGGACAGAAGTCCGCTCGGAGGAGCGGGCCGGCAAGGTGGCAGCAGGCAGCGTCGCCCCGCCCGGCGCGCGGGGCGTGGTCAGGGGCGGCAATCCTGTCCTGAGGATGAGCGTGGCGTCGGAGCCAGCGGGCGGCTCCAGCGAGGTCGCAGGCAGCGCCGGCCCACAGGCAGCCATCACCCACACCAGCATGCAGAGTGTGGCAATCTCACGCAAGCCCCAGCGCCCCATGACGGCCTTATATCCCTTATTATCCAACAAGCTCCAGGTGTTATCCCACAGTATAGCCTGTTCTATAAAAATGCGCAGGCAACTGCGCGATGAATCTCCCCGAATCGATTACCCTATCCCCCTCCCCGCGCCATCCGCCTGTCTTGGCGAGGGGTTGCTTCTCCGCTACAATCGCGACCATGTCCTTTCTGCCTGTCCTGATCGTAATTATCGTCTTCGGCGGGGCGGTATTCGGCGCGGGCGCGATGCTGGCCGCCGCCCTTCCGGTGTCGCCGGCCCCCATCCGCCCCAGGACGACCCTCCGCATCGGGCTGGCCGGGGCGCTGGCCCTGGCCGTCGCCCTGACGGCGGGAGCTGGCCGCTTTCGCCGTCGTGCTGGCCCTCTTCGCGGCCCCCGCCCTGGTGCTGCCCGTGCCGCTGGATACCGACGCGCAGGGCTTCGGCTATCTGGCCCTGATGCTGCGCGGCGGCGGCTCGCTGACCACGCTGGCGCCCTTTCATCCAGAAACGGAATACCTGTATTCGCCCGGCTTCCCCGCCCTGGCCGCCCTCCTGAACAGCCAGCTCGGCATCGGCCTGCACACTGTGCAGTTCGCCGCTTCGGCGGCGCTGGCCCTGCTGTTCATCTGGCTGCTATGGGACCTGGGCAACGAAGTCGAGGACTGGCTGGACGGCGGCGCCCTCGCTGCCGGGGGGAGCGCGGAAGCCCGCCCGGCCCGCCACACCGGCGCGGCCCTGGCCGCCATGGGCGTGATCGGGCTGGGTCTGCTGACGGCCTACCTCGACTCGCACTTCACCACGGTGATGGCCCTGGCCTTCAGCCTGGCCTTCCTGATCTTTGTCGTCCGCTTTCTGCGCGGCGGCGGATGGCCGGACGCCCTGAGCGCCGCCATCTGCCTGGCGGCGGTCCCGCTCACCCACCCCGATACCACGATCATCCTGATCCTCGGTTACGTGCCCTGGCTGCTCACGATCTGGCTGGCCCGCTCCCGCCCGACCCGCCGCCAGTGGCTGGCGATTGCCGTCATCATCCCGGCGCTGGCCTTTGTCTTCATCCTGCCCTGGGTGCTGCAGATTCGCGCCCTGCTCGGCAGCAGCATCGAGTCGCCGTTTGAGATCAGCCCGGAGCACTGGAAGACCCTGGTCTTCATGCACGGCGGCCTGATCGTGCCGCTGGCCCTGGCCGGGGCCGCGATCGCGCTCCGGCGGCGCACCCCGCTGGATATATTGATGATCGGCTGGCTGGCGCTGCTGGTGGATTTCAGCACGACCGGCATCCTGGCGCGGCTGCTGCCCGGCCTGCTGGCGCCCCTGCTCAAATACGATTACCCCTTCAGCATCGCCTGGCACGGCCCGATCATCCCTTACGCCTATCTGGGCGGGACGGCGGCCCTGTGGCTGGCGGGCCGGACTGGCTGGGGGCGGGTGCGCGGCTGGTCGGGGCGGCTGGGCTGGCCGGCGCTGGCTGGCGCCGGGATCGCGATCGCGCTGAGCGTGCTCTTCTCCGGCACTCTGCTGGAATGGAGCAAGGGGCGGCTCAGCTTCTACGGGGCGTTTTCTTCGGCGGCAGATGTGCAGGCCATGACCTGGCTGAAGGACAACACGCCGCCGGAGACGCGCATCCTCAACCACCCCGCCCCGCAGGAAGGCGACTGGGCGCCAGTCGTGTCGGAGCGCGATACCGTTTACTTCCGCCCGCAGCCGTTCTTCCGCTACACCGACCGTTTCACCGGCGAGCAAGAGGCGCTGTACGGCTTCTGGGAGGACCCCGCCGACCCGATCTGGGGGGAGCGCCTGCGCGCCGCCGGGATCGCCTATGTGCTCGTGCCCCAGGTCGTGGGCAGGCCGGAGTCCTTCGCCGCGCAGTGGCGCTGGCGGGAGCCGTTCGCCTGGCAGGTCGAACAGCGCGCGCCGTTCAGCGCGGCTGCTTATCTGGAGCTGGTCGCTGACTTCGACGGGGCGCAGGTATACCGGGTCCTCGGCGCGTCGGAATGAGGATGAATCGTCCGGGCAGGCTATCACTCACCAGCGCGGTCATCGCCGAGATCGTCATCCTGGCGACGCTCGGCAGTTACCTGCTCCCGGGCGGGCAGGACCTCTACCTGTACTACCTGCCCTTCGCGCGGGGCTGCCTGTCCTGCGGCTTCGCGCCGTATCACGCCGCCTGGATCCTCTTCCCGCTGACGCTGGTCCCGGAACCGCTGGCCGCGCCCCTGCTGACTTTCATCACGCTGGTCGGGCTGGTCGCCATCGCGCGGCGGGTGGGCGGCAACCCGCTGGTGGTGCTGCTGGCCTTCCCGACCTTCGCCCAGGTCTGGCTGGGCCAGATCGACGTCATCGTAGCGGCCGGGCTGGCCATCGCCCTGACCGCCCGCAGCCCTTACTGGCGCGGCGCCGGCCTGGTGCTGGCCTCAATCAAGCCCCAGACAGCCGGCGCAGCCATCCTCATCCTGCTGTGGGTCGATCGCGATCGCTGGCGCGTGCTGCTCCTCCCGGCACTCGTGTTCGCCCTCAGCCTGATCGTCTACGGCCCGGACTGGCCGCTGCGCTGGTTGCTGGAGAGCCAGCGTCCGCCGGAGCATCTCTGGCGCACGGCGACGCTGTATCCGCTCGGCCTGGCCGCCTTCGCCGCCCTGTTCTGGCTGCGCGGGCGGCGGGAGAAGATGACAGGGGCGCTGCTGGCTTCCGCGCTGGGGATTCCCTTCTACGGCTCCTACGCCTATGTGACCTTCCTGCCGTTCATCTCGCCGATCTGGGCCGTGCCGGCGTCCTATCTGTGGCTGCTGGCCTACCCGCTGGAAGGGCGCGCCGCCCTGCACCTGGCCTGGATTCTGCCGCTGGCGCTGCTGCTTTACCTGCTGCGCCCGGCGCTGAAAATGGGCCTGAGCCACCGCGCGGGCCTCCATGCCTGAGCGCCGCAACGCGGCGGGTTTCATTGACGCCCGCCCTCAGGCATGATACAGTTAACGACACTCGCGGGCGTCAGATCAGCGCGCCGGTTCGTTCATCCTATGATGTTATTGCCCGTTCTTATCAGGCCCTGTGTGCCCGTTCTGCCAGATACGCCGGCCTGCCGCTCCCCTTTATCCAGCAGCGGCGCGCCCACCCTTCCTCCGGAATAATCTGCTCCGGAGCGGCGTGCGGGTAAGGAGATTATTTTTATTATGAGCATCGAGTTCGTACTTCGCCTGGTTGGCATGGTTGTGTTCGGGGCCGCCGGCGCCTACCTGGGCGTCTCCACCGCCGAAGGATTCAGGCTGCCGCCGGAAGCGACCGGCCTGATCTTCGCCCTGGTCGGCACCCTGTTCGGCCTGGTCGTCACCCCCTGGCTGACCACAATTCCCGCCCGCACCGCCCGCCGCATCCTGCTCTCCACCCCGACAGAGACCATCGTGCTGGCCTTCATCGGGCTGGTGCTGGGGCTGCTCCCGGCGGTGCTGCTGGCCTACCCCATCTCGCTGCTGCCGAAGCCATTCGGCACGTTTGGCCCGCTCCTCGCCGCCATCGTCGGCGGGTATCTGGGTATGACGGTCTTCGCGATCCGCGCCGAGGATGTGATCGACCTGATCCGCGAGGTGCTGCGCGGGGGTCGGGGTGGCATGGCCGGCAGCCGCTCCACCATCCTGCTGGATACCAGCGTGATCATCGACGGCCGGATCAAGGATATCGCCGAGGCCGGCTTCATCACCTGGAATCTGCTCGTCCCCCGCTTCGTGCTGGAAGAACTCCAGCATATCGCCGATTCGGCGGATATCCTGCGCCGCAACCGGGGCAAGCGCGGCCTGGAGATTCTGCGCGAGCTGAAGCGGCTGGACGACCCCTCAATTGAGATTATCGATAACGACATCCCCGACGTGGTCGAAGTCGATCACAAGCTGGTCATGCTGGCCCGCGAGATGGACGCGCCGATCATGACCAACGATTTCAATCTCAACCAGATTGCCAAGCTGCAGGGCGTGGTGGTGCTCAATATCAACATGCTGGCTAACGCCGTACGGGCCGAATATATCCCCGGCGAGATCATCGTCATCAAGGTCATCCAGGAAGGCAAGGAACAGGATCAGGGGGTCGGCTACCTGCAGGATGGGACTATGGTCGTGGTGGAAAACGGCAAGCGTTACATGGACCGCACCATCCACGTGGAGATCACCCGGCTGATCAGCCGGGAAGCCGGCAAGATGTACTTCGCCCGCCCGGTGGACGAATAGCGGCCGGGCGGACGGAGGGCCGTCAGGACTCCGATTCTTCCGGGGCGGCGCGCCCCCGGTTGAGCGCCTCCTCCACCACGGCGGCCAGCCGGTCGTAGTGGGAGCCTTGCCAGTAGATACGCCCGCAGGCCCGGCAGCGGCGGAACTCCTGATAGTACCGCGCAGTGCCCGGCTGGAGCCGGTCAGCCACCGCCCCTTTCTCCACCGTTTCCAGCGCCCCGTTGCAGTGCAGGCAGCGCGTGAACGGCCGCACCCGCCCGGCCAGATCGAAGCGCCGGACCACCTCGATAAGCTGTTCGCGCGGGACAGTTGAACGCGGGCAGTAGCCGTGAGTCACCTGCCGCCGCTTGAGCAGGCCGCGGTCGCGCGTCAGCAAGATGCGATGCTCCGCCTCAGAAATGCGGGCCAGATTGGCATCGTCGTGGTCGTCCGGCAGGGTGGCGTCAAAACCGAGCAGGCGCAGATACGCTGCCAGCTTGCCCAGATGCACATCCAGCACGAAGCGCAGCTCCGCCGGGCCAGGCCGGACACGGCTGATATCGCCGATCGCCAGCGCCGTGAAGCGAGGGTACACGCTCACCCGGTCGCCGTCCTGCACGATAACGTCGAAGCCAGCCGACTCCCCGTTGATCAGCAGCAGGTCTACCTCTGTATGCGGCACGCCGAGCGACTCTATCATATCCTTAATCGAGGCGCGCTCCTCAAAGGTATGGACGAAGGCCGCCCCCCGCCGGTCGTACGGCAGGAAGGCGTTCAGGTCGGCGTAAAAACGGAAGATCGCCTGCATAGGGCGGCGTCCCTCTCTGGCGGGCCGGGTTATCCGCTGAGTATAGGGTGGCAGCAGGGCCGCCGCAACGAACGGGCGCGGCCGCCTCACACGCGATACAATTCGCCCGGACGAGCGCTCCTATCTCCAGGAGCGCAATGAAATGACGGGGAGAGGAATATCGTGACCGAGCTTGCGCAGTTCATCCAGGCCGCGCCGCTGGCTGCCTTCCGGGAGTTGAGCGCTGGAGGAGGCGAGCGATGACCGCGCACAGCCCGATCGTGCGCTGCGCCTGGGCGCCGCCCGGCAACCCGCTGTACCTGGCCTACCACGATCAGGAATGGGGCGTGCCGGTGCATGATGACCGGCTGCTGTTCGAATTCCTGATTCTGGAGGGCGTGCAGGCCGGGCTGAGCTGGTCCACGGTCCTGAACCGGCGCGATCACTACCGGCGCGCCTACGACGGCTTTGACCCCGCCCTCGTGGCGGCCTATGATGAACAGAAGAATGCGGCGCTGCTGGCCGACCCCGGCATCATCCGCAACCGGCTCAAGGTCGCCACCGCCGTGCAGAATGCCCGGGCGTTCCTGCGCGTCCAGGAGGAGTTCGGCTCGTTCGACGCTTATATCTGGCGCTTCATCGGCGGGCATCCCCGGCACAACGGCTGGAAGAACCCGCGCGAGATACCGGCGGAGACGACAGAATCGCGGGCGATGAGCAGGGACCTGCGGGCGCGGGGGTTCGCCTTCGTCGGTCCAACCATCTGCTACGCCTTCATGCAGGCCGTCGGGCTGGTCAACGATCACACCGTTGACTGCTTCCGCTACGCCGAGCTGAGCTGCTGAGCGCAACCCGGCGCTGCCGGCCCCCCGCTCCTTCCGTTTTACCCGCCCGGATTGGCAGTTTATCCGCCCTGGATTGACAGGCCGCCCGCCCGGTGCTACGCTTTGTTTGGCGACCCAACAAACAAAGCTGAAATGAGAGACTATGACCAGAAAACGCTACCGCACCGCCGACCAGGCGCTGGTCCGGCGTTTGAATAGCTCGCTCATTCTGAATGCCCTGCGTATCGCCCCGCAGACGCGGGCCAGCCTGGCCGCCCGGACTGGCCTCAACCGCAGCACTGTCTCCAGCCTGATCGACTACCTCATCGCTGAACATCTGGTCCGCGAGGGCGAGATACAGCCCTCCCGGGGCGGCCGGCCGGGCACGCTGCTGGAGCTTAACCCGGAGGCCGGCTGCGCTGTTGGCGTCGAGATAAACGTGGACTACATCGCTGTGCTGGTGACCGATTTCGCCGCCCGGCCGCTCTGGGATCGCTGGACGCCGATCACGGATACTGATCGGGACGCCATACTGGCGCTGGCGATCAACCTGGCCGAACAGGCGATAGCCTTCGGGAGCGCGTGCGGCCTGCACACACTGGGCATCGGCCTCGGCGTGCCCGGCCTGGTCGATATGCACACCGGCATGCTCAAATTCGCCCCCAACCTCCAGTGGCAGGAGGTCCCCCTGCGCCAGATGTGGGAAGATCGCTTCAAGGTGCCGGTGTTTGTGGATAATGAGGCGAACGCCGCCGCCATGGGCGAGTGGTATTTCGGCGCAGCGGCGGGCGCCAGCGATTTTATCTACCTGACGATCAGCATCGGCATCGGCGGGGGTATTGTGCTCAACGGGCGCCTGCTGCGCGGCTCCGGAGGGTACGCCGGCGAAGTCGGCCACATGGCTATAAACCCCGATGGCCCGCGCTGTGCCTGCGGCAAGCAGGGCTGCTGGGAGATGCTGGCCGGAATGCGGCCGCTCCTGGAGCAGGTCAGGCGGCGGGTTGAACAGGGCGAAGCCTCGTCGATCAGCGCGCTAACGAATGGCAACCCGGCCCGGATTACGCTGGATGTAATCCTCACCGCCGCCGCCGAAGGGGATCGCCTGGCTTGCAGCGCGCTGGCCGAAGCCGGCCAGCAGCTTGGCCTGGGCATCGCCAGCCTGATCAACATTTTTAACCCGCAGCTTGTCGTCCTGGGGGGGGAGATGAGCCAGGCCGCCGACTATCTGATGCCCGATCTGGAGGCGACCGTCCGCCAGCACACCCTGCAAGCCTCCAGCGACACCGTCACCATCCGGGTCTCGTCGCTCGGCGCTAAAGCCTGTGTCCGGGGGGCAATCGCCCTGGTCCTGGACGAAATCCTGCGCGCGCCGGCCTGGCAGCGCGCCTGAGTATATGTAGCGTCCTCTTCCGGCTCAGCCGGCGTCGTCGCCCGGCGCAGCCGGCCCCACCTCGTAATCCGGCGGCCTGATGATGTCCTGCTCGCGGGAGGCTTCGTCAATGTTAGCCAGCACTTCGCCGACAAAGCGACCGTACAACAGCAGCAGAGTCTGATCCAGCTCGTCGAACGGCTCGTCCCCCGGCTTATTGACCACCTCCAGCACGCCGAAGGTGCGCCGGTTGCCGATCAGGGGAACAGCGGCGATAGACTGGGTGCGGTAACCGATCATCTGATCCATCCGCGCGGAGAAGCGCGGGTCGGTGCGCACATCCCGCACCACACACAGCTTGCCATTCGCCGCCACCCAGCCGGCGATGCCTTCCCGCGGCTTGAGCCGCTGCCCGACAAGCTGCCGCGCCGATCCCTGCACCACGACGAATTCCAGCTCGCCCGTCTCGTGATCCAGCAGCAGCAGCGAGCCATCCGATGCAGCGAGCAGGTCCAGCGCCTGCTGAACCATCTCAGTCAGGGCCAGCAAAGGACTCTCGCCAGCCAGCGTTTTCTCTTCGACATCGACCAGAGTTTGCAGCGCCTGCATGAAGCTGCGCAGTGAGGAAGTATCCGCGCGCAGAGTCGCGTTTTCTTCGCGGACGCGGTTAAGCTCCGCTTGCAACATCTGGGTAGGATTGCTGACCATGGCACACCTTTCCACCGGCTGATCTGTGCTCAGTGTAGCACAATTCAGCGGGGAAAGTGCGGGCAGGTCGTGCGGGAGCTATCAAAACAGGCGAGAAGCCAGGGGCGGGCAGCGAGAAAACCGGGGACCGCCCGGGAAAAGGCTGGCCGCCTTTTCCGGCACTTCCGGCGCCTCTGGCGGTTCCCCGTGCCGGTGTCGGCAGTCAGTCCGCGGCATCGGACGGGGCGATCAACGTCCCGACGTGTTCCCCGCACACCGCCGCCTCCAGCGCGCCTTCCGCCCAGAAGTCGAGCACAATAATCGGCATCCGGTTCTCCATACACAGCGTGAACGCGGTCAGGTCCATGATGGAGAGTTTGCGGCGGAGCGCTTCCTCATAGGTCAGGCGGTCAAATCGCTGGGCGGTCGGGTCTTTCTCCGGATCAGCGGTATAAACGCCATCCACTTTGGTGGCTTTGATGACCAGATCGGCGTTGATTTCCGCCGCGCGGAGGGCCGCCGCCGTATCGGTCGTGAAGTAGGGGTTGCCCGTGCCGCCGGCGCAGATCACCACCCGCCCCTTCTCCAGGTGGCGGATGGCTCGCAGGCGGATATACGGCTCGGCGATCTTGTTCATCTCGATGGCCGTCTGCACGCGGGTAGTCACGCCCTGCCGCTCCAGCGCATCGCGCAGGGCCAGGCCGTTCATGACGGTGGCGATCATGCCCATATGGTCGGCGGTAGACTGGTCCATACCGTGGGAGACCCCGCCCGCTCCACGCCACAGGTTGCCCGCTCCGATGACGACGGCGATCTGCGTCCCCAGGCTGTGGATGGCTTTGAGCCGCCGGGCGATAAACTCCGCCTGGTCCGGATCGATGCCATTGCCACCAGAAGCCGGAGACAGCGCCTCCCCGCTCAGCTTGATCAGGACACGGTTGTAGTGCGCGCTCTTGGTTTCAGCCGGCATTATTCCTCCGCTCTTTCGCTGCGAACAACTCCTCACAGGCGTAAAAAAGGGGGATTAGCCATCCTCACTAATCCCCCACGGGTGTTCACAGAACCTGCTCGCTTATTCTTCTCCGCCACCTTCGCCCAGGGCGAAGCGGGCAAAGCGGGCGATCTGGATATTCTCCCCCAGATCGACGATCGCCTCCTGAAGCAGATCAGCGATGGTCTTGCTGTCGTCCAGGATATATTCCTGCTCCAGCAGCGCCTGTTCCTGGTAGAACCGGGCCATACGCCCTTCCACGATCTTGTCGATCATGTTCTCCGGCTTGCCTTCGTCACGCGCCCGCGCGCGCTGGATATCCAGCTCCGGCTCCACGACCGACTGCGGGATATCCTCGCGGCGGACGTAGTTGGGCGCCAGGTTGGCGATCTGCAGGGCGACATTGTGGGCCAGGGTCTGGAATTTATCCGTCTTGGCTACAAAGTCGGTCTCGCAGTTGATCTCCAGCAGGACGCCGACCCGGCGGTTGTGGTGGAGATACACGTCGATCAGGCCTTCATTGGTGGCGCGGCCAACCTTCTTGGCGGCTTTGGCCAGCCCCTTCTCACGGAGGTGAGTCGCGGCTTTATCCATATCGCCGCTGAACTGCTCCAGCGCCTTCTTGCAATCCAGAGGCCCCGCGCCGGTTATCTCGCGCAGGTCCTTAACCATCTGAGCTGTGATTCCCATCGAAATTCAGTCCTTTTAGTCACCGGCCAGAACGGCTGCTATTCCTCGCCCTCATATGTCTCGAAGTCTTCCTCGGTGAGGAAGAGATTCCTGCCGGCGCCCTTGAGCTTGGCCAGCGTGGCCTCGCCCAGATAGGCGTCTTCTTCCTCCTCAGCGAAGGCGTCAGCGTCCCCATAATCGGCTTCAGGCTCATCCGCCTGGGTCTTCTGCAAAATATCGCGCCCTTCCAGCACGGCCTCGGCCAGCGTCTTGGTGATCAGGCGGATGGCGCGGATGGCGTCGTCATTGCCGACGATGAGGTAATCCACCACGTCGGGGTTGCAGTTGGTATCCACGATGGCGATCACGGGGATGCCAAGCGCATTCGCCTCTTTGACGGCGGTCTCTTCGCGGTTGATATCGACGACGAACATGAGGTCCGGCAGGCTGCGCATATTGCGGATACCGCCCAGGCGCATCTGGAGGCTGGCGACCTCACGGCTCAGCAACAGGGCTTCCTTCTTGGTCAGAAGCTCCCACTGGCCGGAGTCGCGGTCGGCCTCAAGCCGCTTGAGGGCGTCAATACGCTCGCGGATGGTCCGCCAGTTGGTCAGCGTGCCGCCCAGCCAGCGGGTGTTGATATAGGGCATTTCGCAGCGTTCGGCTTCCTGCTGGATCGTTTCCTGCGCCTGGCGCTTGGTCCCGACGAAGAGGATCGTCCCGCCGCGGCCAACCGTATCCCGCACCAGATCGTAGACCCTGTTCAACTGCGGGACGGTCTGCTGCAAATCGATAATATGGATGCCATTGCGTTCGGTGAAGATGTACGGCTTCATCTTGGGGTTCCAGCGGCGGGCGCGGTGCCCGAAGTGAACCCCGGTCTCCAGCAGCGCTTTCATGGAGACAGGCGTCATAGTGGATTCCTCCTGAAATGGTGTGTTTGTCGATCATACCCGTCAACCCGGGCCGGAATTTGCGCCGCCCGGAGGAGCGCAAACAACACAGGCCAGTCGGGGTATGTGGTATTAGGCCGGCGAGCGGCCCGAGGGGGTATTGTAGCGGAACGGGGGGTGGGATTCAAGGGCGGTTTTGCCGCGGCGGGGCGTCCCCGGAGGCCGCTTTGCGCTGGATGGCGCTCAGCGCCGCCCGGGCCGCCGCCCGCACGTCCGGCGCGGAATCCTCCAGCGCGGCGGTCAGGCCCTCTGTAGCGGCATCATTGCCGAGCCAGCCCAGCGCCACCGCCGCCCGCCGCCGCACCTCGGCCTCCGGATCGTCACGCAAAGCGTTCAGCAGCGGGCGGACGGCGCGCGCCTTATGAGTCAGCCCCAGCGCCGAGGCCGCCCCGCCGCGCACCACGGGGCTTTCGTCCGCCAGGGCGGCCCGCAGCGGCTTGATGGCCTTCGCCCCGCAACGGCCCAGCGCGGCGGCGGCCCGCCCGCGCACGGCCAGGCGCTCGTCGGCCAGCAGCGCGATCAGGGGCGCCAGCGCCGCCTCACCGCGCCGACCCAGCAGGCGCACCGCCTCATCGTGCTGGGCGTGGTTCCGACCCGGATCGCACAGGATAGCCAGCAGGGTATCAACGGTAGTCATGCGCCGCCCTTCCGGTCACCGCCCGGCCCGGTGCGCGGCCAGAAAAGCGTCGATCTCGGCGCGGTCGGGCGCGGAAGGCTGCGCGCCGAGCCGGGTGACGCATATCGCCGAAGCGGCGCTGGCGAAGTGCACCGCCTCCAGAAGCGGCCGGCCCTCCACCAGCGCCACCGCCAGACTGCCGCAGAATACATCCCCGGCGGCGGTTGTGTCTACCGCCTCAACCGGGAAGGCCGGGACATGCGCGCGCAGGCCGGGCGCGGCCACATACGCCCCCTCCACGCCGAGGGTGACAATCGCGTTCCGGCATCCCCGGGCCAGCAGCGCGGCGGCGGCCCGCGCGGCTTCCTCCGGCCCCTCGATGGCGAATCCGCACAGCGATTGCGCCTCAACCTCATTGACCACCAGCGTATCCACCTTCGCCAGCGCGTCCCCGGCAAGGGGTCGGGCCGGCGCCAGGTTGAACAGCACCGGCTTGCCGGCTTCGACAGCCAGATCAATCGCGCTCAGCAGCGTCTCAGGCAGGACTTCGTACTGCACCATGACCAGCGCCGCCGACTGGATGAGCGGCTTCAGCGGCTGAAGCATCGCCGGCGTCAGGCGGTAATTGGCGCCCGGCGCGACGGACAGGTAATTGCGGCCCGCGCCGCCGATCATGACCAGGGCGGCCCCGCTGGCGATGCCGGCTTCCTCAAATACATACTCCACGTGGACGCCGGCCTGCCGCAGATTCTCCCTGACCAGCGCGGCGAAGGGATCGTCACCCACGCAGTTGACGAGCCACACATCCCCGCCAGCGCGGGCTGCGCTCACAGCCTGGTTGGCCCCCTTGCCGCCGTAGGTCTGGACAAAAACGGCGTCGGTGACCGTTTCTCCCACCGCCGGCAGATGATCCATTTTCATAATGAAGTCAACGTTGGAGCTGCCGATGACGACAATGCGGTTGTTCATCGTCACACACGTCCTTCGGACCTGACTTATGCTGGAAGGCTGGCCGGCGCTACCCCGCCTGGCTGACCGGCGTCGGGACGGCGGCGGCGGGCGCCCGGCTCGCCTCCCGCGTGGCCAGCAGCCCCAGGATGCCCCCCACGGCCAGGAGCGACCAGAAAACGAACGGCAGATTCGGCGCGATAACGGCCAGGCTGTTGCCAATCGATGGCGCAATCAGGCTGCCCAGGCCCGACAGAATCGAAACCAGGCCGGTAGCCGTCCCGACAAAAACAGGCCCCACGCCCCGGGTCTCCATGATCATGGTGATGAAAACGGCCATGAAGCCGTCGCGCACCATGCCAGCCATGCCGATCGCCACCCACACCAGCAGGCCCTGCGCAACTGACAGCAGGCCGACGCCAGTGGCGATCATCACCCCGGCACCGATCAGGATGTTCCGCCGGGTGCCGCGCCGGTCAGACAGCAGGGCAATCGGCACAACGCAGATCATGCTCACCAGATGAAACGTCGATGCCGCCGCATCAGCCGTCGCCGGCGGCCAGTCCGCGCTGCGCAGGTACAGCGGCAGATACCCCAGCAGCCCCTGAATAGCGCCGCCAATGCCGAAGAGCGCCCAGCCCAGCAGCCACAACTGCCTGATCCGCGCCATCTGACCCAGAGCCTGGCGCATCGAGGCCTGCTCCGGCGCGCCGGTGGCCGGATCGAACACGCGCGGGGTCCGTCGCACCAGCGCCCAGGGGATGCTGAGGAGGAGGGTGAGGCTGCCATAAAACAGCAGGACATACCGCCAGCCGCCCAGCGCCGGGGAGAGCACCGAGGCGCTGATCAGCGTGCCCAGCATGAACCCCAGCGCCATACCCATGGAGATGACGCCGTTGGCCAGCCCCAGCTGGCGGCGGGGGAACCACGTGCTGACCATCTTGATGACGCTGATCGACACGATCGGGGTCATGAATGCGTTCAGCAGGACGGTCGCGATCAACATGGCGTAGCTGCTGGAGAGGCCCCGCAATCCACAGGCGAAACCGGCCAGCAGGCAGCCCGCGACCAGCGCGCGCCGGGGGCCGAACCGGTCGGCTATGGCCCCACCTATCAGCATGGTGATAATGCCGGGGAGCGACCCGATCCCCCACAACAGCCCGATCTGCGCCACGCTCAGGCTGAGGTCCGTCCTGATTTCCTCGAACAGCACGGGCAGGGCCATGGAAGGGATGGCGATCGCGATGGTATCGGTCAGCGCCCCCAGGGCCAGAATTACCCACCGGTAGGCGGACTCGCGAGGGTCGTCACTCATATTATCAGCCTGTCTGGTCAAGGAGTCGCAAGAGAAGAGCCACGTTACGTTGTGCTTCCGGTTGCAATTTGCTGCGCCGCGGCCGATCCTAATCGCCGCAGAACATGAAAGACCGCCGTTCGTCAAAGCGGTGGAGGCCAGCCTCCTCGGCCATCCGGCGCGCCTCCGCTATTTCTTCGCGGGTGACCGGGCGGCTGAGCGGCCCCAGGTCCTCGCGGGCGGCGCGGTAGGCCGGGCGGTACTGCCCCATCAGGTTGACATATGTCTCCCGCGAGATCTCGCCGGCCAGGAAGCGCATCACCTGCCGCGTCCCGGCCAGGCCGCCCGGCAGCACCAGATGGCGCACCAGCAGCCCGCGCCGGGCCAGGCCCTGCTCGTCCAGCGCCAGATCGCCTACCTGCCGGTGCATCTCGCGCACGGCGCGCCTGTTATGGCGGGGGTAGTCCGGTGTGGCGCTGTACCGCCGGCCAACCTCAGCGTCGCCATACTTCATGTCCGGCATATAAATGTCGATCACGCCGTCCAGCAGCGCCAGCGCCGCCGGCGAATCGTAGCCGCCCGTATTATAGACCAGCGGCAGAATCAGGCCATCCCGGGCGGCAATCAGCACCGCCTCAAGCAGCGACGCGACAACGTGGCTGGGCGAGACCAGGTTGATATTGTGGCAGCCCTGCGCCTGCAGATGCAGCATCATGGCCGCGATAACCTCTGGCGAGACATCTTCGCCTTCGCCGAGCGCGCTCAGCTCGTAATTCTGGCAGAACAGGCAGCGCATGTTACAGCGGGAGAAGAAGATCGTGCCGGAGCCGCGCCAGCCGCGCAGGCAGTCCTCTTCGCCCATGTGGGGGAAGGCGCTGCTCACCCGCGGCAGGACCCCGGTCTTGCAGACGCCGGCCCGCCCCTTGAGCCGGTTGGCGCGGCAGTTCCACGCGCACAGATCGCAGGAAGCCAGATGCGCGCGCGCTTTCTCCACCCGCCGCGCCAGTTCTCCATTTTCCAGCAGCGCCCTGTAACCCGGAATAAAAGTCGGAGAGCCAGAATCAGCCGCCATTCCCCCTCCGGAAGAACCCGCTCCGCTCTCTTTCACTATACCCCGAATCGCGCGCTTCGGCCCTTTAGCGGCGCGACTCAGTAGCCGGGAGAGGCCGGCGCTGGTATGATCGGCGGCATGAACGATGAACTGCGCCCTGTACCTCCTGATCGCACTCCGCCGCCCGACGTGCCCCCCGCTGAGGAGTCGGGCCTGCCCCCGCCCGGCGCCAGCCCGGAGGAGGAGGTCCCGGAGTGGCTTCAGCGCATCCGGATGAAGCGGGCGCTGGAGCAGCACAACCGGCGGCAGCGTGAGCTGGACATGGAAATCCTGCGGGCGACCGCTCACGCCTCCAATATTGATGATCTGGACGACGAAGAGCTGTCGGACGACGACAAACTGTCGGACGACGAAGAGCTGTCGGGCGGCGAGCCGGTGAGCGGCGCTCCGGGCAACGGAGCGGATGCCGCCCACAGGCCGGCGGCGAGCTTCCCCCCGGGAGCCGATATTCCCGCGCCGGGGCGGCAGCCAGCACCGCCGTCCGGCTCCGCCGGGCCGGCGCCGCCTTCGCCGTCCGCCCCTCCCGGCGATGAGCCGCCAGGGTGGGTTCAGGCGCTGGAGGCGATGAACGAAACCGAGGCTGAGCCGGTGGAAGAGATGCCGGCGTGGCTGGCTGAAGTCATGGCCGAGGAGGCCAGACAGAAGGCCGCCCCCGCGCTATTTCCGGCAGCGCCGCCAGCATCGGCGCCCGCGGCTGAGGCCAGCAGCGCCCCGCCCGCGGCAGCTCCAGAAACCGCCGAACAGCGCCGCATCCAGCGCCGTCGCGAGCGCCGCAACAAGGCCCGCAAGGCCAGCGCCGCCGCCAATGCGTTCCAGTCGCTGGCCGTCGTGGTCGCCGCCGCCGCCCTGATCGCCACCATCTTCACCTTCTGGACCCCGGCCAGCTTCCTCAGCGAAGAGGCTCGCGAAGGTCTGCGCCCGGCTTACGCCACCCTCAACGCCCAGTCGCCGCCCACGCCGATCCCCACGCCGATCTGGATGCGCCGGATCGGCATCGTCAGCGGGCACTGGGGGCCTCATCCCAGCACCGGCCGCAGCGACCCCGGCGCGGTGTGCCCCGATGGGCTGACCGAGGCCGAAGTCAACCGGTCCGTGGCCCAGCTTGTCGCGCAGGAGCTGAGCGGGCGCGGCTATGATGTCGATCTGCTGGATGAATGGGACCCACGCCTGGAAGATTATCAGGCGTCAGTCCTGATCTCCATTCACGCTGACTCGTGCCACGAATTTGAATTGCCCGGCGCGACCGGCTTCAAAGTCGCCCCGCCGACTTCGCGCACTTCCGCCCGTACTGACGATCTCCGCCTGCAGCAATGTCTGATCACCCGCTACGGCGAGATCACGGGCATGTCCCAGCATCCCAGCCTGACCCGCGATATGACCGAATATCATAACTTCCGCGAGATTTCGGGGGTCACGCCGGCGGCCATTATCGAGCTGGGCTTTCTATTCGAGGACCGGGAGATGCTGGAGAATCATCCGGATGTCATGGCCGCAGGGATTGTCTCTGGCATCCTGTGCTTTCTGGAAAACGCGCCGCCCACCCCGTTGCCGGAGGTCACGCCGTGGCCGACCATCGAAGCTACGCCCACCCCGCTGGCGACGCCGGGGCTGTCGTAACGCGGGCGGGCATTTTGTCGGAATTGAGACGGAAAGGAACTGGTGAGCTGATATGACAGAGCGAGAACTGGTGATGTATGTCCGGAACTTTGGCTGCCCGTTTGTCAGCATCGCGCGCAGCGTGCTGAGCCAGGAGCGGGTTGCCTGCCGGGAAATCAATATCGACCAGAGCGAATCGGCCAAAACCTGGCTGCTGGAGACTGTGGGCTTCCTGTCGGTCCCGACGCTGGTCGCCGCCGAACGGGGGCAGGACACGCCGTTTCACACACCCGCGCCGCTCCCCCAGGGCCAGAGCCCGCGCGGCATCAACCGCGGCAGCCTGATCACCGAACCGGACGCCGCCCAGCTCACGGCATGGCTGAGGCAGAACGGCTTCCTCGCCGGATCAGCCCCGTCCGATCCGGAACAGACTCCCTGATACCAGCCGGGGAAATCCCTGCAGGCCTGTCGCCTGTGCCCGCAGGGACAAGATACATTGACGAAGCATAGAGTCAGACCTTGAAATAGCCCGGACATGATTGCTTTGCTCCGGGTTACATGTTACTCTTTTGCCCAGAAACAATGTTCTCCTTATCCGCGCTTCCCGAATTATCACGGACCAGGAAGCTCCGGGAATGAGCGCTTCAATCGTACCGGCCTCCCCTAACGTCTTTCGCCAGATACTCCGTCCCTGGTATCTGACGTTGATGACGATCGGGTATGCCCTGCTGCTCATCCTCGTCCAGACCAGGCGCCGCCTGTCTGAGGAAATAATCCTGGTCTGGCTGATCCTGCTCACACTCTACCTCCTGTACGCGCTCAACCGGGCCGGCGGACGGCTGACGCGCGGCGCTTCTATCGGCCTCCCGCTGGCCCTCCTGACGACGTACCTGACGCTGGGGATGCCGCTCGCCCTGCTGCTCCTGCTGGTCGGTGCGATTCTGACCGGGCTGCTGCAAATGCAATCGGGGGTCATGGACTGGCAGTTCTACTCCCCTACCCAGCGGTGGCGGCTGGTGCGGAAGAAGACGCTGCATGAGATTGTTGTGCTGGGGGCAGCCCTGATCGCCGGCATCGCCGCTTACACAGCGCTTCATGGGCCGTGGCCGGCAGATGATCTGGACCCCGAGCACCTGCCAGCCCTGATCGCCCTGCTCATCGTCACGCTGGTCACGCGAGATATCCTGCTCTGGGTGACAATATCTGGCCCGCCGACCGCGCATCGCGGGGTGGAACGGGCCTACGCCTCGGCCTACCGACTGACGCTGGACTCGCTGCTGACCATCCCGGCGTTTATCGTGACGCTGGCTTATTTTCAGGACAATGTCGCCACCCTCGTAATCACCATGGCCCTGCTGATCGCCGGGTCGCTGGTCCTGCGCACGATGGAACTGAGCCGGGCCGCGCTCGACCGCCAGCTTGAAGAGCTGGCCGTCCTCAACGAAGTCAACCAGGCGCTGGCGACTGCCACCGGCACCGCCGACCTCTACGGCCTGATTTACATGCAGGTGGTGCGGCTGATCAAAGCCCCGCTGCTCTATATTGCCTGCACCGATCCGCAGCAGAAGGACCTGAACTTCCCCCTGGTGGTGCACTATGCCCAGCGCATCGACTGGCCGGATGCCCCCTGGGGCGACGGCCCGGCGGAGCTGATCATCCGCGAGCGCGAGCCTCTCTGCTCCCGCACGGGGCAGGAGCCGATCTTCCAGCCGGTGACATCTTCGATGGACGCCTCCGATAGCTATCGGGCTGCGCCCTGCCGGTCGTATCTGGGAGTGCCCATCCAGTACCAGGACGAGGTCTACGGGATGCTGGCCGTCCAGCATCCAACACGCCCGGAGCAGTTCGACGGCGCCGACCAGCGCCTGCTGGAGACAGTGGCGGCCCAGGCGGCCATCGCCATGCGCAACACGCGCCTGCACGATCAGGGGCAGCGCTTCTCCGACGGGCTGGTATCGGTTAACCAGGTTTCCAGCGTGGTGAACGCCAGCCTCGATCTCCAGGTTACGCTCAAGGAGGTCTGTACAGCGGCCCGCCGCCTCGGCCGGGCCGTCAGCGGGGTAGTATTCCTCAAATCGGAAGAAACGGGGCAATTCAACCCGGCCTACAGCCTGGACGTGCCCGTTTCGCTCCTGAATGCCCTGGCCGAGTCGGTAAGTCGGGATGAGGCGAGGTGGAGCGCCCTGCTGTCGCGGCCGGAGGTCGTCTCCATCCACCAGATCGCCGAGGATGAGCGCGCTTCCTGGCTGGAACCGATGATGGCCGGGACCGGCATCCAGGCCATGACCATCATCCCGTTCATATCCATTCGCAGCCTGATCAACGAACGCACGCTCTCCCCCGCCCGCGACCTGATCGGCTTTCAGCTTATTTTCTTCAACGCGCCGGCCACCCCGGATGAAAATACCCGCCACCTCTTGCAGATGGTAGCCAACCAGGCCGCCGTCGCCCTTGAGAATACGACTCTGTTCGACGAGGCGCAGAATTCCGTCCGCCGGCTGACCTATCTGGCCGAAGCCACGCGCATCTTCACCGAAAGCCTGGAGCTGAACAAGGTGGCCGAAGCCGTCGTGAGCTGGATCGTGGATGCGCTGGAGCTGGATACCGCCACGCTGGGCCTGTGGAATCGGGACAGGACTCCGTTGTTTGTTCAGGCCCACGCGCGGGGTTACCGTTCGAGGCAGGATACCCCCGTCCCCGAACTTGGGCAGCCGCTGGACAGCCTGCCGGAAATCGAACAGGCGCTGCAAAGCCGGTGGTCATACGTGATCACGGCTGGCGACCTGGACCTCAGCCCGACCATGCGGCTGATCCTCAGCCGGACTCGCTTGCAAACGATGGCGCTGACTCCGCTGGTCGTCCGCGACGAGGTGATCGGACTGCTGGCGCTGGGCAAAGCCCAGGCGGAACAGATGACGACCAACGACATCAATATGGCGGAGGCTATCGCCAGCCAGGCCGCCACCGCCATTCAGAACGCCCAGCTCCACAACCTGACTCAGGACGCGCTGAGCGACCGCGTGGCCGAGCTGGCGGTCCTCGAAGGCGTGCTCCGCCGCATTTCGGTCAGCGAGGAAGAACAGGCGATTATCCACGCCGTGATCGAAGCTGCGGCCACCGCCAGCCGCGCCGATATGATTAGCTGCGCGCTGACCCACGCCGACGGCCGGCTGGACATGTTCTGGTCCCACCGGGAATCGCCAACCCGGGTCCAGCATCGCGAGTTCCCTGACTCCAACCGGGGCGTCATTGGCAGCGTCATTCGCAGCGCCCAGCCGTCCCTTGTCCCGGATACGAAGCTCTCCCCGCAGTACTGGGTCCCGGACGGCACGGAGGGCTACCGATCCGAGCTAACCGTGCCGATCATGTACCAGGAGAAGGTGCTGGGCGTGCTCAATCTGGAGAGCAGCCAGCCGGCTTTCTTCCAGCAGCCCCACCTGCGCTTCCTGCAAAATCTATCCGGCCATATGGCGATTGCGCTGGTCCGGGCGCGCCTTTTCACCAGCAACAGGCGCCAGATTGAGATACTGGAGATCATCCGCGTCTTTTCCCTCCGCCTGCTGGAAGCGCCCGATCTGGATACGGTGCTGGCCCAGGTGTGCAGCACGTCGCTCATCCTGACGGACGGCATCAACGTGCACATTTACATGTACGATTCCGATCAGGATATTCTGACTTTCGCCGCCAGCCTGTGGAACGACGGGCGCCGCAATATTGAAATCGCCAAACCGCGCCCCAACGGCCTGACTTTTCGCGCGGTACACGCCGGCCACTCGATCCTGAGCGACGACTTTCAACATATTCCGGGGGTCGGGACGCGCCGGCTGGCTATCTTCCCGCTCAAGCACCGGGGACAAATTATCGGCACGCTCAACGCCGCCGTCACAGACCCGGACAAGCTGGGCGAGGACGAAATCCGCGCTCTGGAACTGCTGGCTAACCAGGCCGCCAGCGCCATCGAGCGCATGCGCCTGCTCGAAAGTCGCCAGCGCCAGATCGAGCTGCTGGAAGACCTGCGCGCCAACTCAGTCTCGCTGCTGAACTCCACCGCGCTGGATGAAGTCGGGCAGATCATCTGCTCCAGCGCCCTGTACATGATCGGCGCGGAAGATGCCAGCCTGTACTTTTACGATCAGGAGCGCGATCAATTGTCCTTCGCCGCTAACCTGTGGCGGGACGGCTCGCGCAATATACAGAAGGCCACCCCCCGCCCCGACGGCCTGACGTACCAGACCGCCCGCACCGGCCGCCTGGTGCAATTCGATCGTTCGCAACTGCATCCCGACCATCGCGAACACACCAACGCCGAGGCCATGATCGGCGTGCCGCTGAAGTACGCCAGCCAGGTAGTGGGCGTCCTCAATCTGGCCGTCCGCAACGCGGCCCGGCTGGGCGAAGATGAAATCCGCACGCTGGAGCTGCTGGCCAGCCAGTCGGCGGCGGCGCTGGTGAACGTGCAGTTGATTGAAGAAATCCGCGAAGGCCGCGACCAGATGCAGGTCATCCTGAATACTGTCCGCGACGGCCTGGCTCTGTTTGATCGGCGGGGCATTCTGCTGCGGGCTAACTCCGCCGCCGAACAGCTTCTGGGTCTCCCTATCAACACCTATCGCGGTCAGAACGTGTTGCGCGCGCTGGCGCGGATGGACTGGTCGGCCAGCCCGCCGGACGACTTCCGCCGGCCCGAGCATGTCCGGGAGATCTGGCGGCAGATCATAGAGGACCCGTATCGCATCACCCGGCGCGAGGGCCGGCTCCAGCGGGATTCCGGAGCGCTCTACCTGCAGGAAGAGAGCGCCCCCGTGCTGGCCGAGAATGGCGAGCCGGTGGGACGGCTGTTTATCTGGTACAACATCACCGAGTCGCACCTGCTGGCCGAGGCCCGCCAGGAGCTGGCTAACACGATCATCCACGATCTGCGCGCCCCGCTGGGCGGGATCAAGACCAGCCTGGATATGCTCAAAGGCATGATCGGCAACCCGGAGGAGCGCGATATCTCCCTCCAGATCGTCCAGATCGCCGACAACAGCGCCGACAGCCTGCTGGGCCTGGTGGAAAGCCTGCTGGATGTCTCCCGGCTGGAACAGGGGACCATGCTGCTGAATATCGTCCCCACCGATCTCAACTATCCGCTCCAGGAAGCTACTCAGACGCTGCAACTCCGCGCCCAGCAGGAAAATATCGCGCTGCGGACGGCCATCCCGGCGGACCTGCCGCCGCTGAATATCGATCCTGACAAAGTGCGGCGTATCCTGATCAACCTGATCGATAACGGGATGCGCTATACGCCGCACGGCGGACGTATTCTGATCACGGCGGAACCGCTGCCGGATGAAAGTTTCGTCGTCATCTCGGTGGATGATAATGGCTCCGGCATCCCGCCGGACAAGCGCGAGCGCATCTTTGACCGCTTCGCCACCGGCATCACATCGGGCCGGACAGCTCACCGCGGCGTGGGCCTGGGCCTGACCTTCTGCAAGCTGGCGGTAGAAGCGCACAAAGGCAGAATCTGGGTAGAAGATGGTCTGGAAGGCGGTACATCATTCCGTTTCACCTTGCCCATTACCCAATAACTGAGTAGGATGGACTTTATGTTCAGGGCTGGTATTCAGGGCCGCATGCCGGGGCTAAATGCCAGAAACAAGAAATTCGGGCTGTGACGTATGCGCACCGGAAGTAAAACGCTGTTTATCTCCTGGCTGCTGGGGTTGCTCACCCTGGTTGTCCTGATTCTCAACCGTCCCGAAGCCCTGCCGCCGGACATGCTGGGGCTATGGGTTCTGTTCGTGATCCTGATCGCTTTCGGCCTGAACATCAACGTGCTGATATCCTCCGGGGAGATCAACCCGGCGCACCTGTTCGCGATCATGGCGTACTTCATCCTGGGGCACGATCAGCAGGCTGCTGAGGCTTTGTGGGCGGTCGCTGCTGGCGCCCTGCTTGGCGGCCTGATCCGGGTCGCCCGCGCCGAAGAGTGGCTGCCGCGCCGCCGCGTTACAGCCCGCAGCCTGGCCTCTGTCGCCGAGATCATGGCCCAACTGACGCTCAGCCTGCTGGTCGCCGAGGTGCTTTACCTGCAGGTGGGCGGGCAACTGCCGCTGATCGCCCTGCAGCATTCCAATACCCTGCCGCTTTTCATCTTTTCGCTGGGCTTTGTCCTGATTTACGCCCTGTTCTTCGTGCTGCGCGTCCGGCTGGAAGGCCGGGCGGCCTCTACCGTGCTGGCTGCCGACCGGGTGATGGTGTTCGGCGTGATCATCCTGCCGATTCCCTTCGCCATCCTGGGCGCGCTCATCCACAGCGAGCTGGATACCCTGCCCTGGATGCTCTTCCTCAGCGGGCTGGTCCTGGCTCTGATCGGCCTGTACGGCCTCGGCCGCACCCAGTTTCACTACCGCCAGCAAGTGGGCGAACTGCGCTCCATCTCGGCGGTCAGCCAGGCCCTGCGCACCAGCCTGGAGCTGGATTCCCTGCTCAGCACGATCCATCTGCAGGTGGCTTCCCTGCTGGAAGTGGACTCCTTCATCGTGGCCCTGCTGGACCCAATATACCCGCGCATCCACTTCCCGCTGGCTATTCAGCGCGATGTCCGGGTGGAGCTGGAGCCGCGCGAGCCGGATACAACGCTGCTTGACTACGTCATCACCCGCCGCCAGCCGCTCCTGATTGAGCAGAACGTGGCCGAGCGGGCCGCCCTGATGGGCCTCAAGCTCCCGGAAGGCGTCGTTTATTCCTGGCTGGGTGTGCCGTTGCAGGTGGCCGATCGCGCTCTGGGGGCCATCGCCGTGGCCTCCTATAACCCGGGGCGTCTGCTGGGCGAATCTGATCAGCGCCTGCTGATGAATATCGCCGCCCAGGCCGGAATCGCCATCGAAAACGCCCAGTTCTTCGAGCAGGCTCAGGCCCGCGCCCTGCAGCTCGCCACGCTGAACAGCATCTCGGCCCTGCTGACCGGCACGCTCTCGCCGGAGAAGGTGATCAACCTCGTGGCGGGGTGTGTCGTGGCCGTGGCCAACTGCGATGCCGTGGCTGTCTACCTGCACCGCGACCGGCAGTTCCGCCTGGTCCGCAACGTCGGCCTGAGCGATATCTTCGATCGGGACAACCCCCCGCCCCTGATTGTGGACCTGCCGGAAGAAAATCATTCGCTCCGGGTGGGCCGCCAGCCGGTTGTGGTCACCGATGCCCACGGCGATGACCGGGTTGATAGCCAGCGCCGGGCGATCATGGATCGGGAGAACAAGCGATCCTGGATGGAATTCCTGCTGATCAGCGGGGACGTGCCGCAGGGCATCATTGTCGCTTACTACGACCAGCCCCGGACCTTCACCGGCGACGAGATCGAGCTGCTCCGCGCCTTCACTGTGCAGGCCGCGCTGGCGATCAACAACGCCCAGTTGTACACCAATACCGATCTCGCCCTGGGGCGCCGTATCAGCCAGCTTCAGGCGCTGTACGATATCGGGCAGGAGCTGACCGCCATCCTCAACCTGCAAAAGGTGTTCGATCTGGTGGTGGAGCGCGCCCTGGGCGGGACCCGGAGCGATGCGGCGCTGGTGATGGTGGGCGCGGAAGATCGCACGAGCACCCAGGTTGTCGCTCACCGGGGCTACCCCGCCGGCACATTTGAGAATACCACCTTCAACACCGGCCTGACCGTGAGCGCCTACGACACCGGCCAGCCGTTCATCGCCCGGGATGTCAGCCAGCATCTCGCTTATCGGGCGCTCAACCCCGGGACGCACAGCCAGCTCAGCGTGCCCATCCGGCGGGAAGAAGAGACGCTGGGCGTGATCACGGTGGAAAGCCAGGCGCTCAACGCATTCACCGAGGATGACATCACCTATGTCACCCAGCTCGCCAACCAGGCCGCCATCGCCATTGACAATGCGCGCCTGTTCAAGCGGGTGGCGGAGGGACGCGACCGGCTGCAGGCTATCCTGGATAGCCTGACCGAAGGCGTGCTCCTGATTGACAGCACCGGGGTCGTCGCCCTGGCCAACCCCCGCATCGAGCGTATGCTGGCCCTCAAGCCGTCTATGCTGGTCGGGCGTCTGGTGGACGATCTGCTGATCGATACCGGGACCGCGTTCGCCGAGCGGCTGGGCTATCGGGAGGGCGAGCTGCGCCTCCTGATGGCCGACCTGCGGGCCGGGGAGTGGCGCGAACCGGCAGTCAGCGCTCACTTCGGCTACACGCTGGACGAGCCGGAGCCGATCACCCTGGACCGCAACGTTGTGCCAGTGCGCGATGAATCGGGGAGCCTGATGGGGCTGCTGCTGATCTTCGTCGATCAGACTGAAGAGCAGGAGCTGGCCCGCGCGCGCGAGGACCTCAGCCAGATGATCGTGCACGATCTGCGCGGCCCGCTGACGGCCATCAGCGCCAGCTTCAAGCTGCTCAACGACCTGACCCCGGCCAACAGCGAGCTGACGCCCATTGTCCAGCGCACGACCGACGCCAGTATGCGCGCCGTCCGCAAGCTGCTCAACCTGGTCGATTCCCTGCTGGATATCTCCAAGATGGAGAGCGGCCAGATGACGCTGGACCGCGAAGCCGTCGCCCTGGACGCCATCGCCAGCAACGTGGCGCTGGAGACGGATTCGCTGACCCGCGAGCTGGATATCACCCTGGCGGTGGACATACCCCGCGATCTGCCCCTCCTGTACGTGGACAGGGCGCAGATCGAGCGTGTGTTGCTCAATCTGGTGGACAATGCGCTCAAGTTCACCCCTGCCGACGGCACGGTGACTATCACCGCTTATATCGCCGATACAACGTCGGACCATGTCTGGGTTGAGGTGAGCGATACCGGCCCCGGCGTCCCGGATGATTACAAAGAGCGCCTGTTCAACCGCTTTGTCCAGATTAAAGGCGTGCGCGGACGGCGGCACGGGACCGGGCTGGGCCTGGCCTTCTGCCGGATGGCGGTTGAGGCGCACGGTGGCGAGATCCGGGTGCGCGATAATCCCGGCGGCGGCGCCGTATTCGCCTTCACCCTGCCGACCAGCGACGCGCTGTCCGCCCGCCAGAATCAGGAGGCTCCCATCGACGACGAAGCTGAGGGCCCCCTGTTGTAACGAATTTTCTGCGCCAGTTCACCCGCCTGATAGTCCGCCGCGTCAGCTACAACAGGCGCTGTACGGGCAATATTCTGGCTTGATCCGGAGAATTCATGACCGCTTCCGAACGCCCCTCCCCGGCCGGCTTTCCTTACCCGGTGCTGTTCGTCTCCTCCCATACCGGCCTGGGCGGCGGCGAGACCAGCCTGCACGAGATGGTCCGCTTTCTGGACCCGGCGCGCTGGACGCCCCATCTGCTGTGCCCGCAGGAAGGGCAATTCACGGCGTTGTGGCAGTCGGCGGGCTGGCCGGTGCACATCATCCCCTGGCGTCCGGCCACGCCGGTGTTTGTGCCGGCGGTATGGGCGCACTTTCAGGCTGTCGCCCCGATCGCCGATCTGATCCGCCGCGAGCGAATCGCCCTGGTCCGCCCGGAGTATCACAGCGTGCCCTATGTCGCGCCGGCCTGCCGGCAGACCGGCGTCCCCTGGCTGTGGATGGTGCACGGCCAGTGGGCGCGTCCGCGTTCGTGGCAGCGCGCCCTGTTCCGGGAGGCGGCCCATCTGTTCGCCGATTCCCGGTGGACTAAAGCGGGCTTTCTGGGGGAGCCGCCGTTCATGCCGCCGGAGCGGGTGGAAGTGCGCTCGCTCGGTGTGGACGTGAACCGGCTGACGCCCGACACCGATAACCGGGAGCGCGATCGCGTCCGCCGGCTGCACGGCATCCCCCTGGAGGCGCAGGTCATCACCATCCTGGGGCGCTTCCAGCCGATCAAGGGACATCTCAACTTTCTGAAGATGGCCGCCCTGCTGGCCCCCGATTATCCCGCCGCCCGCTTCCTGATCGTGGGGGACAATGTGCTGGACGGCGCCTCTGGCAACCGCCACAAGGAAGCCGTGCGCAGGCTGGTCAGGGACAATCCGCACCTGCAGCAGGCCGTGCTCTTCACCGGCTTCACCGACAACCTGCAGGGCTTCCTCCGCGCGACCGATGTGCTGGTCACCGCCTCTGATTTTGAGTCCTTCGGCATGGCGAATGTGGAGGCGATGGCCTGCGGCATACCTGTCGTCAGCACCAACGTCGGCGGCCCGGCGGATACCGTGCTGGACGGCCAGACCGGCTACCTGGTCCCCCCGCGGGACCCGGAGGCGCTGGCCGCCGCCGTCCGCCGCCTGCTGGACGACCCGGCGCGGCGGGCGGAGATGGGCCGCGCGGCGCGGGCGCATGTCGAGGAGCGGCTGGATGTGCGCTTCTATGCCGATCGCTTCGACGCCGTGATGGCCGAGATCGTGGGCGCGGCGGGCGCTGGCTGAACCGGGCGCGATTCCACAGCGGGACTCTTTGCCGTCCGGCGTTCCGGGCCGCCGTTGTCTGCCCGCCGGGCGCGGTGTATAATGCCCGCGCTTCTGACGTGCAGAATGGATGACAACTGATGCGCAAACGGATTGCGATCCTTGTGGGGATACTGGCGCTGCTGTGCGGCGCGCTCCCCGTACTGGCCCAGGATGCCCCCGGCGGACGGATTTGCGTGACCGCCTTTGAAGATGCTAACCGCAACGGCCTGCAAGAGCCGATTGAGCCGCTGCTGCCCAACGTAGCCGTGTACCTGCTGGACCCGCTGGCCGTGACTATCGCCAGCTATGTCACCGATGGGCGTTCCGAGCCGCACTGTTTCACCGACCTGCCCGCCGGCACATTCGTTGTCAACTTCGACCCGCTGGGGGCGGAGCCGACCGGGGAAACCAGCTTCAGCGTCACCCTGATCGCCGGGCAAGCCCTGCCGGCCCAGGTGCATTTCGGTGCGGTCCCCGGCGAGGCGGTGTCCAGCCGCCCCGCCGCATCGCCGGAGGTGAGCAACACCCCCCTGCGCGCGCTGTTCGCCGGCGCCGGAGCGGGCTTCGTCATGGTGATGTTCGTGCTGCTGGGCGTGGTCATTTACGCGGTGCGTTACCGGCGCGGGTGAGCGACACGCCCCTGCCTCAGTTATTCTCTCGCAGCAGGGTATCAATCTCCTGCGCCAGCCAGCGCAGGGCGACGCCGTACCGCGCCAGGATGCGCGCCCCGTGCCGGTTGTGGGCCAGCACGTAGACAATGTGATCCGTGCCGGTATAGTGACTGCCCAGCCGCTCCGCCACCAGCACCGCTTCATCCAGCACTTCTTCAAGCAGCATCGGATCGGCCGGCCGGGGCCAGGGAATCTCCGCCGTCAGCCGCGCTTCATCCAGCCCGCACTGGCGGAGGATGCGCCCGGCCGGGCTGCGCCGCTCCTGCGCCAGCGCCAGCGCCAGGTGCATCAGGTCGGTCGTCGGCTGCTGCAGATCGGCGGCGATCAGGGAGGCGCGGGCCAGCACCCGGCGGGAAAGCTCGCTCAGGCGGGCCATGCGCAGGGCGCGCTCCAGCCCGATCTCGGTCTCCCCTTCCCCCAGGACCCGCCGCACCTGCCGCCGAATCTGGTCCACGCTGATTGCGCTCTGATGCAGGAGCTGTTCCGCCGGGCCTGCCCCGCCCCGGGCCAGGCCCAGGAGCAGGTGCTCCGTCCCGATATAGTGGTGGCCGAGGGTCCGGGATTCCGCCACGGCGAAGGTCAGCGCAGTGCGCAGCGTCTGCGTCATGGGGATGGCCCGCGCCGTCGGGTGGGAGCCGCGCTCATAGAGAGCGGGAAGCGCCTGTTCGGTGCTGGCCCGGTCCAGGCCCAGCTCCAGCAGCACACGCTGGCCCAGGCTGCCCTCAGCCCGCAGGATACCCGCCAGCAGGTGGCCGATATCGACGACGTTGTGCTCTTCCTGCCAGGCGATCAGGCGGGCCTGCATCATGGCCCGGCGGGCATTCTGACTGTAACGACCGCTGGTCGGCATGGGGTATCACTCCGCTGCGCTGGGTCATGCCCATTATATAACCCTTTGCCGGCGCGGGCATTTCAAAAAGCAGGTCGCGGGGAATGGGCAGTCAGCGGTGGGGCAGGACATGTCCTGCACCGCCAGCCCTCCGGCATCATCCCTTTTTCGCCCTGCTCAAAAGCGCCATCTGCAGGCGGTAACGTGTCCGCCCCGCCAGCGTCCGCAGGCGTTCTTTGGCCGAGAGAAGAGGGACCAGCCTGTCGTCAAGCGTAACTACCGGCCGCCGGTAAAGGATGGAGTACAGCGGATAGTTGTCGAGCGCAATCTCGTTGAACTGCGCCGGCTTGCGGACCTTGACAAACACGCCCGCGGAGAGGGGATCCGGCTCCACCAGGAGAATCTCGAAATCGGCGAAAATCGCGCGCATATCGTCCAGCTCGTAGCGCCAGAAATCGCCGGGCCACTGGTGGTATCCGTAGCCAATCGACCGCGTGGTGATGACCAGCAGCCCGCCCGGCCTGACTACGCCCTTCAGCGCGCTGATAACGCCGCGCCAGTCCCTGACGTGTTCCATCATCTCGGTTGTGAAGACGATATCGAAGGCGTTTTCGCCGTATCGCTGGACGAGCTGTCCGGCTTCACACAGCTCATCGACTGAGGGACCGGGCACAATATCCACCCCGAGGTAGCTGGCGGGCTGGCGGGCCAGGATCAGGGCGCGCGCCGACCCGTTGACATCATACGCGCCAACTTCCAGCACACTCTTGCCCCGGACATCCGCCTCAGGCAGTGCACGCCCGACAAATTCAAGACCAGATTTGTTGCACATAGCGCTCCTTACGATTGTCCTGTCCGGCGGAATACCAGCGTGTCCTGCAGGAACGCGCCCGGCGCCCCGGTCCACCAGCCAGCGTATACCTTCTCCAGCGTGAAATCATCCCCCATGAGCAGGCGCACACCGGCGGGCGTGACCGCGATCTGGCGCTCCGGTATCTTGAACCACGATGCCCAGTGCCATTCGGGCTGCCCGTCAATAGTGCGGTCAAAATCCCAGCGTGTGCCGGCGTGATCGGCGCGCCTGTAACGCGCATCCAGCAGGAAGAACGTGAACAGCGCGACCCCGCCCGGCCTGATGACTCGCGCCAGCTCGCGGAAGTAGCGCTCCGAGTCCGGCTGGTTCAGGTGCGTGAACAGCGAAAAAGCCAGCGCCAGATCGATAGCAGCATCCTCAAATGGAAGGCGGTAATCGGCCATCGGCGTCCCGGCAGGGTTATAATGTTCATTGTAGAGCGACGCATAGATGAACGTGCAGCGATCCGCCGGATACCAGGCGCGGTCGAAGGCAATATTCTCTTCGCGGATATCGATGCCGGTGTAATGCCCCCGCTCGCCCAGGAACGGCCAGACCGCGCTGACCAGCTTGCCGGTCCCACAGCCGAGGTCCAGCACCTGCGGCCCGGACGTATGGAGGTGCTCGCCGATCTGGGCGGCGATCAGGCCGGCGCTGTAGCCGTATTCGGACAGGGCGCTCTGCCCGCCCGTCCGCTGACGCGCCGGCGGGATCAGCCGCAGATGCTCCACAATCTGCAGGCGCTGGTTGTCAAAGGGGCGAAAAGCCGCATCAAGCTGGCGGTAGGCCAGATACCACAGGCGATGGCGCGGCGTGAAGAATCGTAGAACGGGCTTGAAAAGATAGTACATCAGATCATCCTCTGGCAGACTCCATCCCGCCCTGATTTTAACAGGTCGGCGCCACTGCTGGCCGCTACTTCAGCAAAGCGCTGAGGTCGGGCAGCAAAGCAGCCGTCACCATCTCTGGCCGGTACGCCTCCCGGATGCGCGCCGCGCCTGCCGCGCCCAGCCGCGCCCGGAGGTCGGCATCGTCGGCCAGCGTCCGCAGCGCCGCCGCCAGCGCCGCCGGATCCCCCGGCGGGATCGTCAGCAGGTGCTCGCCGGGCGTGAAATACGCCCGCACCGCCGCCGACTCCGCTGTAATCGCGGGCTTGCCCATCGCCAGAACCTGGTACAGCTTGTTGGGCACGACATAATCCGTCTTGGCCCGGTCGCCGAACACCCCCAGACAGATATCCGCCGCCGCTACGCGCTCCGGCAGGTCCGGGGCCGGGACTGAATCGATCCATTCCACATTATCCAGGGCCAGGCTCCCGGCGAGCGCCGCCATGGCGCGGTAGGTCTGCCCGCGCCCGATCAGCTCGAACCGGAAGCGCCTATCGCTGCGCAGGAGGTGCGCCGCGCGCAGGATCACGTCGATGCCGTGAAAGGGAATATACGACCCGAAGAACTGGACCAGCAGCGAGTCCGGGGAGGCCCCCGGTCTGGCCGGGCGCGGGTACCACCAGGCATCATAGGCGCCGACCGGGACGACGCGCAGCCGATCGGCAGCCGGGCCGACAATGAGGTGCAGGCCCTCACGGTGGGCCGGCGTATCGGTGAAGATCAACGGGGCATGGGCGCAGTTCCAGCGATCAATGGCGCGGAACAGGCGGGCGCGGAGCGAGTTGGGGGCGGTGGACTCGCGATCCTGCACACTGGCGTCGTACAGGCCGACCAGATAGTCCACAGCGACCGGGCGTCGCAGCAGCCGTCCGTAGAACACCGCCCAGGGGGCCAGAAGCTGGTTGAACTCCGCCAGCACGAACAGATCGCAGTGCGCGGCTTCCCGGCGCATCGCCCGCCACAACGGGAGCAGCTTGCGCAGGGTGTTCAGCCGTCTGGGGAGGGGCGCCGTCCGCACCTCCCAGCCGCCCGCCGCCAGCCCGGCCCGGATCACCTGATTGCGCGGGTACTGCTCATCCAGCACGCCGATATAGCTCACACAGGGCATCTCGCCCGCCTCTCAGTACGCCCTCTGCTCCGCTGCCAGCCGCCACAGCCGGCGCAGCACCACGATCATCGTCATCCCCACCGAGAGCGCGAAGACGATGTTAACCGCCCACGCCCCGCCCACCGCGCCGGCCGCCTCGATCAGGATCGCGCCCGCCGGGACGGTCAGCAGCAGCGCCGCAATCTTGGCGGCCAGCATGGCCGGCACCAGTCGCAGCGTGCGGTACAGCGGGCCGAAGGCGCCGCCAACCGCCGTGATCACGCCGTATATACACAGCACCCGGATCACCGCCATCGCCGGCAGGTATTCCTCCCCCAGCACCGGGACCAGCAGGGGCGCGAACAGGGCGAACGCGCCGTAGATCAACAGCGCAACCGGGATCACGATCCGCATCACCCGCCGGAAGTTATCGGCCAGCCGGACGTAATTGCGCTGTCCGGCGTCGGCGGGCAGGCGCGTCTCCAGATTGGTCAGGATGCCGGAGAACAGGATGGCCGGGTAGCTCAGGGCGCTCAGCCCCAGCCGCAGGAAGCCGGCCTCGGCCTCGCCGAAGCGCATGGCGACGGCCTGCACCGGCAGCAGCACAAACCACGCCGCGACGCTTTTATCCAGCGCCATGCTGAAGCCGAACCGCCAGTACGGGCGCGGCGAATTGCGCGGGACGACGGCCAGCACGTCGCGCAGGCGCGGCAGGACCTCCGGGCGGCGGCGCTGTTCCCGCAGGTAGAGCAGCAGGCCTCCGCCCCCCTTCAGGCCTTCGGCAAACACGTGGGCGATCACGATAGCCGCCGCCCCGCCCCACAGGAGGGCCGCCGCCAGCCTGAGCACGGCCTCCCCCAGCGAGGCCGCGTTTTCCAGCAGGGTGTAACTGCGCATGGCCCGCGTGCTTTGCAGCGTGATCAGGCCGAACTGGTACAGGGGGTTGAAGAACAGCACCAGGACATAGACCTGCAAAAGCTGGCCGATCTGCGGGTTGTCATACCAGTCCGCGGCCAGCGCCGGGCCGAATAATATGGCGATCCCCCAGGCAATCAGGCCGGTCGCCGCGGCGACCTGGATGAAGAAGCCCATCAGGTCACGGGCGCGGGCGATATCGCGGGCGCCGATGGCCTCCGCCAGGCGGGTCACTGTGCTCGGCCCCAGCCCGGTCAGGTTGAGCGTCATCAGCAGGCCGTACATCGTCAGGACAAGCTGGTACGCGCCGTATTCCTCCGGCCCCAGGACGCGCACCACCACCACGAATGACGCCACGTTGATCAGCATGAGCGTCATAGCGCCGGCCTGCAGCGTGATTGTGTCGCGCACAAACTTGCTGCGGCGCAGGGCGTACAGGTTCAGGACGGCCCGATGCAGCGCCTGTCTGATAGAATCGAGCATGGCGTCCCCTTCAGGCCGGGCGAGTCGCGCCTTCCTGCGGAGCAGGCCGGGCATCTTCCAGCGCGTAAACCATCGCCTGGGCGAACAGGTTCGGCCACAGCCGCCGCAGGCCGGGTGTGCCCTGATAGGGGATGGCCCGCACCACCCGGAAGCCCATCTGCCCCGCCCACCAGGTGAAATCGGTCACCGTCCAGAAACGCAGATGCTCTCCCGGCGTAACGACCCACTGCAGCGGGAACCGCCCCAGCAGCAGGCGCAGCCGGTGCTGGTGATAGCCGGTGTTGGGGATGGTGACGATCAGCAGATCGGCCTTGTCGCGCAGCCGGTTCAACAGCGCCTCAGGATCGGGCAGGTGCTCAATAATCTCGCACAGCAGAATCGCGTCGTAACGCGCGTCGATCCCCTCGCCGGCAGGCTTATTGATATCGGCAAGATCAGCGCGAATCCCCTGCGAGCGGCAGAACTCCACCGCCCGCGGCGAGATATCCAGCCCGTAAGCATCCACGCCCAGCCGGTCGATCAGGTAGCGCAGGATCGCCCCATCCCCGACGCCCAGATCGAGGACCTTGCTGCCCGCCGGCAGGAAGCTGGCGATCGCCGCCGCCCGCGCCCGGCGAAAAGGTGAAAGCTGCCCCATTGAGCCGGGCGCTTTCGCCTCCCAGTAATCGTCGTAACTGGTCACGCCCACCGCCGCCGTCTCCGGGTAGATGAACAGGCGGCGGAAGGTGCGGTAACGGTTAGCCAGCCAGAGATAGGGGGGGAACCGTCGCAGGGCAGGCTTCAGAGTATTCATGAGTCCTCATGCCGGGCTTCTGGCGCATTGGTGCCCTCATGATAGCCAATCCGCCGCGCTCTGTACACCCGCAATCGCTGAAAAAGCGGAGGGCAGGGGGAAAGCGGGGAACCGCGAAGCGTCCGGAGAACGCAGAGGCAAACCCGGCTGCGATCTCCTGCATCCCCGCGATTCCCGATCTTTCCGTCGCTCGTCTTTTCTTGCTGCCTGGCCCCCGCTTTCGGCTGTCTGCTGGCAGCGATGCGCTCCCCGCTTCTTCTCTACTTCACTGACAGGAACATCAGATCGCGTCTCATCATCAGGGGCCACCAGGTGAACGGGTTCGGCCTTTCTTCCGTTCCTGAGGGATAATCAGGGACGTGCAGGATCACCACCGCCACCGGCACACCCTCTACCCTCTCCCCGAAAGAGCTGATCACTTCCCACCGCCTTGCCAGCGGTTCGCCGGTTACCGCGCTCATGTAGCTCCCCAGCCGGGAGGCCAGCACCGCCGCAACCGCATCAGGATCGCCTTTGCCAAAGGCGAGGGCCAGCGCCAGCGTGGACGTCGCCGTCGCGGGCGGCTGATCCGGGGAGTGATATGTAGCCAGTGCAGCGACCTCAAAGGGCGGCAGCACGGTAGATTCCCGGGCCAGATACTCCCCAACTCCCATAGGGGCGATCGTCGTCTGGATCGATGCGCTGTCCATGAGCAGGGCGCCCACCAGCTCGCCCTCCGCCATCAGCGTCGGGTTGTCCTCGATCACAGCGGCCAGCGCCTGATAGGCCGGGATCTCAGCCAGAGACTCGCCAGAAGCGCTCGCGGCCAGCGCCGCGTCAATCAGCCCCCCCGCCGCCGCAATCAGGATCTGCCCATCCACCAGCGCAATCCGGTTGAGGTAGGCCAGCCGCGCCACGCCCAATGTGGCGCGCAGATCGTTGCCGTAGTCGTCGCGCAGATCGTAACGCTCGCCGCCTGATGCGAGGGGGTGCGCGGTGTAGCCCGCACGGGTGAGGGCCGCCGCGATTGTCGCCATATCCGCATCCGTTTCAAGCACTGTCACCTGATCGGGCGGATTTCCGGCCTCGATGAAGCGATCGACATCAAGGAGGTTGAAGCCGTAAAATTCCCGCTGGGCGTCGCCTTGACTGAGCAGATACTGCGCACCCAGAGCCGTTGGATATAAAGTCTGATTCCCCTGAACCATCCAGATCGCCCGGTCCGCCCCACTTAGCGCCTCAATCTCGGCCTGGCTGGTGACGCGGGGGATGCCCCAGGTGCGATACCAGGCCTCCAGATCGCCGTAAGCGACATAAGCGCTCTGTGAGCGGGGTATCCGGTCGAGCAGCCGCAGCAGCGGACTCTCCCTTTCCTCTTCCTGAGCGGCAACCGGCAGGAGCGTGATAACTCCAAGAAGGACGATAGCCAATATCATTTTGGGCGCCGCGCGAAGTAATATATATTTCATCCTATTCCTCCAAAATAGAAAAACAACAGGGTAAGAGGCTTCAAAGCTACCCCATTTTCCAACTGCTCGCCGTATGCTTACACCCCCATTTTTTCCTATTGTGCCCCCCATTTCCCGCTGTTCCGCGCTCTTTTCGCCGCTTATTCGCCATCCCTCAGCGACGCCAGCCGCATTTCCAGCCATTCGGCGACATACAGGGCGCGCTCGGCGTGGCGAGCGCGCGGGAACGCCTCCAGCAGATCGCGCAGCAGGCCCTCAGTGACGGCGACAGGCGGCCCGTGGCCGGGGATGATCACGTCGGCGTCAACCAGCAGCCGGCCGATGCTGGCCCAGGTCTGCACGATCTCTTCCCGGGTATAGAGGTTGGGCCAGTAGTATTCCCAGGCCCGCAGCCAGGCCTCATCCAGCACGGCGTCTCCGGCCACACACACCGCCCGCCCCCGCGTATCGGTGAAAGCCAGCGTCGTCAGGAGCGGGTGATGGCCGGGGCGGTGCCGGGCAACCAGGCCGGCCAGCGGCGGCTCCGGATCGTCGGGGTAGAAAGGCTCCAGCCAGATCGGGAAGGCCCCCGCCGGCAGGCACAGCACATGATCGGCGTGCGGGTGGGTGACGAAGCTGCGGCCCACATCCGGCCAGCCGGCGTCCAGAGCCGCCAGCCGGGCCGAAGCCTGGCGGAAGCCGGCTTCGGTGAAGCACGGATCGACGAGGACAGCCGCTTCCCGCTCCAGCAGGCCCGCTTCTGGCCAGATCAGGGTGACCGTGCAGCGATGCTCGACGGACTCATCCACCTGCCGGTCCGGCTGCAGCGGCAGCGCGCCAGTCTGCAAAATCGCCCAGTGGTAGCGCAGCGATCGGATCAAGGCAGCCTCTCTATGCGATACGCGCCTGTCCTCCGGCGTTACGGCCGGGCTGCCACCCCGTCATACACCCGGCGCACCTGAGCGGCGATGGCCTCCCAGGAGAACGCCTCCGCCCGCGCCCGCCCGGCCCGGCCCTGCCGCGCCCGCAGGTCAGGATCGCGCAGCAGGCGGGTGATGGCCGCCGCCAGCGCCGCCGGATCATCTTGCGGGATCAGGAAGCCCGTCCGGCCGTCTTCAATCGCGTCTTCAGCGCCGCAGCCCAGCGTGCCGATAGTGGGCAGCCCGGCAGCCCCGGCTTCCAGATGGACCAGGCCGAAGCCCTCAAACTGGCCGCCGGTATTGAGCGACGGCAGGGCGAACACGTCGGCCCGGTGATACCAGCCCAGCAGCGTCTCCTCCGGCACGCGGCCCAGCAGGTGGGCGGCACCCTCCAGCCCGCGCGCGGCGATGATCCCGCGCAGATACGCCTGATAGGGCTGATCCCGGTTATCGCCGATGATCACGCACTGCACATCTGGCACATCGGCGCGGACGAGGGGCAGCGCCTCCAGAAGGATATGGAAGCCTTTGCGGGCCTTGTTGACTCCCACGCTCAAAACTGTCGGCCCGGCTTTTTCCGGCAGCGCGGCGGGCGGCCTGGAGAAGCGCTCCACATGCACGCCGTTCGAGATCACCTGCAGCGCCGCCCCTGGCAGACAAAGCCGCACCTGTTCCGCCGTATAGCGGCTGACGGCCAGGATCGTCGCCCGCGCGGCGGCCCGGCGAAAGAGCGCCCCCAGCCGGCCCCGCAGGTGCAGCGGCAGGTACGTGCCGTGCGCCGTGACGATGACCGGGCGGCTTCCGGCGGCCAGCGCCGCCGCCGGCAGGTAGTGTTCGGCGGTGGCGTGCAGCACATCGCAGGAAGCGAACAGCCGCCGCAGGCGGGGCACGGTCAGCAGGCTCCGCGGCGCGACACCGCGCTGAGCCGGCGACACCGGCGGCAGAATCGGGCTGTATCCCTCGTGGGGGAGGCCGCCGTCGCCCGGGCTGGCCGCTGAGGCCGCAATCACCAGCGTCACATCCTCCTGCCCGGCCAGCGCGCGCGCCAGATCGATCGTATAACGGCCCCAGCCATGCGCCTCGGTCAGTTCCGGGGCCAGCAGTCCAATACGCATCAGGCGCTTTCTCCAGTCATGCGCGGCACAGATGATCCCAGTTTATCGCAGATTCGGGCCGGGAGAGCGAACAGAGCAGCAGGCAGGAAAAACAGAAACCGCCAGGCCGCCGGGAAGGAGGCGGGATACCACCCTCCCGGCGATCTGGCGGCGAGCTGTCCTGCAAGCCGCCGGCTGGGCCGACGAATCAGGCCCAGCCGCGCAGGCGGACGGCGTCAGCCACGCGCTGCACCGCCACGCAGTAGGCCGCCTGGCGGTTGTTGACATCCAGCTTCTGGGCCGCTTCGTGCACGGCATGAAAGGCTTCCGTCATCTTCTCATCCAGGCGTTCCTTCACCGTCTCGGCATTCCAGTAGTAGCCATAGGCGTTCTGCACCATCTCGAAGTAAGAGACGGTCACGCCGCCGGCATTGCACAGGAAATCCGGGATCACGTAAATGCCCTTCTTGTAGAGGATTTCGTCAGCTTCGGGCGTTGTCGGGCCGTTAGCCAGCTCGGCGATGATTCTGGCCTGCACGTGAGAAGCATTATGCGCGTTGATCTGGTTTTCCAGCGCGGCGGGGATGAGAATGTCCACTTCCATTTGCAGCAGGTCCTCGTTGGAGATAGTCTCCGCGCCGGGGAACCCCAGGACCGTGCCCGTCGCGCGCTTATGGGTGATGATTTCAGCGGGGACCAGGCCGGCCGCGTTATACACACCGCCCTGCGAATCAGAAACCGCCACGACCTTCACGCCCAGCAGTTCCTCCCCCAGCCGTGCGGCATGGCGCCCCGCGTTGCCGAAGCCCTGAATCGCCACCGTCATGCCCCGGGTATCGATCCCCAGCAGCCGGGCCGCCTCGCGGATGCAGGTCATGCCGCCGCGCGCGGTGGCGTCCTCGCGCACTTTGGAGCCGCCCATAATCAGCGGCTTGCCGGTGATCACGCCCCAGTCGTTGTGGCCCTGAAGCACGGAGTATTCATCGGCCATCCAGGCCATAATCTGGGGGTTGGTGTACATATCCGGGGCGGGCACGTCCATCTCCGGCCCCAGAATCCGCCCCACCTGGCGGATATAAGCCCGGCTCAGGCGCTCCAGCTCGCCCTGCGACAGCTCGCGTGTGTTGCAGATGATGCCGCCCTTGCCGCCGCCCAGGGGGATATCCACGACGGCGCATTTCCACGTCATCCAGGCCGCCAGCGCCCGCACGAGATCGATCGTCTCGTCGGGATGAAAGCGCAGCCCGCCCTTCGTCGGCCCGCGCGCATCGTTGTACTGGACACGGAATCCCTTGAAGATGCGGACCGTGCCATCATCCATCCGTACCGGCAGGCTGACCTGCATCTCGCGGAGCGGTTCGCGAAGCAGGGCGTGTATCTGAGGATCAAGCCCCAGAATGGCCGCAGCGGTGTCGAGCTGGGCCTGCGCCATATGGAAGGGATTGAACTGGGCATCTTCTGAACCAGATGCAGATGAAGCCTTCATAGCTGGCGGTCTCCTCTTTAATCGATAAAGTGACTGTCTCTGCGCTGAGCAGCGAGGGAGAGATAAACACACCTGGTCGCATCGTATCATGAGTATGCCAGACAAACATCGTATATTTCTGCCCAAACAGAATGCTGAAAATGCCGAATAGCGATGGCAGGCGCGCCCTGCGGCTCAGTTGACGGAACGGGCCTGACGCGCCAAAATTGCTGTTAATCTGCCGGCGGACAGGGGGTATTCCCGTCCCCTGCGCCTCACCCCGACTCTGTTATTCGCATCCTGACCGGACGCCATGCGTCTCCGGCCCCGGTGAAGAGGGTCCCCGCGCCCGGTTTAGCGGGGGTGGTAGCTATGACGACGAAACGCCATACCAGCAAAATTGGAGTCCTGACCAGCGGCGGAGATGCCCCGGGCATGAACGCCGCACTGCGCGCCGTTGTGCGCTCGGCATTGCAGCGCGGCGCGCGCGTCTTTGCCATTTACGAAGGCTACCAGGGCATGGTTGACGGCGGCGACTATATCCGCGAGATGAACTGGGGATCGGTCGGCGGCATCCTGCATCAGGGCGGCACCATCATTGGCTCGGCCCGCAGCGCCGACTTCCGCACCCGCGAGGGGCGCCGCAAGGCTGTCCGCAACCTGGTCCTGAACGGCATTGACCGGCTGATCGTGATCGGCGGCGATGGCAGCCTGACCGGGGCGAACATCTTCCGCCAGGAGTGGAAGGAGCTGCTGGCCGAGCTACGCGAAGCGGGCGAAATCACCGTGGCCCAGGCCAAAGCGCACCCCAACCTGATTCTGGCCGGGCTGACCGGCTCCATTGACAACGACATGATCGGCACCAACATGACCATCGGCACTGATACTGCCCTGCACCGTATCACCGAGGCCATGGACGCCATCACCAGCACCGCCTCCAGCCACCAGCGCGCCTTCGTGATCGAGGTCATGGGCCGTCACTGCGGCTATCTGGCCCTGATGAGCGGCCTGGCCGCCGGGGCCAACTGGGTCTTCATCCCGGAGAGTCCGCCCGAGAGCGAGAACTGGGAAGAGGAAATGTGCCAGGCCCTCCACGCGGGCCGCGAGACAGGCCGCCGCCACAGCATCGTGATCGTGGCCGAAGGCGCGCGGGATCGCAACGGCATCCCCATCACCAGCCAGTACATCAAAGAGGTGCTGGAGGACCGGCTGGCCGAAGATACGCGCGTCACCATCCTGGGGCATGTGCAGCGCGGCGGCGCGCCCAGCGCCTTCGACCGCATCCTGGGGACGCTCATGGGCAACGCCGCGGTGGAAGAAGTGCTGACCGCCGACCCGGACAGCGAGCCCAAGCTGATCGGCATCCGCGAGAACAACCTGATCCGCTCCCCGCTGATGCAGTGCGTCGAGCAGACCCGCCATATCGCCGAGCTGATCGAGGCCAAAGAGTACGAGACCGTGCTGACCCTGCGCGGCGGGAACTTCCGCGATTCGCTGAGCATCATGCGCACCCTGACCCGCGCCCAGCCGCGCTCGCCGGAGCCTGGCCAGAAGCGGCTGCGCCTGCTCATCCTCCATTCCGGCGGCCCGGCCCCGGGCATGAACACCGCCGCGCGCGCCGCCGTCCGCCTGGGCCTCGATCGCGGCCACACCATGCTGGCCGCCTACAACGGCTTTCAGGGCGTGCTGGATGGCGAAATCCGCGAGATGGACTGGATGAGCGTCAGCGGCTGGGTGTCGCGCGGCGGGGCGGAGCTGGGCACCAGCCGCAAGAACCCCGACGGGACCGAGCTGGCGCGGCTGGCCGAGGTTTTCAAGCAGTACGAGGTGCAGGGGGTCATGATCATCGGCGGCAGCTCCGGTTATGAGACCGCCTACAAGCTGTTCACCCGCAGCGACGACTTCCCCGCCTTCAACATCCCGATCGTCTGCCTGCCGGCTTCCATCAACAACGACCTGCCCGGCTCGGAGCACAGCGTGGGGTCCGACACGGCGCTCAACAGCATTGTGCTGGACGTGGACAAGATCAAGCAGTCCGCCGTCGCCTCTCGCCGCTGCTTTGTGGTGGAGGTCATGGGGCGCTACTGCGGCTACCTGGCCTTGCTCAGCGGGCTGGCCAGCGGGGCGGAGCGCGTCTACATGCACGAGGAAGGCGTGACCCTGCACGATCTCCAGATCGATCTCAATAATCTGGTGCACGGCTTTGAGCAGGGCAAGCGGCTGGGTCTGATGATTCGCGGCGAATACGCCGATCCGTTCTATACCACCGCCTTCATCGTCTCCCTGTTCGAAAAAGAGGCGGGCGGCCTGTTCGATGTGCGTCAGGCCATCCTGGGGCATGTCCAGCAGGGCGGCGCGCCATCCCCCTTTGACCGCATTCAGGCCACCCGCCTGGCGGCCAAAGGTATCGACTTCCTGATCCGCGAGGCGAACAAGATTTCCCCGGGCGGGGCATTCGTCGGCATGCAGACCGGGCAGGTGACCTTCACCAGCCTGGGCGACCTGACGCGCCTGGTTGACCCGGACTTCAGCCGCCCGCGCGATCAGTGGTGGCTCCGGCTGCAAGAGCTGGCTAAAATCCTGGCCGAGCCGAATTTTGAGGAGTGACCGCTTTCTTCTCCGCTGGCGCAGGAGGCCAGAGCCGGGGTCTGCCGGCGGATTCCGCATATAATAAAGGGGCGGGAACCGAATCGGGGGGCGCGAAGCGATGACAGCTTTTGACGAACAGATCGCTGTCGGCTGGACCGAGTGGGAGCCGGTCGGGCGGGTTTACGTGGGCGCGGGCTGGAAGGGCGTGATGGCCGTCACGATGGGGCCGTATGACCCTTCTGAAGCGGCCACCCTGATCTGGAGCATGTTCCATATCCCGACCATGATCGACGATCGGGCCACCTCCGACGCCGTGCACCAGCTTGACGAATACTTTCGCGGCCAGCGCTGGGAGTTCGACCTGCCGCTGGACCTGCGGACAGAAACGCCGTTCCAGCGCATGGTCCTCCAGTTTGTGCAGCGCATCCCGGCGGGCCAGACGAAGACTTATGGCCAGGTGGCGGCCGCCCTGGGCGATCCGGAGCGCGCCATTGCTGTCGGGCAGGCGCTGGCGATCAACCCGCTGCCCATCCTGATCCCCTGCCACCGCGTGATCGGGGCGGACCGGGCTATGGTCGGCTACAGCGGCTACGGCGGCGTGGAGACAAAGGCCGCCCTCCTGCGCCACGAAGGCGCGCTGCTGATCTAGTGCTGGAGACTTTTATGAAGAACCTCTATCTCCCGTCCCCTTTCCCCATTAGCAAGGAAAGGGGAGTCAACTCTTCCGCTCCGCCCCCCGGCAACGAATGGAGCGCGGCCTGTCCCTCCCCGCGGGCGAGGAGGGACTACAGGGCGGGGTCTTTCCCCCCTCGTCCGCCTCTATAACCATGCACGCGCGCACATCCGCTCAACTGCCCAACTGGGGCATCGCCGGCCACGAATGGGCCGTGCAGCATCTCCAGGCCAGCCTGTCGCATGGCCGGGGCCGCCACGCCTATCTGTTCGCCGGGCCGGCGGGCATCGGTAAGACGACGCTGGCCCGCGCCTTCGCCGCCCGCCTGCTGTGCGAAGCGCCGGTGGAAGCGGACCGCCCGTGCGGACGCTGCCGCGCCTGCCAGAAGGCGGCCGCCGCCAGCCACCCGGACATCACCCAGATCGAAGCGGAAGAAGTCGGCGGCGTGCTCAAAATCGAGCAGGTGCGCGACCTGATCCACACCGTGGCCCTGCGGCCCTACGAAGGGCGCTACCGGGTGGGCATCCTGCGCCGCTTTCACGAAGCCAGGCCCCAGGCCGCCGATGCCCTGCTCAAAACGCTGGAGGAGCCGCCGCCCTACGTGGTGCTCCTGCTGACGACGGAGAATGTCAACCGGCTGCCGCGGACAATCCTCAGCCGCTGCCAGACGCTCACGCTGCGCCCGATTCCCGGCGCCCGCATCAGCGCGGCCCTTGTCGAGCGCTGGGGAGCGGATAAAGAACAGGCGGCGCTGCTGGCCCGGCTGTCCGGCGGGCGGATGGGCTGGGCCGTCCGCGCCCTGACCGATCCGGAGACGCTGACCTTTCGCGATCTGGTCCTGGACGATCTGGCCCGCCTGCTGGGCGAGGGCCGCGTCGGGCGCTTCCAGCGGGCGGAGACGATGGCCGCCCCCAGCCGCAAGGACGACCTGCGTGAGACGCTGATCCTGTGGCAGTCGTTCTGGCGGGACGCGGTGCTGATCCTGACCAGCAGCCCGGTCGCGCCAGTCAACGCCGACCGCCGCTCGCTACTGACCCAGCTCACCCGCGAGATCACGCTGGAGCAGGCGCAGGCGGCGCTGTTAGCCACCCGCCGCGCCATTCAAGACCTGCGGGAGAATGTCAACATGCGGCTGGCGCTGGAAGTCATGTTCCTCGATTACCCCGGCCTGAGCGGATAGCGGAGAGGTCATCGGGCGGGCCCTGCCCCAGCAGATCGGACAGACTGGCGGCGCCGTCTCCTTCATCGTCGGCCATGTCCGCCACCACACTCATCTCTCCATCAGCCGGCCCCGGCTCGAAAAACACTCCCTCATCAATAAGAGCCGCATCCGGCGCGGCCCCGTACAGGAATTCCTCCAGCCGCTGGGCGATGTAGAAGGCGTAATCCCGCGGCAGCGCCTTAAGCCAGACGACGGTATCGCCGTCGGCCAGCTCCAGGCACACATGGTAGTAGCGGGCGATGCCGCGCTTCTGGCGCGACTCCGTCGTCTGCTCACAGGTGACGCGGACCACGTCGGCCCGGCTTAGAATCCGCTCCCCGTACCACCAGTCCTCGCCTGGCGCGAGCAGCGGCAGCGGCCCCCGGCTGAGGCGAATCGTCTCCTCGTCAGCCGAGATGCGTGTCGCGTTCACCAGCGAGGCTACGCCAAGAAGGGCGAAATAGAGCGCCGCGATCAGGAACAACAGACTGAACAGCCAGGGCGCCCCACCTTTGAAGGTGGCAAGCGTCATCACCAGTGGAACGAAAGTAAGCGTCAGGCAGACAAGCAGGCCCTTCTGCTCCTCAGCGCCAAATACCCACCGGTAGCGCAGTTCCAGACGGCCTTCCGACTCCTCGACATGCAGTCGGTCGGGCTGCTTGAACTTGCGCGGCCTCGCCCCGGCGGTGAGTACTGTCTCCTGAAAGTTGAAAACCGTATCACAGGCCGGGCAAACAGCCACCAACTGCTGGATGTTGATCCGCTCCGCCGGGACAGATTCCCCGCAGGATGGACAGTGCAGGCGCATCATCGTCTCCCCTCCGTCGGTATTCGCCTTCCGTTACTGATCATAACCGGAAAAAGCGGTTTCGCTCCCCCCGGCCTCCGGGAATCTGTGCGGCGTATGGCCCCCACAATACGGGCAAAATCGTGACAACTCGCGTTATTCGTGTTATTATGGACTTAGTCTATCCACTTTCGAGCCGGCCTGTGCCGGGTCATGTGTGATGCAATCCGCCCATTTTTCTCGCGTAAAGTAAGCCAGGACACGATGTTTCTGCTATAAGGAGGTTACAATGCAAGCGCGATTATCCTATACAACAGTCAGCCCCGATGCTCTGAAGGCCCTGCTGGAAGTGGAAAAGTATGTCGAAGCCTCCGGCCTGGAGGAGTCGCTGCGGGATCTCGTCTGTATGCGCGCCTCGCAGATTAACGGCTGCGCCTTCTGCCTCGATATGCACGCCAAAGACGCCCGGGCCAGCGGCGAAACGGAACAGCGGCTGTACGGCCTGAGCGCCTGGTGGGAGATGCCGTTTTACACAGAGCGCGAACGCGCGGCCCTGGCCTGGACCGAGGCGGTGACGCTCGTCGCCGACAGCCGCGTCCCCGATGAAGTCTATGAGCAGGCGCGGAAGCAGTTCACTGAGAAGGAGCTGGTGAGCCTGACAATGACGGTGATCGCCATCAACTCCTGGAATCGGGTGAACGTCGCCTTCCGCACGCCCGCCGGCCACTACCGCTCCTCTCGTCAGGCCCATAAGGAGGAGCAGGCCGTGCCGCACGGATAAGGTGTGCGCGTAGACGGGTAAACGAACAGAGTGGTGAAGATTAAGAATGTAGCTGTGCGATTCGACCGGCAGCGAAGGTGGCACATCCCTGATCTTCACCACTGAAGCCCCACCTCATAAGCGGCGGCGGCGCAATTCCTCGTAAATCGGCGCTGAGGTATCGTACAAAGCTGACTGTAACTTCTCTACTACACCCTGATCCTCACGTTTCTGTTGCTGCTCCGCGCCTTCCTGACATGAAGCGACACAGGAATTTCTAAACCTCTCCGACGGGGGACTCCGGCGATCTTCCGCGCCGCAATCATAAGCCGCTGAACGTATAGCCAGCCGGGATAAGCGGCGAACCCGGGCCTGCCTGTCGTCCTGTCCCCATGTCCGGCATCACAACGCCGCGCTCCTCGATCTGCCTTTCGGGCAAATCTCTGCGCTATACTGAAGGCAGCAATTCTGCGCCCCACCCGAATGGAGAAAATGACCATGTCCCAAGACCTGATTCTGCTGCCCGCGCCGCAACGGTTAACCTCCCTGGGCGGCGCGCTGGAGCTGGCCCCGGAAGCCCTGATCTGGCTGGCGGAAGGCGTGCCGCTAACAGTGGGTCGGGCGGTTCAGACAGCGCTGGCGGAGGCCGGAGTCCGCTGGACGCTCACCGCCGCCCGCCTGGACGGCGCAGGCATCGGCGCCGCCGTGCGCATCGACCCGGCGCAGGTCCCGCAGCCGGAAGGCTATACCCTGACCCTCCTGCCAGAAACGGACGAAGCGGCCATCCTGATCACCGGGCATGACGCCGCCGGCGCGTTCTACGGCGCGCAGACGCTCGGCCAGATCGTCCGCTGCAGCGGGCGTGGCGCGCTGCCCGGCCTGCACATCGCCGACTGGCCGGACTTCCCGCACCGGGGGGTGATGCTCGATATCAGCCGGGACAAAGTCCCCACGCTGGAGACGCTGTTCGATCTGGTCGATCTGCTGGCCGGCTGGAAGATCAACCAGTTCCAGCTTTACACGGAGCACACCTTCGCCTACCGCCATCACCGCGCCGTGTGGGAGCACGCCTCCCCGCTGACCGCCGGGGACATTCTGGCGCTGGATGCTCACTGCCGCGAGCGGTATATCGAGCTGATCCCCAACCAGAACTCTTTCGGCCACATGAATCGCTGGCTGGTCCAGCCCGCCTACATGGCGCTGGCGGAGGCGCCTGACGGCTACACCTACCCCTGGGGCGAGACCTCGACGGAGCCGTTCAGCCTGTGCCCGACTGACCCGGCCTCGCTGGCGCTGGTGGCCGGGCTGTACGACGAGCTGCTGCCCAACTTCAGCAGCCGGCAGTTCAACGTGGGCTGCGACGAGACCTGGGATGTCGGCCAGCCCGGCACGCGCAGCGAAGCTATCGTCAAAGAGCGCGGCGAGGGGCGCGTCTACCTGGATTATCTGCGTCAGATCAACGCTCTGGTGCGCCAGCATGGCCGGACCATGCAGTTCTGGGGTGATATCATCATGAAGCACCCCGACCTGATCCCCGCCCTGCCCAAGGACGCCATCGCTCTGGAATGGGGCTACGAAGCCAACCACCCCTTTGACCAGGACGGGGCGGCTTTCGCAGCGGCGGGCATCCCCTTCTACGTCTGCCCCGGCACGTCAGGCTGGAACTCCATCGCCGGGCGGACGGCGAACGCGCTGGGCAATCTGTGGAACGCCGCCGAAAATGGCCTCAGGCACGGCGCAATTGGCTACCTGAACACTGACTGGGGCGACAACGGTCACTGGCAGCCTCTGCCGGTCTCCTATCTGGGCTTCGCCTGCGGCGCGGCGATGAGCTGGGCGGCAGAGGCCAACCGCAGCCTGGACGTGCCAGCCGCGCTGGACCGCTTCGCCTTCGCTGACGCAGCGGGCGTCATGGGCCGGCTGGCTTACGACCTGGGCAACGTATATCAGGAGCCGGGCGTGCCCTGCTTCAATGGTTCCCCGCTACACACCCTGCTGCTCCACCCCGACCGGCCTTTCACCAGCGCCTGGCTGGACGGCCTGAATGCTGAGGCGCTGGCCCAGACTCAGGACTCAATCGCCACCATTATTGCCGCGCTGGACACGGCGCAGATGAAGCCGGGCGCGGACCGCCACAGCGCCCTCGTGCCGGACGAGTTTATGCTGGCGGCGGGGTTGCTCTCCCACGCCTGCGCCCTGGGCATCGCCCGGCTGGCGGCCCCCGGCGGAGCGACGACGGCCATCCCGGCGGCGGTCCGCGCGGCCCTGGCTGAGGAGCTGGAAGCCCTGCTCGCCGAATACCGCCGCATCTGGCTGGTCCGCAACCGGCCCGGCGGCCTGGCGGACAGCGCCGGGCGGCTGGAGGCCCTGCTGCGGCTGTACCGGAGATGAGATAGATCGTTTGTAAACTCTTAGTTGCCTAATCTTCTGATCGAGTTGTCCGATCTTTAGATCAAGAAGTTCACTAATTGCTTTTTTCAGCCTGAGTTGTAGCTGAGCCAGGGCATGAAATTGACAGTATAATATCAAATAGCGGTAGCGAGTGGCATAATTCTAGATTTCGGGAACAATAGAGCCTGTCTGGTAACGCTTGAGTGCTCATATAATTAACAATTCTCAATGTTATGAGGAAGTGGAGCGGATAATTGCAACAGTTACCGTTACTTGGGAATGAAGTAGAACCAAGCGAGACACTAGAAGAAACTGCAAAAAGCCGGAAACGTGCGAACGATTTGGACGGAGCATCGTGGACGCGTAATTCTATTAGCATTTGGTCGGATATTCGCAAGACCAAACAGGAAGCGGATTTAGGCCATCCGGCCATTTTCCCCGCACAACTCGTCACTCGCATTATAGAGAGCTTTACACGAAGTGATGAGCGTATTGTTCTTGATCCGTTTTGCGGAAGCGGTTCAACTGTTATTGCAGCGTCAAGGATGGGGCGTGTTGGTCTTGGTTTTGAGATTAATTCCGAATATATTGCGCTGGCCAATCAGCGACTTGGACAGCATGATTTGTGGCAGACTGGAGTTGATACTGAAAGCAAAATTTATCAAGACGACGCCCGACACATCCGAAAGTATCTTGAGCCTGAGAGTGTGGATATAGTTATCACTTCACCGCCATACTGGGATATTCTCACACAGAAGCGCACAGCAGACGGAAAAGAAATTCGCGACTACGGTAATACGACTGAGGACTTAGGTAAAATTAGCGATTATCACGGATTTATAGACCAACTTTCGGAGGTATTCCGCCCGATCTATGAGGTAATGCGCCCTGGAAAATATTGCTTTGTTGTGGTCATGGATTTACGAAAGAAAAACTCTTTCTATCCGTTTCATTCAGATGTTGCTCAAATGATGGAGCATGTCGGGTTCATCTACGATGACCTCATTATCTGGGACAGGCGGCATGAATATAACAATTTGCGCCCCCTTGGCTATCCATCCGTATTTCGTATTAACAAGTGCCATGAGTATATTTTGATTTTCCAGAAACCATCGAAGTTACGAAAGTATGAGGGGAAATGACGGGAGTTATTCTTGCGAATGACTATTTAGACCCGGATGTTGCCTATCTCTTAGGCATGATTGTGGCACGCGGTATACTGATAGAACACCAAGGTGTGCGCGAGATTGTTATTGAATTCCCATATCAAAATCTCAATATCGAAATTGATGAAGTAGGTGGGCATCGTCAGATTGATATTCCACAAAGCATTGAGCTTGGTCTAGGGCGTATCCGGGAGCGCGTACTTGAGCTTTTGGACTGCGACATTAAGATCAATCGGCTAGACAACAATATACACATGGTTTTGATTATGACACGGCGAACGATGAGTTGGCGCAATATCTCTCTTCATCTCGAAAACAAAACCAATTTCCGGGTAATGAATGTTCCAGAGATACTTTTTCACCCAGAGATTACTACTGACATCCGTATGGAATTTATACGTGGCTATGCTGACGTTGCCGGAAATATTCGTCGTGCTAATCGGTACATTGATGGACGTAACCGGGTACGACTTGATGTTCTCAACGACAACTGGCAACTTCCTGTGCAACTTTGTCGATTATTACAGATTCATCTGAATATTCCAGTGCAAAATATTACATGGGGACATCCGAACCTTGGACGTGACTTGCGAGAGCATCAAATTAATATTTTCGTTTCTCAATTCGAGCGGGTTGGTTTTTCTTTTGAGCATAAACAGCAGGTTTTAAACCATCTTATAGAGCAGGAAGCAGACAATAATGCTGACTACAAGCCCTGCCCGGGGCGTAGACGGTTAAGGAGAAAGAAACCCATAGACCCGGACGAAAACTCTGAACGCCTACCTGAACCTGTCCGCACACATTTTGATGCGTATTGGCAGATTTGTAAGGCAATGGGCTGCGTTATCGAACCTGAGCCAGGTCCATTATTTTCTGCTGTTAATGAAGACATTGAAGAAACCTAGCTATGCCGTATGCCACCGAAAGCGATCTATATCCAGAAGTAGTGGCGTGGCTTGAGGTGTTTCTGCGGGAACGGTTTAAGCGCAAAAAGATTGTCGTGCGTGATACAAGTCGCCGCCCCCTCAAAATGACACTACAGGATATTGGACTTGTCCCAAGCAATAAACCAGAATGGTTGACTTATGATATTCTGGTTGATATCACGGGATTCATATTCTCCGAGAATATGGTTGAATTCGCCTTTGTCGAGTGCAAGAATACGCCACTGAGACTACGCGATATTTCGCAACTGTTGGGTTACAGCCGGGTAGCACTACCGCTTTACTCTTGCATTCTTTCTCCGCAAGGCGTCAGTAGAGATGTAGGCGCACTTCTCAAGACCTATAGCCGATATGATGTTTTAGAATACAGGTGGACAAAAGGTGAAAAACCTCGATCGATAGTCATTGCGACGTGGAACGAGCAACAAAAAGGCTTGGATCACGCATCTCTCATCCATTCTGGACACCCCCTACATGATCGCTAAATAAGAGTAAACAGTGAGTTTTGGAGACCAGGTTCAATAGGCACAGTTTGTTGTAGGTACGCCTCAGTTTCAACTACGGGGACAGTCGGTGATATCGCAGCGGCTGGTTCACACTGCTTCTGGTGTAAAGAATATTCTGCCGAAAATCGAGCGGCGATCTCCTAAAAAGCATACTTGCTTGATATACAAATGCATCCAAATCCCGCTGTACAACTGCGTCTGAGTACAAACTGTTGAGAAACCAGCCAGAAAAAGGGATAGATGCACAACATTGGACCGCGGAAGCCCACGATAGCTATGCAGTACTTTAGAGAACTCAATATTCATGCAGCAGCCTCAAATTATTGCGTTTATCATAGTCGCTCAGTTGTATATAACTTTGTTGATAAAATCACACCGCTCTACTGCGTCCAAGATCGTCAGCAGTTCTACTGACGGCCGCATCATACTCAATCCGTAAAGACACCCTCTACTGTGCGACCAACAAGGGGTTTAAACTCCCTGGCCTCTGGTTACCACACCCGACTCGCCGCCTTTCCTTTACCCCCCACTCCTCATCCTCATCCACCATTGTCGGCGCGCCGCGTTCCGGGTACACTTCTGGCGTTGAGCCGGGGGGCGGGGTCTATCCCTGTCCCTTTTTTGATGTATGTTGAGGGCAGCATGAGCCGGATAAACGGGTTACAGAGACAATGGCGGCGGATCGCGATCCTGCTGCTGGTCGTCATCGCGGGGTTGTGGAGCGGAGTGCCGCCCGCCGTGCGGGCGCAGGGCGGCGAGGTCCGGATCGCCATCCGCCCGATCGCCGGCGCAACGGAAACATCGCCGCTGCCGGACCCGCTGACCGCGCCCCTGATCCCGTCCGATCTGGCCGGGGCGGACCTGCGCGACCTGGTAGAGAATCTGTACATCGGTCTGTTCCGCTATGACGCCGTCGCTGGCGCAGTCGTGCCGGTGCTGGCCAAGGAGTGGACGGTCAGCGCGGACGGCCTGGCCTGGACCTTCACCCTGCGCGACGACATCTCATGGGTCGGGCCGGCGGATGCGTCCGGCGCGATTGCTGCCCTGCGCCCGGTGGCCGCCCAGGATATTGTGGCCGCGCTGCGCCGCGCCTGCCACCCGGTGCGCGGGGCGTCCGCCGGCCCGGCTCGCTTCAGCGTGCAGGGCTGCTACCTGGCTACCCAGCTCAACCCGCTGTTCGTCACCGAGGATCAGGTCGCCGGGCTGGTCGAAGCGGAAGCGCCGGATGAGCGGACGCTGGTGCTGCGGCTGGCCTTCCCGGCGTCTTACCTGCCGGCGCTGCTGACCGACCCGGCCTTCCGCCCGATCCCTCGCGAATTTGTCAATTTCACGCCCGCCTGGCCGTCGATGGCGACCAGCGGCCCTTATGCGCTGGCCGGCCATACCCCCGGCGAGAGTCTGACGCTGGTCCGCAACCCGTTCTGGCCGGACCCGCTGGCGGGGAATGTGGAGCGAATCACGCTGACCTTCAGCCACAATCCGGCGGCGGCCTTCGCGGCGGGGGAAGCGGACTTTGTCCGGCTGGAGCCGCCGGCCGCCCCGCCGCCCGCCGATGTGCTGACAGGGCGCGGCGACCGCGTCTTGCTGCTCGGCTTCTCGACGGAGCGGGCCTTTGTCAACAGCACCGGCGTGCGGCAGGCCCTGTCCTGGGCGCTGGACCGGACGGCGCTGTTCGCCGGCGATCCGGCGGTCGTGCCGGTGGTGACAGTGACGCACCCGCTGGCGAACGACGGGCCGGATGAGACGGCGGGCGCGGGCTTCGCGCCGGAGGCCGCCCGCGCCGTGCTGGCGGCGGCGGGATACCCCAACTGCGCCAACGTGCCGGAGGTGATCGCCCTGGCCGTGCCGCCGGGCCGCGAACCGCTGGCAGCGGCCATAATCGGCGCCTGGGAATCCGTCCTGGGCTGTTCGCCGGCCCTGTTCCAGGTGCTGACGGTGCGCCCCGATCCGCTGACGGCCATTGGCCGCGACCTGATCGATGAGGAATATAACGACCGCGTCCATCTGTGGCTGGCTGAATGGACGCCCGATTATCCGGACGCCCAGGGTGGCGCGGCGGATGCCTTCCACTGCCGGGTCGGATACTTCTACAGCGGCATCCCCTGCAGCCCGGTTGACGCGCTGATCGACTGGGCCTCCACAACGACGCTGGACGATGACGCCCGCGCTGACGCCTACAACCGGATTGAAGCGCGGCTGTTCGGCCCGGGCGGGACCTTCCCCGTTATCCCGCTGGCGGCGATTGTCGAAGCGCGCGGCGTCGCCGCGGGGCTGACCGGGGCGGCGGAAGGCTCCAGCGTCGGGAGCTACGGCCCGGCCTGGTGGGCGGGCTGGACCCGGCGTTAGAATCTGATAAGACCTTCTTGATTCATCGCTGAATCAGCCTCATACTGAGATCAAGGTGAGCAGCATCCACCGTTTACAGCAGTCCCGGTGATGAGGAGGCTTCCTGATGACAGGCAAAGCAGCGCGTAATCACTCCGCTCAGCATCGCCCGTACCGCGTCTCGCCTTTTGTGCGCACGCTGTTTATGCGCGGGCGTTCCCGCATTTACTGGCAGCGGATGCAGCAGCCCGGCATCGCGCCGCAGCGCTACTGGGTGCGCAGCCAGAGGGCCTATGTCCACAATCTGATCCGCGGTGAGCTGGTGACGCACCGCCGCATGTTCGGCGTCAGTCACAAGCACGTGCAGCACGGCCAGACTCCCGCCACGCCGGCCGGACAGGAATAAACCCGTACTGTAAGTACCAGCCGAACGGAGATCGAACGCGCCGCCGGGGATTGGCGGCGCGTTCCTTGTGGTATCGAGCGCATCGTGAGGGGCCGGGGCTACCACTCGTCGTCCAGCGCGGAGGAGGCAGCCCCCGCGCCGGACTCGCCGCTAAAGGCGTCCTCGGGCATGCTCCCGGCAATCTGGTCGGGGTCCTCCCCCTTCTCCAGCCGGCTCACGACCTCGTTGAATTCGTCCCCCATATCCTCGCCCATCTGGTCGGCCATGCGCCGCATGAAGCGCCCCATCGTGGCCGGATCGGCGTCGTCCAGGTCGTCCAGCGTGGTGTCTTCGTCCAGCCCCATCAGCCGGGCCTCATCCCCCTTGAGCACGCGCACCCGCTTGATCCGGCGCGTCAGGGCTGTCCCGCCGCAGTGAGGACAGGTGGGGACGGCGGCCTCATAGTCGGCGATGCTCCGGTAGCGCAGGGTGACGCGCCGCCGGCAGCTCTGGCAGACATAATCATAGGCAGGCATGGCGACTCCTCATGAACGTTCAGTGAGCCTCACCTGTACAGCGCCCGGTCTACGGTATAATCAGGCGGGCTGTGCCAGTCTGCCGGACTCGTACAGTCCGCCGGATTATAGCAACGCAGGCCTTATTCGCGAACCCGGAGACAATGAGGAGCCGATGCAGCCTGAATACTCCAAAGAGAAGCCACACCGGCCGGAAGAGCCGCTGCACTACCCGCGCGGCCTGCACCCCCCTGCCGGCGGCCCTGACGACAGCGACCAGGGGGCGTCGCCCGCCCCGGCGAGGCCGCCGCGCGCCGCTTCCGTGCCGATCCACCTGCCGGATACCCGCCCGACCTTCACTTACATTCTGCTCGGCGTGATCGTCCTGATCTACCTGATCGGGCAGGCGCTCCCGTTCGATCCGCAAATCGTTAAGGGCTACCGCGTCACCAGCGCCGAAGAATGGCTATTCGTGCAGGGTGCCAAGATCAACGAGTTCATCATCGGCGATGGAGAATACTACCGCCTGCTGACGGCCATGTTCCTGCACGGCGGGCTGGCCCATCTGTTCTTCAACGCCTATGCCCTGTACATTGTGGGCCGCGATCTGGAGCGTCTGTTCGGTCACGGGCGCTTCCTGCTGCTGTACTTCCTCAGCGGCCTGACCGGCTCCGTGCTCAGCCTGCTGATCAGCCCTTACGCCAGCGTCGGGGCCAGCGGCGCGATCTTCGGCCTGTTCGGCGCGCAGGCGGTCTTCTTCTACCGCCACCGCCGGTTGTTCGGCCCCTTCGCCCGCCAGCGGCTGACCAGCCTGCTGTACTTATTCGTGCTGAACGCCGTCATCGGCCTCCTTCCCGGCTCGCGCATCGACAACGCCGGGCATCTCGGCGGCCTGCTCGGCGGGCTGGCGCTGAGCTGGCTGATCGGCCCGCTGTTCGTCCCGGCGCCGCCGACGCCAGAGCATCCCATCGTGGAGCTGAAGGATACCAATCCCGTCCGGCGCTGGTGGTTCGTGCCGCTGCTGTACGCCGGCGGGCTGGTGCTTGCGGTTACCCTGGTCGCCACAACGCCGGGATAGGCGGCGGCCTTTTACCGCGCCGTCACCGCCCGTTCTTCGCGGGAGATCCCGCACCCGTCAGGAGCAGACCGCCGTGCCTATCCGCCCGTTCAAACTGCCTGAGGATATCGCTGTGCTGGCGGAGGTCCTCCCTCCGGCCTTCCAGTACCCCGAAAATGCTGGCTGGAGCATCCAGGCCGACGAGATGGAGAGCATGGCGGACTTGCTGCACGGCGTGCGCCGGTTGTGGCCATTGCTCCGCCTGGCGCGGATCGTTGTGCCTTCCCTGCGCGATGCCATGCACGGCTTCATCTGGGAGGAAGAAGGGCCGGCCGGCGTAATCAATGTGCTGCGGAAAGGCGCGTCGAACACCTGGCTGATCGGCAATGTGGCTGTCCTGCCGGAATACCGGCGGCGCGGCATTGCCCGCCAGCTTGTCGAGGCCGGCATCGCCCTGGCCCGCGAACGCGGCGCGGACCGGCTCACACTCGATGTCGTGGAGGGCAACGTGCCGGCCTGCGCGCTGTACGAGCGGCTGGGATTCGTCCGGTATACCGGCGCTGTCCAATACCTGTATGAAGGCGAGCCTCCCGCGCCGCGTCCCCTTCCCCCCGGCTACACCCTGGAGCCGCTGTCGTCAGGCGACTGGCGGACGCGCTATGATCTGCTGCGGCGCATCACGCCGGGAGCTGTCCAGGTCTATGAGCCAGTGGAGGAGGCGCGCTACCGCCGGTCCGGCTTCCTGCGCCTCTTATCCCCCCTGTTCGCCCGCGCGCAGGGGGTCCGCCCGGAGGCGGTCATCCTCCGGGCGGCGGATGGGCGCGTAATCGCCACAGGTCGGAGCTACGCCCGTATCCGCGCCGGGGGGACCAACGAAGTCAGCCTGGACCTCGATCCGGCCTGTCCGGAAGCGGCGGCGCCGCTGCTGGCCTATCTGCTGGCGGGGGTCCTGCGAAGCGCGCCGGGCCGGCGGGTGGAATTTGAGGCCCCGCTATGGCTGACGCCGGTCGTGGAGGCCGCGGACCAGCTTGGTCTGCGCCGCCGCTGCACGCTTCAGCGTATGGGCCTGAGGCTCTGACCGGGGTTGCCTCTCGCTCCTGGATAGGACAATCCTGGGGGGACAAAGGGACAGGGGGCCTAAGCCCCTTGCCTGGACGGCTGCGGAGTTTTGTTGTTTCGATCAGCACCGGGGAGATGCGCCATCGTGCCGCTACCGATCTACCTGCGCGGGCTGGGCCTGAGCGCCAGCCTGATTGTCGCCATCGGCGCTCAGAACGCTTTCGTGCTGCGCCAGGGGCTGCGCCGCCACTACGTCTTGCTGACCGCCGCCGTCTGCATCCTGTGCGACGCGGTGATGTTCACCATTGGCGCGGCGGGGTTCGGGTCGCTGGTAGCCAGCTTCCCGGCTCTGACGGCGCTGGCGGCATGGGGCGGCGCGATCTTCCTGCTCGCCTACGGCGCGGCGGCGTTCCGGGCGGCCTACCGGGGCGCCCATCTGGAAGTCGAGGCGGGCGCGCCCGCCCTCGACCGGCGCGCCATCATCCTGGCCGCGCTGGGCGTCAGCGTGCTCAACCCGCACGCCTGGCTGGATACGGTCGTCCTGGCTGGCGGCATCGCCGGGCAGTACCCCTGGGGGGAGCGCATCTTCTTTCTGCTGGGGACGATCTCCGCCTCGTTCACGTGGTTCCTGCTGCTGGCCTACGGCGCGGGGCTGCTCGTGCCCCTGTTCAGGAAGCCGGCGGCGTGGCGTATGCTGGATGCCGGCATCGGCCTGCTGATGTGGGGGATCGCGTTGGGGCTGCTGCGAGGGCAGATCGGGGTATGAGGGCTTATCCTGCGGGCGGCTCTTCCGGAGGGGCGTCCGCCGCTGGCCGGCGGAGCTGCTCCAGCTCGTGGCGCAGCAGGGCCAGCTCCTGAGCCAGATCCTTGTTCTGGTCGGCCAGCCGGGTGAGCACCGTGCTGTAATACAGCAGGATGATCAGGAAGAAGGCCACCGAGACGACGAACAGCACTGTCGGACGGAAGATGCCGGTAACCTCTGCGATCCAGTTCAACGGCGCATTCCACAGGTTGAGCACAAAGAGCGCCAGGGCGGTGATGATCCAGATCAGGGAGTATTCCTCGCGCAGCCGCCGCCGGCGCACCAGCTCCAGCACCACCCCCAGGATGCCCAGCGTGACAACCAGGCCGAACAGCGTTTGACGGTCCATAGGGTCAGGGCCTCACACCTCTCGCCGGAGCTGTTCCAGGCGGATCATGGCCGCGTCGTAGTCGCGCTCCAGCTGGCGGGCGATCTCGCGCAGCAGGTCGCGGCCCCGGTTGCGGGTCAGTTTGTCTTCCAGGGCCAGCCGCATCATGTCGCTGAGCTGAATATCGGCGCGCTCCAGGCGCAGCGTCTGGATGCGCCGCTCTAGCTGGCTCTTGATCTGGCGCAGCTCGCCCAGACGCAGCGCGGCCAGCGGCTGCCCCGGCGCGGCGTCAGGATGGCTGGCCAGGGTTTGCAGGGCGGTCAGGTCGCGACGGGCGTAAGCATCGTTGATGCGCGCCATCAGATCATTGCGCGCCTCGCGCTCGGCGGGATCGGTCGTCATATCGGGGTGGTAACGGCGGGCCAGCGACCGGTACAGCTTTTTGATATCCGCCTCATCGGGGTTGATTGCGTCAGCGCGCGGCTTGGTGGGCGGCCCGGATTCCCCGGCGGCTTCCTGCTCCAGCGGGACTTTCCACGTGCGCCGGAACTGCTCCTCGACCGGCACATAATCCGGCGGCGGCTCCCAGAAATCCTCCATCGGGCGGTAGTCGCCCAGCGGATGGCCGTGCTTCCACAGCTGCTGGCGCTCCAGATCGGCGATGGCCGTCCGCGCCGCCTCCAGCCGGGCCTCAATAGCGCCGACGATGCGGTTGTAGCGGGATTGAAAAGCGTTCAACTCCCGGCGCAGGTCCAGGACCTCGGCTTCCAGCTCGGCCAGGACATTCTCCTGCTGCTCAATTTCAATCTGAAGCCGGGCGATATCCTGATCGAGATTGCTCACCGGTGATCCGTCCTCATCTGGCCGCGCTGGCGGCGCGACCGCGCCGGGGTGGCCGCGTCTCTGCACGAGTGTAGTGTAAAATTCCCGGTAACGAAAGGCAGCCGGGCCATCGCAACGCCGGAAAGCCGCATTTCACGGGACCAGGACGGGCGGCGCAGGCTGGCAGCTACCGGTCTCTGTCTGCGCTGGCGGCAGCGCCCTCCTCATATCCGGTGCGCCGGGTGCGGGGCAGCCGGATCGTATCCAGCAGCAGGGCCAGCAGCACCTTGCTCATGTAGTAAGCGGAACGGGCCGCCGTGATCGAGGACACTCCCCCGGCCCGCTCGCGCATGGCGACCGGCACTTCCCGCACGCGCAGGCCGGCCCGGTGCATCAGGACGCGCGCCTCCGGCTCCGGGTAGTCGTGAGGATATTCATGGGCGCAGAAGGAGATCGCCGCCCGCCCGGCGGCCAGAAAGCCGCTGGTGGGGTCAGTGACCGCCTGCCCGGTGAGGGTGCTGATCACCCCGGCCAGCACGCGGATGCCGATCCGGCGCGGCAGCGTGCCCCGGTAGGTCTCCGCCTCCGCCGCCAGAAAGCGCGAGCCGATCACCATGTCGGCCTCGCCGGCAGCCAGCGCCGCCAGCAGGAAAGGGATTGTCTCCGGCGGGTGCTGCCCGTCGCCGTCGATACGCACAGCCAGCGGATAATCATAACGGTAGGCGTACAGGAAGCCGGTCTGCACCGCCGCGCCGATGCCGACATTGAACGGCATATTGAGCGTAATCGCGCCGGCAGCGGCGGCGATCGGGCCGGTGTCGTCGAGGCTGCCATCGTTGATCACGCAGACATCGGCGGCGGGGAGCTGTTCCTTCACCCGGGCGACCACGGCAGCGATATTGGCCGCTTCGTTGTAAGCCGGGATGATCACCAGCAACTCGCCGCGCCGGGCGGCAGGAGAAAGGGGGCGGAGGCTCGTTTCCATGGGCGTGAGGGGCTAACCGCGCGCGCCTCCATGTTCGTCGATCACCTGCGCATACAGCTTTTCGTACGCATCGGCCACCCCGCGCCAGGTGTAGTCCGCCTCCACCAGGCGGCGCCCGTTCGCCGCAATCTGCTGGCGCAGCTCCGGGTTGCGCAGCAGGCGAATGGTCGCCCGCGCCAGCTCCTCATTCCGTTCGGCCAGGATGACATCGCGCCCGTGGGTCACAGAAATGCCATCGCAGCTCAGCGGCGTAGCCACAACGGCCTTCTGCATGGCCATGGCCTCCAGCACCTTGTTCTTGATGCCCGCCCCCAGTCGCAGCGGACAGACATACAGGCTGGCCTGTTCCAGGTAAGGCCGCAGGTCCGGCACGCTGCCGGCAACCTGCACCCCCGACTGGCGCAATCCGCGCAGCGCCTCCGGCGGGTTATTGCCGACGAGGAGCAGCTCCGCCTCCGGCACGGCCCGGCGCACCATCGGGAAGATCTCCCGCGCCAGCCGCAGGGCGGCATCCTGGTTAGGGATGTAATCGAAGTTGCCGGTGAAGATCAGGGTCGGCGTCTCCGGCTCGTACCCGGTAGGAGCAAACTTATCCAGGTCTACGCCGTTGGGGATGACGATCACCGGCAACTCCGGCGAGATCTGGCGCAGCCTGGCGGCGTCCCGCCCCGACACAACGACCGTCCGCCGGAAGCCGTCGAACATCCACGATTCGTAGTGACGGGCCATCACCAGACGGAGGCGCGTCAGCAGCCGCTCCCGGCGCGTCTTCGACCGGGCCAGCGCCCGCTCCAGGAACAGGGTGTAACTCTCGTAGGGGGCGATGATGGATGGGTACGCGGCGGCCAGATCGCGAAACTCATAGACGTGGATGCCGCCGAAAAAATGCACCACGTCCATCCGCCGCTGATGCAGGCGCTCCTCAATCGCCGCCCACATCTCCGGCGACCAGCTTTGCGCCCGGCGGGTCGGGAAACGCCGCCCGCGCAGCAGGGCGCGGCTGAGCAGGCTGGCCGGGCTGCGGGCCGGCTCCGGAATCAACTGGATATGGCGGAAGTATCGTTCGTAGTAGGGGATATCGGCCAGGTCCTCCGGCTGCTGGTAGAAGGCCAGCAGATCGATCCGGTAGCCCCGCTGCGAAAGCTGGCGGGCCAGATGGTACGGGATCAGGCGGTCGCCCAGGTACAGCGGATAGGGCGGGCACCGCGAGATCAGGAGGACATCCATACGCTGCAAGCCGATGCCTGTCATCATTCAGCAGGCGCTCCGCGCCGGGTCGGCTGCCCCGGCAAGAACTGATCCTTCAGGCGTTCAAATTCTTCCTGCGCGCGCTGGTAATCGCCCGGGTTGCCGATATCCAGCCAGTAATCCCGGCACGGGTAGGCCATCACCCGCTGGCCGTCCGCCAGCAGGCGCATCACCAGCTCCGGAAAGTCCAGATGTTCCCCCGGCCGGATATAGCGCAGGACCAGTGGCTCATAGACATAGATGCCGATGCTGACCGGGTACACCTTCTCCGGCTTCTCCAGATAACCGGTCACCGCGCCGGTTTCGTCCATCTCGATCACGCCCAGATCGATCGGCATATGCTTTTCGTAGGTCCCGATAGTCAGGGCGGCGCAGTGATCGCGGTGAAAGGCCACCATGTGGGCGTAGTTGAGCGTGGTCAGCACGTCGCCGTTCATGACCAGAAAGGTGTCGTCCAGGCCGTCCACCAGCGCCAGCGACCCGGCGGTGCCGAGCGGCTCCGGCTCTTTGACATAGGCGAGCCGGACATCGGGCAGGCTCTCCCCGGCAGTCTGAAAGTAGGCCTGGATCAGCTCCGCCAGATAGCCGACCGCCAGCACAATATCGCGCAGGCCGTAGTAGGCAAGCTGGCGGATGATGATATCCAGAATCGGCTGCTCGCCAATGGGGACGAGCGGCTTGGGAAAAACGGTCGTATAAGGGGCCAGGCGGCGGCCTTTTCCTCCGGCCAGGATGACGGCTTTCATCAAATCGTATATCCCGGTTTGTACCGGTCGAGGTGCGCCTCGATCCAGGCGATTGTGCGGCGCAGGCCTTCTTCGAAGGGGATACGCGGCTCCCAGCCGAGCTGCTGGCGGGCCAGGGTGTTATCGGCCCACAGGCGGCGCACCTCGCTGCGGTCGGGCCGCATCCGCTCCTCTTCGTCGGTGACCAGCCGTACATCGCGCCCCACCAGGCGGATAATCGTCCGCGCCAGCTCGCCGATGCTGATCTCGAAGCCGGTGCCGATATTGAACACGCCGCCGATTGCCGCATCGTCTTCCGCCGCGCGAAGGTAGGCGTCCACAGTATTGGCGACGTACGTGAAATCGCGAGTCGGGCTGGCCGCGCCCAGATGCACCGTATCGGCGGCGAGGGCCTGGGTGATGATGGTCGGAATCACGGCGCGGGCGGACTGGCGCGGGCCGAAGATGTTGAAGGGCCGGATGGTCACCACCGGCAGCCCGTATGCGGCGTGGAAGCTCTCCGCCACTTTGTCCGCCCCGATCTTGCTGGCGGAATACGGGGACTGCCCCTGAAGAGGGTGCTTCTCATCGATGGGGACATACTGCGCCGTGCCGTAGACCTCGCTGGTAGAGGTGTGTACCACGCGCCCGATCTCCAGATCGCGGACGGCCAGCAGGACGTTGAGCGTGCCCATGATGTTCGTCTCAATCACCTCGCGCGGGTGGCGGTAAGAGTAGGGAATGGCGATCAGGGCGCCCAGATGAAAGACGGCCTCCACGCCCCGGCACGCCTGGCGGACGGCCTCCGTGTCGCGCAGGTCACCGGCCACGATCTCCAGCGCGTCCAGCACTTCCGCCGGGAGGTCCTGCAACATGCCGTAGCGGTTCTCAGAGTTGTAGCGGATGAAGCAGCGCACGGCGCAGCCATCGCTAACCAGCCGCTCAACCAGGTGGCTGCCGACGAAGCCGCCCGCTCCAGTCACCAGCACACGCCGCGACGCCCACTGCATAGCGATTCCTCCCCCGCGCCGGGCAGGGATAACCCGATCCGCGCTTCCCTCAGAAATCTGATGTTAGCCGCTTCCCACCGGATTGTCCAGTGCGACTGGGGCGCGCTCGCGCCGCCGGCTGCTCCCTGTGGTAGAATGGCCGCGCCGAACAGAAAAGGATTCCTGTGATGCGCCGCATATGGAAGCTGCTGCCCCTGGTCGGGCTGCTGGCAGCCTGCAATCTGCCGGTGAGGACGCCGGACACACCTATCCCCCCGCCCGCCTCGCCGACGCCGGACATGCCCATCGATCAGCCGATTCAGGATGCCCGCCACCTGCTGGAGGGGGTGTGCTTCGAATACCTGGTGGAACAGGCAAACCGTCTCTTTGTGATTGAGACGCCATTTCAGCTTATCCAGTTCTATAACGAAGTGGATGAATCCGAGCGCTGCCGCCTGCCAGTGGCGCGCCACGCATTCGACTTCGAGACAGGGCATATCCTGGTCGGGGCGGTCAACGTCGGGACGGGCTGCCAGGCGATTACTGACCTGCTGGGGCTGGTCCGGGATGACAAGGAGAGGCGCATCATCGTGCGCGTCGCCTGGGGTGTCAGCGGTGACTGCAACTATCGGCTGGTCCGGCCGTTCTGGGTGAGCCTGCCGCGCCCGCCAGAAGGGTACACGGTCGCGCTCGCATTTGTGCCGGTCAGCGCCGGGACGCCCGGCCTGACGCCGGGGCCGTAGAGGCTGCCGCAGCAATCAGGCGGGGCAGTTCAGGTCAGTTGTTTTCGCTCCGGTGGGCGGCAATCGCGGCCTCGGCGTCGGCAATTGTCATGACGAAGCGCAGCCGGTCTTTAGCCCCGCCGGCGACGCGCAGGATCGTCTCCAGCATCATGCGCACCATCGGCCCCATGCCCACCACCACGATGATATCGGTGTTGGGGTGGGCAAAATCGAGCACCTCGCGCATCTGTGTGATCGGCAGGTTCCTGGGCATGACGCGCGCCCGGGAGAGATCGGCGATCATGCACACCTTCTGCCCGGCCTCGTCCAGCAGGACATCGGTATCAAGGTCTATCCCTCTCAGGTCCTCAAATGTCCAGTCCGGCTCAAAATCCAGATGGATGATAGTCTTCGCTTGATCATGCCAGGAGATATGAATAGCCATCGTACACTCACGCTTCCATACACCTAGAAAGGTGTATAAGCTGTCGGATCGGTCGGGTTATCGTTGTAGCGAATCTCGAAGTGCAGGTGCGGGCCGCTGGAATTGCCAGTGTTGCCCACCGCCCCGATCTGCGTGCCCGCCCCGACCATCTGTCCGCAGGCAACGTTGATCGCGCTAAGGTGGCCGTAAAAGCTGGTGAACGGCCCGTGCGCCAGCACCACCAGATAGCCGTAGCCCCAGTCATTCCAGCCGCGGTAGATCACCCGGCCCGGCGACGCGGCATAGACCGGCGCGCCGACGCTGGCGGAGAGGTCCACGCCGGTGTGGAAGCCGTCGAATCCGCGCACCCAGGTATAAGACCCCAGCGGGTTACTGAAGTAGCCCGTCCCGCCCGGGTTCGGCTGGCGCCCGCAGCTCCCCGGCTGGCCCGGCGCGAAGGAGATGAACGCGCCGTCCGCGCCGCCGCCGCCATCGCCGGAACGCTCCACAACCGGGTTGTAGGTCCAGTCATTATAAGTGCTGGTGCCGCCGGGTACGATCACGCGCGTCCCGCTGGAGAGCACCATCTGGGGCGATGCGCCAAATAGATTGTTGTACTCCGAGCTGATGATGGCGTAAGGGTCAACATCATACCGATCGGCAATTTCCTGAATAGTCTGGTCAGCCAGCACCAGGTGGTACACGCCATCCACCGGCATAATATAGAGCAGGTTGCCGGGCCGCAGGGAAAAGACTGTGTCGCGGTCGTTTGACCAGGCAATTGTATCCTTCTGCAGGCCGAAGCGGTCGGCGATGGCCGTGATCGTGTCGCCGCTCTGGATCGTGTACGTTATGACTTCGCCGCGCGAGCGCTCCGGCTGGATGGTGAACGGGCTGTCCTCGCGCTGGACAGGCTCGCCGGCAGCCGGCTGCATCACCGGGGGATTCGCCAGCAGAGCGGCGATCTGGTCCGGGGATAGCGTCGGCTCCGCCGGGAGGGACGGCCCGGAAGGCCGGGGGGCGCTCACCCCGGCGGCGCTTTCCGCCGTCGGCAGCGCCAGGCCCACAGAGGCAGCGGCGGGCGCGGTCGCGCCAGGCTCCGCCGCGTCACGCAGGCGCGGCAGGGCGATCATCATCCCGGCCAGGAGGGTCAGCGCCGCCGCCAACAGCAGCACGCCCATCCCCACGACCCGCCGCCACATCGGCACCTCATCATACGTCTCGACCTCTTCCAGCCCCTCATCAGGAGGAACCGAAACAGGCTGGATGGTCAGCGACGGGTTGGTATCGGCCAGATCGTCAACAGGCGGCTCGTCCAGCGGCAGGACAGCGGCGGTGATTTCCGGCGTCGGGTCGGCAGAATATGCCGGGTCGGTATCTGGTAATGAGTCGGCGGGCAACTTCGTATTGGGGTCCGGCCCGCGCTCCGGATCAGGCGGGAGTGGCTGCTCAGGGACTACCCAGGTCATAAGATACGTCCTCGACGATCACAATTCACGATCGTTTTCCTGTGGCCCCCCAAGGCGACAGACGCGTAGAATAACACAATCCCCCCGGCAAGCCAAACGCCGGGGGGAATCTTGAGGCGGAGAGGGCGGGATTCGAACCCGCGAGGGCTTTCACCCTACTCGCGTTCCAGGCGAGCGCATTAGGCCGGACTATGCTACCTCTCCGGGCCATACAGAGTTCATTATAACAAATCCGGGCCGTCTTTCCATAGTCGATTTCAGAGGGGTGCGAGCAAAGGTCGGCAGCGAAAAGGTAGACAAAAGCCCCAGGTGAGATAGGGAACAGGTTGAAGGCCAGAACCCATATCAATCACGAGAGGCTACGATGGGGTTTATCACATTTCTGGGAGAGAAGCTGACGGTCTATATCAGGGCTGTTGCAAAGTCGTGAAAAGGTCTTTCTTTTGACCTTTTTCGCGCGTCAACACACCCGATTGCGCTACGACCACTACCGCGCAGCAGACTACCAGGTTGGCTCCGGCACGATAGAGAGCGGCTGTAAGCAACTTGGCCAGGGCCGCCTGAAAATCGCCGGCGCACAATGGAACGAACGCGGCGCCCGCCTCGTCGCCAGAGCGGGCGCCGCCTTCCTCAGCGGCCAGCGGGATATCTATCCTCTGTGCCTGTGCAGCCTGGTTTGCCTGTCAACCCTTGCTCGCACCCACCTGCTGCAGTTGCCGGCGCAGTCTAGCCCGCCGGGGTATAGTATGCCGCTTCGCTGTCCAGTTCGCTGAACACAATTACATAGCTCCCAGCATTCACCTGGAACTCGCCAGTGGTCAACCGGTAGAGGGCGACTGTGCCATCTGGCGTGGAGGCAATCAGAGTGTTGGAAGCAGGCGGATTCGCCACCGCCGCGATCTGCTCCGGCGTCACTTCCAGAATCAACGTACCGTGCCCGCTCGCGTCAATCTGGTAAAAGCGCAGCCCCACTCCGCCCTCGAACGTGAACGGATAGACGGCCACCGGCGCGGCCAGGTCAAAACGGTTGATGCGACCATCGCTCAGCCCACCAACCCGGGTTGGTCCATTATAGAGGATACG
>JARKNX010000184.1 GCA_029976025.1 Aggregatilineales bacterium | reverse complement strand
CCTTAACGAGAGAGGAGTGGGGGAGAGGGGGAGGAGAGGGAGAGGTGAAGCGGTTGGTCCGCGCCCTTGCGGGGGCGGACAAGGAAATGACTAGAAAGGAGGTGATCCAGCCGCAGCTTCCGCTACAGCTACCTTGTTACGACTTCGTCCCAGTTACCAGCCCTGCCTTGGACGGCTGCATCCTTGCGGTCAGCTCACCGGTTTCGGGCATGACCAGCTTCCATGACGTGACGGGCGGTGTGTACAAGGCCCGGGAACGTATTCACCGCACTGTGCTGACGCGCGGTTACTAGCAACTCCTACTTCATGCAGGCGGGTTGCAGCCTGCAATCCGAACTGAGACCGGCTTTGGTGGATTGGCTCCCCCTCGCGGGTTGGCGACCCATTGTACCGGCCATTGTAGCGTGTGTGTAGCCCTGGGCATAGAGGCCATGCTGACTTGACGTCATCCCCACCTTCCTCCCGCTTGTCACGGGCAGTCTCGCTAGACACTTGTAACTAGCGACGAGGGTTGCGCTCGTTACCGGACTTAACCGAACACCTCACGGCACGAGCTGACGACAGCCATGCAGCACCTGTAGCGGCTCCCGAAGGTCGGTCCCCTTTCGGTTCCCTACCACCGCTATGTCAAACCCAGGTAAGGTTCTTCGCGTAGCCTCGAATTAAACCACACGCTCCGCTGCTTGTGCGGGCCCCCGTCAATTCCTTTGAGTTTTAGCCTTGCGGCCGTAGTCCCCAGGCGGTGCACTTATCGCGTTTGCTGCGGCACACAGCCCATAGGCCATACGCCTAGTGCACATCGTTTACGGCGTGGACTACCGGGGTTTCTAATCCCGTTCGCTACCCACGCTTTCGCGTCTTAGCGTCAGGTGCAGCCCAGCGTGTCGCCTTCGCCACTGGTGTTCCTCCGGATATCTACGCATTTCACCACTACACCCGGAATTCCACACGCCTCTGCTGCCCTCTAGCCGCTTAGTTTCGTACGGCCTCTCCCGGTTGAGCCGGGAGCTTTCACGCACGACTTTAGCCGCCGCCTGCACGCGCTTTACGCCCAGTAAATCCGGATAACGCTCGCGTCCTACGTTTTACCGCGGCTGCTGGCACGTAGTTAGCCGACACTTGTTCCTGAGGTACCGTCCTCATCTTCCCCCAGAAAAGGACTTTACAACCCGAAGGCCTTCATCGTCCACGCGGCGTTGCTGCGTCAGGCTTCCGCCTATTGCGCAATATCCCTCACTGCTGCCTCCCGTAGGAGTCTGGCCCGTATCTCAGTGCCAGTGTGGGGGGTCACCCTCTCAGGCCCCCTATCCGTCTTCGCCTTGGTGCGCTTTTATCACACCAACTAGCTGATGGACCGCAGCCCCATCCCAGAGCGCCTCAGCTTTCTTCACTCCCGTCTAACCAGAGCGAACGTATGGGGTATTAGCCACCGTTTCCAGCGGTTATTCCCCTCTCCAGGGTAGGTCAGCCACGTGTTACTCACCCGTTCGCCACTCTCAGCCTCAGTTTCCTAAGGCCTCCCGTTCGACTTGCATGTGTTAGGCACGCCGCCAGCGTTCATCCTGAGCCAGGATCAAACTCTCCATTGGAATTGTCTCACAGACCATCCCTCGGGATGACCTGTTAGGGTTCTTTCCTGCTCTCTTCCTTACCTCTTTCCCACTATTCTCTTGTTAAGGTGCTTCAGGGAACAAAAAACCGACTTTTACTGCCCTGTCGGTTACGGACACACGACTGATCAAGTTTTCACCTGAATTGTGCCGTTGTGTTCGTCACCTCCCTGATGTTCAGTTTTACATGTGCGCGGCGTTTCACCAGCGCAGCCTGCGCACGTATAATCATTATACACTGTTTAGGGATGCGCGCAAGGGCGAATTTCCCAAAATACCCACAGAATCCCGCAGCCATTTAGCGCCCTTCTTCCCCGCGCCGGCCATCTTTCTGTGGCATACTTAACCGCTGAAGCGACAATGATACCAGCCGACAGCCCAGGTGTAAATCTTATGTCCGTACCTCCGCCAGCCAGCCGCATCCTGCTCCTCAAAACCTGCTGCATTGGCGATGTCGTCCTGGCAACGCCGCTCCTGACGGCCATCCGTCGGGCCTACCCCCGGGCGCACATCACCTGGGCTGTGGGCGATCACAGCGCCGCCGCCATTAGCGGTCACCCGCTGCTGGATGATCTCCTGCCAACTGGTCGGAAGGCTAACCCGGCGAAGACGCCGGCCGGCCTCTTCAGGCTGGCGCGGCAGATTCAGCGTAGGCGGTATGATCTGGCTGTCGTGCCGGAGCGCTCTCCTCTGCCAGGATTGGCTGTTCGGCTGGCAGGCATATCCGTTCGCGCCGGCCTGGATTCAGCGGGGCGCGGCCGATTCTACACCGTCAAAGCGCCAATCGATCCGGGCGAAGTGCGCCACGAAGCGGATATCTACCTGGATGTAGCCCGCGCGCTGGGGCTGGATGTCGCGGATTGCTGGGCCAATATCCCCATATCCGACGATCAGATTGCCGCCCTGCCCCGGCCGCTGCGCGCTGGCAACGGGCTGGTCGTGGTCCATGTCGGCGGCGGCCAGAATCCCGGCATGCGCATGGTCGAAAAGCGACCTCCGGTGGAGCTGCTGGCCAATGTTGCCGCGCGTGCGGTGGCGCATCTGCATGCGCGAGTCGCGATCCTCGGCGGGCCGGGCGACCGCAGCCGCGCTGATGAGCTTCATGAAATCCTGAGCAGCCTGAATCCGCTCTCGCTGGTCAATATCCTGGACTTTCAGCAAATCTCTGCGCTGGGGAAAACTTCTGCTCTGGTGATTGGTCCTGATACCGGGCTGGTACATCTGATGGCCGCGGCGGGCGCGCCCACTGTCATGATCTTCGGCCCGTCCGATCCCCGCCGCTATGGACCATTCGTGCCGCCAGATCGGGCTATTGCCGCGTGGCGCCCTTATCCCCTCCCTGTCGCCGGGGTTGTCAGTGGCCCGCCCGCCGGCTGGTCCTGGGAGAAGGACGGCATTACAGCAGGTGAAATCTGGGAAGCGGCGAAGAAGATACTGCCTTGATGGTGGCCGGAACAGACAGCCGCCCGCCGCTACCAGAGGCTTGACATCCCACCCCTCCCCCTTTACACTACCACATATGAACGAGAGCGCGCGGAACGGCATGATGATGGGCATGATGTGCTGCGAGCCGTGCCGGCGGGGTGGCGAGGCCCTCTGCTGGCACCGGTCGCGCCCGTCTGCCTGACGCCGCCCGACCATCCGGCTCGCGAACCTCAACCGCCTGCCTCGCGCTGGCGGTTTTTTGTTGTCTTTTGCCAGTCGATTATTTGATCATCACACACACAAGGAGTGACAAGCCATGAGCGAATTCATCCACGTCTCCGTCGCCTGGCCGTATGCCAACGGCGATCTGCACGTCGGCCACCTGGCAGGGGCCTATTTGCCCGCCGATATCTTCGCCCGTTATCACCGGCTCAAGGGCAATCATGTCCTGATGGTCAGCGGATCCGATTCGCACGGCACGCCAATCTCAGTAGAGGCCGATAAATTTGGCGTCACCCCGCGCGATTTATTCGAGAGGTATCACAGCCGCTTTCTGACTACCCAGCGCGATGTTGGCATCAGTTACGATCTGTTCACCCATACCGATACCGAAAATCACCATCATATCGCCCGCGATGTATTCCTGAAGTTGCTGGAGCGCGGCTACCTCTTCCGCCAGACCCAGCAGCAGCTTTACAGCGAATCACAGCATCGCTTCCTGCCGGACCGGCTGGTGGAGGGGACCTGCTATATCTGCGGGTTCAATGACGCCCGCGGCGACCAGTGCGACAACTGCGGCACGCTGCTGGACGCCACGAAGTTGATTAATCCACGCAGCAAACTGGACGGCTCTACACCCGTGATCCGCGAGACAGAACATTACTTCTTTGATCTGCCCGCTTTTGGCGAGCGTCTCCAGCAATACCTTCAGTGGGCCGGCCGCTCCGGTCACTGGCGCGACAACGTGCTCAACTTCAGCACCAATTACGCCGAAAATCTGCAACCCCGGGCCATCACCCGCGACCTGGACTGGGGCATTAATGTCCCCCTGGAAGGGTGGGAGGACAAGCGACTTTATGTCTGGTTCGAGGCGGTGATGGGCTACCTGACGGCCAGCATCGAATGGGCGCACAACATCGGCCGGCCTGACGCCTGGAAGGACTGGTGGTATAACCCGGATGCCAAAATTTATAACTTCATCGGCAAGGATAACATCCCGTTTCATACGGTCATCTGGCCTGCTGAGCTGATGGGCATCAGCGGCATTTATGACACTGACAGCCGTCCGATCTCGCTGCCTTATGATGTGCCGGCCAATGAATTTATGAACATCGAAGGACGGCAGTTCTCCAAAAGCCGCAACTGGGCGATCTGGCTGCCGGATATCCTGACACGGTATCAGCCAGACGCCATCCGCTACTACGTCACCATGACCTTCCCGGAAACGCGCGATTCCGACTTCGCCTGGGATGGCTTTTTCAGTCGGATCAATAACGAACTGGTTGCGGCCTGGGGCAATCTGGTCAACCGGATGCTCGGCTTCGCCAGCAAACGCTTTGACAACGCTGTACCGACTCCGGGCGAGCTAACCGATGAGGACAGGGCCATCCTCGCCCTGAGCGTAGCCACTGTCACCTCCGTTGGCGATCTGATTGCTGCGGTCAAGCTACGGGCCGGCCTCCAGGAAGCGATGCGCGTCGTACAAGAGGCCAACGTATACCTGGATCGGCGCGCGCCGTGGAAGCTGATCAATACGGACCCGCAGGCCGCCGCGACGGTTGTCTACGTCATCCTGCGCGTCATCGACAATCTCAAGATCGCCCTGGCTCCCTACCTGCCCTTCACCGCACAGCAGCTTCACACGATGCTGGGGTACCCGGATCGTCTGTTCGGGGAGCAGCAGATCGTAGTCTACCAGGAGGCCGAGCGAAGTCACGAGGCTCTGGTGCTGGACAACAGCAGCGCCGCCGGCACATGGGAGCCAAGCGAGCTCCCAAGCGGGCAGAAATTCGGCCCGATCACCCCGCTGTTCGTAAAGCTGGATGAGAGCATTATCGACGAAGAGCGAAGCCGGCTCGGGGCGCCGCGAGAGCTATAGCTCCGCAGCAGATGTCAGGGAGAGCAGCCTCCGATGCACAGAAACACCCCGAACGATCGCTCGCTTGTCCGGGGTGTTTATTTCTCACAGGGGCATTCAGAGGCAAAGTTGTTCGATTGGAGTACAATACTTTCGCACCTGCGTGTCGTCTCGGTTATTCTGGAGAGTCGGGGCTATGCTGCGTTCGTTTCTGTTGTACCTTTCGGGGGCGTCCTGGGCTAAAAATCTGATCTCGCACTTCTTCCTGGCGAGGAGAGTGGCGCGGCGATTCGTAGCCGGGGAAAGTCTGGAGGAAGCGGTTGAAGCAGTTAAGAAGCTGAACGCCGAGGGCCTGCCGGTGACGCTGGACTATCTGGGGGAAGCGACGCAATCAGAAGCGGATGCCGCTGATGCCGCAACCCAGTATATCGGCCTGCTGGACACTATCACCGGGCATAACCTGAAGGCGACAGTATCGCTCAAGCTCACCCAGCTCGGCCTGGATATTTCCGATGACACCTGCCTGACCAACCTGCGCCGTATCCTGACCCACGCAGCCCGGACCAACAACCACGTCACCATCGACATGGAGAGCAGCGCATACACTGACGTCACCCTCCGCATCTTTCGCACCTTACGGGACGAAGGCTTCACTAACCTCGGGACAGTGATACAGTCCTACCTGTATCGAAGTGAGCAGGATATGGCCGAGCTGCATCAGGAAGGCGCCTTTGTGCGTCTATGTAAGGGCGCCTATAAGGAGCCATCTGATCGGGCCTTCCCTAAGAAAGCCGATGTTGATGCCAATTACGTAAAGTTAATGCGCGCTTACGTAGACCCTGACGCGGCGCAGACCGGGGCCTATCTGGCCGTCGCCAGCCACGACGCGCGGATCATCGACACTATGCGTGAGTACGCGCGCGAGCGGAATGTCCCCAACGAGCGGTTTGAATTTCAGATGCTGTACGGCATCCGGAACGACCTGCAGCGCGAACTGGCCCGACAGGGCTTCACCATGCGTGTCTATGTGCCTTTTGGCACGCAGTGGTATCCGTATTTCATGCGCCGACTGGCGGAGCGCCCGGCGAATCTGTGGTTCTTCGTGAGCAACTTCTTCCGGGGCTGAAACAGGCAATGCCCAACTGAAACCGCTCATGCGTATTGAGGTTTTGCATTCAGAACGGTACAATGCCCGGCTATGAATACACCCGTTTCCATTGTCACCGCTATCCTCACCCCAGGCGGGCTGGAGCCGACTCCCTACCGGGCGGAGTCGCTGGCCGAGGCCGTGCATTTTGAGCCTTCGGGCGTCTACACCGTGGGCCGGACATACCGGAGATTCTACGTCCTGAAGTTTGACGCCCATCTGAATCGGCTGGAAGAATCGGCGCGCCTGACCGGCGGATCAATTACGCTCGACCGCCCCGCCCTGCGCGCGGCGCTCCGACAGCTCATCGAACAGGCTGGTTACGCCGAAACGCGCTTCCGGATCACGATCCCGGCCCAGAATCCAGATACCCTCTACTTTGCTCTGGAGCCGCTCAAACCTGTGCCGCCGGAAGCCCGTATAAACGGCGTGCGCGTGATCACGTTCGCCGGGCAGCGCGACAATCCGGCAGCCAAAGATACGCGCTGGATGGACCGGCGCGCGCCATTTGCCGACCGCCTCGCCGCTGCCAACGCCTACGAAGGGCTGTTGATCAATCCAGAGGGCTGCCTTCTGGAAGGGTTGAGCAGCAACTTTTATGCGGTGCTGGATGGCGAGCTGCGGACAGCTCGCGAAGGCATCCTCTACGGTATCAGCCGGAGCATCGTGATGACTGTCGCGCCGGAGGTGCTCCCGCTGCGGGAGCAACCGGTGGCGCTGGCGGACCTGCCCCGGGTCAGCGAGGCCTTTCTCACCAGCAGCAGCCGCGGGATTGTGCCCATTGCGGCCCTTGATGACCATCTGATAAG
>JARKNX010000183.1 GCA_029976025.1 Aggregatilineales bacterium | reverse complement strand
CGTATCCTCTATAATGGACCAACCCGGGTTGGTGGGCTGAGCGATGGTCGCATCAACCGTTTTGACCTGGCCGCGCCGGTGGCCGTCTATCCGTTCACGTTCGAGGGCGGAGTGGGGCTGCGCTTTTACCAGATTGACGCGGGCGGGCACGGCACGTTGATTCTGGAAGTGACGCCGGAGCAGATCGCGGCGGTGGCGAATCCGCCTGCTTCCAACACTCTGATTGCCTCCACGCCGGATGGCGCAGTCGCCCTCTACCGGTTGACCACTGGCGAGTTCCAGGTGAATGCTGGGAGCTATGTAATTGTGTTCAGCGAACTGAACAGCGGAGCGGCCTACTATACTCCGGCGGGCTAGACCGCGCCGGCAACTGCGGCAGGTGAGTGCGAGCAAAGGTTGACAGGCAAACCAGGCTGCACAGGCACAGAGGATAGATATCCCGCTGGCCGTTGAGAAAGGCGGCGCCCGCTCTGGCGACGAGGCGGGCGCCGTGTTCGTTCCATTGCGCGCCAGCGATTTTCAGGCGGCCCTGGCCGAGTTGCTTACAGCCGCTCTCCATCGTGCCGGAGCCAACCTGGTAGCCTGCTGCGCGGCAGGGTCGTAGCGCAATCGGGTGCGTTGGCGCGCGAAAAAGGTCAAAAGAAAGACCTTTTCACGACTTTGCAACAGCCCTGATAAGACCATCAGCTTCTCTCCCAGAAATGTGATAAGCTCCATCGTAGCCTCTCGTGATATGGGTTCTGGCCTTCAACCTGTTCCCTATCTCACCTGGGGCTTTTGTCTACCTTTTCGCTGCCAGCCTTTGCTCGCGCCCCGGGCCGGCTACGGCTTCAGGATCAGGTGCGGGCTTGCCTGTCCCAGGATCGAATCGAAGATCGGCCAGGTGGCGCTGGTGAACGCATCGTAGTACGCGATTGACAGCGGCCCAGGCTCGATGGGTATGTCAGGCGGCCATTCGACCTCCAGCGTATCCTGCAGTGTGGCGGACCAGCCCCACTTGAGCGTGGGGATAGCCCCGCCGATCGGGGTGCTGTACTGTCGGGCTGCGTCGCCATAGGCGAACTGCACGCTCATGTCCTGGGTAAGCGCGTTTGTGCTGCGTACCTCCAGCCGGGCGCGGGCGATACCGCCGGGGGCTGACGCTGGCTGAATCGCGTAGCCGGTGACGACGATATCGCCCACAGGGATGTAATGCTCGCTTCCATCGGGAGGGGGCAGGGCGACGCTGCCCATCAGGGGCAATCCCCACGCGCCCCGAAGAGGGAGCGGCTGACCGGCCTGAGAGAATTCCAGCTGCAGGCCGCTGGCTGTTTCCACATCCGGCATATCGTAGGCGGTGGTCAGATATCCGCTCCCGAAAGCTGGCAGCGCGCCCTGCGCCAGGGACCTTCCTCCCCCCGAGATGGTGATTTCTATTGCCGGCGCTGTGTTGCCCCCGGCCAGATTCCAGTGCAGGTAGAGACGGGCGCGGCCCAGGACTGAGAAATCCAGATCATATCCAACCAGGGTTATAGCGTCTGTGATGGGCTGATAAAGCGAGTTACCGGTCACCGGCGGCACCGAGGATAGCCTGACGATCAGAGCGCCGATCGCGAGGCGCTCCTCTCCCGAAGCATCGCTCAGCGGTTCCAGGCCGTCCGGCGTCTGACGGTACGCACCTGCCAGCAGGCGGTAGGTCCCCGCCATCACAGTGCGCGGGAGGAGCAGCGTATAGCGCTGCGTGATGATCCCCGGATCGGCCAGATCAGGCGCGTTGAGCGGCTGATCATCCTGCGCCAGAACCTCTCCGTTTTCATTGGTCAGATGCACGAATGTTGTGATCTCACCGTAAGGCGCGGCGTCTGGAAGCCACCAGTCCAGATCGATGACGGCTCTTTCGCCGGCGACGGCCTGTTCCGGGATACTCCAGGCATAGAGGCGGACGGCGCCCAGGCTGGCCAGCGCGGTTTCTGCGTCAGGCATTTTGTCGTCTGGCCCAATCTGCCAGCAGGAGGTCAGCGAGGAGAAGGTCAGGCCGGTCTGCTGGAATTGTTCCGGATAGTAAGAACAGGTGATCAGGGGATGACCGGCCTGACTTTCTTCAGATAACAGGCGCGCCCAGGTCTCCAGATAAGGCTCCGCCCCGGCTGGTGCGACATAGCGGGTGGCAATATCCGGGCGGAGGTCCTCCACCTGCTGCATATACCACAACGGGGTGACATGATGCCAGTTAGCCAGGATAAGGCTGCCCGGCGGCGCTGCGCTGAGAGTGGCACGGGCATCGGAGGCGGTCATGTCCCGCGCCTGGTAAGCGCGCAGGCTGATCCAGCTCGGCCGGGCTGACCAGACGATACCCAGCATTATGACAGCCACGGTTAGGGCGTAAAGAAGCCGGTTGCTGCCCGGTCGGCTGATCATTCCCAGGGCACATCCGACGGCAGCGGCTATACACACATAGGCCGGGATCAGATATTCGACCGTCTGGGGCGCGCGGTAGGTCGCCGTTACCAGAGTGTGAACAGCGAAAGCGCCGCCCAGGGCCAGCAGCAGCCACCGGTCGCGCCAGGCCAGCAGCGCGAATGCCGCCGCCGCGACCAGCAGGAGGGCGCCCGGCCACTGAAACAGCAATACCTGAAGAATCAGCCCGAGGCGTTCCGCGATAGCGGGCAGTGTGCGGTAATAAAACATGTCCCCGGCGAAGCCGGCAGCCAGCACATGCTGGCGCAGGCCGTCGAGCGTGGCCAGATCGGGAGGAGCCAGGGGGGCCTGCGCCGCGCCGCGGATCAGCAGATAAAGCCAGGGCAGCGCGCCTGCCAGAGCCGCCAGCAGGGCCGGCGCCCAGCGTCGCGGCATCAGCAGCATTCCGGGCCGGGCGGCGAGGATGGCGACGGCAAGAAGGAGGCCCACGAAGAACAGCGAGGCATGGTGCGTGACGCCGAATCCAGCCGCCAGCCCGAAGCGTATAAGCGCCCGGCGTACGACCGCTTCAGATTGGTGTGCTCTGATCGCCCGACGGTAGGCCAGGGCCGCCTCGATCATGAGAACAGCAAACAGCGCCGTCATAGGCCGGATGCTGGCCTGGGTGGAGGTCGTCCAGAAGGAGACCGCCGTGCCCAGAATGCCGGCTGCTGCCAGTCCGGCCCAGGCGGAACGTGTCTCCAGGCGGACTGTCCGCGCCAGGAGGGTCAGCGTCAGCGCGCCCGTTACGGCGGAATACAGATTGACGCGCCAGGCCATATCTCCCCACGGGATCAGGCGGGCGAAAATGCCCCCCAGCAGGGTGTATAACGGGTAGCCCGGCGGATGTGCCACACCCCATCGGGCGATCACAAGCTGGAATTCGCCGCTGTCAGCGGGCTGGACGCCGGGGGCCAGGGTCAGGCCGTACAGCAGCAGCGCCAGGACAAAAATTACACCTTCTATCGGGAACTGCTGTGCCCGGCCCTCACGCATGACGGCCCAGATCATGAACGCAAACAGGCCACAGGCCAGCGCCAGAGCGGGGCTTTGCCAGGGATACAGCACGTAGAACGCCAGGAACAGGACAGAAGGGCCGGGGGAAGCCCCCCGGCGCAGGTGCAGCCAGCTTATGAAGCCGCCGGCAAGTATCCCCAGCGTAACTCCGATGGCCGGGTGGCCCGGCAGGGCAAACTCCGCGCCGATACGGCTGAGATACAGCGCCGGCAGCGCCAAAAGCAGGACTTTCCAGCCGGACTGGACTCGCCTGTTGCCGAACCACGGCTGGAAAGTCTGCTGTAAAGATGTCATAAGGGTTTAACGGCGCGGGAGGGCGTCGTGCAACGCCCCGAAGGCGGGCCGCCAGCTTTTATCGGGCCGCAGCAGGCTGTATCCGGCCTGTTCCTCTTGCCGTTCAATAGCGCCCGGAAGCGTGGCGAAATTGAGGTTCCACACGATCATGACTCCGACATAGTCATACTGGCCGGAATTCTGGAGCAGGTCCAGCGCCTCGATCAGGTACTGCGCCTGAGTCTGTTCAGTGACGTAGTTGAAGAAAGGCTGGGGGGCTGTGCCTCCCAGACCGTCGTATGTTGCCCAGCCGAACTCCGTCCCCCACAACTCGGCGTCGCTGTCTCCATTAGCGACCATGATCTGGCGGTAGGACTCGATGGTATTCAGGAAAAAGAAGTGCGGGTCATCATCCCAGTTCCGGTCTGGGACAGGGTTGCAGCAGCGATCGAGCGGTGAATTCCCCCAGCCATAAGGATGGACGCCCACGGCAACATCGGTATAGCGGGCCAGACCGGCGGCGTACATCTGCTGGAGAAAGACCCGATCATCGACAGCGCCGGCCACGTTTCCCACCGGGGCCAGACCTGCCGTAATAACGCGGATGGGATGGCTGTTCTGCTGGCTCCATGCCCTGATTGCCTGATAGGCCGGGCCAAAGAGGGCCATGTAGGCTGACCCGTTCATCGGAGCGCCAGACCATTCCCGTTCGAGATTCGGCTCATTCCAGATTTCGATGGCATGAATAGCCGGGCCGAACTCGCTGAGGATACGATTAATGAAATTGACCAGCGTTTGCGGATCGTTCGGCGGGCCGTTTTGTTCAGTCGTGGAGCGGGCCCAGTCCGGCGCTTTGGCGATGCTGATCATCACCTGAAAGCCTCTGCTCAAAGCATCCTGAACATATAGCTCAAGCTGCCGCCAGTATACGGACTGGCTCCCGGGACCGTCCGGCTCCATCTCATCCCAGGCGAACTGTACTTTGACCCAGCCGACTCCCAGTTGCTGCCCCCAGTGGAGCATCTCGCGCCATTCATCCTGAGTTATGGCGGGGTGAATCTGAACGCCGATGAGCTGGGGATTCAGACCGGGCGGCGGCGTAGGCGTGATGGACGGAGTCGGCGTGATCGTTGGCGTACTCGGAGTTGCGGTAGTAGTGGGGCGGGGCGTCCATGTTGGCCCCGGGGTATATCCCGGCGGCACAACAGGGCCGAAGATAGTCCCCTCAGCGGGCGTCACCAGCATGGGGGTAGGCGCTGCCGGGGTGACACCCGGCACAGGCGATGAAACAGCCTCCACTATCTGGGTGACAGTGGCTGTTGGGCCAGCGGGAGTGGGGGTCACGTAGACCGGAATAGGGGTGGGCTTAATACACGAAGTTGCTGCAAACAGCAGGAATCCAAACAGTAGGGTGAGTTTTATGATTCGCATGTGGGGAATCATATCGTATGTTCCAGCGGCTGACTACAAACGCCAGCCCCAGCTTTTTCGGGGTAATGAGCAGGATAGTCTGGCGGTGACTTGTGTGAAATCTCTGTAGTGCTGTAGAATGAGTCGGCAGGACATGTTGTACATAATGCTCTGGGGGAACTTTCTCGCCGCACCGGTCTCCGACCGGGGGTAGGAACGGCCCTGTTCATCGGCATGAGCGCTGTGAGGAGATGAAATTATGCCTGGTTCGACACGTGGTCGCCTGACAATATTCCTGGTTGTTGTAATTCTGGTGATCGGGATGCTGCCGATGATGGCGGCATCGGCGGCTGAGAGCGAGTCGTCGCCTCGTGCCGGGTGGGGGCAGCAACTGGCTCAGCCCATCATCATCATCAATACCAGCTATCAGAATGTTCGCAGCGGCCCTGGCGCGATCTATTCTATTATCGGGACGCTGCCCGGTGGTAGCGAGTTGCCGGTGCTTGGCCGCAATCGCGATTCGTCCTGGTGGCAGGCCCAGACACCTTTTGGCATCGGCTGGGTATCCGCTGAATTTGTTATCCCGCGCGGGGACTTTCGCGTAGTGCCTGTTGTGCAGGTTCAGGGTATTGTGCAACGACCGGTTGTGGCCGTAGTGAACAGCACCGTGAATGTCTATGTTTTCCCCGACGCCAGCTCGTCGCTCCTGGGATTGGCGCTGGTAGGGTCGGAGCTTCCGGTAGCCGGCCAGACGGCTGATGGCACGTGGTGGCAGGTGGAGACGAATGTCGGGCTGGGCTGGACCTTGCAGGAAGATGTTGCTCTGCGCGGCAATGCGGCGGGTGTCCCGATTGTTGGTGTAGGTGGCGGCGCTATACTCCTGCCCCCGGATGGGCAGGGCGGCGGCGGGATAGCCGCCGGCGGCACGACGCCCGGCATCATGAATAATAACCGCCCGATCGTGTACGTGTTTTCTGAGTCAGTTCCCCTGCGCAGAGCAGCCGATCCGGCATCTGAAGCTATTGCCGTTATGTACCGCGGCGACCGCGCTGAGGTGCTGGACTTCAACAGCACTCGCGACTGGGCGCTGGTGCTCTTTATGGGCGATTGGTCGGGGTGGCTGCCTGTGGCAGATGTCGCCATGTCGGATCCGACTCAGTGGCGGACCCAGGTCTGGTGGAATGGGCCGGGCGTGCTCGATCTGAAAGAGCAGCCAGATCTATCATCGCGCACGACAGTATCCATCCCGGCTCAGGAGCGCCTGATAGTCCTCAATGATGCGGATGGCCCGGGCGGCGGATGGCTGCTGGTGTCGCATAATCTGGGCCGGGGGTGGATTCGGGCGCTCGATATCGAGATTATCCGGAACGGGCCGCGCACTCAGCCCGGCGGCGACGCTATGACGGGGGCGCAGTTGAGCGGGGCGGTCATCCAGCCTTCGCTGTCGCAGATGGTGGCCGTGCCGCAGCCTGTGCGATCCTACATCATCGTGAACACCAGCTTCCTGAATGTTCGCAGTGGCCCGGGCGCTCAGTTTACGACGGTGTATACTGTCAGGGGCGGGACTGAGATGGATATCCTGGCGTCAACTCCGGATGGCATCTGGTTCAAGGTGCGCGGCTCCGGGGGGACCGGCTGGGTGAACTCGGAGTTTGTGATCTTCCGCGGCGACTTTGGCAACGTCCCGATTCTGACCTACCAGGATGCGGCAGGCCAGGTGACCGCGCCGGTAGTTATTGTCTCTGCCCCCATCAATGTTTACCAGGGGCCGGGTGTGGATACTGGCTTGCTTGGCACGGCGCCGGCCGGCCTGACGATGCCTGTCCTCGGGGGGACTTCTGATGGGGTCTGGATCCAGGTGCAAACGTCATCAGGTCCCGGATGGGTCCTTGCTTCAACTGTCATCCTGCGTGGCGGGTAGGCCCCGCCGCTGACTGCCGGGCCGACCGCCCGGATCGATATTGATAGCCGCCGCCCGCCCGATTGGCGGGCGGTTTTCTGCTTGACACCGGTTGTGGGACGGTTATCATACTGGCGTGCCGGCTGTCCTGGGGAGAACTGAGTATGGCTCAATTGGCTGATCGTGTGGCAGTTGTGACGGGTGCAAGCCGCGGCATCGGGCGGGCTGTCGCGCTGGAATTTGCGCGTCGCGGCGCTACTGTTGCGGTAAACTATAACAGTTCAGCGGAAGCTGCCGAAGAAGTTGTCCGGGCGATTACGGATGTGGGCGGCAAAGCCGCAGCTATTCAGGCTGATGTAAGTAACTTTGAGCAGGCGGGTATGCTGATCGAGGCGGCGATCAAAACTTTCGGCAGGGTGGATATCCTGGTTAACAACGCGGGCACAACCCGCGATAACCTGATCCTGCGCATGAAGGAAGAAGACTGGGATGTCGTAATTGACACCAATCTGAAGAGCGCGTGGAACTGCTGCCGGGCAGTTGTGCGCAGCATGATGAAGCAGCGCTACGGGCGTATCGTCAACGTTACCAGCGTCAGTGGAATTGCTGGTAATGAGGGGCAGACCAACTACAGCGCCAGCAAGGCAGGCCTGATTGGCCTGACCAAATCGTTAGCCCGCGAAGTCGCCTCCCGCTCCATCACGGTGAACGCAGTTGCGCCCGGATTTGTGCCGACTGAGCTGACATCCACGCTGCCGCCGGATATCCGGGATCGGCTCAATGATCATATTCCACTGGGCCGCTGGGCGACGGTGGAAGACGTGGCTTATGCGGTTGCTTTTATGGCCTCTGACGAAGCCAGCTACATCACCGGGCAGGTGCTTTCTGTGGACGGCGGCCTGGTGATGGGGTAGAGTGGTAGACAGTCTGTGTGAACAGAAAGGTACGGGGAACGATGGAGACTCGCCGCAACCCGAATGATCAGGTGACAGTCTCGCCAGAGGTCCTGCTGACAATAGCCCGGCTTTCAACCCTGCGCGTAGAAGGTGTCGCGCGTATGAGCAATGTGCCGGGTGGCGTCAACCGGCTGTGGAAGCGAACTCCGGCTGCGCAGGGTGTCCAGATTCTGGTGGATGGTCAGACGGTGAATGTGGACCTCTTTATCGTGACGCATGGCGATGCCAATATGCGCGAAGTGAGCCATACGGTGCAGCGCGATGTTGCCCGGGCCGTCCGGCAGATTGTAGGCATGGAAGTCAAAGCCGTGAATGTTCATATTGACGATGTCGTGTTTGAGGAACTACCGGTGCGAGAGAGTAAGAACTGATGTCGGGCGCCCGCCACCAGGCAAGACAGATCGTCTTGCAGGCTTTGTACGAAATTGATTGCACCAACCACGCGCCGGAAGAGGTTACCCGACAGCGGCTGGAGCAGGAGGGCCTGCCGGTTGAGGCTCACAATTTCGTGTATTCACTGGTCAACGGCGTTTTGGCCCGTAAGAATGACCTGGATCTCCTGATCCAGAGACACGCACCGGAGTGGCCTATCGATCAAATGGCGATTATTGACCGTAACATCTTGCGCATATCAATCTACGAAATATCGAATCCGAACTGGGCGCCAGTGCGGGTTGTGATAAACGAGGCGGTTGAGTTGGCCAAGGACTTCGGCTCAGATACTTCCCCTCGTTTCATTAACGGAGTTCTGGGCAGCCTTGTCGCCCATGACGAAGCCTTGAAGTCTGCGCTTTCTGACCAGGACGCTGTAGTAGAGTAGTTCGGGGACAGGTGTGTGGTATGAACATCTTGGGAATCGGGCCGGCAGAACTGCTTATCATCCTGGTGCTGATGTTGATGGTTGCTGGCCCCAAACGCATGATTCAGTGGGCCTACATATTCGGGGTGTATATGGGGAAGCTGCGGGTTATGTGGCAGGAAACCAGCGCCGTGATCCGCCGCGAGCTGGAAGCCGCCGGGCTGGAGCCTGAGATCGTCGACAGCCTCTCCGAGTTTGTAGACCCGCGCACACGCAAGACGGCTGCGGCCAGCAGGCTGGACAAACTGGTGGGCGATATGAAGAAGCCCCTGGAAGAACCGCTGCGCTCGATTGATGAAACGGTTAAACAGGCTACTGAGGTGTCGCCGCTTGTGCCCAAGCAGCCAGCAGCGGGAACATCTTCTGCTGAGGGAAATGGCGCTTCTGGCCAGGCCCGGCCAACTCCGCCATCGGTCACTTCTGACTCTTCTGACACTCCTGGAACCTATGACGCATGGACACCCAACTAAAGCCGGCCGCTAAGGCCGCCCCTCAACCGGCGACGGATACGCCTCAGCAGGACATGCCGCTGTCGGCTGAGGAATTCGCTATGGGATTCTTTGAGCATCTGGGAGAATTGCGCGATCGTTTGATCCGGGCGATGCTCGGTCTTGTGGTCACGACGGTTCTGTCAATGTTATTCGCCAGCCAGCTTCTGACCATCCTGATGTCGCCGGTCGGGGAAGACAACTTCCGCTTGCAGACGCTCGGCCCCACAGAAGGTGTGGTGATCTACTTTCGGGTGGCGCTGATGGCCGGCGCGATTCTGGCGCTTCCCTGGATTACCTGGCAAATATGGATGTTCGTAGCGCCGGGCCTGACCAGCAAAGAAAAGCGCTATATTCTGGTTTCTATCCCGGCGACGACGGTATTATTCCTGGTCGGGGTGTTGTTCGCCTGGATTATCCTCATGCCGGCAGCTTTGCAGTTCTTGCAGGACTTCCAGAGCGATATCTTCCAGGCGGGATGGACCGCCGATCAGTATGTGGCCTTTGTGACAGCGCTGCTGTTCTGGATCGGCGTCTCTTTTGAAATGCCGCTTATTTTCTTCATCCTGGGCCGGCTGGGGATAGTTGCGCCGGCGCAGTTACGCCGCAACTGGCGACTTGCCATCATCGGGTCTGCTATAGCTGCCGCGCTCATCACGCCGACCGTTGATCCATTCAATATGATGCTGGTAATGGGGCCTTTGCTGGCGCTTTACGTGCTGAGCATTGTGCTTAGCGCGATAGCTTACCGCAAAAGCGGGATGGCAACAGAGCCGATCCGGTAGCGGGTAACCAGCGCAGCACACTTGCGATCTTTTTGGACAGGTGCACCATTCGTGCGCCCGTTTTCATTAGAACAGGCAGTTCACCACCATCCCACAGGAGAGCGAATCACCATGAAACGGACTCGTGTGATTATTATGGGAGCCGCCGGGCGTGACTTCCACAACTTCAACGTCTTCTTCCGCGATAATGACCGGTACGAAGTCGTGGCCTTCACCGCGACCCAGATCCCGGATATTGAAGGGCGCGTGTATCCAGTGGAGCTGGCCGGCCGGCTGTATCCCTCTGGCATCCCCATTCATGCCGAAGAAGAGCTGCTGGCTTTGATCAAGCAGTATGAGGCGGATGAGGTCGTTTTTGCCTACTCCGATGTGCCGCATGAGGTTGTGATGCATAAGGCGAGTATGGCGCTGGCTGCAGGCGCTGACTTCCGCTTGATGGGCCTCCGGCATACCCAGATAGAGAGCAGCAAACCCGTGATCAGCGTGTGCGCAGTCCGCACCGGCAGCGGCAAGAGCCAGACCACGCGGCGCGTCAGCGATATCTTGCGCGGATTAGGCTACCGGGTGGTGGCGGTGCGCCATCCGATGCCTTACGGCGATCTGGCTGCGCAGGCTGTGCAGCGCTTCGGCACCTACGCAGACCTGGATGCGCACCACGTCACGATTGAGGAGCGCGAGGAGTATGAGCCGCACCTGGATCGGAATGTCGTGGTCTTCGCTGGCGTCGATTACGAGCGAATTTTGCGCGAGGCCGAGAAGGAAGCGGATATCATTCTGTGGGATGGTGGTAACAACGACCTGTCGTTCTTCAAGTCTAACCTTAATATTGTGGTGGCGGATCCTCACCGGCCCGGGCATGAAGTTTCCTACCACCCCGGTGAAGCCAATCTGCGCAGCGCGGATGTCGTGATTATCAATAAAGTCGATACGGCTGATCTGGCACATATTGCCGCTGTACGCGAGAACATCTACCGCGTGAATGCGAATGCAGTCATCATCGAGGGCGCGTCGCCCATCCTGGTGGATGATCCGGAGGCGATCCGCGGCCGGCGCGTGCTGGTGGTGGAAGACGGCCCGACGCTGACCCATGGCGAAATGACCTACGGAGCCGGCGTTGTCGCCGCGCGCCGTTTTGGCGCTGCCGAAATCATTGACCCGCGCCCTTATGCTGTCGGCTCGATTGCCGAGACATTCAAGAAATATCCAGCAACCGGCGCGCTGCTGCCGGCGATGGGCTACGGGCCGAAGCAGGCCGCGGACCTGGCAGCCACGATCAGAGCTGTGCCCGCTGATCTGGTCCTTATCGGGACCCCAATTGATCTGTCGCGCGTCATCAAGCTGGACAAGCCGTACCAGCGCGTGCGCTACGAACTGCAGGAGATCGGCCAGCCAACGCTGGATGAAGTCCTCCTGAGTAGATTTGGCCGCAAGGCTTAACCATGGGTGATGCCTGAATCTGTATCCGTTAACTCGAGGCGTCTGATTCGCCGGGCTGGGCTGTTGCTGGCAGTTGCCATCCTGGTGATTGTCCTGATCCCCGCGGGACTGGGATGGCTTTCTCTGTGGGGGATCACCCATCCGCCCTGCGCACCAGGCCCGCGCCCGCAGGATTTCGGCCTGACAGCGGAAGAGGCGCTGATCCCGATGCGGACCGGCTTCAGCCATCCCGGCTATTTCTTCCGGGGGACGAACGGGGCGACCATCATTGTCCCCCCGGCCTACAGTCAGGATCGGGGCGGCATGCTCCATGAAGTCGCGATACTGGTGCGGAATGGCTACAGCGTCCTGACTTACGACGGTCGGCCCTGTATGGGGATGGCGCCGCACAGCCTGGGCATCTGGGAAGCCGAAGATATTCTGGCGACTCTGGACTACCTCAGCGGACGTGAAGATGTGGACATGACCCGTATCGGCGCTCATGGCTTCTCCCAGGCGGGGGCCAGCGCGTTATTCGCCGCTGCGCGCGCACCGACGATCCGGGCGGTGCTGGCTGAAGGGGGATACCTGGATTACGGACCCCAGACTCTGGGCATTGGCGAGCCGTCCGATCTGTTCATGACGCTGTTTCAATGGGGCGCGCGGGCAGCTTACCGCGCCGCAACCGGCCTCAGCCTGAGCGATTTGCGCCTGATCGAAGCCCTTACCCAGATCGCGCCTCGCAAGGTTCTCCTCGTCTACGGGGAGCATGACGTGACGCTATCTGGCGCGCGTGCGGCTGCGGCAGATAACCCGGAGCATGTCCGGCTGTGGTACGTGCCGGGGGCGGATCACGGCACTTATCTGGTCAGTGCGGGCGAGACAGTGTTCACGGAACACGTGATCGGGTTCTTCGATCAGGCGTTGGCCCCGCTGGAAGGCTGACTCTCAGAAATGCGTTAGAAATCTGGCAATCCTCTGCGCAGCTGTTTACAATCCGGATTACTTACATAAATAGTCTTGAATGTTGTTTGGCGAGAGGAGCATATTGTGGCTAATCGACCGGGTATGAAAGTTGGCGATAAGGAACATGAAATCCGCGGGGAGATGCTGAAAGTTGGGGAAAAGGCTCCGGATTTCAGACTGGTCGCTAACGACATGTCAATCAAGACGCTCGCTGATTACGCGGGGAAGATCAAGATTCTGAGTGTCGTGCCCTCTTTGGATACGGGCGTATGCGCTGCTCAGACCCGCCGCTTCAACCAGGAAGCTGCTGCGCTCGGAGAGGATGTCGTGATCCTGACCATCAGCGCCGATCTGCCGTTCGCACAGCAGCGGTGGTGTGGAGCGGAAGGTATCGATCGTGTGGTCACGCTTTCATCTTACCGCGATATGAAATTCTCCGATGATTACGGCGTCCATGATGTCGAGTGGCGTATCAACCAGCGGTCGGTCTTTGTTCTGGACCGTGACAACATTATTCAGTATGCCGAGTACGTGCCGGTTATCGTGGACGAGGTGAACTTCGAAGCTGCCCTGGCCAAGGCGCGCAGCCTCGTATAGCTACTGCTGGCATATTCGTCAGCCAGCAAAAACCGGCGTCAGGGAGCCTACCGACGCCGGTTTTGCATTTATGCACTATGATTAGTTGCTGAACAGGCGGATCAACAGCTTTTTGGGAACCAGCTAACAGCATCTGACGTCCTGTTAGCGTGAGTCAGAGATGATTGTAGCGAAAGGCTTCCCTGATATGGCACTAAAATCGTATTACCTTCTGGTAGCCACCTTACTGGTGGGGTTGCTGATTACTGGCGTTTCCAGGATTCAGGCGCAGGGAAATGAGAGTCTCCCGCCGCCGCGCGTGATTGATATATGGCCACTGCCGGGTGTGGAGTTGTCGGCAGATGAGCCGTTGACGGTCACCTTCGATCAGCCAATGGATCGGGGCAGTGTGGAAGCAGCGTTCACATTCGAACCGGCCCTGTCTGGCTCTTTCACGTGGGCTGATGATCGGACTGTGAACTTTGTGCCCGGGGGCGGCTGGCCGCGAGCGCAGGTGTATTCGGCCAGCGTTGGCGCCAGTGCTGCTTCCAGCGATGGCCTGACCCTGACTGATCCGGTCTCATTCGAAGTGAGAACCATTGGAGCCTTGATTGTGACGGGGGTCATGCCAGAAGCGGGCGCGGAGGGTGTTGCAGCGGACGCCCGGATCGTGGTGACGTTCAATCGGCCCGTTGTGCCGCTGGTCTCTACAGCCGACCTGGCCGGGCTTTCATCGCCGATTGTGATCGAGCCGGCAGTGGCGGGGCAGGGCGAATGGCTGAACACTTCTATCTATCAGTTCACGCCTTCCGAGTCGTTGAGGGGAGGCACGACCTATACGGTGACGGTCTCCGCCGGCCTGACGACGGCCCTGGGCGCTGTCCTGGAGACGGATTTCCGCTGGTCATTCCGGACGCTCCCTCCGCAGATTCTCTCTATAAGCCCCTCATCGGGCGAGCAGGGAGTGCGGCTGGATCGCCAGATGGTTATCACGTTCAGCCAGCCGATGGACCGGGCCAGCACAGAAGCGGCTTTCAGTTTGCTGTACGGCGGCGAGCCAGTGCAGGGCACCTTTGTCTGGGCCGACGGAGATACGCGACTCACATTTGCGCCAACCGGGACGCTCCGGATCGAGAGTTCATATGTGCTGAATCTCGCTTCCAGCGCCCGCAATGCCACCGGTGAAGCGACCCTCGACGGAGGGCAGTCGGTGCCGTTCTCCACTGTGCCGCATCCTGGCATTGAGAGGACTTCGCCCTCCAATGGCGAGTCGGGAGTGAGGCCGGGCCGGGGCGCCAGTATTACCTTCCGCTCGCCTATGAACGCGGAGACTTTCGCCGACCGGGTGATTATCCAGCCGGAGACAGAGTGGACTCCCTCCGTCTGGGACGATCGATCGCTGGGGTTGCAGTTCTACGCGCTCCCTGATACCCGGTACAGCATCACGTTTCTGGCGGGGGCCGAGGATATCTACGGCAACCCGATCACGACGGATTACACGTTCACCTACACAACCGGCGAGCTTCCGTCACGGGCCTATCCGGTCACCAGCAATACCTCCCTGTCGCTCATAGGCGCGTATCGAACGGATTCTCGCATTCCGGTTTACGTCAGCGGCACGCCCACGGTCGGATTCGAGTTATACCGCGTTAATGAAACTCTGTTCCCGGCGGCTATTCAGGGATATTACTGGGATCAGATTCCATTCTGGGTTGGGCCGAATGATCTGGTCCGACAGTGGACAGAGACACTGGATTCCGGCGGGCGCGATGGCGTGACCAGAGAAGTCCTGCTGGCTTCGGAGCAGGGGGGACAACTACCGCGGGGATTCTACTGGATTGTGATGCGCGCACCGGATCAGCAGTTGTACCAGTTCCCCCTGGCGGTTGTATCGGCTAATATCACGGTCAAACGCACGCCGGACGAGATGCTGGTCTGGGTAACAGATATGCCGTCAGCGCAGCCGGTGGTCGAGGCTTCGGTCACGATATATCAGCGCAACCAGGCTATTGCTCGGGGATCGACCGGCGCTGATGGCATGTTCCGCGCTCCAGTCGCTCTGCCCTACGATGATCAGTTCACCTATGTGGTGGTAGAAGGTGTGGGGGTCTACGGCCTCTGGTACAGCTCCAGCGCTGCTAACCTTCCGGGCCAGCAGGGATATCTGTACACTGATCGTCCGATCTACCGGCCGGGTGAGACTGTCTACTTCCGGGGCGTCCTGCGCGACCGAAACGATATGGATTATCGTGTCCCCAATATGCGGACAGTGCGCGTCACCATTAACTCCTCTGCCACCGGCCAACGCCTGATTGAAGAGGATATGGCGCTGACGGATTTCGGCACCTTCAGCGGGGAGCTGTTACTCCCTGAGGATGCCCCGCTCGGCGATGCGTATATCATGGCCGACGATGCTTATGTGTCCTTCACGATCGCCGAATTCCGCGTGCCGGAATTCGAGGTCACGGTTACGCCGGAGCAAGATGAGATCTTCCAGGGGCGGGACCTGAATGCTCTGGTCCAGTCCAGTTACTACTTCGGCGGGCCAGTGAATGATGCCAGGCTGAGCTGGAGCGCCTGGGGAGAGCCGGCTTATTTCCAGTATACCGGCCCCGGGCGATACTCCTTCCGCAACGAGAACTCGGAATACTTCTACCAGTATATCGGCGATGGATCGGCCACAACCGATGCAAATGGCCGCTTCATGATCACCACAGCCAATACCCGCGCTCCGATGCTCTCGCCGATGCAGATCACGGTGGAGACAACGGTCACTGATGAGAGCCAGCAGGCGATTTCCGGGCGCTCAACGGTGCTGGCACACCCGGCTAACGTCTACGTTGGCCTGCGGACAGACCGCTACTTCGGCCAGGAAGGCAAGCCGATGGAGATCAGCCTGATCGCGGTCGATACTCAGAGCGCGCCGCTCTCAGAAAAGCGAATTGACCTGACCGTGATTGAAATCCGTTGGTCGCGCGTCCCAATTGAGGGTGAGTTCGGGCGTTACACCTGGTCGCGGGAGGAAATCCCGGTGGAAACCGCGCAGGTATTCGCTGGCGCTGATGGCACAGCGACCTACACCTTCACGCCGCCAAATGCGGGTATCTTCCGCGTAGAAGCGCAGGCGCTCGACGAGTATGAACGCTCGAATACCAGCACCCTGCGTTTCTGGGTGACCGGCAGCCGGCCTGTCTGGTGGGGTGAGCCGTCGCAGATTATCGATCTGATCGCCGATCAGGACTCGTATAATGTCGGCGACACCGCCCAGATTCTCATCCCTATTCCGTTTGCGGCGGCGTCCACGGTGCTCGTTAGCGTGGAGCGCGCCGGCGTCATGAGCTACGAAGTGTTATCGGTAGAAGGCTCCACCCTGTTATACGAGCTTCCGATCACGGAAGCCCATGTGCCGACCGCCTATGTGGATGTGACTGTTGTCAAGGGAATTGACGGAGAGAGTCTGAACCCCGACTACCGCACCGGCAGTATCGCTGTGAATGTGGCGCCAGCTGCCCATACGCTGACCGTGACGGTGACGCCCACCGCCCGGCTGGCTCAGCCCCGCCAGAACGTCGCTTTTGATGTGCAGGCGGTGGATGCGAACGGCGAGCCGGTCCAGGCGGAATTCGGCGTGGCGCTGACGGATAAAGCGATCCTGTCACTGATGCCGCCGAACAGCGGCACGATGGTGGATACCTTCTACGGTATGCAGGGCGACTATGTGTATACCGATATCTCGCTGACCGGCCTTCTGGATCGGATCACCGATCAGGCTGTGGAAGTACAGCGGGCAATGTTTGGTGCTACCGCCGAGCTGGATGGGATGATGGGCGGTATGACGGTCCCTACTTTGACTGCCGCTGTCCCAGCCCCGATGGAAGAGGCGAAGGGTGGCCCGGCAGCGCAATCAGTCGTGGTTCGCGAGAACTTTGAGCAGACTCCGCTGTGGGAAGCGCATGTGATCACTGATGCGACCGGCCACGCGACAGTGTCGCTCAACCTGCCTGATAATCTGACCACCTGGACGCTGGACGCGCGCGGCCTGACTGCGGATACGCGGGTAGGCCAGACCACAACGGAGATTGTGGCGACGCTCCCGCTGCTGATACGGCCCGTTGCGCCGCGTTTCTTCGTGGTGGATGATCGCGTGCAGTTGGCGGCGGTGGTCAATAACAATACGGAACAGTCCCAGGAAGTCGCGGTGACGCTGGAGTTCGACGGCGTGACCCTCGACAGCCCGGCGACGCAGACTGTCACAATCGAGCCGGCCTCGCGCGGGCGGGTTGAGTGGTGGGCCACCGTGCAGGATGTACGCTATGTTGATTTGACCTTCATCGCAATCGGGCAGGATGGGTATCAGGACGCCACCAAGCCAACTCTGGCTTCCGGCCCCGATAACACAATCCCGGTCTATCGCTACACCGCGCCCGATACCGTGGGCACAGGCGGCATGCTGGCCGAAGGCGGTTCCGTGACGGAGACTATCAGCCTGCCATCCCGGTTCGATGATACGCGAGGCAATCTCACGGTTCACGTTGATCCATCTCTGGCGGCTACGACAACGAGCGCCTTCACTTTCCTGCGCAACTATCCGCACCAGTGCATTGAGCAGACGGTCAGCCGCTTTCTGCCTAATGTGTACACCTACAGCGCCCTGAGGGACCTGGGGCTTCAGGATCCTGTCCTGGAAGCTAATCTGCATACGGCGGTTGAAGAAGCTGTGCAGAAGCTGGCCCTGGCCCAGAATCCTGATGGTGGGTGGGGCTGGTTCAGCCGCATGGAGAGCGATCCGCTGGTGACTGCCTATGCCGCTCTGGGCCTGATCGAGGCGCGGGGAACTGGCTTCGGCGTGGAACAAACAATAATCGATCGGGCGCTGAACTTCGTCCGGGCCGATCTGATCCGCCCGGTTGTGGATACGTCTTCGTGGCGGCTCAACCGACAGGCGTTCTATTTCTACGTCCTGGCTCAGGGCGGGCAGGGGAATCCTGACGAGTATATGGCGCTGTATGAGTACCGCCTCAAGATGTCTTACATGGGCCGCGCCTACCTGTTGATGGCCTTCCAGAAGACTGCGCCCGGCCACTCCGCGATTGCTGATCTGGCGAGCGATCTCGTGACAGGCGCTATCCTGTCGGCGACTGGAGCACACTGGGAGGAAGGCAGCCGTGACTGGTGGAACTGGGCCAGCGATACACGCACAACGGCGGTGGTGCTGGACGCGCTGATTCAGGCGAGGCCGGAGAGCGAGCTGCTGCCCAACGTCGTGCGCTGGCTGATGGTGGCCCGCCAGGGCGATCACTGGGAGACGACGCAGGAGAATGTGTGGGCTATCATCGCCCTGACGGATTGGATGGTCCGGACTGGAGAGCTGCAGGGTCAATACGATTACTCGGTCAGCCTGAACCGGTCGTCGCTGGCGCAGGCCATTGTGACGCCAGAGACGGTCCGGGATGGGCAGGCTGTTCAGGTAGCCGTTCAGGACCTGCTCCGCGATGAAGTCAACCGGTTAGTCATCGCCCGCAGTGAGGGCAAGGGCGCGCTGTACTACACAACGCACCTCAATCTGCGGCTGCCGGCTGCGGAAACGCCGGCGCTCAGCCGGGGAATCACTGTCTCCCGCGAGTACTTCGCGGCTGATGACCCGGATACCCGCATCGACACGGCCGCTATCGGGGATATCATCACCGTGCGGGTGACGATCACGGCGCCGCAGGACATTTACTTCTTCGTGCTGGAGGATCCAATCCCCGCTGGAACTGAGGGAGTGGATACATCGCTCCTGACGACCAGCCAGCAGGTGGCCGGTCCCAACCTCCAACCGCAGTGGGATAACAGGCCGTACTACTGGTTCTGGGGCTGGTGGTGGTTCGACCATACTGAGATGCGCGATGAGCAGGTCAATCTGTACGCTGACTATCTGCCCGCCGGCACCTATGTTTACACGTACCAGGTGCGGGCCAGCATCGTTGGTGAGTTCCAGACTATGCCGTCGCATGCCTATGCCTTCTACTTCCCTGAGGTGTTCGGTCGTAGTGAAGGCTCGTTGTTCACGGTGCAGCCTGCTGAGTCGTAGGATATAAGCGCCAGTAAGGCGGCGCTCAGACAGGAAACAGACGCCCGGTGGGGGAGCCTCGCCGGGCGTTTTATCTGTCGGTCTTCATGCGTTCTTCCATGTAGCGCACGGCCAGCGAGAGCACAATAGTCATGGAGAGATACAGAAACGCGACGACGTTGTATGTTTCAAAGAAGCGAAAGGTGCTGGTTGAGTACACTTTGCCGAGCATGGTGATATCCCGCACGCCCAGGACCGATACCAGTGACGAGTCCTTGAGCATAGCGACGAAATCATTGCCGAGTGGGGGAAGTATTCGCTTGATAGCCTGCGGCAGAATCACGTGTCGCATCGCCTGCCAGTAGCTCATACCTAGCGAGCGGGCCGCTTCCATCTGGCCCCGATCGATTGATTCAATCCCGCCGCGGAAGATCTCCGCCAGGAAGGCGGCATATCCAAGCGTGAGCGCCATAACAGCGCGCGCTGTGTAATCCAGGTCACGCACTTTCGCGCTGGTCAGCCCTTCGGCCAGCGTCGGCAGTATATTGGCCTGGATCATCACTTTGCCAAGCGCGTTGATACCCTCCACCAGAGCAGGCGCGCCAACGAAGGCGATGTAATACAGCAGCACAATCATGGGGACGCCACGCACGATCTCGACATAAAACGTGGCGATCTGGTAGATAACCCTGTTCTTCGAGACACGGGCCAGGCCGATCAGCAGCCCCAGGATGAGAGATAACGAATAGGCAATAAGGGTGACGTAGATGGTGACGAGAATACCGGTAGCCAGGCGATCGAAGATCGTGCGGTAAGCCTCATCGGTCAGGATAGACCACAGGATCAGCACGCCCAGCAGCATGGCGAACAGCAGCCAGTAAGGCAGATTCGCCAGCCGATCGGTGAACGGTAACGCTCGTGATCTGCCGATCCTGCCCTTTGCGTCACTGGAAGTCATAGCCCCTCTTCCCTCCTTAAAAAACGGGGTGCGCTACACATTGCAGCGCACCCCGTAACAACTACAACACAATGTCGCTAGCCCATGCTCGCAGCAGGATCGTAGAGATAGAACCACTTGTTATTCAGGTAATCCAGGTAGCCATCTGCTTTTAACACAGCCAGCGCGCTGTTAACTGCCGCCACAAGATCCGAGCCTGGCGTGAAGATGAAGCCAAAGTCTTCGGAGGAAAGCGATTCGCTGAGCAGCTTGAATGACTGCGGGCTGGCGCCGATATAGCCGCGCCCTGAGGCGGCGTCCATGATAACGGCATCCACGTCGCCAATGCGCAGTGCTTCCACCGCTGCGCCGAAGCTGTCCAGCAAGATGATGCGCGGATTCTCTTCGTCACCATCCAGCACCGTGTAAACGGCCGTATAGAACGGAGTCGTGTTGGGCACGGAGCCGATCAGCAGGTCCTCGTCAGCCGCGAATTCTGCCGCATTGGTGAAGCGATCCTCGTCGGCGCGGACCAGCATAAACTGCTCCAGAGTCATGTACGGATCGGAGAAATCTACCTGCTCCGCGCGTTCGTCAGTGATGGTGATCCCATCCATGCCGATATCGTACTGTCCATTGGCAACGGCGGGGATCATCGCGTCCCAGCCAATCAGATTCCATTCGAGTGTGCAGTTCAGACGGGCGCAAATTTCCGCCATCGCTTCGTATTCCCAGCCCATTGATTCGCCGGTCGTCGGGTCTTCGAAGTTGAGGGGGAGATAGCCATTTTCGGTCACTGCGACGACAACCCGGCCTGCCAGATCGGGGAGTTCGGCCAGGAAGGCGTTGCCGCCCGCCGTGTCATAGATGATGAACCACTTGTTATTCAGGTAATCAATGTAGCCATCTTCGCGCATCGATGCCAGTGCAGCGTTGAACGGGGCTACCAGATCGGAGTCGTTGGCGAAGATGAAGCCAAAGTCTTCGCTCACCAGAGCGTCGCCGACCAGTTTAAGCGCGCCGCCGCTGGCCCCGATATAGCCGCGGCTGGAGACGGCATCCATAATGGTGGCGTCAACATCTCCGGCCAGCAGAGCCTGCACTGTCGCGCCGAAAGTTTCGAACAGGACGACGCGGGGGTTCTCTTCATTGCCGTCCAGAATTTCATAGATGGCGGTATAGAATGGGGTCGTGCCGGGCTGGGCGCCGATGAGGAGGTCCGAATTCGCGCCGAGTTCTTCGGCGTTGCTGAAGCGGTCCTCATCCGCGCGAACGAGCAGAAACTGCTCCATCGTCATATAGGGATCGGAGAAGTCAACAATTTCATCCCGGTCAGCGCGGATGGTGATGCCGTCCATACCCACGTCGAACTGCCCATCGCCGACCGCCTGAATCATGGCGTCGAAGCTGATCAGGCTCCATTCGACCTGGCAGTTCAGCCGGCGGCAGATTTCTTCGACCGCGTCATACTCCCAGCCAACGGCCTGGCCAGTTTCGGCGTCTTCAAAATTCAGGGGGATAAACGCATTTTCGGTGACGGCTCTGATAATCCGGCCGCCCAGATCGGGCAGCTCCCCGCCGCCCTGAGCATGGATTGCCGGCAGTGGAAGGACGGCCAGAATCAGCGTCAGGCTGAGGGCGAGTGGCACCAGGCGTAACTTACCAGACATACAGAACTCCTCCTCATTTATATCGATCCAGATGTATATTCTGCGCGTGAAGTTACCCTATGTTACCATTCTCTGGCCGTTAACACACCTGAAAAGCGAGGATAGGGCGATATCCCCCGATTCAGACAACAGAATCGGTTGACCGGGCCAGGGTTAGCCCGCGCGCCTCAAACCTGGCGATTTCCCTGACTGCCGATGCTTCGAAATCAATTGTGGGGTGCGCGACCGATGACGTGCAATCGATCAGCAGACGCAGGCGGCGGACGATCTCCGGCTGCTCCCGGGCATAACGCATGATGGAGCTGACTGTCTCCAGCACACAATGACTCTTCGCCTGCCCGGCGATGAAGATCAGATCGTAGGTGATCAGCATATCCAGAAATCCGGTATTGAGGCCGCCCATCGGATGTTCTGGGACTTTGACCTCCGGCTCCAGAATAGAGTAATGCTCTGTCTGAGGGATGAACCCTTTGTACAGAAATTCTGGTTGTGTCTGGCGTGCAGCGGCGTGATAGGCGATTGCTTCGTACAGGGCGGGCGTGATGGCATGGCCGGGCGTGCCGATCATAGTGTGGTACGGCCAGATCATCAGCGTTTTCCTGGCCTGTTCCTCCAGTTTGCGGACATACTCCGCTGACCAGTCAGGTTCGACCAGCGGGCGCCACCTGCCGCCGCGCACATCGTCACTGGTGATCGCTGTATAGGGATCGGGGTGATGGCCCGCCGCATCGATCCACCAGGTCGGGTAGAAAATCTGGAGCGGCGTGTGGCTGTCCAGCGACGCGGCGATTGCAGTCAGATGGCCCACATTACGGTACAGCCATTCAATCGTGCGGCGCGTATCAGCGATTGCCCCCGGCACAGCAAGCGCCCCGTCTTCGTGGATAAAATCGACCTGCGTATCAACCAGCAAGAGGAGGATGCGCCGATCATCTTCGCTGGCGGGACGGACGGCGATAGCCTGCCCTGCCCGGGTCGCAGCAGCTACGTCGGGCGTATAGAATTTGCCTGTCCGGGCGGGGTGGTAGAAATCGGGGTATGACGCCATTCTGTTTTCCTCCCGGGTAGCTGCGGCGGCCGGCTTCTGGCCCGGCGTAAATGCCGGCAGCCCTCCCTGTTGAGTGATGATGCCACTATTTTGCCGGGGCGGCGGCTATCAAACGCGTCGCCGAACTCCGAGGCCTGGCCTGTCGGGCAGATGAACGCGGCCATTCTCCCAGCGCGCGCCCTCGTATGGATCGTTCATCACCGTCAGATTGCCGTCCAGATCGGCGAAGTCCACCAGAGGAGCCAGATGAGCCGCGGCGGTGATGCCCACGCTGCTTTCTATCATGCACCCCAGCATAACTGTCATCCCCAGCGAACGAGCCAGGGCGATCATCCGGCGCGCTTCGCGCAGGCCACCGCATTTAGCCAGCTTGATGTTGATACCGTCCGCCGCGCCGGCCAGGCGGAGGATATCGCCTGAGTGATGAATCGATTCGTCCGCAATCAGGGGCGGCATGCCGTCCGGGAGTTTTTTCGCCAGTTCGTGCCACCCATCGATGTTATGCTGGGCCAGGGGCTGCTCAATGAGCAGGAGGTTGTACTGAGCCAGCCGCGGGATGATTTGCAGCGCTTCCTCAACACTCCAGGCAGCGTTAGCGTCGGCGCACAGCTTCGCCGGTGAACTTTCTGCAGCCATGCGAACCAGCGCCTCATCCTGCGCCAGACTGCCGGTCCCGAGTTTAATTTTGAGGATGGGATAGTGGCTGACCTCCGCCAGATTCTGCTGAAATTCATTCGGATCGGCCATGCCGAGCGTATAGGTGCTGAGCGGCGCCCGGACCGGGTTCACGCCCCACAGTCGGTAGAGCGGGTACCCCAGCCGCTGCGCCCATAGATCATGCAGGGCCATATCGAGCGCCGCCCGCGCCGGGGCCGGACCCTCCGGCATGCGATCCAGCGCCTCTTCCAGATAATCGAGATCTTCTTCAAAAGCGGCACGCACTGCGGGCGAATCGATGTAAGCGACGACATCCGGGACCTGGGCGGGATAATAGGGGACGACAGCCGCCACTCCCACGCCGTCGTCAACATGGACCAGCACGTTGTTACGAATCGTGCTGGCGCCATGGGCGATACGAAACGGCGTGCGCAAATGCAGCTCGATCGGCTCAGCAGAAATGCGCATACATATCCCTCCCGGGGCGCGATAGCGAAGCTCACTGATCATTATAACGCTGCCTTGCCTGTCGCAGACGGCCCGACGATTGGTCAGGTCAAACAAATCGGGGTATTCTTTCAACAGCGGTGCAGTAGAGACTGCTGATGGCATGGTGGAAATACCGGTTCCATTGAGTTTGGAGGGTAACCCAACTATGCAGCAAGATCTGACAGAAGCCTTTATCGAGCTGATCCGTAGAGCCTCCACCGATCTCCCCGCTGATATTGAGGAGTCTCTGCGGAAGGCCTACGAACGGGAGAATGAAGGCTCCGCAGCGCAGAGCGTTTTCGACAGCATTCTGGAGAATGTCCGGCTGGCCCGGCAAAACTCCTCCCCGATCTGCCAGGATACAGGCACGCCGATTTTCTACGTGCACTATCCATTTGGCTGGTCCACACTGAAGTTGCGTGAACAGATTCGCGCCGCCGTGCAGGAAGCAACCCGGCGGTCCTATCTGCGTCCCAATGCAGTGGATAGCTTGAGCGGCCGGAACAGCGGCGACAATACGGGCGATCACTTCCCGGTTGTGCACTTCACCGAGTGGGAGGAGGATTACGTCGAGGTCGATCTGACTCTCAAGGGCGGCGGGTGCGAGAATGTGGGTATTCAGTACACGCTGCCGGATAACCAGCTGAAGGCGGGCCGCGATCTGGAGGGCGTGCGCAAGGCCGCTCTTGACGCCGTCCATCGGGCCCAGGGACAGGGATGTGCGCCCGGTATTCTGGGCATCGCCATTGGCGGCGATCGAGGCACGGGCTACGAAGTCTCTAAGGAGCAGTTCACGCGTAAGATTGGCGAGCGGAGCGAAGAGCCTGATCTGGCCGCTCTGGAAGAACGCCTGTATGACGAGGCTAATTCACTGGGTATCGGCCCGATGGGATTCGGCGGCAAGACCACGGTGCTGGATGTGCAGATTGCTGCCGCGCACCGGCTGCCTGCCAGCTTCTATGTGACCGTATCCTATATGTGCTGGGCGTGCCGCCGATGGCGGATGACTGTACGCGATGGCGAAGTGAGCTATGCGTGAGGAGGAACAATGATCAGGTTACAGACGCCTATATCTGAAGCCGATATTCGCGCCCTCCGTACCGGCGATGTCGTCCAGCTTAATGGCATTGTGGTCACGGCGCGGGATGCAGCGCATAAGTTGATGATCGAGAATTTCATCCGCACCGATGCTATCAAGCGGCCGGACCTTTATGCTCGTCTGAAGCCGCTGCTGGAAGGCGGGGTGATCTATCACTGTGGGCCGGTGGTCGCCCAGAACGCTGACGGCTCTTACCGCTTTGTAGCAGCAGGGCCAACCACCAGCATTCGTGAGGAACCTTACGAAGCGGATGTGATCGGGCACTTCAAGGTGCGCGCCGTCATCGGTAAGGGAGGCATGGGCGCCAAGACGCTGGCCGCATGCCAGCAGTATGGTGCAGTGTACTTCCATGCAGTTGGCGGAGCGGCCACTCTGATTGCGTCTGTTGTGGAAGAGGTGGAGGATGTCCTCCTCAAGGATGAGCTGGGCGTCCCGGAAGCCTTCTGGGTGATTCGTGTCAAGGACTGGGAGCTGGTCGTTACCATGGATTCGCATGGCAACAGCCTGCATGCGGAAATTGAACAGCAGTCCGGCGCACGTCTGAAGGAGTTAATCGGCTGATCGGGGAATAAGACAGCAACGCAGGAGAGGCCACGATCGCAGGATAGTGGCCTCTCTTTTGATTTGAGCGGTGCTGCGATAGCAGCTCTAGCGCTTCTCGGTGAGCAGTTTTACATACTGGGCGCGCTCAAAGCCAAAGAGGTCTTCGCAGTTCTTCTGGCTGAGCTTGCCGCGGAATTCGTCCAGCGAACTATAGCCCTTCTCAGCCATCCAGTTCTGGATATCCAGAATCATGGTGGACAGATACGGAATGCCATTCTTGAGCAGGGTGGCGGCGATCTGGGCCACCGTCGCGCCGGCCAGCAGGGCTTTGATGACATCACGCCCGGTGTGGATGCCGGTGTTTACCGCGATTTCCATCTTGGTACGGCCATAGAGCAGGGCCGTCCAACGCAGCGGCAGCTTCAATTCCGCCGGGGTGCTCAGGACCATTTCGTTGATCAGGGCCTCGGCGTCGGGATCAATATCCGGCTGGAGGAAGCGATTGAACATGACGATGGCGTTCACCCCACGTTTCTCCAACTCCTGAGCAAGGTTAGCCGGGGCGGTGTAGAACTGGCTGAGCTTGACAGCAATCGGAATGGAGACTGCCTGCCGGACGGCCTCAATCACGTCGAACATCGTCTTCTCGATCGCGCTTGCCGGCTTGTCCGGATCGGTCGGCACAGAGTAGTAATTGATCTCCAGACCGTTGACGCCGGAGCTTTCAAGCTGCCGGGCGTAGGTCGCCCAGACATCGAGGGAGACCGCATTCAGGCTGGCGAAAATGGGCATGGATGTGGCCTTGCGCGTTTTTTCTATCCACATCAGGTGTTCGCTGGCGCCGCCGTGTTCGATATTGGGGAAGTAGCTGGTGGCTTCCGCGAAGCTCTCCGCGCCAACCGAAAGCGCCTGCTCCATGTGAAGCTGGTCGAGGGCAATCTGCTCCTCAAACAGTGAACGAACAACCAGGGCGCCGGCCCCCGCGCTTTCGGCCATCTGGACGCGCTCAATGTAGCTGGAGATCGAGCTGGCCGCCACAACAATCGGACTGTTAAGCTCGACACCCAGGTAGGTAGTCTTCAGATTAACCATCAATCGTCTCCTTAAGATTGCTGAGGAAGGGACTGCTCTCGTGCTTATATCCACCGTCCCTAATGTAAATCGACTGACCGGAAGTCGATAAGTGATAACTGGCACTAAAGTGGTGCTGTTTCTCACTTCTGAGATTGGGGTAGAGATGCTAGGCTAAATTGTCGAAAATCGTACCGATTCTGTTTGGTCTAGGAAGGGTGGACATGGCCGAAAAGACAGCACGCCGCTTTGTCACAATTGACGCTAATACAGCAGCGGCGCATGTCGCCCATGCAGTGAGCGAGGTGATCGCTATCTATCCGATCACTCCCTCATCCCCTATGGGCGAACTTGCCGATGAGAAATCAGCGAATAACGAAACAAATATCTGGGGTGTTGTCCCCACCGTCGTTGAGATGCAGTCCGAAGGCGGTGCCGCCGGCGCTGTGCACGGCGCCCTGACAACGGGCGCCCTGACGACAACGTTCACGGCCTCGCAGGGTTTGCTGTTGATGATCCCGAATATGTACAAGATCGCCGGGGAGCTGACCGCGGCGGTCCTGCATGTGGCAGCGCGCTCACTGGCTGCGCAGGCGCTTTCAATCTTCGGCGATCATTCCGACGTTATGGCGGCCAGGGGTACTGGCTTCGCCCTGCTGGCTTCCAACAGTGTGCAGGAAGCGATGGACATGGCGCTCATTGCCCATTCAGCCACGCTCAAGGCGCGCGTGCCGTTCGTCCATTTCTTCGATGGTTTCCGCACTTCGCATGAGGTCCAGAAGGTCGAGGAACTCAGCAAGGAAGATATGCGGGCGATGATTGACGAGCAGGATGTCATGGACCATCGCGCGCGCGGCCTCTCCCCCGATCGCCCGGTCATGCGCGGCACAGCACAAAACCCGGATGTCTACTTCCAGGGTCGCGAGACGGTAAACCCCTATTACCTGAAGGCGGGCGAAATTGTTCAGCAGACGATGGACCGTTTCGCCGAGCTGGTGGGGCGCCAGTATCACCTGTTTGACTACGTGGGCGCGCCGGATGCTGAGAATGTCGTCGTGATGATGGGCTCTGGCGCTGAGACGATGCACGAAGTAGTCGAGAAGCTGGTGGAAGACGGCGATAAGGTTGGCCTGGTCAAGGTGCGCCTGTATCGTCCGTTCGTCAGCGCAGCTTTCGTGGCCGCGTTGCCGTCAACAGTCAAGCGCATTGCCGTCCTGGATCGTACCAAGGAGCCTGGATCATCCGGCGAGCCGCTGTACCTTGACGTTCGCGCCGCGCTGGATGAGGCTGCGGAAGAGGGTGTCCTGAAGAAGAGTCCGCGGGTGATTGGCGGGCGCTATGGTCTCGGCTCCAAAGAATTCAACCCCGGCATGGCCAAGGCTGTCTTCGACAATCTGGCCGCCGCCAAGCCCCGGAACCATTTCACGGTCGGCATTATCGACGATGTGACTGGTACCAGCCTGGACTGGGATGACAACTTCGATAGCCAGCCCGCCGGCGTGCACAGCGCCGTGTTCTGGGGGCTTGGGTCGGACGGCACGGTTGGCGCCAATAAGAATACGATCAAGATCATCGGCAAGGCGACCGACTTCTATGCGCAGGGGTTCTTTGTCTATGACTCCAAGAAGGCCGGGTCGCGGACAATTTCGCACCTGCGCTTCAGCAAGAAGCCGATTCGCAGCACCTATCTCGTTCGTGAGACGAACTTCCTGGCCTGCCACAACTTCAGCTTCCTCGAGCGTTACGAGATGCTCCATGCGCTCAAGGCGGGCGGCACTTTCCTGCTGAACAGCCCCTATAGCGCCGATCGGGTGTGGGAGTACCTCCCCCGGCCGGTTCAGGAAGCGCTGATAGAGAAGCAGGCTAACTTCTACGTGATTGATGCGCTCGGCCTGGCGAAGTCACTGGGCCTCGGTGGGTTCATCAACACGACTATGCAGGCCGCGTATTTCAAGATTTCCGGCGTGCTCTCAGAAGAAGACGCGCAGCGTATGATTGCCCTGGCCATTGAAGACACCTATGGCAGGAAAGGGCAGGTCATCATTGACATGAACCAGCGCGCCGCGAAGATGGCAACTGAGCGCATTGAGAAGGTCACCATCCCGGCCAAGGTGACCAGCACTATCCCGATGGCGGCGGCGGTTCCGGCCCATTCGCCTGAGTTTGTGCGCGCGGTCACCGGCGAGATTATTGCCGGCCGCGGCGATCTGCTCCCGGTATCGAAGATGCCTTCTGATGGCACTTTCCCGGTCGGAACGGCTCAGTTCGAGAAGCGCAATATCGCGCCTGAGATTCCCGTCTGGATACCGGATATCTGCATCCAGTGCAACCAGTGCTCGTTTGTGTGCCCGCACGCCGCGATTCGCACCAAGGTCTACGAGAGCAAGTACGTCAACGGGAACGCCCCGGCGACGTTCAAGTCGATGGATGCCAAGGGGCGCGAATTCAAGGATATGAAGTATACGGTGCAGGTTGCTCCGGAAGACTGCACGGGTTGCCAGTTGTGCGTCGAAGCCTGCCCGGCGTTCGAGAAGGTAGATGGCCAGAAGACTGAGAAGAAGGCCATCAACATGGCTTACCAGCCGCCTCTGCGCGAGGCTGAAGCGGCAAACTTCGAGTACTTCATGTCCATTCCGGACTCCGATCCCAGGCTGTTCAACCGCTACACTGTCAAGGGATCGCAGTTCCTGCGGCCGCTGTTTGAATTCTCCGGCGCCTGCGCTGCCTGCGGTGAGACGCCGTATATCAAGCTGGTGACCCAGCTCTTTGGAGATCGGACAGTTATCGCTAACGCAACTGGCTGCTCATCCATCTACAGCGGCAACCTGCCCGCGACGCCGTACACGACTCGCCACGATGGCCGCGGCCCGGCCTGGTCGAACTCCCTGTTTGAAGACAACGCGGAATTCGGCCTGGGTATGCGGCTGACGATTGATAAGCTCAGCGAGAACGCCTACCATATGCTGGACGAAGCAATCAAGGCCGCTCCGGACAATGCCTTGCTGGTGGCTATCCGTGACGCAAACCAGGATGACTGGGATGGCATCGAGGAGCAGCGTGAGCGCGTTGAGCAGCTCAAGGCGGCGCTGGAGAAAGACAACAGCGAATTCGCCAAGCAATTGCTGTCTGTGGCCGACTATCTTGTCAAGAAGTCTGTCTGGATCTTCGGCGGTGACGGCTGGGCGTATGATATCGGGTACGGCGGCCTGGATCATGTCCTGGCGTCCGGAGCTAACGTGAACGTGCTCGTTCTGGACACTGCCGTTTACTCGAACACGGGCGGCCAGGCCTCCAAAGCGACTCCGCGCGGCGCGGTAGCCAAGTTCGCCGCTGCCGGCAAGCCCCTGCGCAAGAAAGACCTGGGCATGATTGCTATCTCCTACGGCAACGTGTACGTTGCGCAGGTAGCCATGGGCGCCAATATGACCCATACCGTCCGCGCTATGCGCGAGGCCGAAGCCTACCCCGGCCCGTCCATCATCATCGCCTACTCACATTGCATTGAGCATGGCATCCAGATGGCCAAGGGCCTGGATATCCAGAAAGAAGCGGTTGATTCGGGCTTCTGGCCGCTGTACCGCTACAACCCGGACGTACCGGATGGGAAGAATCCGTTCAGCCTGGACTCGAAGATGGATATCGAGGGGCTTGAGGACTTCATGTACAAGCAGAACCGCTGGAACTTCCTGCGCAAGTCCGACCCGGATCGCGCTCGTTACCTGGCGGAACTGGCTCACCGTGACGTGCTGGCCCGGTGGGAGCAGTATCAGCAACTGGCTGCGGCCAAGTAGGCCCTTCTGAAGAACATACGTAACCGCCTGCCGGGCCTTCCTGGCAGGCGGTTTTCGATCTCGCTGGCCGGCACATGCGCATGGTATATCGGTAGCCCGGAGGGGCAAAGCATGGTAATATCAGGTCGCAGTCTTGCCGGTTTGTTGCTTAGAGGATTTCATTGATGCGTGTTCTGGTTATTTCGGATATACATGCCAATTTGACTGCGTTTAAGGCGGTACTGGAAAGCTCAAAAGGGGAATGGGATTTTGTCTGGTGCTTGGGTGATGTAGTGGGGTACGGCCCCGATCCCAACGAGTGTGTCGATCTGCTGCGGTCGCTTCCACATCTCTGCCTGGCCGGCAACCACGACTGGGCGGCATTGGGCCGGCTGGATATTCGCACGTTCAACAGCGATGCCCGGAAGGCGGTCACCTGGACGACGGATACCCTGCGCCCCGATAATATCGAATATCTGGCGGCACTCCCGACAACGTTTGTGCTGGGGTCTTTTACACTGGTTCATGGCAGCCCGCGCGAGCCTGTCTGGGAATACATTCTGGATCCTCTGATTGCGGCGCTGAATTTCCCTCACTTCGAGACCACTTATTGTCTGGTCGGCCATACACATACGCCGGTCGTCTTTGAAATGATCAATGAACAGGGCGATACCGAGGCGTTTCCGCCGGTGTACAACCGTATCCGCTCGCTTAATAATCATCGCCAGATCATTAACCCGGGCTCGGTTGGGCAGCCGCGCGACTCCAATCCGCAGGCGGCTTATGCGCTGGTTGATGTGGAGCGAGGTGGGATTGAACACCGGCGTGTCGGGTATGACATTGCCGAGGTGCAGAAGCGGATGCACAAGGCTGATATGCCTGAGCGCCTGATTATTCGCCTGGAGCACGGCTGGTAACTGGCGTTATGGATTCTGAACCGGGGCCTGAGCCTCATATCGCCAGATCAGCGTATAGGCCCCCAGCAGAAATCCGTTAACCGGACTGACAGCCAGATAGAATTCCCCGGTCTGAGGGGCGATCACTCGCCTCAGTGCTGCGCTGCGCCCGCCGCCGCCATTATCATCGGTATAGAGCGGCTGCCCGGTCGGCGAGAGCAAGGTGAGCACCGGGTCCAGGGCGCTCGTTTCGTCCGGGACAACGGCGGCGCTGATGATATCCCCCATCACGAGTTGTATAGGCCAGACATCGCGCGTGACTGGCTGTCCCAGCAGGCCGGACAGGACAGTGGCAGGGGGTGGGGCTTCCTGCCGATTCTGGCGCATTGTGCTGCCACTGCCGAAGCCAAGCTCGTAAGTCCCTGTGCCCCACCCGTTGGCGTCCTGTACAAATACAACGTAGGCGCCGGTGCTGGGGAGCACCAGCCCGGCGGCAATGGCATCCGGCAACCCCAGCGTGTCATCCACCTGCGCCAGGATGTCTCCGGAAGGCGTAAAGATCGTGATGGCCGGATCGACGCTGCTGCCGACGGTAGGGCTGGCGGCAACGGTGATCACATCATTCGCCCGGCCCGCTATGGTGTAACGTTCCGTCTCTCCCGCCTCGCGAAGTCGCCCCAGAATAACCTGATGATCCTGTAATTGTGTCCCTGAGCCTGCCAGAGGTGGGGCCGGGGTGGCCGGGGCGATTGGCGTTTCAGCGAGCCGGCTATCAGCGACCGGTTGCGACGTCACCGGCGGAGGTGTGACCAGGGTGGGACCTGATTCGGGGGGCGCATTGGGCGCTGCATGCAAAGTCAGCGTGTAATAGGTAATCCCCGGCCCGGCCATCGCGATGGTGATCAAATAATCGCCGTCAGCCGCAGCATTCAGATCAGTTATCGCCAGCCTGTTGGCGTAGCTTCCGGAGGCAAACTCCTGCAGCAGGTTGCCGTCCGGATCATACAATGTCACCGTCGGCAACCCCTGTTCAGCCTCGAAGAACAGCGTCATGACTGTGCCCGCCCGGCCGGTGAAAGTCCAGCGGTGCTCCTGGCCAGGCCCGCTGATGATTTGTTCAGCCGGCGTATCGGGTGTCAGATGGCCGGAGTAGGCGATCACCGGCGTGGGTTGGGGGGCTGGTCCGCAGGCGACGCTGAGCAGAAGCGCCAGCCCGATCATCCCTGTCCTGATCGAACAGCCTGTCATGTGACTTTCCCGAGCGCGCGACGGTATACCATCAGAGTCTCTTCAGCCGTTTTTTGCCAGTTGAACAAACTGGCACGGTTCAGGCCAATATTGCGAAGCTGCCCGGCCAGCGGAGGCTCAAAAAGGATGCCGAGGATAGCGCCGCCCATCGCTCGCGCATCATCCGGATCTACAAGGAAAGCGGCGTCCCCGACGATCTCGGGTATGCACGATATTTGACAGGCCACTACGGGCGTCCCGCAAGCCATAGCTTCCAGCGGCGGAAGCCCGAATCCTTCGTACCGGCTGGGAAAGGCCATGATCGCTGCCAGCCGGTACAGGGATGGCTTATCCGCCTCATCGATTTCACCCAGCCAGCGCACGCTCTGACCAAGTTCCAGTTGGTCGGCGTAGCGCGGGAGATCAGGGAACCGCGCCGTCCCCCAGGCTGTGGGCGGGCGTCCTGCCAGAATTAGCGGGACTTCCTCCCCGACGGCCCGGCTGACGTAGGTATAAGCCAGCAGGAGCGTATGCACGTTCTTACGAACGTCAAATCCTCCCAGATAGAGCACAAAGCGTTCCGGCAACTGATATTTTGCCCGCACCCGTGTGTCTGTATCGCTGTCAATATGGGGGTGGAACCGGCTGTCAGCGGCCAGCCATACAGACGTGATGCGATCTGGCTCTATAGCCAGCCTGTCGATAATTTCATGGCGCGACGCCTGTGAATCGGTCAGACAGTGGGTTGCGCCACGCGTGCCGGCGGCGACCAGGCTTGTGTACAAACGGACCAGCGGCCCGCCGCGATACTCCGGCATAGACAGAGGGATGATGTCATGAATGGTGGTCACCACTGGCTTTGGTGATGAAAGCGGGGGTGCCCAGTAGGGGATATGAATAATATCGGCGTTCTCCCGCGCGGCGGCCCGGGGGAAGGAAATTTGCTCGAACCAGACCTTGCCCGGCGAGCCGCCGACAGGCGGTGTTGCCACCCGGACGTTGACACGATCCGGCAGTTGATCGGCTTCAGTATTGGCCGATGGCAGGATTACGGTCAGGCGCAGATCGTCCGCCGATTCCGATAGCGCCTCGACCAGGCGCCGCGTATACTGGCCGCTGCCCGTGTCGGGCCGATTCCAGAACCATCCGTTAAAGGCAATATGCATAGGAGATAACCCGGCGCATCTTTTGCCAGCGCCGCTCAGTCAGCCGGGCGATAACCATGCGGATGGGAGCTGTGCCAGGCCCAGGCGCTGCGGACGATGTCGCTGAGCGAAGTGAAACGGGGCTGCCAGTTCAGCTCCTGATTGATTCGCTCAGACGAAGCCACCAGCATTGGCCCATCTCCGGGGCGGCGAGCCGCTTCTTGCTCGGGGAAGTCGATCCCGGTCACCTCCCGCGCTACGTTGATCACCTCCCTGACGCTGTAACCCTGTCCGTTGCCGATGTTATAGGTCATCGCTTTGCGGTCATCAAGGGCATAGACGGCCAGGACGTGCGCCTGGGCCAGGTCTTCCACATGGATATAATCCCGGATGCAGGTTCCATCCGGCGTGGGGTAGTCCGTGCCGTACACTTTGACTGTTTCTCGCTGGCCGAGAGGGACTTGCAAGGTCAGCGGGATGAGATGCGTCTCCGGGCGGTGAGCTTCGCCGCGGATGGCGCGACCCTCATCATCCAGCATAGCCCCACAGGCGTTGAAATAACGCAGGACGGCATAGCGCAAACCAAGCTGGCTGTTATACCAGTGAATCATCTTCTCGATCATAAGTTTGGTTTCGCCGTAGACGTTGGCCGGACCGAGGGGATCAGTTTCTTCCAGCGGGCTGTTCTTGCTGGCATAAACGGCAGCGGTGGAGGAGAAAACGAGCTTTTTTATGCCGTGAGAAGTCATCGCCTCCAGCAAAATCTGCGAGTTGGTTACATTGTTGTGGAAGTACTTGCCGGGGTTAACCATGCTCTCGCCCGCTTCGATGAAAGCGGCAAAGTGTACCACCACATCGACAGGCTCCGTCTGGAACAGCACATCCAGCGCTGAGCGGTCACCGATGTCGCCTTTCACAAAGCGCGCAGCCGGCGGAACAGCCTGCCGGTGACCATAGACAAGACTGTCGTAGACAGTAACCTGATGACCTGCCTGTAGAAAATAGGCTGCGGTTGTCGAGCCGATATACCCGGCCCCGCCGGTAACCAGAATGTGCATCGCTAACTTTTCCCCCTTTGTCAGACGCTCTTGCATTATATCGTGAGGCACCAATCAGGACGACCGGTTGGCGGCGCAACCCATATTTGAGTATGCTCTTTGTCAGGACCGATCTCTCGCTGGTAAATCGCTCCTGAACTTCCGGGCCGCCCGGGCTGAATCTGTCATCAGCACCGGTAGCAGGAGAAAGTGACCGGCCATGGCGTATACGACATCCCAGGTTCTCGTGGTGGAGGATGACGCAGATACCCGCAAGCTGATTTCAACGCTGTTGCAGCGGATTGGCATCCCGTGCATCCTGGTCAAGGATGGCGAGACGGCGCTCACGCTGTTGAATGAGGGGTTAATTCCAACGCTGGTCATCCTGGACCTGATAATGGAAGGAGTTGACGGGTTTGAAGTGCTGCTGCATATCCGCCGCATGAAGGCTATGGATACCGTCCCTGTTTTGATCCTGTCGGCGCTGACCGAGCCAGAGGGCATCCGCCGCGGGTTGAATGCAGGAGCTGACGCTTACGTGACCAAAGCATATCTGGCTCACAGCCTGATTGAACGTGTTCGTGTCCTGGTCGCTGCCGGGCGGCAACCCCAGCCACAGACCCGCCTGATCAGCCGGACCACCCCTCTTCAGGAGCCGGATCGACATGCCCCCACAATTGAAGCCCCCCACAAAGACGAAATCCCCCCGGATGCTGTCTCTTCGGGGCAGCGGCCTTAGCGCGCTGTCGCACCGGTGATAGTGACTTCGCTGAGCACAGCATGATCTTCGCCTTTTGCGGTGAGCGCCCGGTTGAAGGTCGCCGGATCGTACAGGACTACCAGGAGTGAAGCCGGGCCTTCATAGGCTTCTGTTCCCTCGCGGAAGGTCATCATGTGGGAATCGGAGATATACTCACCGGACACCCACCCTGTAGTGGGGCGCTCTCCGCTATCCGGCGCGCTGTCGTGCTGCGCCAGCAACCGCCCCTGAGCATCGATGATCTGGACGCTCACCGTATAAGGGATGCTGGTCCCGGCTTCCGCTCGCCAGACCAGTGTGATCCCAACAGGCTCACCGTTAGTGAAAACATTGCTATCCACTGAGAATCCAACCAGCGTGCCAATGCCCGGAAATTCCGCTGCTGTTTCCTGCCCAATATCGGGTCGCGTCATGCGATGCTCCGGCGGCTGAATCCGATATTCAGCGAGTGTTACCGACGCTCCTTCGTTGCCGACCCGGGCGCTGAGCGTGGCTGTGCCGGCGGCATCAGCCGGAAGCAACAGAGCGCGCCAATCCAGGACGCCGCCCGTTGCGCCTGGCCGGACTGTATCCTGGACCCGCCAGCCGTCACCACTGATGCTGACAGTGATTGCCGGGGGCGCCCTTTCGATTTGCCAGTACAGGGTTAGAGGAATCGCTTCACCGGCGCTCAGAATCGGGCCGGTGGGCAGGCCGGCACAGTCGGCCAGAATCACCGTCTCTGTTACAGGCACCAGGCAACTGCCCGCGAAGGCGGGCCAATCTCCCCGGCGCGCTTGCATAATGCCAATGGCGGCATCTTTTCCTGCTGGAGCCAGGCTGATCGGGTCCAGGACATCCAGACCGCTGGGGCTGGCCTGGCTGTAAAGCCGGGCGCGGAGGGGGTAACTGCCGGGCGGCGCACCCGGCGGCAGATAGAGAAGGGGGTATGCCTGGACGACTGCGCCCGGCTCCAGACGGCTGACAGGCGTCTGGGCGTTGCTGAGCAGCGGGGCATCGCTCCCGGCGATCTCCCAGCCCAGGTCATTGAGCGCATTGACAGCCGCCTGCACGTCCTCCCCCGGTGCCAGGATACGCACTTCCAGAGGCAGGCACAGGCCAGCGTCAGCCGCCAGCGCCTCTGGAGGGATGCTGACTCCTTCCAGTTGGAGCGGGCCAAAACGGATCGGTGCAATCGGCTGTATGGCGCGATTCTCCAGCGGACCTTGTAACCTGTAGCCAGTCGTGGACATGCCGTAGGTCGTGAAGGTCTCCGTTGGAGCGGGTTGGCCATGCCCGATCAAGCAGCGTAGCAGGCCGCGCCGATCGCTGGCCTGGGTGTACCAGGTGTTAACCTCCGCGCGGACAGGCTGTTCTGATAGGAGGTGAGCGTTGATCAGCGCGGTCACTGTCGCCGCATCTGATCCGTCTGGCAGCGTCACCAGATCGGCTCTCACGCCCAGGCGATCCCAGTAATAGGCCAGATCGTAGCGTTCGGCGTACGACCAGGTCAGGACCAGATCGCCCGGCTCAAGCGTATCCCGATAGTAGCGTACCATCTCGCGTGCCTGATCGTGCTGGTAGAGCGGATTTGAACGATCGGCTATCAGCCAGGCTCCTCCAGCCATCGTGATCGCCACCGCGGCCAGCCCGGCAGTGAGTGGCCCTCGATGTGATAACGTCACAATTCCGCCCGCCATGGCGATGAAGAGCAGAGGAGTCGCCATGACCAGATAGCGCCCATGAAAATTCACGCCCAGCACGATCAGGGCACCAATCAGGAAGGCATAGAGAGCGGCGATTAGCACCACAAGGATACGCCCCGGGCGGGCTTTCAATGAAGCGAGACCCAGGGCGGCCAGCGGCAGCATGGCGATTGTTGCAAGATGTAGATTGGGCGGTGCCTCCAGTACCATCTCCCATGAGCTGGCCCACAGGGCCTGCCAGGATTGCCATAACAGCGACAGAGTCAGGGTTGGCGGACTGGCGCTGCCCACATTGGCGGCGCTGACATGGCTGAACCGCGCTGTCAGCTCCGGCAGCCATAGAATCGCGACAACCGCCTGTCCGACAAACCATGCGCCGGGCAGCTTCCAATCGCCTCTTCTGGTCCAGACTGTCTGGTACGTCCAGAGGACAGCGAAAGCCAGGTTGAGCGCCCCCAGCA
>JARKNX010000181.1 GCA_029976025.1 Aggregatilineales bacterium | reverse complement strand
TGGCAGTGGGGTAAATGTTCTCCCAGATATAGGACAGCGTGCCGTCCCCATTGGCGATTGTTTCCTGCAGCAGCCCGTTGGAGGCGACGACCAGCGGCGCGGGCACGGTCACCCGCACAGTGTAGGTGGCTTTATCCAGCGGGTGCTCGTTGACCGGGTACCAGCTTGCCGCGCCGACTGGCTCGCTGGCGACGTAGACACCCCCATCAGTCACGCTCCAGCCCATCTGGATCGGGATAGCCAGGGGGCGGATGGGCCGGGGCACGCCGCTGTAAGTGACGACGACAGTGAAAGGGGCGCCTTCCAGCAGCACTTCGGCGGGCGTGATGGTCAGCTCGGCTTCGCTGCGGGTGAAGTCCGCCGGCAGCCCGTTCACGGTCACCGCCGCCACGCTCAGCCCGGACAGGTCCAGATTGAAGGCGCTGAGGTTCTGGCTGGCGATCGCCTCGATTGTCGTCGTCCCTTCGATGGCGCCGGTCTCGGGGGTGTAGCGCAGGTCCAGCGTGTAATGCTCCGCGTCATAGCCGCCGTTGCCCATCCCGCTGTAGTAGCTGTCGCCGATATCCGGGCTGCCGGGCGAGCCGGTCTGGCCCTGGGCGGCGGCGCTGCCAGCGAGGATCAACAGGCATAGGCCGGCCACCAGGAGGCATCGCATAGAGGGATCTCCTTATCATCGCTCTGAGGGAGGGGGTTAGCCTGCGGGGTCCGGCTCCATCCAGGCCGTGCTCCACGCCTCCAGCGCCGCGATCACCGGGTCCAGCGCGGCCCCTTTGGGCGTCAGCGCATATTCGATGCGCACGGGAGTCTCCGGATAGACCCGGCGCTCGATGATGCCTTCGCCCTCCAGTTCCTTCAGGCGCTCGGACAGCACGCGGTCGCTGACAACTTCCAGCCGCTCGGCTATCTCGCCGAACCGCAGGGGCCGCTCCGTCATCAGGATTTTGATGATCAGGCCGGTCCATCGCTTGCCCAGAATCTCGGCTCCGCGTTGATACCGGCTGCACAGGCGGGTGCTGTAACGCATGAGATTATGTACTCGCAGATGGGCGTTCCTGGCGGGCAGGGGCGCGTCGTATTTGAAATGTATTATAACATAATGATAGCTCCTTGACAGATGTAAGTAACTTGGATAAGGTAACCGTTATTAGGTAAGCAGCTTTCCATATACAAGCTGGTTGTGAACTTACACCTTTCAGGAGGAATGACATGCCCTGGCAGATCGATTCGGCCCACTCTTCGGTTGAGTTTTCCGTCCGTCACATGATGATCAGCACGGTTCGCGGCCGTTTTGACCGCTTCTCCGGCACGATCGCGCTGGATGAGGAGAACCCCGCCGCCACGACTGTTGACATCACCATTGAAGCGGCCAGCATCAACACCCGGGTTGGCGACCGCGACAACCATCTCCGCTCCCCGGATTTCTTCGATGTCGAGCAGTACCCGCACATAACCTTCAAGAGCAAGCGCGTCGAGGTCCTGGATGATTCGCACGCCCGCCTGATCGGCGATCTGACCATCCGCGACGTGACCCACGAAGTGACGCTGAATGTGGAATACGTCGGCAAGGCTGTCAGCCCGTGGGGGGCGACCAGCGCTGGCTTCACCGCGTCGGGGAAGATCAGCCGCAAGAACTGGAACCTGACCTGGAATAAGACGCTGGAGACCGGCGGCGTGCTGGTCGATGATGAGATCAACATTGCCATTGAGCTGGAACTCATCCAGCAGGCCGAGGTGCAGTCGGCGTAGCCTGCGCACAAAAAAACGGCAGAAATGGGGAGCGGGCAGCGGGGGAGAAGGCCCCTGGAGTGATGCCCGCTCCCTGTTTTTGTTGCGATCCGGCGGGGGACGTACAATACCCCTGCCTGGACAACCTTGTCTTTGAAACCGGCTCTCCGGGTGGGGGTATCGCCGATGGGCGCATCAATGCCTACGACCTGGCTGCTCCTGTGGTTCTGTACGGTATTGACTATGGCAATGGGCAGCGCGGATTGCATGTTTATGCGGCGGACGGCAGCGGGTTGCTGTTCCAGGTGAGCGCGGAACAAATTGCCGCTATGCCCGAATGTCCTGAGAGCAATACCCTCATCGCCCGGGATATCGCCCGGGGCATCAGTCTCTACCGGCTATCGCGCGATAGCCGGAGGGTATGCCCCTTCCAGTTGAACGCTTTTGCTGAAAGAGCCGGCCGGATGTACGTGGTTATTTTTGGTACTCTCAGCGCCGGCAGTCCATACCAGTCATGGGAGGAGTAGGCAGGTAGTGAACAGCCTGTCCTGTGACATACTATTTCCTTGAACTGACTATCAGCCGGGTGGGAGTTGCTGACTGACCGGGTATACCAGGCCTTCCACCCGGCTTGACATTCCCCTTTGAATCGCCCACAATCCGCAGGGTAAGCTCCGCCTGTGTTGAGGAGGCTGACCCATGGCAGCGAACTATGCCAAGTTCGGGCTGGACGCCAACCAGCCAATTGATTCGCGCGGCAATATCGCCCGGCGTCTGCAAAACCCGGACTGGATCGTCAACTCCGGAGCGCACTGGCTCCGCCTGAACTTTGTGCTGCCCAACACCGGCTTTCTGGACCGCTACGATACCATCGTCAACAGCTTCACCGGGCGGGACATGAAGATTTACGCCACGATCGGCCATGACGCGATCCGCGATAACTGGCTGGGCGACAAGCTGCGCGATCCTTCCAGCAGCGACGCCGAAGGGTGGATTCGCGCCTACGCCGAGCGCTTCAAACAGATTGTGGATCGTTATCAGGGCAAAATCTTCGTCTACGAGGCGATTAATGAGCCGAACGGCTGGCAGGGCGGCGACCGGGCGCTGATACATCCGCGCTGGTTCGCGACCCTGATGAACACCCTCTACCGGACAATCCACCCCCGCGAGCGCGGCATCCACCTGATCAGCGGCCCGCTGGAGGCGACCTGGGTCAACAACAACGAGGGCGCCGAATATCTGCGCAAGGTCTACCTGGCCGGGAGCTGGAGTCCGGGCACGATCCCCTGGGATGGCATTGGCTACCACCTCTACCTGGGCGAGGACCCGGCTTCACCCCGGGGGACGCCCGGCTCGATCGACGCCGGCGATATCCGCCAGAGCTATCACGCCTTCATGAACAAGCTGTGGGGCGTGATGAACTACTACGATCCGCAAACCAGACACCTGATCTTCGTCTCTGAGTTCGGCTGGTCCTCCGACCTGGGGGAGGATTACCAGGCGCGGCAGAACGCGCTGGGTATGGAGCTACTCGCCAGCGATGATCGGGTGGCTGTGGCCTCCCTGTTCTGTGCGGAGGATTTCTCCAAAAAGTACGGCCTGTACACCGAAGGTATGGGCAGCCCCAAACGGGCTTTCGCCACCTTCCGCCAGACGATGCAGACCCGCGCGCCTGTCCGATCCAGGCAGGTCGATCTGAGGGCGCTGGAAGGGCCGGTCAACGTCCCGGTAGTTCAGCCGCCGGGCGGCGGCGCGCAGTGGGCGGTGGGGCCGGGCCTGATGCGCCACCCGGTGCAGCGCCGTCTGGTCATTCTGCTGCCGCCTTACGATGACGGCCGCTGGGCGCGGGCGGTGCTGGACGCCGGCTATTTCGGCCAGGGTGGGGTGACGCTGTGCTGGAGTCCGGGCGAGGCCGGGCTGACTATCGCCGGTGAGGAGCGCATCGTGCTGGTGGTGAACCCGGCGGAGTGGAGCACGCCCGATGGCTCGCTGGTCCCCTGGTTCCGGCGGAACACGCCCGGCGTCAAAGTGCGGGAGGAGACCTTCCTCACACCCAGAGCACTGGCGGACTGGCTGCGGGCGACTCCGAATCCTTTCACCGGGGCGCAGTAGGCCGGTTACGATCCCGGCCCCCGGCGGTAGATCACCGTCAGGGCGCCCACCGCCAGGATGATCTCCGGATGGAGCGCCTCCAGAAGTTGCTGGCGGGTGGCGCCGGGCGGCAGCGTCAGGCGCGTCTTCAGCGCGTACAGCCGAAACTGGTAGTGGTAATCCCGCCCCGCTGGCGGGCACGGCCCATCGTATCCCAGCCGTCCGAAGCTGTTTTTCCCTTGCGCGCCCCCCGCCGGGAGCTGCGGCCCTTGCGGCATGCCGGGCGGGAGAGACCGGATTCCGGCGGGCAGATTGTAGGCCAGCCAGTGGGTCACAGCGCCGCCCGGTATATCAGGGCAGTCGCACAGGAGGGCCAGGCTCTCCGTCCCCGCCGGGACGCCCGGCCATTCCAGCGGCGGCGAAAGATTGGCTCCGTCGCAGGTGTGCTGCCCGGGGATGGGGCGCCCTTCGCGCATGGCGCTGCTGCTGAGATGGATGATCGTTGCGCCGGGGATGGCGACGGGCGACGAAGTGAGTTCCTCCGGCAGATCGGGGGGCGGTGCGGCGACTTCTGGCAGGCTGTTCGGTGGCGTCGGGGGGGCGGGGATGGCCCCCGGCGGCGTCATGCTTACGGCGGCGTCACCGGCCCGGGGGGCTTTCGCTGGGGGTGAGCGTCGGGCTGGCGGAAGCTGCACCTGAGCGGAGGGCAGCGCTCTGCGCCGCGCCGGCGGCCTGGCGGCGGCCCCCCGGGCACGTTCCGCCCGCTCCTGCATGATATATCCCCGCAGCAGGTAGTAGCCCCCCAGGCCCAGCAGCAGCAGCGGCAGCGCCAGGAAGAGCATGTCGATAGTCAGCAGAAAGCCGAATATTGTGAGCAGGCCGGTGATGACCATCAGGCTGATCAGCCAGCCGAAATCAGGCTCGTGCCGCTGGGGCAGCCAGACCAGAGCCAGGGTGAGAGTCGCCCCGGCCATGAAGGTCGTCGTCATGATGCCCGGCAGCAGCCAGGGCGGCCAGCCCACGCGAAGCTGGATGATGGTGAGGGCGATAGTGAGCAGCCCGCCGGCCACCAGCGCAGTCCACCACAGGTAGCGCTCTCCGGCCAGCATATTGCGCCGGACGTAGACGACCAGCGCGGTGACCGCGGCCAGAAAGACCCCCCAGGCCAGCACCACCACCAGATCGAAATCCACCAGAAAGGCGACCCCGAGAAACAGAGCAGTACCGAAGAGCGCGTAGCTCAGCCAGCCAGCCCACCCCTGGTCGGGATAGAGCCGGCTATAAGCCAGAAAGACCGCAGCCACGATCCCCAGCCCGCCGACGACAGCCACCGTCTCGATCTGTCTGAACCAGCCCAGCGTCAGCAGCAGTGTCAACAGCCCGATCAGGATGAAGGTCACCCCGACCAGCCAGAGGCGGGTGAAAGCGGGGGCGTTGCCGTTGGGGTTGTCAGCCATGCGCGATCCTCCCGGAATGTCTGAATGGATTATAGCCGGTGTGAGCCGGCGTGCGACAGGGGGGGGGAGGGCGGGGAGTGGGCAGCGGGAAACGAAGCGTATGATGGGCTTTATCCGTACCTTCCGTTCCCGGCCCTTCAACAAAAATGCCCGCCGGGCGGGCGGGCAGGGCAACCTTCGCGGTGGCGGAGGAGGCAGCGGTCAGGCCTGTCCCTGGCGATTTCTGGCAATCTCCAGCGCGGCCTGCCCGGTCAGGTGACCGGCGACAATGGCGGTGACGCCAACCATCACCAGCGACAGCAGCCAGCCGATACAGGGGATATAGCTGACCAGGGAAAACAGAATGCTGACGACCAGAATGAAGGCGGCCAGGGTAATCAGGGTCGCCAGATTCTCCCTGGCCAGGGCGATGTTACGGCCGATCTGAAGATAGTGGTTGAAGTCGCGAGTGCGGGCGTAGCGCATCATACCGATGGAGAGCGGCATCCAGATTACGGCAGCATATACCCCCATGAATACGCCAGTGATCAGTATGCTCAGGAAGCCGAGGCGGAGCGCAGCCAGGAGAACCCCGAGTACCATAAGGATGACAATGGACGGAATCATGTAGATGAGCGCCGCTATGCCAGTCATCAGGCCGGCTGTCCACCGTTCGACGAAGTTTTCGCCCAGGTTCTGCCAGTCTGGCATGGGCTTTTCCGCTCCGTCAATCATGTTGCGGATCAGGTCAAGCATCCACCCTATGACAACCAGGTTGATGATGGGGATGATCCCCAGGATCAACGTAATCGGGACTTTAGACTGCCATTCTTCATCATCTGTAATATAGGTGAACGCGCGAACAATATCCATAGTAGGTCCCTCGATTTCATATCGTTTTGCCGAATAAGCGACCGCTGCTGTTATTATGGGACAAGTCGGCCGGATGAGCAACCTTCATTGTATCAGACGACGAGGGCCACAGGCCCGCCCTGTGCGCTTCAGCACCCGGCGCAGGGCGGACCCCCTGTTTCAAATGGGCGGCGGATAGCTAAAATGACAGGCTTCCCCGGTAAATCTGAGCGCCGGCCTGCCCGGCCAGATGGGCCATGACTGGCGTGCTGAGCGTTATCGTCAGCAGCCAGCCGATGCACGGCACCCAGGCCACCAGGCCGATCACCAGCCCGGCGGCAAAGAGCATGAGGGCCAGCATCAGCAGCGTCCCGGCATGCTTCTGGGCCAGGCGCAGGTTGTCGCCAACGCGCAGGTAAGCGGCCATACTGCCTTCGCGGGTATAGTTAATAAGGCCGATGAACAGAGCGGCGTGGGCGATGACGACATAGATCGTGGCGAAGATGCCCAGGCCGCAGAAGGCCAGCGCGAACTCTGACTCCATGCGGGAGTTAGTCATGGATATGCTGGCTGCCGCCCCGATGACGCAGATCACTCCGATCAGGATGATGCTATAGAGGAAAGATGCCGCCGCATATATCAGCCCGTCGGTGAACTTCTGGCCGAAGTTATCCCAGGAAGGCATCGGCTTCTCGACCCCGTCGATCACGTTGGCGATCAGGGCGATCACCCAGCCTATGACGGCCAGATTGACGATCGGGATCAGGCTGATAACGGCGACCAGCACCACTTTGGCCACCCAGTCATCGTCCTCAAAGATATAGGTAAAAGAGCGTACCAGGTCCATGATAGGTGACTTTCCTTATCCCCGGGAACCGGTCTGCTAATGGAACATGTTCGTGAGCCGATGCTTCTGAATAATCCGGCGGTCGGGCGTCCAGCTATAAATTCGCCCGGGTTATGCGGAAAGCGGCGGCCGGGAGAGTGTTACGTGCCCGGATCTCCGTTGCCCTGCTGGGGGCGGTGAGCGATCAGCGCCAGGCGCATACGCGGCCGGACGGCCAGACCGTCCCGCACGATCACGGCGGTGCCGTCAGCCGGGCTGCGGACTTCCTGCAGGGCAGCGCTGCCATCCAGCTTGAAGATTTCGCCGAGCACCTGGCCGCTGCTGACGCCCTCGCCGGCCTTGATGCGGGGATACCACAGGCCGGTGAACTCCGCCAGCGCCGGGGCGGTATCCAGGAAGATCGCGGGCGTGCCGGGCCTGTTCTCCAGCGGCAGTATGTCCATGCCGTGCATGATACTCTGAATCACGTGCAGATGAAATTCGGTGGCGGCTTCGTCGCTCTGGTAGGCGCGCCCCGCCTGCGAGACGAGCAGCGGCGTGCTGGCTGTCAGGGCGTGCAGAGCCGGGTCCCAGGTGTACGGCGGGCGGTGCAGGCCAACTTCGGCCCCGGAATGGCGGAGCAGCAGCGTGCACTGCTCGTTGAACTGGGCATCATCGCCGCGCGCCGCCCACACGAACGGCATGGCATCATCGGCGGTATCGACCGCGTGCAGGTCCAGCCAGGCGTCAGCGGCTGTGATGAAGTTCTGGTAGATGAAGTAGCCAAGCCGCTGGGTGGGCTTGCCCTCCAGATCGCCGGGGAAGACATGCCTGAGGCACAGGCCATCGAGCGGGTTCTGACTCTGCTGCGCCTCGAAGCTGAGCGGATCCAGGATCGGGCAGATCATGACCCGCCCGGCCAACCGGGTGGCGTCCAGGGCGTCGATCAGGCGCAGCGCGGCTTCGACGGCGGCGTATTCGCTGCCGTCCATGCCGGAAGTCACCAGCACGACCGGGTCCGGCTCAGTGCCGTTGATCAAGGCTATGGGGAAGTCTACCTTCATCGCGCCGATATCGACCTGGAACACACCGCGCAGGGCCTGGCCCGGTCCTACTTTCAGGGGGCCAAGCTGCCAGGTTTCTCCGCTCATTGCATCCTCCATCCTGTTCAGGCTCAGAGGTCGCGCCGGAGAGGCTCCGCGCAACCTGTGGTGCGGGCGATCGTCGCTGATCGGCCCACGGCCCGGGTATTATAGCAGGATTTGCGGCGGCGGGGTTGGCCGGGATACGGCGTGTTCTGAGGCGCGGATCGGGGCCGCCGGCTCAGCGATCGGGCACGACAATCCGGACCGCCCCCGGTATGACGCGGACAGTCACCGGCGTCTGCGTCTCAAACAGGTCGCCGTCCAACTGGACATCCTGCGGCGGATCGGCGGCAACGGTCACTTCCCGGACCTGCCAGTGCTCCAGCCCGGCGGCGAATCCGTCCAACTGGATGACGCTGGCGGCGATGGACAGCATCGATTCCGGGTCGCGCCGGAGGATCATGACATCCAGCAGGCCGTCATCTGGCCTGATCGTGGGAGACAGGGTGAGGTTGAGCCGCCCGATGCTCCCGGCGTTGGCGATCAGCAGGGAGAAGCCTTCCGTCTCGACTGTCTGGCCGTCCAGGGTGAGGGTGTAGCGGGCCGTGAGGGGCAGCGTCAGCGTCTCCAGCAGGCCCACGCCGTAGGCCAGCAGGCCGAAGCGCTCCTTCATCTCGCGGGTTGTGTGCTGAATGATGGCCGCCTCGAAGCCGGCCCCGACCCGCATCATGAACATCCGCTCCCCGATCTGGCCCAGGTCCAGGGTGCGCAGGCGGCTGGTCGGATGGAACAGGAGCATGGCGGCGCGGGCCAGATCGCGGGGGATGCCCAGCTCCGCCGCCATGACATTGCCCGTGCCGCCGGGCAGGAAAGCCATCGGCACCTCGCTGCCGATCATGCCGGAGGCGACTTCAGCCAGCGAGCCGTCGCCGCCGGAGGCGATCACCAGATCGGCCCCGGCGGCGACGGCGGCCTGGGCCAGCCGGCGGCCATCCCCGGCCTCGTTGGTGATGGAAACATCCCAGTGCGCGCCGCCGCCGCGAAAGATGCTGTTCAGCGTTTTGAGGGAAGGCTCTTCCAGTCCGGCGGCGGGGTTGATGATGACGACGATGTTCCTGAAGTCCATCATACGGCCGTCCTACCGGGTTTTCATCGTCAGCCGGCGAAAGGCAAATACGGCCAGAAACAGGGCTGTCGTGGTCAGGACGATGGCCGGCCCGGAAGCCACGTTAGCGTAAAAGGAAAGATACAGCCCGGTCACGCCGCTGAAGGCGCCCAGCACCCCCGCCAGCAGCATCATGTGGTGAAAGCGCCGGGTCAGGAGATGGGCGGTCGCCGCCGGCGTGATCAGCATGGCGACCATCAGGGCGACGCCGACCGTCTGCAGGCTGGAGACGATCGTGATCGACAGCAGCACCAGCAGCAGCAGACGCAGCCGTTCCCCCGGCAGGTGTTGTGTCCGGGCCAGGTTGGGGTCAAAGCTGATCACCAGCAGTTCCTTGTAGAACAGGAAGATAGCCAGCCCGACGACGGCCCCGCAGACGGCCATGATCAGCAGGTCGGCGTCGCCCACCCCCAGCACATTCCCGAACAGGATGTGGCTCAGATCCACGCTGTAGCTGCGCGTGGTGCTGATGATGGCGATGCCCAGGGCGAACATGCCGGTGAAGACGATGCCGATGGCGGTATCTTCTTTGAGGCGCTCCTCGCGCGTCAGCCAGCCGATGCCCAGCGCCGCCGCGACACCGGCGACCAGCCCGCCGACGAACAGGTTGCCGCCGACAGTGTAAGCGATGGCGACGCCGGGCAGGATGCTGTGGGCCAGCGCGTCGCCGAAGAAGGCCATGCCGCGCACCACGACATAGCAGCCAATCACACCGCTGAGGGCGCCGATCAGGAGGACGGCCGCCATGCCGCGCTGCATGAAGGCGTAGCCAAGCGGGTCTGACAATAGGTGAAAGAGGTCCATGCGTGCTCCCCGTCGGGTCAGTTGTCGGTGTCGGGACAGCCGTGCTCGTCTACGATGACGACGGTCTGCTGCCCCTCCATCATCAGGCCAATCTGCCCCTGGTAAGCCTGGCCGAGCACTTCGGCTGTGAAAACCTGCCGGGGCAGGCCGAAGGCGATCAGCCGCCGGTTCATGAGCAGGACTTTGTCGAAGCGGGTGGCGGCCAGATGAAAGTCGTGGGTAGCCAGGATGATGGTGATGCCGTCGGCGTGCAGCGCATCCAGCACGGCCATGATCTCCTCACCGGCGGCGGCGTCAACGCCGCTGAACGGCTCATCCAGCAGCAGCACGTTAGTCTGCTGGGCCAGGGCGCGGGCGATGAAGACGCGCCGGCGCTGCCCGCCGCTCAGTTCGCCGATCTGCCGCCCGCGCAGATCAGCCATACCCACCCGGGCCAGCGCTTCATCCACGGCTTCCCAGTCGGCATGGCGCGGCCAGCGGAACCACCCGATCTGGCGCACCCGGCTCATCATGACCACGTCGCGCACCGTGGCCGGGAAATGCCAGTCGACGCGCTCCTGCTGCGGCACATAGCCGATCAGGGTGTGGCTGATCGCGCAGTCCTGGCCGTACAGAGAGATGTAGCCGGTGTGGTGAGGGAGCAGGCCGACAATGGCTTTGAACAGCGTGCTTTTGCCGGCGCCGTTCGGGCCGAGCACGGCCACGCTTTCGCCCGGCTGCACCGCGAACGAGATCGAGTCCACCGCGGCGCGCGCGCCGGGATACCCGGCTGACAGCTCATGCACCAGCAGGGACGGGCAGCCTTCAGGGGAGAGGGAGGGAGTTTGATCTGTCTGTTTCACCGGAGCCTCTGGGACTATTGTGCCGGCCGGCGGGGCCGAAAACAGGCCCGCCATCAGGGTTGAATTGTACCACCAAGCGCCTCAACGATGGCCCTGATGTTGTAATCCATATACGCTTCGTACGTCGGCGCGGGGCCGTCAGGCCCGCTCAGGGTGCCGGTATACAGGGTGACGAGCGTCACGCCTGTCTCGGCGGCGATCTGGCCGGCCAGCCGCGGATCGAGCGTGGTCTCAGTGAAGATCGCCGGGATGCTCCGGGCGCGGATCAGGTCGATCAGGGCGGCGGTCTCCGCGGCGCTGGATTCGGCCAGCGAGCTGGCGCTGGGGATGACCAGCCCGACAATCTCATAGCCCGCCCAGTTCGCCAGATAGCCGAGCGAGCCGTGATTCGTCAGCAGTTTGCGGCCAGCTTCCGGGACGCTGTGCAGGGCCGGCAGCCAGACACTGGCGGCCAGATCGGCCAGCCGCGCGACATAAGCGCCAGCATTGGCGGCGTAGACCTCCGCATTAGCCGGATCCAGGGCGGCGAGCGTGTCCCGGATCATGAGCGCCCACAACATCGCGTTGCGCGGGTCAGTCCACACATGCGGATCGCAGCCTCCCGCCTCATGTCCGCCGCCGCAGGAAAGCGCGTACAGCGGCCCCAGCGGCGCAACCGCCCCGGCCGCCGGCTCGTCGTACAGGGCGGCGATTTCCGCCTGGTGAGCCTGACACTGTTCCGCGACCGCCGCCAGTTCCGGGGGGAGCGCGGTCGGGGTGATCTCGCTGTCGTGCGCCCCCACGTCTGTCGCGCTGGCGCCGAACGGCAGGATCGGGACGCAGGTCGATGCGATCACGAGCGCGATCTCCGGGCCGGCATTGGCGATTGTCTCGGTCAGGCTCTCCTCGAAAGCCGCGCCAACCAGGAAGACAGCATCCGCTCCGGCCAGGGCGACCAGGTCGCGGGGGGTGGGGGTGAAGCTGTGCGGGTCGGTATCCACCGGGATCAGGGCCTCCACGTCGGCGGCGTCGCCGGCCACCTGGCGGGCGACATCGGCCAGGATGCTGAAGCTGGCGATAAGGCGGGGCCGGTCCTGCGCCTGTCCCGTTTGAACAGGCAGGCTCAGGCCGATGATCACGGCGAGACTGGCGAAAAGGATACATTTGCGCATGGCGTCAGGGAGACTCCTCGTTCAGGGCACCCACTGCGGCAGGAAGGCGTCCGTCGTCAGCTTAATCAGCGCCTGATCGGTGGTGTCGTAGACCCAGAGTTCCGGCGTGATCGGGGCGCTGCCCGCGCCGCCTTCTGGCTGGCGGAAGCGCTGGATGACCAGGCGAGTGGCGGTCGGGTCCCAGGCGAAATAGCCGTGGAAGTACCGCTCATCCACGACCAGGGGCTTGGTGTCGCCGGTCGCCGCGGCCACCAGATAGAGCTGTCGCCCGGGGGTGTAGCGGCTATCCAGGTAGCGGCGGCCCACGATCAGCGACTGGCCGTCGGGCATCCATACCGCCCGTTCGTCATCCACCGGCTCATTCAGCGATCCCAGCGGCGCGACTGCCCCGGTCGCCAGATCGGCGATCTTGAGGTGGTTGCTCAGGGCACTTTCATCTGCGGCGATGACGACATCGGGGAAGGCCAGCCGCTGGCTGTCAGGCGAGAACGCGCCCGGGCTGCCGTTCAGGCTGGGGAGAAAGGCGATATCGCCGCCGGACATATCGACCAGCAGGATGCCGCTGTTCTGCGTGTCGTAGGAAGCCAGCCATCGCCCATCCGGGGACCATACGGCGGCCTGGCTGAATATGGTCTCGTCGGCGAACAGCGGCGCGGGGGCGCGCCCGTCCCCGGTCATATCCAGCAGCCACAGGCGCGGCAGGCCGGCCCCGGCCTCGACGCGCTCAAACGCAATCCAGGCGCCGTCCGGACTCCATACCGGCGTCGTGCAGCGATCCCCGCCGCAGTCGAGCAGCGCCTCCACGCGCCCATCCTCCAGCCACAGTCGGCGCAGATCATAGGC
>JARKNX010000165.1 GCA_029976025.1 Aggregatilineales bacterium | reverse complement strand
CTCAGGATGCTGTAGCGGTTCATGTCGCCGGAGCGGCCATCCGCCCGGTAGGTGTCGATCTCGGCCAGGCCGGTGGCGCTGACCAGGGCGGCGTGCTCGGTGTCGTCCACGGAGTGGCAGTAGCGTAACACGGAAGCCTCCTCCCGCCGCCAGTCCAGCAGGTGATCGCCGTCCTCGACCGCCCCCGCCAGATCGTCGGGCCAGGGCACGATCCGGTCCCGGAAGCGGCTGTAATCCATGAAGCGCCAGCAGGCGAAGGCCAGCAGTCCCCCCGGCGCGACCCGTTCCGCCAGCGTCCGCAGCAGCGCCCGGCGCGTCTCGCTCCCCGGCACGTGATGCAGCACCCCAAACAGGACCACCAGATCGTACTGGCCGGAGTCGGGCGGGTGGGCGATGATATCACGTTGATCCAACTGTAGGGACAGGGCATGCCCTGTCCGCCCCAGGGCCTCCCGCGCCCGGTCGAGCAGCCCCGCGTCCGTGTCCAGGCCGTGATATCGTAGGGACGGATGGCCGTCCGTCCCTCCGGCGGCCATCTCGGCCAGCCGCTCCGCCAGGAACACCCCGAACCGCCCATTCCCGCAGCCCACATCGAATACAGATAACGCTGTAGGGGCGGTGCGATGCCCGCATCGACGCGAACCGCCCCGCGCCTTGACCATTCCGCCCACCGCTGCCCCCACCCGCTCCCAGCCGGGCCACGGCGCGCCGCGCGTCCGGTCGAAGTCCTCCCCGACCGTGCGGTAGAAGTCCTGGTTGAGCGCGTTGAGGCGCTGGATCGTGCTCGCGTCCATGCTCGGCCCTGGCGGGTGTGCGGTACAATATTCGTCCTAGCATACTGATCGAAACGCGCCGCCGCCATGCCCAGCCGCAAATTCCAGCCCCGCTGCTCTGCCCAATAATACAGAGTTGATTGGTTAGATTTTCATTCTTAATTTTATTGATGAGTATCCTTGATTTCTTATTACATTTGGCTATTACCACGAGAGCATATGAAATCTATAGTCTGGCTAGATGAGACGTCGGCATCGAGTTGCCATGCCGAAGAT
>JARKNX010000112.1 GCA_029976025.1 Aggregatilineales bacterium | reverse complement strand
CACTGGCAGACATCACAGGATATCCATAAGGGGTGCGCCATGTTCAAACGAGAGATAAGCGATCCCCGTACTCTGGCGTTGACCGGCGTCATGACTGCCGTAATCTTCGCCCTGACGCGCGGCGTGCAGATTCCCACCCCCATCGGCGGTTATGTCCATCTCGGCGACGCCGGCGTGTTGTTCACAGCGTTCGCCTTCGGCCCGGTCGTCGGCGCTATCGCCGGCGGGCTGGGCACGGCCCTGGCTGACCTGACCTCCCCCTATGCCCAGTGGGCGATCTTCACTCTGATCATCCACGGCCTGATGGGCTTCGGCGCCGGGTATCTCGTGCGCGGCCGGGGTGAGCCGTGGCGGCTGGTTGCGGCGTCGGTGGTGTGCGGCGCGATCCTGATCGGGGGCTACTTCATCGCCGGTCTCATCCTGGTTGGCATGGAAGCGGCGCTGGAGATCGCCCCGAACGTCGCCCAGATCATCGCCGGGGTGCTGGTATCCGTCCCGCTGTACTACGCCGTGCGGCGCGCTTACCCCCCTCTGGTCTGGCACGATTCGACAAGCCAGGGGGGGTAGCCGCCCAATGCTGCCCTGAAGAGCCGGCTATGGCACGGCGAAATTAAATACCCATGAGCCAGCGATGCGCTGCTGGTCATCCCCGCCACCACTGCCGAAGCCAACCAGTTCCGTGACTTCAAGTCGCCATTCCCCCGTGTAATCGAGCATCCCGGCGAAGTAGGTAAAGTCGGTACACGTGAGATCGCCATCCATGAAGGGCTGCGCGCCCCCGCCGCCCGCCACTGCGCCCTGACTCGTGGTGAGGTTCGGTATGGCCGTCCACTGGCGCGCCGGATCGGGCGGCAGAAAGCAAACGATCGCATGAGTCTGGGAGGGAGTCACGTTGACCCGCTGCAGAATGACCGTGATATCCTGGTCAGTCGCTCTGAGGGGGGTGTCTAGCGTACGCCGCTCATCGACCAGCGGGATGCTGAAATCGAATGTAAAAGGCGCCTCTGGACCCTCCTTCATCGCGTCGAATTGATCGAGCGGCATCAGCGTTCGCTGCTGCAGCGTGATGCCATAGGGAGTCACCTCAAAAGTCAGATCGAGGGTCTGCCTGTCGCCAACGTCGATTGCGCCCAGATCGTAGGTGTCGATACGGAGACAGCGGTCAGAAACCGGGAGGGGTTCCGGCGGCGCACCCCACCCGATCGCTTCTCCATTCTGGTCGATCAGAGCGCCCATCCCCTGGTAGAAAGGAATCTCCTCCCCGGTATCGCGCAACGTGAGCGTGTATGCATCACTCGCCAGATTCGTGTACGGCGTTCCCGGCAGTCCGCCAATAACATAGGCAAGGACGAGTCGGTTGTCGTCCGCATAAGCCCATTCCAGCGTGACCGTGAAGCCCTCATGGCTCTGGTTGATTCCGATTTCGTGACCGAGGCCCTGTTCGAAGACCGCCTTCAGGCCCGCATCATGATCGAGAAACCTCTGCAAGATCGTGCCCAGGGCGACCACCACACCGATTCCGAGGATCAGAACGGCGATCAGGGTGGCAGCCGTCCGCACCGATCGCTGCCTATATCTGCGGGATGGTATCGAGATCAGGTCAGGGGTGGGGCTTTTATGCTGCTCAAACGCTGCACGAAGCCGCTGCGCCAGCTCCTGCTGGAAGCCTTCGCGCGGCTGCGGCGATGAAAGCGTGATCCGCTGCTCCATTTCGGCCAGTGTCAGCCTGCTCGTCGGTGTTAATGATTGAAAATTACGTTCATGAGTCATGACCGGCCACTTTCTGCTCAGATTCGGACAGGGATGTTGTGTATTGCTCATACAGTTCATCCAGCGCGCGGCTGAGATAGGCGGCGACTGTTTTTTCGCCAATCTGAAGCACCGCCGCAATCTCCTGATTGCGAAGCCCGCCGTAATACTTCAGCATGACGACTTCGCGCTTGCGTTCCGGCAATGCAGCGATCATGCTACGGAGCCGCGCCGCATCTTCTCCGGCGACAAGGGCCATATCCGGGTGAAGCTCCGTCATGGCGATCGAAGGCGTTGAGTCAGGCGGGATATCCGTTTCGGCCTGATCACGGCGTCTGTAGTGATCCGTCACTGCGTTGCGGGCAATGGCGAACAGCCAGGCGGCAAAACTGGCCGGATGCCGGCTTCGTAACTGAGCGCGGTTCTGGATCGCCCGCAGAAAAACCTCGGAGACTACATCTTCCGCGTCGTGCCGGTTGTCGATACGTGAAGCCACATACCCATACACACGCCTGAAATAGCGCTCATAAAGCTGTTGGAACGCCGCCGGATCGTCGAGCGCATTCCTGACAAGCGTCTGTTCCTGTGCGTCAAAGCCATCATCCATACTCTCTCCTTGCTCCATACCCTATAAGACGCACAGATAAGAAAAATACTGCCCGGAGATGATCAATCGGGCTTTGGGATCGTAAGATATGGCCGGCAGGCTGATATCAGGAACGAACCAGGGGTAAGCAGGCCCGGCGAAGGGATTACTGCGAAGAAGAACTACACCGGATCAGGAGCCGCTCGTATCCGCTTTCTGCGAGGCTTTCCCGACCTGACTCTCGAACTCACGCAGGCGGTCCACCTGCTCCGCCATCGGCATGATGAACGGCCGCCTGGCTCTAATCGCGGCCAGAGCTTCGTCAGTGGACATCCCCTGATGCGCGATCAGATAAGCCGCTCCCATGCTCGGGGCGCGCCCCGACCCGGCCGCACAGTGGACGTAAACCGCCCCGCCCGCCGCAATCTGCCCGGCGATCCAGTCCGCGCCGTGCCGTAGCTTCTCCAGATCGACCGGATCATCATCCACCGTCGGCAGGTGCAGGTAACGCTCCACCGGGACATCAATGCCGGATGCGCGATCATCGCGCTCACCGCGCATATTCACAATGGAAGTCACCCCCACCGCTGTCAGGCGCCGCCACCCCCGCGGCCCGATCTGACCGCCAACGTACAGCGTATCCGTAATGCGAGCGAACCGGAGCGTGGGCACGCCGGTGAGCAGCAGGCGCGACCGATCGAATGCCCAGGTGACGACGCCTATCCCTCCCTGCTGCCGGATACGGCGAAAGGGCACGAGGATCGCATACTGCATCACATGGGCGATCCGGCCGGGGAGAGAAGAATCCGCAGGTTGACGGTACACAGCGCACTCCTTCGTTTCATGAGAATGCCCCGGAAGCTGCATCTTCCAGAGCTGCCAGCGTCGCCCGGGCGGCGCTTTCCCAGGTGAAGCGCAGTGCCTGAACGCGGCCGCGATCGGCCAGTTGGCGCCGCCGATCGCGGCTCCCAACGATCTCGCCAATCGCCGCGCTGATTGCCGCCGTGTCAAGCGGATCGACGAGCAGCGCCGCATCTCCGGCCAGTTCCGGCAGGCTGGACGTGTTGCTCGTGATCACGGGCGCGCCGCAGCGCATGGCTTCCAGAACCGGGAAGCCGAATCCCTCATACAGGGATGGAAAAACCAGCGCCTCGGCGCCGCTGTACAGCGCAGCCATATCGGCATCATCCACGTAGCCCAACTCGCGCACGCCCGGGACGCCCGCCGTCCAGGTCGGATCGTACAGCCAGCCGCGCGCGCCGCCCAGCGCCAGTTCAACCCCCTGCTCAGACACGCCGCTGGCAGCATAAGCGGCGACCAGCCGGGCGATATTCTTGCGCGGCTGAAGCGTGCCCAGAAACAGCAGATACCGCCCGGCAAGGCCGTACTTGCGGCGCACGGCGTCCAGTCTATCCCCATCTGCGATTCGCTCCAGCGCGCTGTCCACGCCGGGGTAGATCACCCTGATCTTGCCCGGCGGCGTGCCGTACACCTCCCCCAGGTCCCGCCGCGTCGCCTCTGAGTCAGCCAGAATCAGAGTGGCCCGGCGGGTGCTCCACCGCGTGGACCATTCCAGATAGCGGCGCGGCCAGCCCGAATGCGCCTCCGGGAAGAAGCGGTATCCCAGATCGTGCACAGTCACAACCGCCGGGCCGGGAAAAATCCAGGGGAGCGTGTGCGCTGGCACAAACGTCACATCGGGACGGTCAGCGTACAGAGCGGCAGCGAAGCGCACATGTGTCCACAGACGCGGGAACGGCACGATCCGCTGGATGACTCGTGAACCGCCCGGTAGCAAATCGGAAGGCGGCCGGTCGCGGAAATACAGAATGAATTGGTGCGGCGAATCCAGCGCCAGCAGGGCGCGCACCAGAGCCAGCGCATAGCGCTCCGTGCCCGTCCGGCGGGCCAGCGTCGTCCGGCTGGCGTCGATGGCGATTCGCAGTCCGTTCCCCAAACGCGCACCTCATCCGCAGGCATCCCATCCTGTCGCCTATAGTTTACCCCGCCGATCAGGATGCCGGCACAACAGAATAGTTATGCTGTTCGGCGCCCGGACAGAAGATGACCGTCGCGATCGGGCTGCTATCCGTCAACCGCCATAAGTTGCACGTTATCGATCTGGATGATCCCCTGCTGGAGCGTCTCCCACGATCCGACTGAGAAGTTGAGTTCGGTCACCAGCGCCGGGTCGAATTCCTGAGCGCCTCCCTCATCGGCCCAGTCAGCTCTGGCGAAGCTCTCCCAGCGCAGCGGCACTGTCTCCCATTCGCCGGAGCCGGTAGTTACTATCACTGTCGTGAACGGTGTGTCATCCAGTATCAGGATGATTCCCAGGCCAAGCCCGGGTGTATCCGATCGCCAGCTCAGAATCATCCCATCTGCTGCGCTCCATCCCTGCCCGGCGGCATCCACCGACGTACCGCACCCCCCATAGATATCGGCCGGGAGGTTGAGCCTGATCTGAAGAGCCTGCCCGGATTCATACCCTGGCTCGATCTGCTCGCAGGTCACCGTCCCGCCGGGATCGGCGTACCCCCACCAGTCCTCCAGGAGAGCATCCCGCTCAAAATCCTCGATCACACCTGCCGGCAGGCCGACCTGTGGCGCGCCACCAGGCGCGACCCCCGGAATGCCCGCCGCCGCTTCGGCCCGCACAGTCTCAAGATCGGGTTGGGCCGCTTCCCCGGCCAGGAAGTTGTGCGCAGCCCGATCCACAAAATAGACCAGAATCGGGCCGATAGTCTGATTGGCCAGCTCGTTCGGGTGGCTATCCCATTCATCCGGGCGGTATTCCTCCCTCAAGAAGCCATCCTCATCCGCCAGCAGATCGAAGAAATTGAATACAGCAACGTTGGGATGCCCGTCCAGATATTCTTCTGAGGTCAGATATTCGGACCAGCGGCGAGCGCGGGCGGCATTCTCTGGCGTCGTCGCGTTCGGCACCAGCGGCGGCGTGGTGAAGGCGATAAACAGCTTGTCCGGGTGCCGGTCCATCACATCACGAATATCAAGATAATACTGCCGGTAGGCGTTAAACATCGCCTCATCAGTGATATCGGAGGCCGGAAAACAGCTTTTGAAGAGGATGATATCGTGCTGAAGCATATGGCTGAACGTATTATCCGGCGGGTCACTCACGGGCTGTCCGAAGACAACGTCCCAACCGTCGGGATTGGTGTTATCGTCGGGCACATCCCAGTCAATCCCGGTCGGCTCGCCATCCGGCCCGGTCAATCCTTCATCGTTATAGCCATGATCCCAGAATTCATATCCCAGGTCAGTCAGCGCCTCGCGGACACTGCCCTGCCAGATCAGGTTCTGGCCGGTGGAGTGATGCATGAAAATGATGCTAAGCAGTCTTTCCTGAGAGTTTGTCACAGGCGGAGAAGTCATCAACAGCACACAGACGGCTGTCGCTATAGCAGCGCGATAGCCCCAATAATGCCCATTCATCGCATCCTCCAATCTCATCGCTCAGACTACCCCGGCTGCGGTGAAGGGCGGGAACTATGGGGAGCTTCTGATACTGGTTATCATATTCAAAATACTATCAATGCAATAGCGACATATATAGGATAATTATCTCATTGTCACTGGCAAGAAATATAGAGATAATCAGTCATAATAAGCGGCTGCGTTCACCAATTCCTTACCAGAACGGCACTGAAGCAGCAGCGAAATAATAACTAAGAAATAGACTTATTGGATGTGCCAGGTAGTGAAAGTAGCCAGCGGGCGTGAGCGGGCCTTTGCTCTCAGGAGAAAGGTCCGCTCGCGTTTTACAGGAGAACGCGGGGCTGCGGCAGGGCGCTGAACATCGTCAGGTCGGTCACGCATACTACCCCGCCCAGCGCGAAAGCGACCAGCCCGTTATTCGAAACATCCAGGGCGGCAATCCCGGCCTTTCGCCCGGGCATCGAAGCGACTAGCTGCACCTGCCTGGCAGTCGCAATCAGGTCGATAGCGTACTTCTGATGCGTCGGGCGCAGCGCACCATCGTAAATGCGAATTACATTATCGTCCATATCGCTGAGGGCGATAACCTCGCCGTTCGGCGAGATAGCCGCCGCTCCGACTGCGTAGTGACTGTGCAGCTCATGCACGATCCGTCCGGCGGCGTCAATAATCAGCACCCGCTCTCCATCGCTGATCAGCAGCTTGCCCAGACCATCCGGCATCGCCAGGTTGAGCCGGGCCTCTACCCCGTCGTTCAATCCAATATCGTATACCCCGACCCGAACATGCTGCTGGAAGATATGGAGCTGACCCGAATCGCTAAAAGCGGCGCACAGGCCTAGCGCCCGATCCAGCGCTGCGATCAAAAAGCGGCCATCCTGCTCACGGTGAAGCGGGACATGGCGCCCCTCAATTTCCAGCACCAGACTCCCATCCTGAAAATGGTACAGTCGCAGCCGCCCATCAAGACTCTGGTACAGGCTGAGGCCGGCCATATAGACCGGCGACAGATAGCAGCCGCCCGGGGTCTTCAGGCTGTCGGAGAAGTCGTTCCAGAAGGCGTCACTCAGATCAGTGGATGAGAGCCGCAGATCGAAGTGGTGTTCGCCCTTCGGTGTCGCATCCGACCGGTCATAGTAATGAACAGTATGCCTGCTGTCCCATACGGCCAGCAACGGCGGCTCCTCCGCAACAACCCTGACGGCGAGCACAGGCTGGCTGGAAAGATGCAACCACCACCCCACGCAAATCCCCCATTTCCACCATCATCCGGCTACCACAGGCGCCGCGCCGATCCTCTGAAGCGCTGCTTTCATCGCCAACGAAATCGTCGCCGCCTGCCTGTCTGAAACAGCCCTACGGCTGTTGTGGAATCACCAGTTGCTGTCCCACAACCAGGATGGCATTCTGACTGCCGAGATTATTAGCCGCCACAATGACATCCATTGAGACGCCATAGCGCAGCGCGATACGGTACAAATTCTCTCCCGGCTGTACGACATGAATGGCATTCCCCTCCGCATCAACCGGCGGCGGCAGCATGCTGGTAGGCGTCGCCGGAGGTGGCTGGATGATCGGTGTCGGGCCGGCGGGTTGAGTGGGGAGCGCGTTCGGCCCGCAATTGGGAATCTGCAATTCCTGGCCTTCATAAAGCTGGTTCGGATTTTCCAGCCTGTTCGTCTGAACCAGATCGTTAAGCGATACATCCAACTGTTGAGCGATATAAAAGGCTGTATCGCCCACTTCAACGACGTAGATACAATCCCTGGAAATCGCCACACTCCGTGTAGGAGAAGCAACCTGCCCGGGCAGATTG
>JARKNX010000111.1 GCA_029976025.1 Aggregatilineales bacterium | reverse complement strand
TTTCTGGAAGAGAAGCTGACGGTCTATATACCGGAGATTATGGCGGCCTACGAGGGGACGAAAGAAGCGGCGAGTCTGACGGAGATGGAGCGGGAGGTGAAAGCGGTATTGCAGCGGGTGGGCGAAGCCATGCTGGGGTATTGGTTGGCGGCACAAGCGCCCCACTATCCGGCGGACGAGGCGGAATGTCCGCACTGCGGTGGAGGGGCGCACTATGTACGGTGGCGCGAGGGGGTGAGTATCACGCTGCTGGGGCGGGTGCGGTATCGGCGTCCGTACTATGTATGTTCGGACTGTCGGCGGGGGCATTATCCATTAGATGAGGCGTTGGGGATAATGCCGGGGCAGATGAGTGCTGAAGTGCAACAAGTGGCGGGGCTGTTGGGGGCCAATCTCTCGTTTGGGCGCTGTTGCGACGTGTTGCAACGGGTGGCGCATCTGGACTTAAGTTCCAACAGCATTCGTAAGGCGACCCAACGGATGGGGCAGCGGGTCGTGGACCAGGAGACGGAGCTAGTGGACTGGAGCCAGGCGTTGGAGGCGCAGCGGGAGCATCGGCGCGTGAAGGAGAAGCCGCGACGTCTTTATGGTTCACTGGACGGGTATATGGTGCATGTCGCAGGCGACTGGCATGAGATGAAAGCGGGGGTCTGGTGGCAGGTCGATGAACAGCGGCGTGCCGCCGCCATCAGCTATTACACCGACTGGCAACCGGCGGCTGAGTTCAGTGCTTTAACCTGGGCCACCGGTTTTCAGCGTCTGGCTGACCAGGCTGAGGAGGTCGTTATGGTGGCCGACGGGGCTGATTGGATTTGGCGTATCGTGGAGGAGCATTTCCCGCGTGCCGTGCAGATTGTCGATTGGTATCACGCCTTCAGCTACGTCCGGGCTGTGGCGCAGGCGGCTTTCACCGATGACGCCGCCCGGCAGACCTGGCTCGCCGAGCAGCAGGCCGCCTTACAGCACGGTCAGCGCGCCCGGGTCTTTCACGCCTGCCGCGCCTGTGCTCCCACCGCCCCTGAACCCGTCCGCTCCGCTTTGACCTTTTTCGCACGCCAACGCACTCGCTTGCGCTACGACCGCTACCGCGCAGTAGGCTACCAGATTGGCTCCGGCACGATGGAAAGCGGCTGTAAGCAACTCGGCCAGGGTCGCTTGAAAATCGCTGGCGCTCAATGGAACGAGCGCGGCGCCCGCCTCGTCGCCAAAGCGCGCGCCGCCTTCCTCAGCGGTCAGTGGGATACCCTCTGTGCCTGTGCAGCCTAGTTTGCCTGTCAACCTTTGCTCGCACCCACCAGCATGAAACGCTGTGCGGTCACGCCGGCCAGTGTTAGAATCGGCAAGCGTCTTCGTCAGGTTCAGGTCTGGCATGTATATCGAATATCTTTCGCTCGTCAATTTTCGTAACTATGCCCGGCTGGAATTAACCCTGCCGCAGGGGCCGGTGTTGCTGCATGGCGCCAATGCTCAGGGTAAAACGAGCCTGCTGGAGGCGATTTATTACCTGGCGACGTGCAACTCTCCTTATACGGTCTCCGACTGGCAGATGATCAACTGGCAGGCTGAGCAGGACATCATCCCGTTCGCGCGTCTCAGCGCGGATGTGGTGACCAGCCGCAGCCCTCTGGAGCGCGTGGAGATCACGCTCGTGCAGGATCGCAATGGCTCCGATCAGCATACCAGGAAAGATATCCGGCTGAACGGCGTGCCTAAAAGAGTGATGGACCTGGTGGGGCAGATCAATGTAGTGCTGTTCCTGCCTCGCGATCTCAGCCTGATTGAAGGGTCTCCGGCTGAACGCCGCCGCTACATGGACGCCACGCTCTGTCAGACCGATCGCGCTTACTGCGAGTCGCTGGACACTTACGAGAAATTGCTGCCGCAACGTAACGCATTATTGCGCCGGATCGGGGAAGGACAATCCGGCCTGGAGGAGCTGGCTTTCTGGGATGTGCAGTTGGCCGAGCACGGCGCCCGCCTGATTGCCGGGCGGCAGCGGTTGTTGCGGGAACTGGAGAGCATCGCCCAGCACAGTCACCTCGATCTCACTGGCCGGCGCGAAATGCTGGAAATTTCCTACCAGCCGAGCTTCACGCCTACGCTTGATGGGGATGGTCAGATGTCGTTCAATGTGCGGGGCCTGGATCTGCATCGGCAGATGGAACCGGAGGAGATCGCGCCGCAGTTTTTGCAGGCGCTGGAGATCGGGCGCGAAGAGCATGTGGAACGGGGCATGACCTTGCTCGGCCCGCACCGTGATGAGCTTCGTTTTCAGATTAATCAGCGCGATGTCGGCCTTTACGGGTCCCGGGGGCAAACGCGCACGGCGATCCTGTCGCTCAAGCTGGCGGAGCTGGAGTGGATGCGCGACTGTATTGGCGAATGGCCAATTCTGCTGCTCGATGATGTGGTGGCTGAGCTGGACGCTGACCGGCGTGTCTACCTGCTCGACCGCATTGATGGGGCGACCCAGTCTATCCTGACCACGACCGATCCAGGGGTCTTCAGTGCTTCATTTCTTCAGAAGGCCGCGGTATGGCAGGTCGCAGAAGGGCGGATCTCAACCGGCTGATGCGCGTTCAGCGCTCGATCTGTGCGCGGTACTGGCGCAGGTTTGCGGTATCGTGCGACGACAGATTGCGCTCCTGACAGTATTGCTGGTAGAGCGGGTATTCCTCGCGGTAGCGGGCGAAGCTGTCGGGGCGGTTGTAGCGTAGCTCGAAAACTTCGCAAAAGCGTACATAGTGCCAGAAGTGAAAGCTCGCTGTCTCCAATTCGTAGGCGTAAATCTGCGCCGCGACTCCCGATGTCCAGTACCCGCTGGCATGCCAGTAGCGCAGCTCGGACTGAAAATCGTAGGCGACGCGCCTGAACTCGGCGTGCCATTCGCCATTGCGCCAGATCAGGAGCAGATATTGTGCCGATGGGTCTTCATTGAACGGAGCGCCGACAGAGCCGCTGTTCAGCACCCAGTACCTGCCAGCGCGACGGTTCATGGGATGGTGGGTGTGGGCGCCAACGATGATGGGGCAGGGCGCCTGTCCGAGCGTCTCGATCAGGGCTTCGGCAGGGACATGATGGTAGAGTCCTTCGTTAATCTTGCGCGGGCTGCCGTGTACGGCCAGCACAGCCGGAGCGCCGGGGATCTGGACCACGTATTCACGCGGTAAGGCTTCCATCCAATCGAACCATCGCTTCTCCAGGTGCTCGATTTGCAGGCGGGTCGGCTTCCACCAGTTGTCGCCCCATTCCTCCGGGAGCTGCCCGCGACCTGACTGCACCCAGAACTCCTCGTGATTGCCCATGACTACCTGCCAGTTCTGGCCGGCCACAAGCTCCAGAACCTCAACAGCGCGCGGGCCGCGCCCCACTATGTCCCCCAGGACCAGCACCTGATCGGGAGCCAGCCGCCGCAGGTCCAGCATGATAGCCTCAAGGGCTGTCAGGTTGGCATGGATATCGGAGATAATGGCAATTTTAGCCATGACGCCTCTATTTGTAACGGGCTGCGCGGCACCCCCATCACGACCGCTCCTGATGGGGGAGTTCGTATGACCTTTGAGCCTGATAATGCGGATGCTGCGGAGCCGGCTCAGTAGCCTTTGCTATCTGGCTGTTCTGGCCCGGCAGCGCCGGCTGCCTCCTGCATGATGCGCACCCCCGCGCTGGCCCCCAGGCGGGTGGCTCCGGCGGCAATCATGCGGCGAGCATCTTCGTAGGCGCGGATGCCGCCTGACGCTTTGACCCCCATAAGCGGGCCGACAGTCTGCCGCATCAGGGTGACATCCTCGACCGTCGCCCCGCCCGGGCCGAACCCCGTACTTGTCTTGACGAAGTCCGCGCCAGCGGCCTGGCATATCTGACAGGCCATCACCTTCTCTTCTTCGGTGAGCAAGCCAGTTTCCAGGATGACTTTGCACAGGGCGCCGCCCGCATGAGCAGCAGCCGTCACGCGTTCCACATCTTCCTTCACCAGCGCCCAATCTTTGCTCTTAATCGCGCCGATGTTGATCACCATATCTATTTCTGACGCCCCATCGGCAATAGCCTGCAGGGTCTCGTAGACCTTGACCGCGGTTACATGCGATCCCAGGGGGAAGCCAATCACGGTGCACACAGCCACATCCTCTACGTCGCGCAGGAGTTCCCTGCAGGTCCTGACGTAGGGCGGGTTGACACATACGGAGGCAAAACGATGCTGCCGCGCCTCGGAGCATAACTGAGCAATCTGCTCGACGGTCGCTTCGGGCTTGAGCAGCGTGTGATCGATCAAACGGGCAAGCGGTATATTTTCGGCAGAGGGGCTGACATCTTCGCCGGTCAGCGAATTCACCGTTGCCACCACCTGCCGCGTGATATCCTCAACCAGTTTCTGCAACTGTTCCTGACTGATATTCATGATGGGTGGCCGGCGTCCTCTCCAGCATGGCCCCGGGTTATCTCCAGGCCCCGACTGACGGTAAGCTGATGGCATTATAGTACCCCGGAGAGGCGAACTGCAACATTCTGCGCCGGCGGTCGCTGTAAGCCAGAAACATACATATTGTCAGGCAGACGTAGGGAGCGACTCGCGATAATAGCGTTGACTGATGAGGGTATCCGTGTTAGGCTAGCTGGTCTGGCGCGAGACGCCAGCGTTCTGGCCTGTCTGGTACAGGTGTTTCGCGCTTGCGGCGCCGCGCGGCGCACGGAAGCGCGATTGGTGTAAAAGTTGGTCGCAAGGGACAATGCAAATGTTTCATCGTCTTTCTATGAAATACAGATCACTGGCAAGGCCGCTCCTCCTCATCTTTTTGCTGGCATCTTTACTGCTGGCGGTCATGCCCGCGCTGGCGCAGCAGAATCTCCTCAACAACGGGAACTTCGAGCAGGCGCATGGCGATGGCATGACTCTCTCCGCGCCGCCGGGATGGCAGGTGTCATCTAACGCGGGCAGTGGCCTGGTCGGTCGCCAGCTTCGGCGTGGACAGGAAGTCGTGTCTAACGCCGGAATTTATGAGGGGAATGGCTCGTTCGATGCTTATAAGGGGTGGTCGGCCTACGACATCTCGCTGTATCAGACGGTAGGCGGCATTCAGCCCGGCAGCGATCTGCAGCTCTCTGCGTTTGGGCGCATGTGGAGCTGCGACAGCGACGCGGCGCAGACTATTGATCCCTGCATCACTGGCGACGGCAATGTTGTGGCGCAGACAAATACCAACGCCACTTTTCGGGTGGGAATTGATCCGACCGGCAGTAACGACCCCCATTCTCCCAGTATTGTCTGGTCCACCCCTGCGGCGCCTTATACTGGCTTCCAGCAGATGGTAGTCAATGCACAGGCTTCTGGTGGGTCAGTCACCGTAGTTCTCAACGCTCAGATGCAGGTCCCGGTCCGCCACCAGCACGTATTCTGGGATGGCGCGTCGCTCACCCTGACTTCTGGCTCAGTTACTACAGGCGATGCTCAGACCGGCGCTCAGCCGGCGGCGCCGGTGGTTTCGGCTGTTGCGGCGGAAGTCGCGCCCCAGGCTCCCCGCGCGGATGGGGCGATTGTCCACGTCGTGCGGCCTGGCGACACACTGGCGGGTATTGCCGTGGCTTATGAGATCGATATTGGCGAGCTGCTTGCCGCGAACGGGCTTGACTGGCAGAGCGCCCGTATCCTGTCACCGGGGCAGGAGTTGATTGTCCGGCCTGCTTCCCGGGGGACAGGGCGCGCCAGCAATGCAGCAGATGCCGCCGCAGAGGGGGATGCAGAATCGACCGGCGAGGAAGGGAGTCCTGATGAATCGGCCCAGGCGTCTGCTCTTGAACCGACGGTCCGGCCTATAGAAGAATATGAACCGGCGCCTGTAGCAGAGGCGGCAGTCCCCATCGCCTTCCTGCGGAATGTAACCACCGGGCGCGTGTGTTCGGTGTTGTTCGAAGACGCCAATCCTAACCGACTCCAGGAGAGCGGTGAGGGGCTGCTGGCTGGTGGGACGATTGCCCTCGTCAACCAGGGTGGGGCGACTATTGACAGCCACACCACGGATGGTCAGAACGAGCCTCATTGTGTGGATAACCTGGAGCCGGGCCGTTACATGGTGATGGCTGCCGCGCCGCAGGGGTACGGCATCACCACAGCCGACACCTTCAGCGTCAACGTGGTGCCGGGCGAGACGGTTGATGTTGTATTTGGTGCGGCATCCGGTTTTGTCCCTCCGCGGCCGCAGGCTGCGAGCGGCTCATTATTCAGCGACAGGCCGGGCCAGGAGACGGACACGCGCTCAACCGGCCCGCTGGGTACGCTGTGGGATTACGCCGGGGTATTCGTGCTCGGCCTGGCGGCGGTAGTGCTCGTGGCCGGCGGCGTAGCCACCCTGATCCTCCGCCGGTAGACCTGCTGGCTGATCTCGAAATCAGGACGGCATACATAGAACGCATTTCAAAATTCGGTCAACTTTCCAGCGTTGACGGTAGTCTGCTCCGTACCGGAGCGGACTACCGCGCTTCGGTTTCTTGTGTTTGCGCCGTTCAAAGGCCGGAATCGCAGGCTTGACACCGCGACGGCGTAACTTGTGACGAAAGCCAGCGCTATCATCGGTTTTGTCTGCCACCAATTCTTTCGGTCGCGTTTGGGGACGGCCACGTTTGCGCGGAATAGAGGTGGTCTGCAGCGTTGGTTCGGCCAATGTCAGTTCATGCGGTTAGGCACTGTCTACATACAAGCCAATGGGCAAGCCACTGCTGCCATCGACTACCGCCATCACTTTCGAGCCTTTGCCGACCTTCGTCTTGCCTGCTCCATCGCCCCCTTTTTAGCGGGCGCGAAGCTCCCATCTAGAAGAGCCTGTGCCCATTCCAGTTTGCCGGCGGCATCGCGTTGGCTCAGGGAGGTGCGCCAAATCCGTTCCCATGTCCCATCCAGCGACCATGCATTCAACCGCCGCCAGCATGTGCTGTCTGAACCATACTTACGCGGCAGGTCCTCCCAGGTCCAACCCGTTTTCAGCACATATAAAACGCCATTCAACGACCGCCGGTCATCGTTGTGGGGCCGTCCTTGCTTCGCCTGTCTTTTGGGCATGAGCGGTTCAATCACTGCCCATTGTTCGTCGGTTAAGTCATGTCTGCTCATGCCGCTATTTTCGCTTCAGCAGATATTTTTGAAATGGGTTCTAGCAGAATTGCGCGTTCAGTCCTACAAAGTATATAATGCTGTGTTATCGTCGCCGTGTCATCGTCCTGTAGTTGAGTAAGGAAGAAATTTCATGTTCCATAAAACACTGGTACGTTCGCTTCTGATGGCTACAGCTATTGTATTGCTCCTTGGCATACCTTCTGTTTTTGCCCAGAGTAATACATTCCGCGTCCGCTCTATCACGGCTCTTGGCTGTTATAGCGGCGACTTTCGTATGTCTGTCAATGTTGATACACCTCGTGATGGTAATACATTTGTCCACACAACAGTCACTTCTGGCGGCCTGGTCTATATGAATCAATTGGCCCAGATGTTTGTATCTGGTATACAAGGTTGGGGCCTTTACACCAGCTCTTCCGGCGGGCCAACCACCGGAACGTTTCCAATCCCGGCTGGCCAGCAAATGCGTATTAATTTCGTCGTCGAGAGGCCGCTCGGTACAGAATTGGATGAGTGGACTCTGATTGTGGATGGCTGTGATACTGGCCGTATCCTCTATAATGGACCAACCCGGGTTGGTGGGCTGAGCGATGGTCGCATCAACCGTTTTGACCTGGCCGCGCCGGTGGCCGTCTATCCGTTCACGTTCGAGGGCGGAGTGGGGCTGCGCTTTTACCAGATTGACGCG
>JARKNX010000046.1 GCA_029976025.1 Aggregatilineales bacterium | reverse complement strand
GTGGAAGATGGCGGCACCATCTACGCCCTCTATCAGGACGGCCAGCTTGATATCACCGGCGTTCCCAGCGCAGAACTGCAGAACGTGCTTGCCGACCCCGAACTGTCCAAGGAAGTTGTCCAGCAGGTCACCCTGTCGGTCTTCTACTTTGGCTTCGGCCATGACCAGCCTCCGTTCGACAATGTTCACGCCCGTCGCGCGTTCTCCGCGTCGGTCAACCGCGAGCTGTTCGTCTCTGAAATTCGTCAGGGCCGCGGTGTACCGATGATGCACTACGTTCCGCCCGGCATGTTCGGTGCCGTGCCGATCAACGAAGTGGGCATCAACGGCGCTGGCATTGGCTACGATCCTGATTTCGCTCAGTCCGAGATCGAAGCCGCCGGTTACCCCAACTGCGACGGCTTCCCGGCTATCGACGTGGTCGTTTACCAGGGTGCGGCGGAATGGGCCGAGTTCGTCCAGGCCGAAGTTGAAAATACGCTTGGCTGCAACCCTGGCCTGTTCACGATTGAACAGCAGGAATTCTCCGTGCTGCTGCGGACGACCAGCGCCGACACGCCCACCGCGGAACGCCCCAACATGTGGACGCTCGGCTGGGCCCCCGACTACCCGGATGCCAACAACTGGGTCTTCGATGCCGGTCTGCACTGCGAATCCTCGAACGACTTCATGCGCCCCTGCGACGAAGTCGATGACCTGATCACCCAGGCCCAGACCGAAATGGATCCCGATGTCCGCGCCGCTCTGTACGCCCAGATTGAGGAAGACTTCTTCGGCTACAACGGCCTGCATCCGATCATGCCGCTGTTCATGTCGGCTGGTTTCTACCAGGTCAAGCCGTGGCTCGATAAGCCAGTTGAGACTGACGGCCTCTTCGGCGGCGAGCACTGGGACTGGATCAGCGTCACCGACCAGGCCGCCCAGCTCGCGGCTCGCGCCAGCTAACACGGCCCCTCATGCCTGAGACAGGCAACCGTCTCACGGCATTTTAAGAAAGCAGCGCCCGGCAACTTCTCTGAGGTTGTCGGGCGTTTATCTTTGTGCGTCAATCCGGCTCCTATGCTATACTGGCGCATACAATTTAGCCCGTCTGTGCCGTCAGGATAACGGCTGCCACGACGTGAGACTCTCACCGGATCGCGCGCTGAGCCGGTCAGCAGCGTTGACCCGGCGTCGGCGATCTGTTCGCTGCCCATCCGGCGCCCTGGTCGAGCCTGAGAGCCTCCGCAACAACGGGAGACAACATGGCCGGGAATCGTAAAATCTACGAAAAGGCGATGAACGCCGGGCACAGCGCCGCCTGGGATCAGCAGTGGGACCGGGCGATTGCCGCCTATGGGCGCGCTGTGCAGGAGTTCCCAGAAGACCCCGATGCTCATCGCAGCCTGGGGTTGGCCCTGCTGCAGGCCCGCCGGCTCGAGGAGGCGCTCAAGGTCTACACCCGGGCCCACCAGCTCGCGCCGGATGATCCGATCCCTCTGGAAAAAAGCGCCGATGTTCTGGAGCGGATGGGCCGCCTGCGAGAAGCTGCCCAGCAGTATATCAAGGTGGCCGATATCTATATCGCCCAGCGCGATCTGGAAAAAGCCATCGGCAACTGGGAGCGCGCCACCCACCTCACCCCCGGCCTGATCCAGATCCACGCCAAGCTGGCCACCGCTTACGAGCGCACCGGCGAAGTCAAAAAAGCTATCCGCGAATATCTGACACTGGCTTTCAACTTCCAGCGCATGGAAGACAACGAGCGCGCAATTCAGGCGGTGCAGCGCGCCCTGCGGCTGGACCGCGACAACGCTCAGGCGCTCAACACCCTCCAGGCGCTGCAATCTAAAACGCTGATTACCGCGCCGCCTGTCGAATCGACAGATAAAACTGCCGACAGACGGCACGAATCTTTCGACGTAGCACCCATCGTAGCGGACCCGGAAATTGGCGAATCTGATCCGCGCGGCCCAATCGGGGAGACAGAGGAGACTGCCCTCAATGACCTGGCCAGCTCCGTTTTTGAAACGGGCGATCTCTCCGGCGGGAGCATGTACGCTATCCAGGCGATCGAGCTGCACCGGCAGGGAGATGCCGCCGCAGCCATCCCGATCTATAAGCAGGCGGTGGCATCCGGATTCGTCCATCCGGCCATTTACTTCAACCTGGGTATGCTCCTGCTGAAGGAATCGCAGCCCCAGCAGGCCGTTGAAAATTTTTCGCTGGCGCTGGCTGAAGGCAAACTTGCCGCCGGGGCGCATCACGGGCTGGGCCAGGCATACGTGGCCCTGAACGATCCACACAAAGCCGCCCGCCACCTTATCGAGACATTGCGCATTGTCGATCTCAGCCTGGCTCTGGGTGAACAGGAACGCGACGAGCTTAATGCGGTCTACAACGACCTTCAGAGCAGCATCCCCAAAGGCGATGAGCGGCAACTGCTGGCGATGAATCAGCGCTTCTTCAGCCTGCTCACCGGCCCGGACTGGAAGCAGCGGGTCGCCGAAACCCGGCGTCAGTTGGAAGAGACTGCCGAAGGCGCCGATGCCATGGTGGAGCAGATCGCCGAGGGCGGCGAGGGCCTCACCGAATCGATCGCCAAGATCGATCGCTACATGCGAGAAGGCTATTTGACGCTGGCCATGGATGAGGCGCACTACGCCATCCAGATCGCCCCGACTTACCTCCCGGTCCATCTGCGCGTGGGGCAGATTCTGATGGCCGACAACCAGAGCCAGACCGCGATTGAGAAATATCGTGTCGTGGCCGAAACTTACCTGGTCCGCAATCAGAGCGATCGCGCCGCCAGCATCCTCAACCAGGTCCTGGAAATCGCCCCCATGGACCTGAGTATCCGCACCAGCCTGATCAACATGCTGCGGAAGGAAGAACGCTGGTCGGAAGTATTGGAGCAGTATATCGATCTGGCCGACGCCTACTACCAGCTTGCCGATTTCGACCTGGCGCGCGACACCTACCAGGAAGCCTATACCCTGGCGGAAAGGCTCCAGGTCCGCTCAGACAAGATCGTCCATATTCTGCACCGCATGGCCGATATCAGCATCACGCGGTTGGATCTGCGACAGGCCCTGCGCACCTACGAACAGATCAAGATGATGTCCCCGGAGGATGAGCGCACGCGTAAAGCCCTGATGGACCTCAATTACCGGCTCAATAACCGTGTGGATGCCATCAAGGAGCTGGATGAGCTGATGCGCCTGTACGCTCGTCAGCAGCGACCTGACCTGATTGCCCACACGCTGGAGGAGCAGGTCGCCCTGTACCCGGAAGAAATGGCGCTCCGATCCCGCCTGGCTGCCTTTTATTCCCATATGGGGCGCAAGGCTGACGCCGTGACTCAACTGGACGCCCTGGGGGAATTGCAACTCGATGCTGGCCTGCACAGCGCCGCCGCGGAGACAATCCGCCAGATTGTGGCACTGAACCCGCCAGGAGTCGAAGACTACAAACGGCTGCTCAGCACCCTGGGAGGTTAGCGCCTCCTCTCTGCAATGGAAATTCTGTGGGCATTCGACAACTTCACCCTGGTCTCTCTGCTGGATATTCTGCTGGTAGCCGGGCTTCTTTTCGCTGCCAGCCTCCTGATCCGCGGGACACAGGCGGTTGCGCTGCTGCGCGGCACCCTGCTGGTGCTGGTGCTGCTGGGATTCTTCACCAGCGTGCTGCAGCTCACCGGGCTGCGCTGGCTGATGGGTTATGCGCTGATGGGCGCCGTTATCGCCATCCCCGTGATCTTTCAGCCCGAGCTGCGGCGGGCGCTGACCCGGCTGGGCGAGACGCCGTTCATCGGCCGGTCCAAAAGGAAAACCCAGGAGCAGGAGATCATTGAGCACATCTGTGTCGCTGCCGAGCGGCTGGCAGAACGAAAACACGGCGCCCTGATTGTGCTGGAGCGGAACACCAGCCTGCAGGACTATATCAATACAGGCGTGCTGCTCAACAGCGCGGTAACCCCGCAGTTGCTGCTGACCATCTTCTGGCCCAAGACAGAGCTGCACGACGGCGCTGCCATCCTGACCGGCGGGCTTATAGCCGCGGCGGCCTGTGTGCTGCCTCTGTCCTCCGGCCACCGCCTCTCCGATCGCAAGCTGGGCACCCGGCATCGCGCCGCACTCGGCATCAGCGAAGTCAGCGATGCTATTTGCGTTGTGGTGTCGGAAGAGACGGGGCAGATCTCGGTGACCAACGGCGGGCGCATGATCCGCCGCCTGGACAGCAATCGCCTGCGCACGGTGTTGATCGCCTTTTACGGCGCTGAGGACCGCCGCCCGATAGCCAGCCGCTGGCCCCGGTGGCTGCAAACTATGCGCAACCGCCTTAACCGTATCCTCCCGAGCTGAAGGGTTGTCATGCGTCCCTCATCGCCTGCACTTCGATTTCTGGCAGAAAATGCCATCTGGCTGATGGGGTCGCTTCTGCTGGCCGTATTCATCTGGGTCGCCGCCGTCAACAGCCATAACCCGGTCGAGTCCCGCCGCTATCCGGAGCGAATCCCCATCCGGGTTGTGGTGGACGAGGGCATGATTGTCACCAACATACCGGTGGCGACAGCCCAGCTTGTGCTGCGAGCATCTACCGGCGTCTGGCAGAATCTGGCTCTTCAGGACATTCAAATCACGGCGGACCTGACGGGCAAACCGCCGGGTGTCTACACTGTCCCTATGAAGGTGACCTTCGCCACGGGCGATCGCATTGTGGTCGAAGATATCCAGCCGCAAGAACTGACCGTAGCCATTGACCAGGCCGCCGAGCGCCTGATTCCGGTGGTGGAGGATATTCGGACGCCGCCCTCCACCGGCCTGGAAGTGAGAAATATCACCTTCGACCCGCCCGAAGTACTGGCCAGCGGAACGGCTTCGCAGGTGGCGCGCGTAGCTTCCGCCACGGTCCGCCTGCACCTGGGGAATGAGCGTAACACCTTCACCCGCAATTTCCGCCTCTTCGCGGTGGACAGCCAGGGACAGCCGATTACCGAAGTTACGTTATCGCCAGATACAGTCGATGTAGCGGTGGAGATAGAGCCGGGCGCGGATTACCGCGAGGTTTTCATTGTGCCGGATGTAGTTGGCGAGCCTGCCGACGGCTACGTTGTGTATTCCATAACGTACGATCCTCAGTCGATACTGGTGAGCGGCCTGCCCGACGATCTGGAGCATCTTCCGGGCACCATCCAGACCAGCCCGATCGATCTGACCGGGCAGACCCAATCCTTCAGCACTGAAGTCACGCTTGACCTGCCAGCCGGCGTATTCCTGCCGGCCGGGCAGGACATCACTGTCACCGTGCAGATCGAAACGCTGACCGCCAGCCGCCGCTTTGACAATCTGCCGGTTGAGATTCAGGGGCTTGGCGAAGGCTTGCAGGCCGCTATCACGCCCAACATCGTCTCCATGCTGATAACCGGGCCTCAGCCCATCCTGGACACGCTCAGCTCTTCGCAGATCGCGATCGTGGCTGACCTGACCGGGTTAGACGTCGGTACGCATCAGGTTCTTCTGCAGGCTGTCATCGGCCGCCAGGGGCTGCAATCAGCCATCATCTCCGTGCTGCCTCCGATGCCTGAAGTCGTGATCTCAGCAGTTGTGCCAGAAGCGTCGCCGACCGCTTCCACGCCGCCGCCCCCCACGCCCCGCGCCAGCTAGCCCTGCCCCGGCCAGGCCTGTCTTACGTGGCCGGGGGCGGGCCGCCAGCTCAGGGTTGATCCTCCTGCGCCCGGCGGCTACAATGCACGGGCAATTCAGAGAGCGGACAACAGGATATGAAACCACTTCCCATGGTCGCGCTGGTTGGGCGCCCCAATGTCGGCAAATCCACGCTGTTCAACCGCCTCGCTGGCGAGCGTCTGGCCGTCGTTGATGACATCCCGGGGACTACCCGCGATCGGCTGCAGGCCGAGACCGACTGGAATGGCGTGGCCTTCATGGTAATCGATACAGGCGGGATTGAAGTCTACCAGCCCCGGGGGGCGCGGAATGTTTCCCCGCTGGCGGAGGGCAGCATTGACTTCGTGCCGCAGATCCGCGCCCAGGCCATGATCGCCATCGAAGAAGCAGATGTCATCGTCCTGCTGGTTGATGCTATCGAGGGTATCACCGCCGCGGACGAGGAGATCGCGGAGATTCTCCGCCGCACGCACAAGCCCGTGCTCGTTGCCGCCAATAAAGCCGACACCCGGCAGCGGCGGGACAACGCGCTGGAGTTTTACGGCCTCGGCGTCGGGGAGGTGTATGCAATCAGCGCCCTGCAGGGCACAGGCACCGGCGATCTTCTGGACGCCATTGTCAGCGCCCTCACGCGAGCGCCCGCCCCTGCTTACGAGGATGACGAAGATATTCTCAAAATTGCTATCGTGGGCCGCCCTAATGTCGGGAAAAGCAGCCTCCTCAACCGGCTGCTGGGGGAAGAACGGGCCATTGTCAGTCCCCTGGCCGGCACCACGCGCGACGCTATCGACACCCGTCTGGTGTGGGAGGGCATGCCGATCCTCCTGATCGACACCGCCGGGATTCGTCGGCGGGGCAAAATCGCGCCGGGGGTGGAGAAGTACAGCGTCCTGCGCGCCGTCAAGGCTGTCCAGCGTGCCGATGTGGTGGTGTTACTGCTGGATGCCGAGGAAGGCATCACGGCGCAGGATGCCCATATCGCCGGCCTGATCCTGGAAGAGATGAAGAGCGTAATCGTCGTCGTTAACAAATGGGATACTGTTGAAAAGACGACCTACACTCTGAACGAATTCGAGGCACAAATCCGGCAGCAGTTGAACTTCATGCCCTACGTGCCCATCCTGTTTATCAGTGCCCGGACCGGTCAGCGCATCCATCTCGTGCTGCCGACCGCCGCGCGCGTCCATGAAGAGCGCCTGGTGCGCATCCCGACCAGCGAGCTTAACCGCATCGTGCGCGACGCTGTAGAGCACCATGCGCCGCCGTCGAGGGCCGGCAGGCAGCTCAAGATATTCATGGCCCAGCAGGTGCGCGTAGATCCGCCGACCTTCCTGTTCCACGTGAACGACAGGAGACTGGTGCACTTCAGTTACGAGCGTTATCTGGAGAATCGGATTCGCGCCCACTACAGCTTTTTAGGGACGCCCATCCGGCTGAGCTTCCGCGCGCGCGGCAGCAAGCCGGAGTAACCCGGCCCGGGCTTCGGCTGAGGTCTCGACTAGTCCGAATCCAGCAGTTCGTATACGGTGACTGGCGACTGCCGGCCTTTAACCTGAATAGGGCCAAGCGGGCGGACATTGAGCTGGCCGCCCAGCCGCTCCACCACGTTGTCCGCAACCAGAATCTGGCCGGCGGCGGCCCTTTCCTGCAAGCGCTTGGCCAGATTCACCACATCACCAATGGCGGTATAATTCATCAGGCGGTCAGTCCCGATATTGCCCACCACCGCTTCACCCACCGTCACGCCCACGCTGAACGTCAGCCCTTCGGTCCCGCGCTGGGCGTTCCACTCGCTGACGGCCCGGCGCAGCGTCAGCGCGGCGTCCACTGCCCGCGCTGTGTGATCTTCCTGGTTGGCTGGCGCATTGAAGAACGCCATCACAGCATCGCCCAGAAACTTATCCAGCGTGCCCTCCCGGGCCATGATGATGTCGGCGGCCAACTGGAAGTACTCATTAAGCAGCTCTACAATCTGCTCCGGCTCAGCCAGCTCGCTATAGTTCGTATAGCCCCGGATATCGGCGAAGAGGACGGAGATTTCCTGCCGCGCACCGCCAAGCTGCACCGAGTTCTGGCCGTCCAGGACACGATCGACCACCGACGGCGCTACATAACGCTCGAACATCTGCCGGATCTGCTGCTTCTCCAGTTCTTTGGACTGCTCCATCTGGGCGAAGCTGCCGGAATTTTCCACCGCGATCGCTGCGTAATCCGCGAGGGCGCTGAGCAGCGCCCCTTCGTGATCAGTGAACACCTTGCTGCTATCGGAAACATTATCGACGCCCAGGACGCCCAGGACGCGATCTCCCATGATCAGGGGGGTATAAAGCACCGCGTAGGGGACATTGGCATTACGCGCGCGCGCCTCAGCCAGGTCTTCCGGCGTCAGGACAACCGCTTCACCGCTGCTGACCACGCGCTGCGCCAGGCGATCATTGCTCTCCACGCTCACCGAGCGGGCATGCCCATCGTTAAGGCGCTTGGCCGCCCGGCAGATTAGCGTATCCTCCTCCACCAGGAGCAGGCTGCCCTCCTCGGCCCCGGTCACGTAAACAGCCGCCTCGACCACCCGCACAGCGACCTGATCCAGATCCAGTTGGGCGGTCACTGTCTTGCCCATTTTGTAGAGCACATTCAGCTCTCTGATGCGTTTGTGCAGTTCGCGGTTGGAGGACAGGAGGCGCTCAGTTAGCGCGTCCTTTTCCTGGCGCAGGCGCGTCTCAGACAGGCTGCGCTCAATCGCCCCCAGCATCTCTTCGATGGTATAGGGCTTCTTGACGTAGTCCTTGACGCCCAGCCGGAAAACTTCGATCGCGATCTCCTCCGACCCATGAAACGTCATGAGGATCACCGGGATGCTGACATTCTCGCGGGCCAGGGCATGCAGGACCTGAACGCCTGTCATACGCGGCATTTGCAGATCGAGCAGAATCAGATCGGGGCGTTCCGCCAGCGCCATCTCCAGCCCTTCGCGACCATCGCGGGCGATCAGCGGGCGGAATCCGTTAGGTCGCAGGATATACTCCACGACAAAATCGCGGTTCTCACGACCATCATCAACGACCAGAATGCGTTCGCCAGCCAAAACAACATCCTTAGATAGAGTGTCTCATCTGGCAAAAGTATAGTCCAGGACTGTGCCGGCCGGCAAGTTGGCCAGACAGCGATAACCAGTGGGCCTTCCCGCAAGGCACTGTGTTAGAAACTCCTTAAGATGTGTCGCGATGGATTGCCGGAGCAGCGGACACTACACTATAATCCACAGCAGATCGGCGCCCCCCTTTCCGCCTGTGATGAAAGAGTGTATCTGGTGCCAGAATTAGAGGCCCTGTCTGACGACGATACCCTGCCCCTGCCGCCTGACGAGATGCCAGACGCGGCGATCCTGCCCCGCCCCCGGCTTAATCGGCGACGGCTGGTGCGCGACATTCTGGAGGCGCTGATTCTTTTCGCCATCATCTATACGCTGGCTAACCTGCTCACAGCCCGGTTCGTGGTTGAAGGCCCCAGCATGCTTCCCACTTTCACAACCGGCCAGTATGTCATCATCAGCCGGTTGAGCTACCTGCTCGGCAACCCGCAGCGCGGCCAGGTCGTCGTCTTCACCTCGCCGGAAGATGCGAGCCGGGATCTGATCAAGCGCGTCATCGGCCTGCCGGGGGAGACGATCTCCATTCAGAATGGCGCGGTTTCCATCAACGGTCAGCCCCTGACGGAGCCGTACATCAACCAGCCCTCCTACTACCAGGTTGAGCAAACCCTGGGTCCCGATGAATACTTCCTGCTGGGCGATAACCGGAACAACAGCCGGGATTCCCACGACTTCGGGCCTGTGACACGGGCGCATCTGATCGGCGAAGCCTGGCTGGTCTACTGGCCGCCGGAGGCGTGGGGGCTGGTCAATCAGGCCTCTTATGCCGAGCCGATACCTGAGTCACCGTCCACATCGTCCGCGGCTGACGCTGGCATCCCTGCGCTATAATGATCTGACACATACAAGAGTCCACTATGCCCGATTCCGATACCACCATTTGCCCTTTGTGCCAGGTCGGCCGCCGTCATCTGCGGCTGGTCACATACAGCCAGGTCTACAATGGGACGCTGGTGAGCGTCCCCAATACGCCAGCCTGGGAGTGCGACACCTGCCGCGCGACGACCATTGATGATCACGCTATCCTGCGAATTGAGGCGCTTGTGGGCCAGGCCGGGCCGCCCCCCAATCGCCACCGGAAGCGCCCGGCAGTTGATACCCGCTCCCGGACGACATCCTCCCGGGCAGATACCTGAACTCTGAAAGACCTGCTGAAGACATGGCCCCTTTCCTGCGTCGCGCCCGCTGCCGGATCGTTTCCGATATCCGGCCCCGTTCGCCTGGGGTTAACAGGGCAAAAAGTCTCATAAATTCGGAATAAAGGGCGCTCCATATTTTCGCGTCCGCGATACAATGGAACTGACGCGGTATTACCGGAAAAGCAGGCAGAGGTTGACTTCGTATAAGGAGGAGTTACCGGGGGTTATGGGAAGCCGACAACGAATCCTGATTGTTGAGGACAACCCCGATAATCGCACGCTGATCACGGATATTCTGGAGGCGCTGCAGTACAGCGTGATCGAGGCGGTTGATGGGGTGCAAGGGGTAGCCAAAGCAACAGCGGAGCAGCCCGATCTGATTCTGATGGACCTGTCACTCCCGCAGATGGATGGATGGACAGCGACGCGACATATTAAATCCAATCAGCAGCTCAAGCATATCCCGATTGTCGCCCTGACCGCCCACGCCATGATTGGCGATCGGGAGAAGGCGCTCGAAGCCGGATGTGACGATTACATTTCCAAGCCCATCGATCTGCTCGAGCTGCAAAGCAAGCTCACGCACTACCTGGGCTAGCTCACAGGAGAACAACGGGTGAAGGTTCTGGTCGCCGATGACAGCGCCGATAACCGCCAGTTAGTGGAAGATATCGTGAAAAGCCTGGGCTACAGCTCTATTATTGCCCGGGATGGATACGAGGCCCTGCGCCTGGCCGGAGAAGTCCTGCCCGATCTGCTGATTCTCGATATCAATATGCCCGGCATGAGCGGCTTCGATGTCTGCATCAGCCTCAAAGAAAATCCGGCCACCCGCCAGATTCCCATCCTGATGCTGACTGCCCTGGCGGATATGGACAGCCGGGTTACGGGCCTGGGGCTGGGCGCCGATGACTATCTCACCAAACCGTTCAGCCCCCGCGAGCTGATCGCCCGGATTAACGCCCGGCTGCGCATCAAATCGGGCACAGATGAGCTACGCGCCACGCAGGAATTGATCCGGCAAACGTTCGAGCGCTTCATCCCGCCGCAGGTTGTGCAGACGCTCCTGGAGCATCCGGAAGAAGTCCGGCTGGGCGGGCAGCTCAAGCCGATCACCGTGCTCTTCGCCGATCTGGAGGGGTTCACGGCGGTCTCCGAGCACACCGAGCCAGAACGACTTCTGTCGGTGCTCAACCAGTATCACGGCCTTGTAGTTCGTCAGATACAGGCCGAGGGCGGCACGCTGGATAAATTCACCGGCGACGGCGTAATGGCCCTGTACAACACCCCGCTGCCCCAGGACGAACATGTCCTGCGCGCCATCCGCACCGCCATCCGGATTCGGGGCGCGCTCCCCACCCTGCACCGCACTCTTGACGCTACTTTTCATCTGCGGATGAACATCGGCATCCACACCGGGCAGGCCATTGTCGGGCTGGTCGGTGCCGATGACCTGATGGACTACACCGCCATCGGCGATACGGTCAACCTGGCCAGCCGCCTGCAGGACCTCGGTCGCAACGGCCAGATTTTGATCAGCGAAGCCGCCTTCGCCGCGGTGGAAGAATCCGTCACTGTCCGCTGCCTGGGGCCCCGGTTCGTCAGAGGCCGTGAGACAGCCGTTACCGTCTACGAGGTGCTGGAACTGGCATCATGACGCGCGGGCGGGCCAGTACACCGCCTGCCGGGCCTCCTCAATATCTATCCGCATTGTTTGTGTATCTGCCCGTCTGCCGCTATGATCAGCGGTATTCGTCCTGGAAATCGCCTGGTCGGATATATTCCGAGGCCGGAGCAGATTCCATGAGCACCCGCCAGCGAATTCTACTGGTCGATAACGAACCGGCTATCGCCGAGATGCTGGGCTTCCTGCTACACGAGCACGGCTACCGCTGCCTGTATGCGCCGGACGGCTCCACCGCCCTGGCTCTTGCGCAGCGGCGCCGACCCCACCTGATCCTGATGGAAGCGGCGCTGCCGGACATCGACGGGCTGGAAGTCTGCACGCGCCTGCGCCGGCGGCCAGAGACCGCGGATATCCCGATCGTGATACTGACCCGTTACGCCGAGCACGCGAATCTGCTGACGGCCCTGGAAGCCGGCGCGGACGACTTCATCGCCAAGCCGTTTGACCCGGTTGAGCTGCTCCTGCGGGTGCGCAACGCGCTGCTGCGAACGGCGCGCAGCGACCGGTAAGGTGCCGCCGAATCGCGCCTGGCAGGGCCAAATCCGCTCTTGACCCTGCCATATCAGCATGGTAAACTTTCCCCCGTTCAGACACCAGCCCCCATCGTCTAGAGGACCAGGACGTGGCCCTTTCAAGGCTAAGACAGGAGTTCGAATCTCCTTGGGGGCAACCCACTACCCACCCTGAGAACGGCGGTGGGTATTTTGTTTCTCGCTTGTATGCGGGTATTCGCCCCTGCCCCTTCAACCACAGGACCCCAACCCAACACGAACGAAACGCCGCCATCAGGCGGCGCTAGGCCAATGGGGAACTTCTACATCAACTTGCATGTGGCTATGGCATTTCTGCCCGGCGTGTGCATCAAATTTTGACACAACACTCTGATACACCATGAATTTTCTAAATCAATTGAAGCCTCAACAGCTTCGAGACACGTCTGTCCAGGCAGCTTCTATAGTAGCCAGATATGCCATAATGTTGCATTATATAAATACGTTAAGCTGTGGTGACAACACAACAAAGTAGTGTGGCTGGAAGTGAATCGACCCACGAACCAAATCAAGTCCAGACAACGCGTCGCCGACCACGGGGAAGTCTTTACCCCAGCGTGGATGGTCGAGGCGATGCTCGATCTGGTGAAGGACGAGACTGAGCGGATCGACTCCCGCTTCCTGGAACCGGCGTGCGGGAGCGGGAACTTCCTTGTCCGTGTCCTGCAGCGGAAGCTCGCTGCTGTCGAACTCAAATTTGGGAAATCCGACTTTGAAAAGCGTCACTACGCCCTTCTCGCGCTGATGTGCTGCTACGGAATCGAGCTATTGGAGGACAACGTCGCCGAGTGCCGGGCGAATCTGCTGGAGATCCTCGCCGACACTCTGAAGATCGAGGAGGCGGACGATCTCTATCGAGCTGCATCCTACGTGCTGTCGCAGAACATTGTCCACGGCGATGCCCTGAAGATGCGCACCAGCGATGACCAGCCGATCACCTTTGCCGAATGGGGTTACCTGGGCAAGGGCAAGTTCCAGCGGCGCGACTTTCGCCTCGGCGATCTCGCGCAGTCGTCCGCCTGGAGCGCGGAGGGCACGCTCTGGGCGAATAGTAGTAAGGACGCAGTTTTCGCGCCGACCAAAACCTACCCGCCGATGACCATGAGCGAGCTGGGCGCTGCCATGCCCGGTGACACACCGAAGGAGACCCCATGAGCGCTCAAGTCCCCTTTGCGCTGCGCGGTCGCAACCCGGATGTGCTGACGTGCATCGCGAACCTGTCCAACGATGAGGTTTTCACGCCGCCGGAGTTTGCCAACCGCATGCTGGACACGCTGGCCGAAGCCTGGGCGGCGGCCAACGGCGGCGCGAATATCTGGGCGGACCCGACCGTGCGCTTCCTCGATCCATGCACCAAGTCAGGCGTTTTCCTGCGCGAGATCACCTCTCGTCTCGTGAAGGGGTTGGAGGCGGAAATCCCGGACCTTGAGGAGCGCGTGGATCACATCCTGACCCAGCAGGTGTTCGGTATCGGGATTACCTATCTCACGAGTCTACTGGCGCGGCGAAGCCTGTACTGCTCTAAACACGCCAACGGCAAGTATTCCATTGCAAAGTCATTTGCCAGTGAAGATGGGAATATCTGGTTCCAGCGCACAGAGCATACATGGGTTGGCAAAAACTGTAAGTACTGTAGCTCCAACAAGAGCACCTTTGATCGCGGGGAAGATCTCGAAACTCACGCTTATGCATTCATCCACACTGACGACATTAAAACTCGGCTGGTCGAGATATTTGGAGGCAATATGCAGTTCGATGTCATCATCGGCAATCCACCCTACCAACTGGACGATGGCGGCTTTGGTGCGAGCGCGATTCCCATTTATAACAGATTTGTGGAGCAAGCGAAGGCACTTGAGCCGCGCTTCTTGATGATGGTTATTCCGTCTCGCTGGCTCTTTGGTGGGCGTGGCCTCGACGATTTCCGGAAGGCCATGCTTACCGACAATCGCATAAGAAAGCTTGTTGACTACCCGGACAGTCGACAGGTTTTTCCAAGCGTAGATGTTGCAGGAGGCATTTGCTACTTCCTTTGGGATAGAGACAACCCTGGTGATTGTCAAGTTGTTGAATTTGATCACGGGCTGACATCCTCAGAGTCAGTACGTCCGCTTCTGGAAGAGGGTGCCGAAGTATTTATTCGGAGCCATCGCGCACTTGCTATCCTGCGTAAAGTGATGGCATTGGAAACGAAATCAAACTCTCTATCGCTCCCTGAAACAAAGCGCTTCGATACTCAGGTCAGTTCGCAGAAGCCATTTGGATTGCGGACCTTCTTTCGAGGATCGGATAAGCGATCGTCGGAGAAGGATGTGCTGGTTCTCCAAAGTGGGGGACAGGCTTGGATATCTAGGTCTGAAGTAACTGTCGGCGAGGATCTTATTGATAAATGGAAGGTTTTCACCTCCAAATCGTCGTCGGAGCACGCTGGTCAGGTTGATAAGAATGGACAGCGGCGTGTACTCTCTTTGTCAGGTGTCATCCCACCCGGGTCGGTAGTGACGGAGACTTACATACTGCTCGGCTCTTACGATACTGAGAAGGAAGCACGTAACTGCTTTTCTTATGTCGTCACGAGATTCTTCCGGTTTCTTGTTGCTACACGATCATCCGCGCAGGACCTCGCGCGCTCGGCCTACTCATTCGTGCCACTGCAAGACTTCTCAAAGGCTTGGACTGACGAGGATCTATACGCGAAATATGGTCTTACCGAAGATGAGATCGCTTACATTGAGAAGTTGATTCGACCAATGAGCGCTGACGATGACTAGTCCCACCATCGGGGAAATCCTCGCCCCTAAGCCAACTGCCCAACCGCGCATCTACGCCTACACAATTGACGACGCCGCGCACCAGGGTCTCCTCAAAGTGGGCCAGTCCACCCGCGACGTCAAGCAGCGCATCGCCGAGCAGCTCAGGACAGCCGCCATCAAGAATTACCGGATCGAGATTGACGAGTCCGCCGTGCGCGACGACGGCACTATCTTCAGTGATTACGAAGTGCGCGCCGCTCTGGAGAAGAAGGGCTTCGAGCGCGTCGAACTGGAGTGGGTGCGCTGCTCGACCGAGGACGTGAGGACCGTCCTCACCGAACTGCGCACGGGCCAGCGCTTCACCGGCACGCATCACCAGGACTTTCCGCTGCGTCAGGAGCAAGCCGAGGCGGTGGACAAAACACACGCCTACTTCCATTCCATCTGGAAGGAGGATATGCACGCCGTCCCGCGTTTCCTTTGGAACGCGAAGATGCGCTTCGGCAAGACCTTCACCACGTACCAGCTCGCCAAGAAGTTGGGCGCCAAACGTGTGCTGGTGGTGACTTTCAAGCCCGCCGTCGAGGATGCGTGGCAGACTGATCTCGAGAGTCATGTGGACTTTGACGGCTGGCAGTATTTATCCAGGGCTTCGGGCAGTGATCCAACGCAGATTTCCCGCAGAAAGCCACTCGTGTATTTCGGCTCCTTTCAGGACTTGCTCGGCAAGGACACAGCGGGGAATATCAAGGCGAAGAACGAATGGCTCCACACGATAAATTGGGATCTCGTCGTCTTCGACGAATATCACTTCGGCGCATGGCGGGACACCGCGAAGGAGCTGTTCGAGGGCGAGGAAGATACGAAGGAAGAAAAACTCGAATATGGTCGCGGGCTGCGTGATATCAACGAAGACCTCAGCGAACTATCCACCGAGTTCTTGCCGATTACGACCAAAGCCTATCTCTACCTTTCAGGTACCCCCTTCAGGGCGCTGGCCACGGGCGAGTTCATCGAAGAGCAGATCTTCAACTGGACGTATACCGACGAGCAGCGCGCTAAGGAAGACTATGCGGCGAGGAAGCCGGGTGAATGGAACCCCTATGGCGCGCTGCCGCAGCTTCGCCTGCTGACTTACCAGATGCCGGACGAGTTGCTGGCGATCGCCAGCGCCGGGGAGTTCGATGAGTTCGATCTCAATGCGTTCTTCGAGGCATCGGGCACAGGCAATGAGGCGCAGTTCAAACACAAGAGCGACGTGCAGAAGTGGCTGGACATCATCCGCGGCGGGTACGCACCCCGATCGGTCGAGTATCTCAAGATGGGAACACGCCCGCCATTTCCCTATTCGGATGTACGACTGCTACCTTACCTGCAGCACTCGTTCTGGTTTCTCCCCAACGTGGCGGCGTGCCACGCAATGGCGAATTTACTCGCCGAGCGGCACAACACCTTCTGGCATGACTACAAGGTGATTGTTGCCGCGGGTGCTTCGGCAGGTATCGGGCTGGATGCGCTGCCGCCTGTGCGCAGGGCTATCGGGAGCGGATTCGAGACCAAGACGATCACGCTCTCATGCGGCAAGTTAACCACCGGTGTCACCGTACCGCAGTGGTCATCAATCCTGATGCTGCGTAACCTCAAATCGCCGGAAACCTACTTTCAGGCTGCGTTTCGCGTTCAGTCGCCATGGTCGATCAAGAACCCCAACGGCGACAACCCGAACGAGGAGGAGATTCTCAAGCCCGTCTGCTTCGTGTTCGACTTCGCGCCCACGCGCGCGCTGCGCCAGCTCTCTGAATACGCAATCGGCCTGTCGCCGAACGAGCCGAACCCGGAAAACGCGGTCAGGGATCTCGTGTCGTTCCTTCCAGTTCTGGCCTACGACGGCGCGAACATGACGCAGATCGATGCGGGCGGCATTCTCGACATCGCGATGGCGGGCACCTCCGCTACGCTGCTTGCCCGAAAGTGGGAAAGCGCGCTGCTGGTGAACGTGGACAACGATACCCTGCGCCGCATCCTTGACAACCCCGAAGCCATGGCCGCCGTTGAACGTATCGAGGGCTGGCGCACGCTTGGCGACAACATCATCGAGACGATCATCAACAAGAGCGAGAAAGTCAAGGAACTCAAGAATAAGGCCAAGAAAGCGGAGTTGACGAAGGAAGAGAAAAAGCAGCTCACCGACGAGGAGAAGGAGTACAAATCCAAGCGCAAACTCGTCCAGGAGAAGCTGATCAAGTTTGCAACGCGGATTCCCGCGTTCATGTACCTGACCGACTTCCGCGAGAACACCTTACAGGATGTCATCACAAAGCTCGAACCGGAGCTGTTCCGCACTGTTACCGGCCTGACGGTGAATGACTTTCACTTGCTCGTAACGCTCAAGGTGTTCAATACTGAGCAGATGAACCAGGCCGTGTTTGCGTTCCGGCGATACGAGGACGCATCGCTTCGTTACGCCGGCATAGACAGCCATCCAGATCTGACTCATTATGGGCTGTACGATACCGTAGTAGCGAAGGAATGACACGTGACCGCACAGCTCTGGCCTCGTAGCGCTCGTAGCCCAGATGCCCGCTCGGTTCGATAGAGGCGATCAGTCAAGTTACTGGGTGCTGCCCAGCCTCACGCCTCACCCCCCGGGTTGGCCGGGTAGGTCAGGTCGAGCAGGGCGCCGTTCACGACGGCGATGACGGCGGTCCGGTTCGGAATGCGCAGCAGCCGGCAGACGGTATCCGCCCCGTCCGCCGGCAGGCTGTTGAGTATGAGTCAGGGCACTAGGTATTGCGGCCCACAGCGGATTGCCTCGCCCACCATCGCCATTCGGCGCCGAATCAGCGCACGGTTACCGGCGTCAGGTAGACCTTAGGCCCGGTGACAACCGTCTTCGGACCGATAATCTCCAGCGAGCCGGACAGCCGAATCGCCTCTGACGAGCTGCCGATCATGATCTCGATCGTCCCTGGCTCGACGATCCAGGCCATATTGCAATCCAGAAAAGCGAGCTGGCTGGCTGACAGAGCAAAGCTGACGGTCTTCTTCTCGCCGGGCTGGAGGGTCAGGCGCTGGAACCCTTTAAGCTCCTTCACCGGGCGAGTCATGCTGCTCAGCACGTCGCGGACGTACAGTTGTACGACTTCGTCCCCGGCCCGCGCGCCGGTATTGGTCACCTCGGCGCTGATCGTCACGGTCTCGCCTGCGCCAGCCTGTGCCGGGGTCACGGACAGATTCTCGTAGCCGAAAGTGGTGTAGCTCAGCCCGTGACCAAACGGATACAGCGGCGAAGTGCTGCAATCGCGGTAGTCGCCGTACCAGTGGGAGCGGCCGCCGGAAGGTTTGTGGTTGTAGTAAACCGGCACCTGCCCGACCGCCCGCGGCAGCGAGACCGGCAGCCTGCCGCCGGGGTTGTAATCGCCCAGAAGCACCTCGGCGACCGCCGCCCCACCTTCCTCCGCCGGGACCCACGCCTCCACTATCGCCGGGATGTGCGCAGCAGCCCAGGGGAGCGCCAGGGGACGCCCGTTAATCAGCACCAGCACCACCGGCGTGCCTGTCGCCTGAATCGCTTCCACCAGCGCCTGCTGGATGCCGGGCAGCCCCAGATCGGCCCGATCAACCGCCTCCCCGCTGGTGCAGATCGGCGTCAGGCCGCACCTGTCCCCAACCACGACAACTGCTACCTCCGACTGCCGGGCGATTGCCACTGCCTCGGCGAAGCCTTCCTGCGACTCGCCGGTGATGTCACAACCCGGAGCGTAGCGCACCGTCACGTCCGCTGGCAAGCCGGCCTTGATGCCCTCCAGCACAGTCACCATAGGCACAAAGTAGTCCCGCGCTGAAGCCTGACCATCGGCAGCGAAAGGCAGCACTGCCTCAGGCGAAGGCACCGCCGAATCAGCCTGAGACTGGGTAGCCATAACTTCCAGATGCGAAGGATAGTGATAGTCCCCTTGCAGCATACGGATGCTGTCCGCGCCAGGACCAATGACGGCAATCGACCGGAGCGAATTTCTGTTCAACGGCAGCAGATCGCCCTCATTCTTGAGCAGCACGATCGACTTTCGGGCAATCTCGCGGGCCAGCGCGCGCTGATCGGGCGTGTCAAACACCGCCGCCGCGCCAGCCGGATCGACATACGGATTCTCGAACAGCCCGAGCCTGAACTTGAGACGAAGCACATTCGCCACAGCGGCATCGATCAGCGCCACATCCACCTGTCCGGCTTTCGCCGCCGCCAGAAGCGGCTCGCCGTAACAATTGTTGCCGGGCAGCTCCAGATCGAGAGTGGCCTCCAGGCCGAGCCGCGCCGCTTCGCCGTAATCCGCAGCTACCTGATGATAAGTTACCAGATTCTCGAGGGTGAAATAGTCAGAGACTATCGCGCCGGTGAAGCCCAGCTCGCCGCGCAGCAGATCAACCAGAATCTCCCGGCTGCTGCCGCAGGGTACGCCATCCATCTCGTGATAAGCATTCATGACAGTCGCCAGGCCGGCTTCGTGGATAACGGCCTCGAAGGGCCGGGCGAACACCTCCCGCAACTCGCGGGCCGGAATACGCGCCGGCGCCCAGTTCATCCCGCCTTCCGAAAAGCCGTAGCCCACGAAATGCTTGCCCGTCGCCGCGACGCCCCGCTGGAGGTCCGCGCCTTGCAGCCCCTTCACATACGCCGTGCCGATAGCGCTGATCAGGTACGGGTCCTCGCCGAAGGTCTCCTCGACACGCCCCCAGCGCGGATCGCGCGCCACATCCAGCACCGGGGCCAGCGTGTGCCGCGCCCCGACCGCCAGCATCTGCTGCCGGATGACATCCGCCATTTGCTGCACGCTCTCCGGGTCCCAGGTTGCGGCGCAGCCAATCGCCTGCGGGAAGCAGGTGGCGTCGCGGGCCATATATCCGGCGCAGCTTTCCTCATGTATGATGGCCGGGATACCCAGTCGCGTGCCTTCGACAAGGTACTTCTGCACGGCGTTCAGCAGCGCCGCGCTCTCCTCCGGGTGGAGCGCCGTCGCGCCACCCACGCGCGTAATCTCGCCGATGCCGTGCCGGATACGCTCGTCCGCTTTCTCCGGCGAAAAGGCGCTGCCCTCTATCAGATCGCGAGACCAGCAGCCGCCGATCTGAGCGACCTTCTCCTCCAGCGTCATCCGCGCCAGCAGGTCGGCGACCCGCTCCTCGACGCTGCGCGCCGCGCCCCTGTACACAGCAGTCTCCTGTACCGGCATTACTGTTTCTCCTTATTTATTGTCATCCGCCGTCTACCTGCGGCAGACTCGTCCCACCAGAGTATATGCTGCCCGCCCCTGCCATGACAGGTTAGCAGCCATCAGCGCCCGTTCCCACCGGTTAGAGAAGCGATAGATGCCGGCGGAACAGCAGGCTGGGCGATGTGATGCCCAGCCCGATGGCGGCCAGGAGCAGCATCGTCTTGACTCCGTTGACCGCCGTTTCCAGCAGCACCTCCGTGCTCAAAGTCGGCACAGTGGCGATCTGCAGCAGGCCGATCATCGTCTTATAGGCAAATACGCCGGGCACAAGGGGGATGGCGGCACTGACGGCGAAGACCGGCGGCGGAGTATGGAACCGGCGGGCCAGCAGCAAGGCCAGAAAGCCGACAACCGTCGCCCCGATCAGGGTTGCCGCCTCGATGCCGACCCCGGTCAGCATCAGCGCCTGGCGGATGGCGTGCCCGGAAGCGCCGGTGATCATGCAGCCGATCAGCGTCCGCACCGGGACATTGAAGAGCATGGCGAAGCCCAGGGCAGCGATGCCTGACCACAGCGCGTCCTGAAGCACCAGCAGCAGCAGATCGGCGATCGTCATAGCCCGCTCACCCCCATCAACTGCATGGCCAGCAGCAGGCCCAGCGCAATTGACAGCGAAATCAGCAGGCCCACCACCCCGCGCGCAACTCCCATCATCGGGTAGCCGTTGAGGAAATCCTGTGCCGAATTGATCAGGGGGACGCCCGGCACCAGCAAAAGCACCGAGCAGACCAGCGCCAGTTCCGGGGAATTGCCCCAGCCGAGTCGAGGCCCCATACTGGCGACGACGCCAGCCGCAAAGGCGGTCACGATGGTCACCAGAAACTGGTTGAAACGACGGCGGACAAGTTCCTGGCGTATCACCGTCGCCACCGTCGCCGCCGCAAAAGTTACGGCGGACACCGGCCAGTCCCCCCCGAATAAGTGGCTGAAAGAGGCGCAGGCCAGCCCGACCATGGCCACGACCAGCCAGCGGTTGTAATGCTGCGGCAGGTGGGCGATGCGGTTCAGTTCCTTCCGGACTTCAAACCGATCCAGTCCGTCGGTCACCACGCGCCGGCTCAGCCGGTTCACGCCGGAGACGATAGTCATGTTGACCTGCCAGGCCGGGATACGGCGCACCTTGGTCCGGAATTCAGCGCCGCTGACCGTCGTGATGATGATGGTGTTGGAAAAGACGGCGACATCCAGCCCGTTACAGCCCAGGCCCAGGCCCATCATCTGGACAACGCGCTCTACTCGCTCGGAATCGGCGCCGTTCTGGAGCATCAGTTGGCCGGCCCAGGCGGCGATCTCCACCACATCGGTCAGCTCGGCATGGTTGAGAAGGGGGCCTGGCGAAGCCAGTACGCCATGCAGATCTGCGGAATCCATATGCGCACATACCCGGCACTGATCGTCCGACGCCCGTCACAGCACTCCGAGACTACCGTATCGGGCCCCCTTCATGCAGCGACAATCAGCGGATTTACGGGGTAATCATCGTCCCGACTCGCGCGCTGCTTGAATAGAAACAGCATCCGGGCCATCACCGTATGCCGGGTAACTGCCGCCCGGCGCGTGAATAAAGCCATATCGCCCTCACTGATTTACGGCGGAGGGGAAACAATAATCCCGCTCCTCACCTGATCAGGCGGGGAGCGGGACGGTTGCAATACAGGTCGGGCCGGCGTCGCAGCACATCAGCGATAATCCGGCGCGAAAATCTATTTGAATATATCTTTCAGAGCCGACTCGACATCGGCGAACTGGAAGGTGAAACCCGCCTCCGTCAGCCGTCTGGGAATCACCCGCTGGCCGCTCAGGATCGTGGCGGACGCCTCCCCCAGGCCCAGCCGGAGGGCGAACGTCGGCATCGGCAGGTAAGCGGGCCTGCCCAGCGCCTTACCCAGCGCCTTGCTGAAGTCCTCATTGCGGACCGGCCCGGGCGCGGTCAGGTTATAAGCGCCGGATGCTGATTCGTTCTCCAGCAGGAAGCGAATGGCCGCCACCTCATCGGCCACATGAATCCAGGAATACCACTGGCGGCCGCTGCCAGCGCGCCCCCCGACGAACAGCCTGAAGGGCAACGCCTGCCGCGGCAGCGCGCCGCCGTGTCGGTCCAGGACAACGCCGCTCCGGATCACGACCCGGCGCACATCCAGCGCCTCAACCGGCTTCGTAGAAGCCTCCCATTCCAGGCAGACGCGCGCCAGGAAGTCCTCGCCGGCCGGGCTGCTTTCCGTGATCTCGCGATCGTCCTCATGCGTCCCATAGTAGCCGACTGCGGAGGACTGGATCAGGACGGACGGCGGGCGATCAGCCAGCTTGATCGCTTCCACGAGGGCAGCGCCGGCCCGGACGCGGCTGGACAGGATACGCCGCTTGCGCGCCCCGGTCCAGCGCATGGTCAGCAGGCTGCTGCCCCCGATGCTTTCCCCCGCCAGATTGATCACCGCCCCGGCTCCGTCGAGCTGCCCGGCCCACAGCTCCGTGGACCCGGTGTCCCAGTAGACGACTTTAACGCCCTCTGGCAGCGAGACCGCGTTACCGGGCGCCCGACTCAGGAGCACGACATCATGTTCATCCGCAGCCAGGCTGGCGGCAAGTGCCCGGCCGATCAGGCCCGTACCACCGGCGATTACAACGCGCATTGTTAGCCTCCTCAGAGACTCAATTCAGGCTCAAAATCAGGGTAATCCCATTGTACGAGACTTTACCACTAACCGGCCTGAAAAGCCCCGCCCCATATCGCTCCCATAGACCGGTTATCGCCTGTGCTGCGGCTGCGCTGCCTGTCGGGTTTTCTAGCTCAGCCTGATCCAGGGCCGCGCATAAGAGGCGATAAAAGGCCAGGGTATAGCCACCAGCATCACCACTGTCGCCAGCCCATAGAAGATGGCCGCCCGCTTGTGTCGGGCGGCGGAGTCTTCCTGCCGTTTGACCAGCGCCCGGCCCACATGAACCAGCACCGCGGCCCCGATCATCAGGACCGCGTGCGTCACCGCGAAGTACCGGAGCTGCGGTTCCTCCATTGCCGCCCCGAAGTTAGCCAGCACATCCTGAATCAGCGGGCTGACGATGTAAAGGATGATACCCAGCAGGACCTGGATATCCAGCGCTATCGTGAACAGCAGGCCGAGGCGATCGTCGAGCCTGGACCATTCCCGCCTGCCCAGCCAGCCGCGCAGCGCAGCGCCTACAGCCAGAATCGCCGCAATGACGACAACCCAGCGCACGACTGAGTGAAGAATCAGCAGCAGGTTGTACATGAGGAGTAACCCCTCCTGGAATAAACGAGCGTTACTGCATTGTGCGGCGCGCTGTCAGATACGCAGCCGACAATATATGTATTGTAGGAGATAGACAGGGATATTACCAGCTTACCGAAGCCAAAATACGATAAGAATTGTATATAAAATCGCGGCAGACGCTTCTGGCCGTTTGCCAAGCCGTTTCGGCATAGGGTACACTTTGTAGCGGGCAGCGAAAAGCCGGCGCCTCCCTGCGTCACAGCGCACCTTTAGATGCGCTTTTCTTGCATGACTTTGAGGAGCCTTATGCTGACTCTGCCAGCTAAAGCAGGCAGCGTCTCAGATTACGCCCGGCCGGCGGCCCACGTTAACGCCTGAAGACCCTGTTCGAGTCTGAAAGCGAGTTTCTCTCTCATGTACGGTTCAGATTTTGTGTGCGGGGCAGGCCCGCACAGCCGCCTGTCCGAAGTTGTTAAAAAGCCGCACCGGTCGCGGGCTGGGGCTATTATCCTGCTGCCCCCTGGCGGCCGGTCGTATTGAGTATATTCTGGCACATTTGTGCCTAACTGAAGCGAGAGGAGGTTACCCGGCTTCCTCTGTCGCCTGAGGGCGGCAGTCCTCGCCGGGAATTTCTATGGCAGCACCAGGCAAAGAAACTTTACTTGAATGGTATCGGACGATGGTCCTGATCCGCCGCTTCGAAGAACGCTGCGCTGAGCTGTACCAGCAGGGCAAGATCGGCGGCTTTCTGCATCTTTATATTGGTCAGGAAGCGACGGGCGTCGGCATTGTCAGCGCCCTGCGCAAAAACGACCATGTGATCACGGCCTATCGCGATCACGGCATCGCCCTGGCGGTGGGGATGGACCCCAAGCATGTCATGGCTGAGATGCTCGGCAAGCGGACAGGCACCAGCGGCGGCAAGGGTGGCTCCATGCACCTGGCCGACCGGTCGCGCAACTTCTGGGGGGGGTATGGCATTGTCGGCGGGCACCTGCCGCTGGCGGCCGGCATCGCCCTCAAAGCGCGCTATCTGGAACAGGACGAAGTCGTCGTTTGCATGATGGGCGACGGAGCGACGAACATCGGCTACTTCCATGAGTCTCTCAACCTGAGCGCTATCTGGGACCTGCCGGTTGTCTGGCTGGTCGAGAACAACGGCTACGGCATGGGCACCGCGGTTGATCGCGCCTCTGGTCAGCCAGAGATCGTTAAGCGGGCGATTGGTTATGGGATAAAAGAAGGCCCCCGCATCGATGGCATGGATACCCTCGCGGTCCACGACGCCGTGTCAGAGGCGATCGCTCATGCTTCCAAGCACGGCCCTATCCTGATGGAATCCCTGACCTACCGCTTCGAAGGGCACAGCATGGGCGACCCGGAACGTTACCGCACCAAAGATGAAGTGGCCCGCTACACCGAAGGCGATCCGATTGGCCGGCTGCGCGGGTACATTATCGATCAGTATAAGGGGGCGGCCAAGAACCTTGAGGCGATCGAACAGGAAGTTGTCAAGACAATTGCCGAAGCGGTTGAATTCGCCGAGGACAGCCCCGTACCGACCTACGATGACCTGGTCAGCCACGTGTACGCATAAAGGTAAACAGACGTTATGACCGAAAAAAGTATCACCATTCGTGAGGCGCTCAGCAGCGCCTTGCGCGAAGAGATGCAGCGCGATGAGCGTGTATTCATCATGGGCGAAGAGGTTGGCGTCTGGGGCGGCACTTACGCCGTGACGCGCGGCTTTCTGGATGAGTTCGGGGCCAGGCGCGTTCGCGACACTCCCATCTCTGAGATGGTCATCGCCGGGTCCGCCGTCGGGGCGGCTATGGCCGGCCTGCGTCCGATTGCCGAGATCATGACAATCAACTTCGCCTTCGTAGCCATGGACGCTATCATCAACCACATGGCTAAAGTGCACTATATGTTCAACGGCCAGTTCACCTGCCCGGTCGTCATCCGCACCACTACCGGCGGCGGCAAGCAGCTCGGGGCGACTCACTCCCATGCTCCAGAAGTGATTTTTGCCCACTTCCCCGGCCTTTATGTCGCCGTGCCCGGCACTGCCTACGATGCCAAGGGTATGCTGAAAGCCGCCATTCGCGACGATAACCCGGTCCTCTTTGTAGAACACTCCACCATGCTTCAGCGCCGCAGCGCGGTGCCTGTTGATGACGCCGACTTCGTGCTCCCCGTCGGCAAGAGCGACATCAAGCGCCCGGGCAAAGACGTGACCATCGTAACCTACCAGAAGGGCCTGGAGTGGTCGGGGCAGGCGGCCGATCTGCTGGCGCAGGAAGGTATCGAGGCGGAGATTATCGATTTGCGCTGGCTCCGCCCGCTGGACCTGGAGCCGGTTTTTGAAAGCGTCAGAAAGACAAACCGCGTCGTCGTGGTGGAAGAATCGCTGCCCCATTTCAACGTCGGCGCAGAAGTAGCGGCTCAGGTTATGGACCAGGCCTTCGATTACCTGGATGCACCCGTCAAGCGCGTGAGCGCTATGGATGTGCCCTTGCCTTATGCCAGTAATATCGAGATGATGGCCCTGCCGGATGCTCAGAAGGTCGTCAAGGCTGTGAAAGAGGTGCTGTGATGGCGCAGAGCGTACTGATGCCCAAACTGGGCTTTGATATGGCCGAAGGCACGCTGGTCCGCTGGCGCAAAAACATTGGCGAGACCGTCGGCCCGGGCGAAGTCATCGCCGAGATCGAGACGGACAAAGCCACGATTGAGATCGAAAGCAGCGTGACCGGCAGCCTGCTGAAGTATCTGGTCAAGGAAGGCGATGTCGTCCCGGTCGGCGCGGAGATCGCCCTGGTCGGCGAAGCCGGCGAACAGGTCGCAGAAGCGGCAGCGCCCGCTCCGGCGCCCCAGCCGGAACCTGCGGCGACGCCCGGGCCGCAAACGGCACCACCCGCGCCGGCCGCTGTCCAGCCAGCGGCGGGTGATGGGCATCTGCCCGGCGGCGTGAAGGCCAGCCCGCTGGCCCGTCGCATCGCTCAGGACAAAGGCCTGGATCTGGCTCAGATCGCCGGCACCGGCCCGGGAGGGCGTATCGTCCGCCGCGACGTAGAGCAGGCTGTGCCCTCGCAGGCAACGCCCACCCCGGTGAGTCTTGCTCCCGCCCCGGCAGCAATCCCCTCTTTCGGCGCGGTGCCCGAAGGACCGGACGTGGAGATCATCCCGACCAGCAAGCTGCGCACCCGCATCGGGAGTCGCATGGTCGAATCCAAGCAGCAGGCGCCGCACTTCTATGTCACGACTGAGATGGATGTAGAAGCTATGCTGACGCTGCGCAAGCTGATCAACGACAGTCTGGAAGAAGGCGCGACGAAGATCAGCGTCAATGATATGATTGTCAAGGCTACTGCCCTCACGCTGCGCAAATTCCCCAACCTCAATTCGCACTTCTATGGGGATAGAATCGCCCGTTACAGGCGCATCAACATCGGGATCGCGGTAGCGCTCGGCGAAGGGCTGATTAATGTAGTCGCCCGCGACGCCGACAGGACCGCGCTCGGCACGCTGGCCGCCCAGAATAAGGCCATGATCGATCGTGCCCGCGAGGGCAAAGTGCGTCCGGAGGATATCGAGGGCGCGACTTTCACCGTCAGCAACCTCGGGCCGTACGATGTTGATCACTTCATCGCCATCATCAATCCGCCGGAAGCCGGCATCCTGGCTATCGGCGCCGCCCGGCGCGTCCCCGTTGTGCAGAAAGACGGCACGGTAGGGGTCGGCACACGCATGAAGATCACGATCAGCGTCGATCATCGTATCAGCGACGGCGCTGAAGCGGGCCAGTTCCTGCAGGAAATGAAGCGGCTGATCGAGAACCCGCTGAGCCTGCTGGTCTAGGCCGTTGCTGGCGCATCATCTGTCAGGCAGGAGCGCCGGGCCGCGTGCCCGGCGTTCTCGTCTGTACAGGCTGCCGGCCCGTTAGCGCTTCTGTGAACAGGACGGCTCATGCGTATTCGGATAGAACCTTTTGACCTCGCCTCTCCTTACTTCGAAGCCGCCGCCCGTGTCTGCGCCGAAGTCTTTGGCGACGAATGTGCCAACAGCCTTCGCTTCATCGAGAAATACACCCGTTATCCGGGCTTCCTGGGGCTGGCCGCCCTCACGGGCGAACAGGTCGTTGCGCTGGGTTTCGGCATCAGCGCCAGACCGGGCCAGTGGTGGCACGACAAAGTGGCCGCCCAGATCGGCTACGATCATCCCGCCCTGCAAAACGCCTGGGTCCTGACGCAACTCGGCGTGCTGGCCCCCTATCGCAACCGCGGCATTGGAGGGCGCCTGCATGACGCCCTGCTGCGTCGGCAGCCGTGTCGAAGACTCTTGCTGTCGGTGGCAGCGCACAACATCGACGCGCAGCGCTTCTACGAGCGCCGCCGGTGGCGTGTCCTGCATACCGGCCTCATTTTTATCCAGAGCGATGCCCCCTACACTATCATGTCCAGGACCTGGCGCCGATCGGCAACCAGGCGAATGCCATAAATCAGAATATGATGGCGGGTTGATTTTCTGCTGCATCCGGCTTACCATGCGGGAGAGCGCGTTACAACAACGGCTCAGTTCAGTTCTGGCCGGTGGCGCACCTGCGCTGCGAGCTGTCAGGCGGCGCACCTCATTGTCCGCTTGCTGGGGGCATACTTTCAGGAATGCTGCATCCACCGTCGTACACTGTCAGTAAAGCTGCCGGCGTCGAAAGGGCAGTTTGACGAAAAACCGGTTTGCCGCTGGAACCGCCACAGGCGTCTTGAAGCTAGTTTGTCTGTAAGGTCGCACACCTGACTGCTGTGGTGACCAGATGATGTCTGTCTAACAGGGAGAGTATAGTATGAACCGAGGGCGGATTGTCCTGTTTTTCTTCATCATTCTGGTGGCGATCATCGTGATCGCGGCCAGCATTGTCTCCAACTCCGGCGTACTCAGCGGCCCGACTCCCGTCCCTTCGCCCACGGTCGCTGTGCTTGCGCCGCGTCCCACCCAGGCCCCGGTCCTGGCGGAGCCGATCTTTGCATCCGGCATCAACCGTTCTGACGGTCTGCCTGTCTATATCTGTGGGGCAGATTCGTTCGGCAGTTATTTTGTGCTCCAGCAAATGCAGGTAGCCGGCATCGACGTTGCGAACGGCTTCCACCTGGGCATCGTCCCCTTCGGGCTGGACGGGATAGAAAGCTACAACATTTCAGAAGAAGCCCGCGGCGCGGCGCTGCAATCCGGCCAGTGGGATTGCATGCTCCTGACCGCCAACAGCCTGGTTCTGAGTAACGCCGGGGTCATCACCGCGCTGGTCGATGAGAGCGCCGGGGCGGATCAGCTCTGGGTGCGCAATATCGCAACCATCAACGATCTGCGCGGCAAGCAGATTACATTCTCGCGCGGCAGCGTAGGCGAATTTATCGTCCTCTTCGTCCTCAACGTCGCCCGGCTGAATCCGCGCACCGACGTCATGCTCCTGCCGGCTGATTCGGTTAGCGACGCGGTCACGATCTTCAATCGAGGCCAGGCTGATGCCGTCTCCGGCTGGGAGCCGGATATCTATGGGGCCGCACAGGGCGGCGGCACCCCCCTGCTTAGCTCTGAGCAATTGCGCATCGTCATCGACGTGATCGCCACTTCTCGCAATGCTATTGAGAACAAACGGGACCTGGTACAGGCCTTCCACAACGCCTGGTTCCAGACACTAAAGGCTCAGACAGAATCATACGATGAGGCCGCCGGGCAGATCGCCGCCTGGGGGCATAACGACTGGACGTTCGTTTATCCCGAGACAGCTACCGCCGACCTGAATGCCTGGCTGGGCACAGTTGCCCAGGCCGATCTGAGCGATAATCTCAACGTGATGCGCGATCCGGGAGCGCTGGAGCAGCGCCTGGAGATCGCCCGGCGCGTCTGGGCTGCCTCCGGCATCGAAGTCCCCGGAAATCCCATAACCGAGATGATCGATTCTCGTTTCGTGCTGGAAGCAGGCGCACGGCCCGAGCTGCAAACCAGCGCCCCGGTAGTGAATAACACGTTCTTGCTCGGTGCGCGGCCCGATCTGACCAGCATTGCGCCGGACGAAGGTGAGACTCTGGGCATCTTGCCCTGCCGCCGCTTCACCTTCCTGCCGGAATCGGCGGAGCTAACTCTGGAGTCACGCCGCATCCTGGATGAATGCGTGATACCCATCATGAGCACCAGTATCGGCATCTTCCTGCGGGTGACCGGTTCATCGGCCTGGCCGGGGCCAGAGGGGACCTTCACTGAAGACGAAATTTTCGATTTCGGCAAAGCGCGCGCGCAGGCCGTCGTCGATTATCTGATCAGCCAGGGCGTCGATCAGGCTCGCTTTGTCGTGGATGCCACGCTGCCTCCGATGGAGCGACGCAACACTGAGGATCCCGATCTTCAGGCCCTGGATCGCTTCGTGGAAATGTCCCTGATCACGACAGGGCGCTAAGGAGACCAGGGCCATGGCTAACTATCAACACCTTAACCGGCTTCTCCTTATCGTCCTGATCGGCCTCCTGTTCCTGTCCGGCTGTGACGCTGCGCCGAGAGCTGAGGGTGGCCCGCCGTCGAACGCCCTGATCGTGTCCTGGGTTTATCCGACCAGTCTGATCGGCTGGGCCGAGGAATCGATCGCCGACTTCAATCACCAGCAGATCAAAACTCAAGATGGGCGTCCGATCTGGGTGCAGGGGGCAGCAACCGATGCCGGGCAGGCTGTCAGCGCCATGCTCGGCGGGGGCGAGCTTCCAGCCCTGTGGACGACGGCGCAACCATACTGGCGCGATGTCCTGAACCAGCAGGTCGGCAGCGAGGTCTTCCTGCCCAACTGTCCGGAGATCGCGCAAACGCCGCTGGTAATCGGCATGTGGGAGCCGATTGCCCGCGCCCTCGGCTGGCCGGCGCGTACGCTCGGCTGGCTCGATATCGGCAGCCTGGCCGCCGATCCCAGCGCCTGGGCCTACTACAGCGGCGGCGAATGGGGAGATACCCTGCGTATCAGCCACACCCATCCCGGTCTGTCCGACAGTGGAGTGGAAACGTTGCAAGCCCTCATCTACGCTGCCGAGCGCGGATCGGACAGCATCACCACCGCTAATATAGAAAATCCGGTGGTGCGGGCTTCGGTCGGCGCGTTTGAAGGCGCAGTGGCCTGGTTCAGCACGAACACTGCCCAGTTGCGCGACAGGCTCGTGTCCAGGGGGATTGACTATCTCTCCGGCGGCGTCCTGTATGAAAGCGACGTGGTCATGCAGGGTGAGCGGGATCCGCTACTTGTGGCTATCTACCCTTATGAGGGCACATTTGTCGCCACCTTTCCAAGTTGTGTCCGCGCTAGTATGGACGAGACGACGACAGGAGCAGTCGAGACATTCCTGGCCTACCTGCGCGATGTGCCGGCGCAGCAGCGCGCGCTGGCCCACGGTCTTCGCCCGGTGAATCAGGATGTCCCGGTTGCTTCTCCCATTGACGCGGCGCACGGCGCCGATCCCGCACAACCCACACGCATCTTCGCCCCACCTCCGGCTGACACCGTCCTGGCTATCCAGGACCTCTGGCAATCTCAGCGTCAGAATGTCAACATGACGCTGGTGCTCGATGTTTCGGGCAGCATGGAAGGGCAGAAGATTGAGCAGGTGCGGCTTTCGGCCAATGAATTTGTCCAGCAGATGGGCGACAATGACCGACTGACAGTGATTCTCTTCGATGATGCTCCGCGCATCCTGGTGCCTAATACGCTTATTCAGGGCAATCGCCAGCGCATCATCAACCAGATCAACACGATTACGGCGGGCGGCGGCACGTCGCTCTATGATAGCATCGTCGCCGCGGCTGAGGACCTGGCGAAGCATCGCCACGAAGGTGAAGTTAACGCCATGGTTGTGCTCAGCGATGGGCAGGATAATGTCAGTCGGCGCTTCGTCAGCCCGAATGCAGCTTTCTCCGCTATCGTGCTGCAATCAGGCGCTTCCGTCCACACGATCGCCTATGGCGCGGATGCCGACCGAAATGTCCTGCGCAATATCGCCCTGGCGACCAACGGCATCGCTTACGAAGGGGATGTCGCCACTATAAACGACATCTACGCCGAGATTTCAGCCGCCTTCGGCGGCAGCGCTGGAATCGGGCGCTAATGCGAAATCTGGCTCACGAAATACTTGGGGTGCGAGCAAAGGTTGACAGCGAAAAGGTAGACAAAAAGCCTCAAGTGAGGTAGGGAAGAGGTTGCACAGACCAAACCCCACACCACGAGAGGCTACGATGGAGTTTATCACATTTCTGGAAGAGAAGCTGACGGTCTA
>JARKNX010000017.1 GCA_029976025.1 Aggregatilineales bacterium | reverse complement strand
CGGCCACCGCGTCAGCCTGGCCGACTGGTCGGATATCTGGCTGAACGAAGGGTTCGCCACTTACGCGCACTCCCTCTGGCTGGGGCATACCGCGGGCGAGGCTGCTTTCAATACCGCACTGGAGCGGGTCTACGACGGGCTGGCCGCGGCGCAGAATATCTGGCCGCCGCCGGGAGCGCCCCCGCGCGACGATCTCTTCAGCCAGAGCGTCTATGTCCGCGGCGCGATGACGCTGCACGCCCTGCGCCAGCGCGTCGGGGATGAGGTTTTCTTCGCCATCCTGCGCGCCTACTACGATGCGTACAGGTACGCCAACGCCACCACGGAGGATTTCATCCGCATCGCGGAGGAGATCAGCGGCGAGGACCTGGCGGCGTTCTTCGACGCCTGGCTGTACCAGCAGGCTTTGCCGCCGATTCCGGAGCTGGGGTGGCGCCCGACGAAGTCGTGAGCGACGGTCAGCCGCCGGTATATTCCGCCCGCCACAAATTGCCGTAGATGAAGTCGGCCACGACCAGAGAGCCGTCCGGCGCAACGGCCACATCGGCCGGGCGGATCAGGCCGGTCATGAAGGCCGCAGTCTGCGGCGGGCGGCCGGGGAGGAGGCGCACCCGCAGGATGCGCTGCGCGCCCTCCACGCCGTTCCACAGCGCCACGAACAGGTTATCCCGGTATTCGGGGGGGAACTGGCCGCCCTGGTAGGCGATCAGGCCGCGCGGGCGCGATTCGCCGGGCAGCGTCACCAGATCGGGGATCGGGGTCAGGTCCGGCGGGATGACCGGACATTCCAGGCAGCCGCGCTCCCGCCAGTACGGCCAGCCGTGGTGCGCCCCCTCCACCAGCCGCATCAGCCGATCCCCCACCCCGATCAGCAGGCCCGTATCCGTCACATAGAGCTGCCCGTCGCCTGTGAAGGCCAGATCGATCGGGTTGTGGAAGCCGCTGGCGACAACCTCCACCGCGCTCCCATCCGGCGGCAGGCGCAGGACCGCCCCCTCCCACCGCCCCGGCGTCTCGTACAATTCCGGCAGCGTTGGCGACGCCTCGCTGTGGTCGGTCAGCGCCCCGGCGGCCAGGTAGAGATAGCCATCCGGCCCGAAGGCGATGCCGTTGGGCTGCCCGCTGACGATCGAATAACAGCACGGCAGGTCATCGCGCAGCAGGCGCGGCGGATCGCCTGGCTGGAGGCTGAACAGCGCCCCGCCCGCCAGCGAGTCTGTGCGGGCCGTGAAATAGAGGATATCCGTGCCGGGCCGGAAGGCCAGCCCTTCCGGCGCGATCAGATTGTCGGCCAGCACTTCCACCGCGCCCGCGACTTCGTCCAGCGCGACGATAGCCCCGGCCTGCGCTCCATCGGTGATCACCGTCGCGTACAGCCGGCCGTCTGGCCCGTAAGTGATGCTGCGCGGCTGCCCCGGCAGGCGGCCGGCGTATGACAGCCGGAAGCCCTCCGGCACGCTGATGCGCTGCAGGAAGCCCTCCACATCATCCTCACAGGGGAAGTCCCCGCAGCTCCACCCCGCCGTCGGCTGGAGGCCGGCTTCCACCGTTGCCAGCGACAGCGGCTCCTCCGGCAAGGTGGGGACTGGCGTCAGCGTGATCAGGCCGGGCGTGGGCGTCGGCGTGCTGGTCGGCGTGAACGAGGGCGTCGGGGTAGATGTGAAAGTGGGCGTGAGCGTCGGCGTCGGGGTGAGGGTATAGGTCGGCGTGAAGGTCGGGGTGACCGTTGACGTCGCGGTAGGCGGCACGCCCCCTCCGACGATGCGCGTCGGTGTGGCTTCCTGGCCGGGGGCCGCCGTGATGACGACCATCTTCGACTCGCCGGAGACCGAGCAAGCCAGCGCTCCTGCCGCCAGCATTGCCAGCGCAATCAGCGGCGTGGCGCGGCGTCGCCAGATCTCCCTGCCCGATGACAAAATAAGCCTGTTCAAGAATTCACCCCGGTTAACCCTGCACCTGCCCGCTGACGCAGCGGCCTATTATGCCGGAGTGACCTGCCCGCAACAAGGTTTATTCCGACGCCCTCCCTCAGCCACCGGGAGGACGGAAAAAGCGGCCGCGAGGCCCGTCCTGATTCACAGATAATGTGGCCCCCATGATTCTGAGCAAGAGGGCGGCAGCTACAGCATCTACAGTGAGGCTGTGTCCAGCAGGATCGTCACCGGGCCTTCGTTGACCAGCTCCACCCGCATCAACGCCCCGAAGACGCCGGTCTCCACCGGAGCAACGCCCCACTCGCGCAGCCGTGCGGCGTAAGCGTCCACCAGCGGCGCGGCCTGCTCCGGGCGGGCGGCGTCGATGAAGTCCGGGCGGCGGCCCCGGCGAGCATCGGCGTACAGCGTGAACTGGGAGATCACCAGCACGCCGCCGCCAACATCGAGCAGCGAGCGGTTCATCTTGCCAGCGGAATCCTCAAACACGCGCAGGTTAGCCGTCTTGCGGGCCAGCAGGGCGACCTGTTCCTCCGTATCGGCGTGGGTCACGCCCACCAGGGCCACGAAGCCCGGCCCGATTGACCCGACAACACTATCCTCCACTACGACCGACCCGCGCGAGACGCGCTGCAAAACCACACGCATAAGGGGTGCTCCTCCCGCCCTGGACTCCGCAATGCGGCGTATTGTACCCCGGCACTTGCCAAAACAGCGCCACCGATTGCATAATCGACTTAACGGGCACCACCGGTTCCCGCTTCGCCGGGCGATTGCCGGCTGGTCGGCGCTGCGCTGTGCAGCCTGATTTCCGAAGGAAAAAAAGTGATGCGTATTCAACCTAAATCTACTTTGATTGCAGCGGTCCTGGTCATGGCGCTGGTGCTGGCCGCCCTGCCGCTGGCCGGCACAGCCTCCGCGCAGACTGTCCTGACCGGCTCCGCCCGGCCCGGCTACAACGTCAACGTGCGTAGCGGCCCCGGCGAGGCGTTCGCCATTATCGGCCGGCTGACCGGCGGCCAGGCGGTAGCCTTTATCGGGCGCAACGCCGACAGCCAGTGGCTCCAGCTTCAGGCGGAAGGCGTGCCGCAGTGGGTGAATGTCGGCTTTCTGATCATCAACGGCGATGTCAACAGCCTGCCGGTTACCAGCGCTCAGGCTGGCAACCAGCCGGTGCTGACCGGCGTCATCGGCAACGCTTATGTGATTAACGTCCGCACCGGCCCGGGCATCGGCTATGCCTCAATCGGGCGGATGGTCCAGGGGGAGACAGTGCAGCTTGTCGGGCGCAGCGCCAACAGCCAGTGGGTTCGGCTGGCCGGCGCCGATTCGCGCTGGATCGGCTCTGGCTTCGTGACCAGCCTCAACGGCTTCATCGGCGGCCTGCCGGTCACTGATGCGCTGCCGCCCGCCGCGACCGGGCTGCAAACGAATATCGCCAACGCCTACGTGCTCAACGTCCGCAGCGGTCCCGGGCCGAACTTCCCCGAGGTGCGGCGGGTGACGCTGGGTGACCAGGTGACGCTGATCGCCCGCAACGCTGACGGGTCGTGGGTCAAGCTGGCTGCCGGCGACTCCGAGTGGATCAACTCCTACTACACGACAATCAGCGGCAGCGGCGCGATCCTCGGCCTGCCGATAGTAGCCTTCACGACCAACCCCGCTCCCGGGCGTCCGGTGACGGCCCCTGGCAGCCCGCGGGTGCACATCGTCCAGGCGGGCGAGACGCTGTTCAGCATCGCCACCCGCTACGGCACGAATGTGTACGCGCTGGCGGCGGCGAACGGCATCCCTAACGTCAATTTCATCTACACTGGCCAGCAGATCATCATCCCGTAGGCCGCCCCCGTTTTTCCATCGGCGCGCCCCTGCCCTGATCTGGCGGGGGCGTTTTGTATCAGGCAAGGGGGCGCAGAATTGCCCGCACCGGGCTGCCACATACCCCGGCCATCTTCAGCGGCAGCGCCACCAGCTCGTAATCGCCATCCGGCACGCCGCGTAACATCAGGTTCTCCAGATTGAACATCCCGCGGGCAAACAGGCGATGATGCGCGGCCAGCGGCGAGACATCGTACCCGTCCACCGACGGCACGTCCACACCGAGCAAGAGCACCCCCCGATCGGCCAGCCAGTCCACAAGGTCAGCGGACGGATACGGAAAATCTGTTTCAAAGCGGTCATCGGGGACATCGCTGTACCAGGTATGCAGCAGCAGGCGGCGCACCCCTTCCAGCGGAAGACCGCTGGACACAAGTCCTACCAGGTCATCCGGCGTGATTCCGCCGCTCCGGCGGCCGACCGTCACTACCCGCGCCGGGCCGAGGAACGGCTCCAGCGGCAGATCGGCCGGGTAGACCGGCCCGGGCAGGACATGCCAGGGCGCATCGAGGTGGGACCCGGCGTGAGCGGTCATCGTCACCGCCGTCAGATTGACCGGGTCCCCGGCGGCCAGGTCCATCTGCTGGCAGATGGAGAACGGCGTATCGCCCGGCCAGACAGCCAGCGCCGGCGACAGGGTGCGGCTGATATCGTAGACCATAGGGGCTTTATCCTCCATACAAGTCAGTTCTCCGCGCGCCGGATCAGGCGTCGTACTTCTCCCGCAGGAGGCGTTTGTGTTCGGCGATGGTCTCCGCATCCCAGCGCGGCCAGCTCTGACGAGGCGGAGACCCGACCAGGACCGTGTAGGGCGGGACATCGCGGGTGACGACGCTCCCGGCGCCGATCACGCTGCCTTCTCCAACCGTCACACCGGATAGAATCGTCACATTACAGCCGACCCAGACATCATCTTCGATCACCACATCGCGATCGTGTTCGGGCAGCTTGTCCCTGATCCCCACGTTGATCATGTATTCGCCCACAACATCAACGCGGTGATCGCCGCCGATGATCGTCACGTGCGGGCCGAACATCACGTTGCTGCCGATGTAAATCTGGCTGAGCGCGGACAGGAACAGCGCCCCTTCGCCGATAAATACATTGTCGCCCAGGTGTACATTGCTGTATGAAAAAGTGCATTTCCGGTTGATGGTAACGTTCCGACCACAGGAGGCGAACAGACTCTTCTGCGCCGCTGCCCATGCCAGCAACGGCAGCCGGTAGAAGAACATCAGGAAACGTGCAGCGTATCTGAGCAGATTCGGCATAGCCCTGTCATCCTCTGGCGGCTTACTCCCCGATCAGGCGCCCCTGTAACCGGGCGCAGCCTGGGCCGGATTATAGAGCAGGCGGCGCGGTCCCAACAATTCTCATATACGTCTCATCTAACACTCAGCAATTCCTGATAGCGTATGACTATATTTCATACTATCCCGAGCAGGATGTTATTGTAAGCAGGAGCAGATGCCCGTGTTTGGAATCAGACAGCGACTGATGTGGATGTTCGCCGGGATTATCCTGGCCGGAGTCTTTATCGCCGGCATGAGCTTCACCGCGCTGCCGGGGGTGGCCCCGCTGATACGGGAAAGCGCGCCCGTCGTCAGCGCACAGCAGGGCATCACCCTGACCAGCCTGGAACAACAGCTCATCCAGTTGTACGACGTCATCAACCCCTCAGTAGTCAGCATTCAGATAGTGGGGCAGAACGGCTTCGGGCAAGGCTCGGGCTTTGTCTACAACCGGGATGGCTACATCGTGACCAATTACCACGTCGCCGGGCAGGCGCTGCAGATCAGCGTGATTTTCTCCGACGGGACCAGCGTACCCGCCGAACTGGTCGGCGCCGACCCCGGCACCGATCTGGCGGTAATCCGCGTTGAGCCATCCCTGACTCCGGCGCTGAACCCGCTGCCGCTGGGCGATTCTGAGGCGCTGCGGGTTGGCCAGATGGTGATCGCCGTCGGCAACCCGTTCGGCCTGCAGGGATCGATGACGATGGGTATTGTCAGCGCCCTGGGCCGCACACTGCCCTCGCAGGAGGCGGCAGCCAACGGCGGCATCTTCAACACGCCCGATGTCATCCAGACTGACGCGGCTATGAACCCCGGCAACTCCGGCGGCCCGCTGCTCAATCTGGCCGGTCAGGTGGTGGGCATCAACACCGCCATCCGCTCCAGCAGCCGCGAGAACAGCGGCATCGGCTTCAGCGTGCCGTCATCGCTGGTGGCCCGCGTGGTCCCCGCCCTGATCCAGAACGGCGTTTACCGGCATCCCTGGCTGGGCATCGCCGGCCGCTCCCTGGACAATGTGACCAACAACCTGATGTCGCTCGACCGCTCGCAGCGCGGCATACTGGTGGCCGCTGTCTCCAGCGGCAGCCCGGCCATGGCTGCCGGCCTGCGCGGCAACAACCGTCAGGCCGTCGTCCAGCATCAGACTGTCGCCATTGGCGGTGATATCATCATCAGCGTAGACGGGCAGACGGTGGAAACCTTCGACGATCTGCTGCACTACCTGGCGACGCGGACCTCGGTCGGGCAGACGATCTCGCTCGGCGTGCTGCGCGACGGCGCGCGGCTGGATATCCCGGTACAACTGGCGGAGCGGCCCTGATCCGGCACCCTACCGCCAATCACACAGCTTCGACATGAAGACCCGTTTCTTCCTTATCCTACCCCGAGGACATCAAAGGGGACAGAAATGATGTCTCCAGGTATACTTTGTGTCTTCGGGGTGGGGTTCTCATTATGACACTATTCTTGAGAAACCGGGTCCTCAGTCTGATTGCACTCGCCAGTACGCTTATTGTGCTGGCAGTTCTTGCTTATCGAGCTCCCATCGATGCCGAATGGCTAATCCGATATTACGCTATCGATCCTGCTCTACTTCCTCGTGTTTATGGCGCGTTGATCGTTGTCCTGTTAGTACTTGTCTGGTTCGAGCCACAAATAAGACGCGAACTGGCAGACGGTAGTGGGACGGCGCTAATCGTATTTGTCAGTGCGGAAATCGTGTTCATTGCGTCGGCGCTTGTTACGCGGAGACCCCAGGCCGAGCGTATCGTTGCCTTCCCAGGCAGTCTATGGCTTGTTATCGTGCATAGTGTGATTCTATGCGGGTTAGCCCTGATCGCTGTAACGACCACCCCCCTCCAATTTTCGACACCTCGCATGCGCCGCTATGCAGGATTTGCTGGACTGGTTGCGGTGATAGCACTGCTCATCGCATCCATCATCAGCCTCGGGGAATTTATGCCGCTGGACATCCCGGATGAGCCATGGTTCACCAGTGCAGCCACTCATTTTGCCGACACGGGCCGCCTCAGCACTCCATTTCTAGCCTCTGCTTATGGTGATCCTGATCCTGTCATGCCGGGTTATTACGCGCTGATGGGCATGTGGATTCGGCTGACTGACTCGTCACTGGTCAACCTGCGGACCGTGCCGCTGATAGTGGGGATAATCACGGTGTTCCTCACCGCCTTCGCGTTGTGGCGAGATCGGCGTATTGGAAGAACAGAAATAGTTGTGGGGGGGGCGGTTATGTTGACCTTTAGCGCGTTTGTACGGGCCTCTCATAACCTTCGCCCGGATATTCTGCTTTCGGTCTATTCGGCACTTGTCCTTGTCGGGTTACTTGCTTTCTTTGAAAGTAAAAGTATCTGGTCAGTTGTCCTCATGGGCGCGGCGTTCTATGTTGGGTTGGAAGCCATACCAACCGCGGCAGCCGGCTTTGGCGGCATAGTTGCACTGGTGCTCATCCTCCAGGTTCGGTCTCGTTCCGATTGGCGATACATTATCGCCTACATGGTGGCAGGTGGGTTTGCCATCATGCTATATAGCTTCGGACATTTTTGGCCTGATGTGGTAACGAACATCGAACGGCTTCAAGCGTTTTTCACCTTCCATCGGTTGCACGGCGCAATATTCCAGTCTCCTCTGGATTTTATCGGCAGGCTCAACCTGATCCTTTCGCCTGCTGAGCTGCTCGCACTAGCGAGTGCCTTCGCTATTCTGTTTTGGCGTGGCGATCGCCCAGACCGAATAATCGGAGGGGTAGTGCTCACAACACTGTTCGCACTCCCGTTGTACATCCGCGTATCCTACGGCTATATGGCGTTATTCGCCCCATTTGTAGCGTATATCGCGGCCCGTGCTGTACGCACCAAGATAGGGTTAGTGCTGGTTGCGTTTCTCTTTCTACCTGCACTTGTCGCACCGCCCTTGCTGGATATGGCGCGCGATGCTCGCGATACCCCGAACGCGCGAATGCTCGCTGAGGCCGATCTTCTTACGTGGCAGATACCGGAAGGCGCAGATGTCGCAGGTGACGATCTGTTCTGGTTCACGCTGCATGACAACCACCGTTTTGTTGGTTGGGAAGGTGTATATCGCTACGCAGATGTCAATGGATTAACGCTGGAACAGGCAATTGATGCGCTGGGTATTGATGTCATTATTTGCCTGGAGACTGATTCTGACTGTGCGCTTGTCCCGGAAGAACTGTATGGGCCACCTAGTGAGTTCACAATCTCCCGAGGGCGGCATTGGGTGTATTTTCGGCGCTAGAATTCTCCGCCAGCAAGATCTCTGTCAACTCGGCGACTAGCAGCGATAGACTAGGCCGTTGGGAATATTGACCGCCTGCCTCTATCAACTTCAACCTTAATATGCAACTGCTCTATGCTCTGGCCTGCTCCAATTCCCTTGTCTAAAAATGATGGTAATACCAAAGAAGATAGGCGAAGTCTGTGGTGCGATTGATTTGAAGCCGGCAACCCTTTTATACAAAATTAGCCTGAATAACGGATGATGTTTGAGCCATCTGCTGTCCTGTTGTAAAGGATGTTGTTACATAGCCGAGTCAATCAAGCTGGAATGCGTCTCCTGAGTATTATTGGCGTTGAAGGCGAAAATCGGCGGATCGTAAATGGGCCTGGGCAGTGAAAACTATCTTCAGTGGCGAACTCCATGATCACCTCACCGCAAGCCGCGCATTGAAAGCGTGGATATCTCTTAGCGACGACAAAATGAGCGAACAAGGTGAAGTATGAAGTTTCTGATTATCGATTCTATTTACCATCCTGAGGAACTGGCAAAAGCTCAAGAGAACGCGACGCCTGGTGAGTCTATATTGTTCCCCCCCTCTCAGGGGACGTATTTTTTAATCCGTTCGCTGCGCAAACTTGGTCATCAAGTCGACGCCTTTGTCCGTAATGCACCAATTCTGTTCGGCAAGCGGAATCTCCGTTTGGAGCGATTCACTGGCGTGCGTAGCCTGGCAACATTGATGACGGCACTGTCGCTCCGGCTGCCGCGCGCGCACCCTGATTTTCGGCTACGCAACCGGCGGTTACTGGCTACCGTAGCAGCGTATGAACCCGACATAATTCTGATGTTCGGGAATAACCGGGTAGTTTTTCCCGAAACACTGGCAGCTATCAAGTCGCGCTATGGCTGCAAAGTTGTCTACCTCGGCTTCGATTCGCCCCTTGTCTTTTCAAGAGCGATCGAACGTACAGCGGCGCCGCTGTATGATCTGGTCCTGGTCAACGATTATTACCACGGTACGCAATGGCTAGATCTCGGCGCCACGCGGATGGAGGTGCTTCCTATTTCCGCCTGTGATCCTGAATTTCACCACCCCTATACTCTGTCCGCCAGCGAACAGGTTGAATTTGCCTGCGAGGTCGGGTTCGTCGGCACCTTACTTCCACCGAATCTCTATAGCCTCCGGATTAAGGCTCTGGAAGCTATCAAAGATTGCGGCCTGGGTGTGTGGAGTATTCACGATCTGCCATCTTCACTCCAACCGTACTATCGCGGTCAGGCACTCGGCGAGAAGATGCTACGAGTTCTGTGTGGATCAAAGATTCAGGTCAATCCGCATGGCGACTCGATGCGTTATGGCGGCAACATGCGACTGTTTGAAGCCGCCGCGTGTGGCATCTTCCAGATCGCTGACGATTTGCCCGGCATTTCAAAATGGTTCACGCCGGGTGAGACAATCGCGACTTATCACAGTACCGACCATTTGCGCAAACAAGTAGCCTATTATCTGAAACACGACGACGAACGCCAGGGGATCGCCCTGCAAGCGCAGGCACATGTCTACGCTAATCACACTTATGATCAGCGTATGGCTACGCTCGTTAGCCTGTTGGAATGATAGCCTGCACATCCAGTGAAATATGTGAAGATACGGGGCGGGCTGTGCAGTCTGTCGTCCCTCCGGCCCCCATGATCACATTTTTCATGCACTATTGATGCGATTCTCAGGGTGATTTAAGGTCAGGCCGCTATAGTACCCCCCGCTTAAAGACCCTT
>JARKNX010000185.1 GCA_029976025.1 Aggregatilineales bacterium | reverse complement strand
GCGCCGGCAGGCCCGGCTGGTGGACCCCGCCAAACATGACGGCCTGCTGCCTCTGTTCCTGACCCGCCATGGCGGCCTGGAGAATGGCCTGATGATCGCCCAGTACACATCGGCGGCGCTGGTCTCGGAGAACAAAGTGCTGGCGCATCCGGCGGTTGTGGATAATGTGTCCACTTCAGCCGATGTCGAGGATCATGTCAGCATGGGGGCGACGGCCACGCGGGAGGCGCATGAAGTCCTGATCAACGCTGAGACCGTGGTGGCTATCGAGCTGCTATGCGCGGCGCAGGCTATCGATTTTCGGCGGGAGAGCCTGCCGTCTGATGCGCGCATGGGGGTGGGTACGGCGGCGGCCTACAGATGTATCCGCCAGGTGGTGCAGTTCTGGGATCACGATCACATGCTGGCCCCGGATATTGAGGCCGTGCACCAGATTGTGGCCGACGGCAGCCTGGTGAATGTGGTGAAAGGCGCGGTGGAGGGGGGATAATATGTGTCTGGCACGAGATCTACTTGTACTACTATTGTGCATTGACGATACGTATCACATCCTTTTTAGTCAGTTGATGAGGGTCTTCGCAGGACTTCCATTGTTCAAGCATCTTGCGGTATTTGGGCAGCATAGGCGTGTGGCTATTTAGATCAGTGATGCCATTTTGTCCGAGTTCTTCATACCAGTGCTCTTGCTCCACGATAAAGCGAGCATAGTTAAGGTAGGAGGTCTCTTCATTCCCGTCGAAACCTTGAAATCTACGGAATTCCAGAGGAATATCTGAACAATCATACTTGCTGCAGGCATAGTAGATGTAACGGAACATGTCGAGGATAGTAATAACTTCCTCGCAGTCTCCGTACTCCATTGAAGGTTGGATATATTGTGAGATATCCCTATAATTCCATTCGTATCCCATACTAATAATCTTCTGACATTTCGCATAGTGTTCTATATTGTCTCCAGTAGACCTGTGATTTAACTCTAGCTGCTTCAGGATTTCGAATTGATTGTATAAGATCCATCGATCTGCCCATGAGATAGAGTGATCCCTGATACGATTGATCGCCCCCCATAGTGGCGAAAGATCATCAGGCAGTGGCGAAAGACCACCAGACCTACATCGAAAGTCAACATACTGAATATCTTTCATATAGTCTGGCAGGTCACCTTGCAAGCCTTCCGGATAATTATGGGTGTAGGTTGGTAGTAAAATGGGGAGGATAGTTCTCTTATTGTATATAGCCTTTTGAAGTTCTTTTGAACACCATTTGGATGATGCAGAAGTATCTGACATTAAGAACAAGACCAATTCGCAATGTCGGATTTCGTATACAATACGCATCCACCAGTTTTCCCCGCCTTGGAGAGCCGTATCATACCATAGGCTTGCATAGCCATAGATGTTCCGAATCTGAGGAGCAAGGATTGTCACAAAACCTGTATCTATCCTACTGTATGACAAGAATATTGTAGCCATATTGACCAGCCCTATATTGTTCGATCCTCGCGCAGAAACTCCAGTGACGACTTCGCTCCGGGCGGTGGTGTCCAGCGGTGACGTTCTGCGGCGGCCCGCACATCATCCCAGGACAGATCGCTGTTCGTGTCGGCCGCTTCAGGAAGCTCAAATGTGCCGAGAAGCCGCGAAAGCCGCCTGTCTACGATCGCTTCAACGAATTTTTTGAGGTCATCGAGAGTCATATCCTGTAAGGTCGCCATCGGCGCCACCCTTCACGCTACCAGTTACCGGAATGCCATCTCTATTATAGAGCAACGCAGACCTGGCGGGACGTATTCCCTGGAGCAACGCCGGCTAGAGCGGGCCGGCGGCCTCCGCCATCTTCCGGACCAGCGCCAGCGTCATCCGGCAGTCGCCTATGGCGCGGTGGGCGTTTGTCACCGGGATCTTCTCCCTGAAGGCCGCCTCCGTCAGCTTGAAGTAGCGCTGTACGCCAGTGAACGTGGCATAGGCGCGCATCGGGCACCACCACCCGCGGGGGCGAAAGGGCGCCAGAGCGTAACGGCGGCAGACCGCGCTCAGCACATCCTGCTCGAAGGTATAGTTGTACGCGACAGCGATCTGATCGTTGAGCAGGCCGGCAAGCTGCGGATAGACCTCCGGGAAGGCGGGGGAATTAGCTACATCGGCGTCGTAAATCCTGTTCACACGGGAGGCTCCATCCGGGATGTGGCCCTGCGGCCTGACCAGTGTATCGAGCAGGACGACGCCGGTCTGATCCAGCACGGTGACCTCGATCACCTGCACGCCCGGATCGGTCGGGAAGCCGGTTGTTTCCAGATCGATCAGGACAAAACCATCTCTCAGGAGCCGGGCCGCCCGTTCGGCGACGGCCCTTCGCGTTAGCTCTTGCACCGGACAGGCCCTCCTCAGGCTGATTCGCCTGGCAGAGCGAGCGGCGCGCCCTCCGATCGGGTGGACTTCTGGCCTCGCTGCAACAGGAGAAAACCGCCCGCCGCCAGGAAACTGCTGATCATGCCGAAGTACCAGATAGCTGCCGGGGCGACGTTATCGTTGAGCCAGCCCCCCATCACCGGCCCCACGCCGCCGCCGATCCGGTAGGACATCCCGTAGACGCCCATGTAGCGCCCGCGCATATCCGGCGGGGCCATGTCTGCGACCAGCGTCGTCGAGGTGGGCGAGATGATCAGCTCGCCGATAGTCATGACCACCATCCCCAGCCAGAAGACGACGAAAGCGTTGCCCAGCGCACAGAGCAACATCCCCAGGCCGTAGAATATGCCGCTGACGGCCATCACCGGGAAGGGCCTGTGCTGGCGAGTTATGCGCGTGATGGCGTACTGAAAAACGACAACCATCACAGCGTTTGTGGTCAGGATGAAGCCGTACTGGCTCTCCGGGATGCTGTGCTGCTCTTTGACGTAGACGCCGAGGAGGGTGAAGACCAGGCTGGCCCCGATTTCGATCAGCACGGTCACGATGAAGAATCCCATAAAGAGCCGGTCTCGCAGCAGCGGCCCGTAGCCGAGAGAGCTGATCGGCGCAGCCTGTGACTGGATGAGCTGACGATCCAGCGTTTCCTTGATCAGGAAGATCACGGAAAAAGCCAGCGCAACCTGTCCCAGCGCGGCAACAAAGAACGAGAGGGAGTAAGACAGCGCGATTACGAAGCCCCCGATGGCCGGGCCAAAGGCGATCCCGACATTGTGGCCCATCCGCATCAGGGCGTAAGCGCCGATCCGGTCCTCCGGCGGGATCATATCGGCGATCATGGCGTTGGCCCCCAGGCGGAAGACCACGCCGGCCATGGCGTACACCGAGAGCAGCGCGGCCCACATATTCAGAGTCGTCGCGCCGATCATACCGATGAGCATCGCGCCGCTGACGAACGAGGACCCGACCATGGCCCATTTGCGTCCGAAGCGATCGACTGCCGGGCCAAATGCTGCCGTAGCGATCAGGCTGGCGATTGACTGCAGGGTGAACAGCAAAGTGATTTCTGCCAGCGGGAGATCGAGCTGCTGGCGGATGTGGATCGTCAGAAACGGCCAGACCAGGCTCTGGGCCATCATGCTGATCAGGCTGCTCCAGAACAGGACCCAGACTTCGCGCGGGTACTTCTCGGTCTCGACAAACTGCTTGAAGAAAGTGGTCAAGTCTGCGAACCCTTCAGGTGGTGCGACGGGGGGAACTCCGGCGCAATTACAGATGCAGCTCCCCCGTGATCACGGTTACGGCGCTCCCGGCGATCCGGACAGCGGCGATCGCGCCCGGGGTCCCATCCAGCTCGACATCCACCAGGCCGGGGCGGTTCATGAAGTGTCCCTGCTCGACGGTGAACGCGCGGCGCTGGACAAGGCCGTAGTGGTAAAGATAGCAGGACATCCCTCCGGTGGCGGAACCGGTGACCGGGTCTTCAAAGACGTTGTCGCCGGGGGCGTAATGTCGCGCGTGGGCAGCGTGCTCAGATTCCAGCGCCTGCGGCGTGAAGACGTGCAGGCTGAACCAGTCGCCTTCAGCATGGAGGACTTTGAGCGCCCGTTCGTCTGGCTGCAGACGGTGGAGCACATCCAGCGATCGGACCGGGATCATAGCCTGGGGCGTGCCGGTGGAGACCGTCTGAATGGGATAACCGGGCAGCAGATCGTCGGTCTCGATGCCGAGCGCGGCGACCCATGCCTCCGGCTCGTAACGGCGCAGGAACTCCGGCGCTTTTTGCGTCATGATCACGCGCTGCGGCTGGCCATCCCACAGATCAAGCTCAACCGGCAGCACGCCGACCTTCAGCTCCTGGGTGACTCGCACCCGCCCTTCGCCTGTGATGCGCCCGGCTTCGGCCAGGGCATGAAAGGTGGCGATAGTCGGATGCCCGGCCAGGGGAATCTCAGCGAAGGTGGTGAAGAACCGCACCTTGAAATTGGCCACCGCCGAGCGCATGACATAGGCGGTCTCGGAGAGGTTCATCTCCACAGCAATGGCGAGCATCTGGTCATCGGTGAGATCGTCGGCGTCAAAGACGACAGCGGCCGGGTTCCCGCCGAGTGCTTTCCGTGTGAAGGCGTCAACCTGCCAGAAAGGGTAGGTGGGCATGGTACTCCCTCCGGTGCGCCGGAGCGCATCACATGAATGGCCGCGACGCCTGTTATTATCGGACGAGCGCGTCGAAAATTCCAGAGACTTATCGGCCTGCTTCGGGTGTAATTCGTCCCGGGTCTGAGTGAGTTGCGGATTCGGGCACATTATCGTAGGATCAGAACAAGTCCGGACGAATTGCTGCGCTTTCGACAAGGCCGGTATTCCGGATGAAACTGAACTGATGAATTAAAAAAGCCGTTTCGATCCCATTTCGCCTCAGGTTGAGCGGCTCGATGGCTGCGAATAGGCCGCCCAACTTCTGATCGGACTTCCCGGGCTGGAAATAATCCTCTTTGCTGAAAAGTGGTTTTAAGCGTCGTTCGTGTCAGATTACCCCCGCATCAGAGGATATCTCTGGTCGGGCGATCAGGTCTGGCATGTGCTGCCGGTCGTATCCGGAGTGTTCCGTGATCCGGCGCAAAGAGGCGATGGGAGGACACCATGATCGTGGTCGGCTTGATGGTGGGCACATCGAATGAGAATATCAGCGTGGCGGTGTGCGAAATCACTGGCAGCCCTCCGGCTCTGCGTGCGGAAGTGCTCTCCTCACTGTCTATCCCCTGGCCAGTAGACCTCAGCAAGATGGTTTATGATATCCGCCAGCCGGTCGAAATTGATATCGCCGATCTATGCCTGGTGGATACGGCAGTCGGCGAGGCTTTCGCGGCGGCGACGCTGGAAGGCATTGCCGCCGCCGGCTACTACCCGGAACAGGTGGATCTGGTGGGCTTGCAGGGGCCGTCCATCCGCCACGAGGTCCGCGATGATGGGCATGTGATGGCGTCCATCCAGCTCGGGCAGGCGGCCATCGTGACGGAATGGACCGGCATCACCACGGTAAGTGACTTTCGCCAGCGAGATATTGCCGCCGGGGGGCAGGGCGCGCCATTGTTCGGTTACGCGGACTGGCTCCTTTTGCGCGATCGCGATCGCTGCCGCGCGGTGCAGTACATGAATGGGACGGCCAGCATGGTGATTCTGCCGGCCCTGCGCCAGGTCGGGGTGCAGCCGGTCGCGTTTGAGGTTGGGCCGGGCACGGCCCTGATTGATGCTATCGAGGCTCAACTGAATGCACTGCCGCCGGCATCTCTGCATTCCGGCGATGAAGCCGTGCATGAGGGCCTGATGGCTTTTCTGCTGGACAGCCCTTTTCTGCGGCGACGGCCGCCCAAGTCGCTGAGCCATTTCGCATATACGCAGTCATTTGCTGATACCCTGTGGCTGCACGCCTGCAATATCAGCGTGCCGCCCGCCAGCATTCTGGAGACGGCGGTGGCGTTCACAGTGCGCTGCCTGACCGATGCCTGTGAGCGTTTTTCTCCTGTCCCGGTCGAAGAAATTATTCTGGCTGGCAAGGGGCGCAGCCATCCTCATCTGGCCCGTCGTCTGCGAGAAGCGTTCGCCCCGACGCCGATCATTACGCACGAAGATCTCGGCATGGATTCTGACAGCAAGCTGGCCCTGAGCATGGCCACCCTGGCTTATGAAGCGTGGCATAACCGGCCGTGTACGCTGCCGTCGCTAACCGGCGCCCGGGATGCAATCCCGCTGGGGGCTATCATCCCCGGGGAGAACTATCAGCGGCTGCTTCAGCAGACCTGGGGATGATCCTCGCCGTAAATACAGACCTCTGACGGCCGGACCGGGCTGATCGAGGGGACGACGCCGGAGTATCAAAACACAGGGGAGCGCTATTGAGAGCGCCCCCCTGTGTTTTATGCAGGAACTTCTCCCGGCTGAAGGATCAGCCGACAGGCTCCGCCCACTGGGGAACCGGGCTGCCCGGCAGGCCGCGATACGCGCTGATGGCGGCAGCGCCAGCGGGGCTTTTCACCCAGTTGAGGAAAGCGCCGGTCGTCGCGTTCAGCGCGGGGGCGGTGCAGAAGCTCAGGAGATGCCCGCTGCCCGCTTCGTCCACCAGCGTGGCGATCGGCACCTGCGCCGCGGCGCCGCAGCCCCCATCCACAGCCATGCTCACTTCGGCCAGCCCCAGGGCGACGCTGTTGGCTCCCCGCGCAGTATCGGTGCAGCTCAGGCCGGTGGCGCGCGCCGGGCTTGCCTGAAGCAGGAAGTTGACCAGCGGCAAGGCATAACAATCGCCAGTCAGCCGCATCCGGGCCACCTCGCGGGGCGGGGCCGGCGTCGCCGCAGTTACGCTTTCGCCGCCCGCCGGGGCGTCTCCAGCGACTGCGACAGCTTCAACCGGGGCGGCGGGGGGCGGCGCTGTCGGCGCGTCCGGGACCGGCGCAGGCTCAGGCGGGAGCACGATGCCGCTGGCTAGCGGGGCCGGGCGGGGGAGGGCGAAGGCTTCGGCGGTGGACAGCGTGAAGATATTGCCGCCGAACCCGAAGATAGCCAGGCTGTTATTTTCGATCAGCCAGCCGTGCCCGTTCTGTGTCTCGACCAGCAGATACCAGGTCTCCGTGCCGGGGTGGTACGACCGCCCCAGGATGGGGAAGCGAGCTTCGCCCGGCGCGGCGCCGATCACCTGACTGCCGGGGTTGGGCAGGGCGTAAACAGGAACCGGATACCCGACGATGATGGCCAGCGGAGCTTCCAGCACGCCGTATCGAGTCACAACCGGGACATTGCGGAAATCTCCCTGGGTCAGGACAAATTCATTGCTCACCCAGCCAATCCCGAATTCGGACTCGATCTGCCACCAGCTCCGGCTCTGGTTGCGGCCGATGACTGGCGCGACTGTGCCGCCCGCCAGAGCGCCCTGCGTCGCGAACTGTGGGCCGGGGCCGGTGCGCTGGTTGAGCGCCGCTGTGTTGATAATGACAACCGGATCAGGACCCCGGCCCGGCCCGATTCCCTGGGCCGGCGGAGCCGCCATAGCCAGAGGGACGGTCGCCAGCAGGATAACCAGCACGGCCAGTGCGGTCACCGGTTTCCAGTAGTGTGAACCTTTCATCACCGCCGCTCCTTGTTCCTTCGTGTGCGCAAGCAGATAGCAAGATTCAGGATGATGTTCTCAGTATAGATCAAGTTACGATTCCGCGCGGCGGTGCAGAATTGATGAGAAAACCGCGAACCCCCTTCGCGCTTCTGAATTCTGCGCTAGAATTCCCCCGCGTGCCCGTTTTCCGTGTGGCGCGACAAGGATACCGGGCGATTTTCATTCCATGCTCGTGCAGGCACAGGCCTTATGCTTCGTTCCCTGATTCACCGGCTGCCACTGGGGTGGTCAGTACGGTTGGCTCTCCTCCGTCTGGGGTCGCAGTGGCAATCCCTGTTGACGATTATTGTAGGCGTGCTGCTGGCCGCCGTGATTGGGGCCAATGTCCCGCTTTATACGGCGTCGATTGCCCAGGCCGGGATGGTGCAGCGGCTGGACCGCGGCCCGGCGAACGATGTGAACATCTTCAGCCGGATCAGCCTGTCGGCGCTGGACGTCACCGATCTGGGGGTAACCTGGCGGGCGACTGACGCTGTTGTGCGCGATCTGGTGCGGACAACCTTTGATGAGAAGCTGCCCGGCTGGGTGGAGCAGACAGTGGCCTGGGGGGAGACAGCCCCCATGCAGGTTGTCCTGGGAGGGGAAGATATCGAAGCGACGCGGATGCGCGTCGCCACCTACGAGGGACTGTCGGAGTCCGCCCGGCTCATTGAAGGGAACTGGCCGGACGATTCTATTGTCCCGGATACGGATATACAGGTTGTCATTGGCTTGCAAGCCTCGATCAGCCTCGGCCTCGGGGTGGGCGATGTGCTCGTGCTGGATCAGCGCGGCTGGGATACCAGCACCCCGATTCGGGCACTGATCACAGGGGTGATCGCCGAGAAAGACCCGGGCGATTCATACTGGATGTCGCCGTCGCCGCTGCGTGTGGAAGGGGCGGGCGAGTGGGCTGTGGAGACGAACGCGCTCACGACACGACAGAGCTTTTTGCGCGCGGCGGGGGCGTACATTCCGCAGACCCGGTCGCTGCTCGGCTGGCGGGTGTTATTCGACCATACCCGGCTTCCCTACACCGAAATCCCGACCGCCGCGGTCCGGCTTGAGGGCTTTCAGGCCGCCATGCAAACCGTATTTTTTGCGCCGGGAGGGTTATCGCTCAACTTTGTCTATTACACCCGGCTTCCCGCAATTCTGACCGGGTACGCCCTGGAGGTCAGCCTGCTTGGCGCGCCGTTCGGCCTGCTGCTCCTGCAGATCGGGGGGCTGGTGTTGTTCTTTCTGGTGGCGACTGCCTCCCTCGTCCGGCGGGCCGAACGGCGCGAACTGGCTATGCTGCAAAGCCGGGGCGCTTTCGACCGGCAGATCGTGCTGCTGCGCGGGGTGGAGGCGCTGGTGATTGCGACGGCGGCGGCGATTCTGGCCCCGTTTCTGGCCCAGCGATTCCTGATCTGGCTGGCTCCAGTCTTCACCGGGCTTGACTACCTCCCCCTGGAGCTTGAGCAGTCCGCTTTCTTCTATTCTGCACTGGCTTCGGCGGCGGCATTCGCGGCGCTGATGGCAACGCTGCGGCCTGTCCTGCGTCTGCCGCTTATACTCGCCGGGGGGAGCGCCGCCCGCGCCGACAAACAGCCGTGGTGGCAAAAATATTATCTGGATGTTGTGCTTCTGCTGGTAGGTGGGGCGGCCCTGTGGCGGCTGATCGGAGTAAGCTCGCCCCTGTCCGGCACACAGGTGGGCGGGCTGGAAGCGGATCCGCTCCTGCTGCTGGCGCCGGCGCTGCTGTTCGTCGCTCTGGGTAGCGTGCTGCTGCGGCTGTTCCCGGGGCTGATGGGGGTGTTCGCGCGGTTCTTCGGGCGTCAGGCCGGGCTGGGTGGCGCGCTGGCTACGTGGCAGGTCAGCCGCGAGCCGGTTCACTACGGCCGTATTGCCCTGCTCCTGACGCTGGCTATCGGCACCGGGTGGTTCGCCACCAGCTTTCGCGCCACGGTCAACCGGAGCCAGAGCGACCAGGCGCGTTACGCCGTCGGCACGGATATCCGGCTGACCGAGCGGAACATCACTCTGGACGCCGATCGCGCCCGCCCGCCCGACACCTTTCTGGCGATACCGGGGGTAGAAGCGGCCAGCTCCGCCCTGCGTTTCATCAATGTTGATGTCGCCGCCGACCGTCAGCAGCCCCGCGCTGGCGAGGTGCTGGGAATCGATTCCGATACCTTCGGCAGCACGCTTTACTGGCGCAGCGATCTGGGGCCGGTCAGGGCGCCTCGTCCGCCGGGCCAGCCGAT
>JARKNX010000176.1 GCA_029976025.1 Aggregatilineales bacterium | reverse complement strand
ACATCGACGACCATCTCGTATCCGATATAGCCTGTCTGGTAGACGGTGTCGTTCTGCCGCACCCCGTCCACCAGGAGCAGGAACCGGGTCCCGTAATCCCCGGGGATTCCCAGGCCGCGTATCCCGGCGTAACGGTAGTTGTGGTCATTGGTCACCGAGAAGCCCGGGACGCTCTGCAGGATGTCGGCCAGGGTCCGGTAGCCGTACATCTTTATCTCTTCGGTCGTGACGATGGTGACCGAGGCAGGCGCCTCGGTGATCGGCTGTTCATATCTCGAAGCGCCGGACACCGTATCCACCTCGACCTCCATCAACTGTTCGATGGTAAGTGTGGTCAGGTCCGCGGGCGGAGGGCCGTCCGGGGCGCCGTCTTCGGCGCGTGCCCGTGAGAGCGGCAGCGCAAGGAGCGTAAACAGCAGCACGAACGCTGCCAGGCGAGCGGAGGAAAGGACCGCCGGTGTCGGAATGATCCTGTCGGCATGGTCGTGACCGGTGAAAAAAGCCCGTTTCATCATGGCTCGATCACCTCCCTGGCCAGCTTCAGCAACTGGGAGCTGATCCGGATCCCCACCTGTTGAGCGGCGCGGTTGTTGATCTCGAATCCAACCCGCTTCCCCTGCGTCACCATGCCGATCATCACACCGGAGCGGGTGAATCCCTGGCTGTCCCCGACCGTCAGGACCGGCCGGTTGCGGAGTGCTTTCATGATGCGGGGCAGCGCCCGTTTCTCCGATGCGCTGATGAACAGGATGTCCGCGTCCCGCGCCTCCTCAGGGTCATCGTAGCGTTTGATCACCACCTTCCTCCCCTTGACGGTTTTCCCGTTCAGGGAATCGATGGCGCCTTCGAAGGGGTCGCGCCCCAGAATGGCGATGGTAAAGAGGTCGTTTGAGCGGGGCGGATCCGGCCAGTCGACGAAACCGGTGAAATTGAGGATGAACGCGGCCTTGACCTGGTACTCTCCTGCCCGCGGGGTGTCGGCCGCCGCGGTACGGGGCAGCGCCGCCTGGATCAGTAAGGAGAGCGCGAACAGGAGAGCCGGCAGCGCGCGCGGATAGCGGCGCGACCCTCCGCTCCGGGCGGTATGCCCCGCAAGCGGGTGCGAGGAATGGAATCCCGCGGTGAGAGTCATTGGACGGCCCCGAACATGATACATCCTACCCCGGCAGCGCTTCCCGGGCGGGCAGGTACTGCTCGAACTGCTTCTTTTCCTGGGCGCAGCGGTAGGCCTCTTCCGGGGTGATGCGCTTCGTCTTCAGGAGATCGAGGATATGCTGGTCCATGAGCTGCATCCCGTCCTTGCGCGCGGTCTGGATGATGGACGGGATCTGGAAGG
>JARKNX010000158.1 GCA_029976025.1 Aggregatilineales bacterium | reverse complement strand
GCTGCTGGCCCCGATCTTCGCCCGGCCGGCCGCCTGGCGCGTGCTGGATGCCGGGGTCGGGCTGGTGATGTGGAGCATCGCCGTGTCGCTGCTCGGCGGGGCGCTGGGATAAAAGCTGCGTCGAAGCGGCAGGCAAAAACGCCCGCAGACGCCCAGAACGCATTGCTCCGCTTTCCTATGGGTGCGCGGCGGCGCGGGCTGCGACGGGATGGAGATCGATAATCGCCTGATGGGGGCAGACGCGCACGCAGCGCCGGCAGCCCTTGCAGGCGTCCGCATGATCGACGTGGGCGTGGCGGTGCTTGAACACGCTGACCTTGCCCAGCACGTGCCGGGGGCATGCGTCCACGCACTTCCAACAGGCCTGGCAGCGGCTCGTATCCAGCCGGATGTAAGGCGTCACGGTATGTCTGGGCAGAGGGAAATGTAGCCGCATGATTCAGAGTCCTTGCTGCAAACAACGATCAGCGATTAGGGGTCAGTTAGCCGTTTTTTCTGGTCTCCGGTCTCCCGGCCTCTGGCCTCCTTACTACCCGGCGCGATTCGGGGAATTCAGCAGCCGCTTGAACTGGGCCTGAATCCAGGGCAGATGCATCAGGAGGTGCAGGCTCACCACGAGGCACATCCCGATTCCGGCGACCTCATGGATACGGTTCAACATAAAACCCGAATGCCCGCTCGCAATTGGCTTAGCGTGCCCCAGGAGCGCCGTCAGTGCCAGCGTGACCAGCAGGCAAAACAGGCAGATATCGAGGATTAGATGTGTCCTCGGCTTGACTCCTTTAGACATTCCATCCCTCTTTCTCCGGCTCGCCCACAAGAATCCCGTATAGCAGCGTATCCTTGACGATCCGGAACAGTTCCGTGTCGGAAAGCCTCACCTCGGCAAAGTGGGGATTGTCGAAAATGTTCACCAACGCATCCCAGAACAGGGCGCGGATCAACGGGGGAGTCAGGCCCGGCCGGAGCACACCTTTGCGTTCAGCCCTGGCGACCAGCCGTTCGAAGATGCCGTCCAACCCCGTGACGCGCGCCGCCTGGAAGTCCACATACACATCGGGGTACAGGCGCTTCAGCTCACTTAACCGGGCGGCGAGATCGCCGGAGGGCAAGGCCGCCAAGCCTTCGCCTATCCGGTCGAGGATGCGGCTCCAATCGGCGTCCGGATTGCGATCCATCTCCGCCACGCATTCCTGGAAAACCGACTCGCTGCGGATGAAGGCGGCGCGCACCAGGGCTTTTTTGTCCGCAAAGTAACGATAGATTGTGACCCGCGTCACACCGGCCTGATAGGCAACTTCCTGCAAGCCGGTCTTCTGGATACCCTGCTCGTAGAACAGTTCCCGTGCGGCCAGCACGATTTTGTCCTGGGTATAGCTCTCGGATTCGATCATGATACAAATATGTCACTGATTGTATCATTTGTCAATGGACTGGCCGCCATCGGGAGACCGTGGCGTGGGGTTCTCGATCGTCATGGCCGGAAGCTTCGCCACCCACGGCTGGCACGGCGCAACGCGGCCAGCCCTGCGTGGTGCACGTACGCGCTACTGCCCCCTCCCCGGAAAGAAAAAAACCGGAGAATCCGCGGACTCTCCGGCATGCTTTCAACCCAGCGCCATCTCACCGGGTGACTTCACAGTCCCGGCCAAAGGATCGGGAGGCTCCCTTGCGCCCAGGCCATCACGGAAGGCGTGTCAGGAGGAAACTGCCCGTGCCATCGGCCGAGTCCCAGGACAGGCTGTCTCCATCACAGGTGATCGCGCCATCGGGCGACCACAGATCAATGCCGCCCATGCTGTAGAACGCACCGGTGAAGTCGCTTTGCGATCCGTCTTTGTAGGTCGCCGTGTAGCTGCCGCCTGGATTCTCGAACGCCCAGGCGAATGACTGCACCGCGAGTTGGGTGGGATTGCCTTCGACCGGGCTGACGGCATATGTTCCACTAAATGGGAAATCGAGATCGAGCGTAATTCCGTCCGCCCGCGCGATGATGTCATAAGCTCCGCTCAGGCTACCATCTTCGCCGAACATGAAGATGAACTCGCTGGTGTCGATGCTGACCCCTTCAACCATCACGACGGATGCAGGGAAGGTGATGACCTGCCAGTCGCCAAAGATGCACGAGGCGTCGCCTTCGGATTCGTCCGGTGCCTCGGTACAGGGATTCGGGCTGGGCTGCTGGGCCCACGTGACAGACAGTGAAGCCGTGCTGCCACGCGCCCCTTCCGCCCGGCTCATGATCAGCATCAGCCCGTCATCGGGCGGGCAGAACTCGAAGGGCATGTTGTCCTGCAAGCGCTGGGTGCCGCCACCCATCCGCGCGCTGACCGCGATGTTGCCCGCCTCCAGCCCTCCGACCGTCAGCACGGCGACCATACCGGGCTTGATGTCGAAGCTGATCAGGTTGCGGTAATCGACGGAGAACGGCGGCATGTTACTCTGAATCGATCCGCCCGGCCCCGCCTGGAGATCGACATCGGTCAGATCGAGAATCGGCGGGCTGGGAAGC
>JARKNX010000151.1 GCA_029976025.1 Aggregatilineales bacterium | reverse complement strand
TCACCGCCGGAGAGCGTCCCGCCAAGCTGGGTCACGCGCTCTTTGAGGCGTGGGAACGTCGTGAAGACATATTCCATGTCCCGGGCGATCCCGGCCGCATCCTTGCGCGCGTAAGCGCCCATCTCCAGATTCTCCCGCACGGTCAGCCGGGTGAATATCTTGCGGCCTTCAGGAGATTGCCCCACGCCGAGGGCTGAGATAGCGTGGGGTGGCGTGCGGGTGATATTTTTGCCCTCCAGGATGACTGTCCCCTGTGAAGCCGGCGTGATGCCGCAGATAGTGTTCAAAGTTGTGGTCTTGCCCGCGCCATTGCCGCCGATGAGTGTGACGATCTCGCCATCCTCAACATCCAGGGAGATGCCTTTCAGAGCGTGGATTTTGCCGTAATAGGTGTGGATATCTTTGACTTCCAACAACGCCATGGTGATTCACTCCTGCTCCTCAGGCTGCCTCTTCTTCTTTGCCGGTTGCCGTGCCGAGGTAAGCTGCAATCACATTCGGATCGGCCTGCACTTCAGCCGGAGTGCCTTCGCTGATTTTACGCCCGTAATCCAGCACGCTGACCTGATCGGAGATGCTCATGACCACCTTCATGTCATGCTCAATCAGGAAGATGGTCAGGCCGCGCTCATCGCGCAGGTGACGGATGAAGACCTTCAGCTCTTCGGTCTCCTGCGGGTTCATGCCGGCGGTCGGCTCGTCGAGCAGGAGCAGGGTGGGGTTGCTGGAAAGCGCGCGACCAATCTCCAGACGGCGCTGGAGGCCGTAGGGCAGATTGTTGGCCAGCGTGTCGCCCATGCCGGAAAGCCCGATGAAGTCGAGCATAGCTGCGGCGTCCGCCAGCGCTTCCTGCTCTTCGTGCGCCGTCCTCCGCGTGTTGAGGATAGCGCCCACTGCCCCGGCTTTCATATGCGGGTGCATCCCTACCAGCAGGTTCTCCATGACCGTCATCGCGTTGAAAAGCCGGATATTCTGATACGTGCGCGAAATCCCGGCGTGCACAATCCGATCCGGGCGCAGCAGGGTGATCGGCTTGCCGTGGAAGACAATCTCTCCCTCTTCTGGCCGGTAGAACCCGGTGATACAGTTGAAGAAAGTCGTCTTGCCCGCGCCGTTCGGCCCGATCAGGCTGGCGATAGTTTGCCGCTTGATCTGCAGGTCTACCTTGCTCACCGCTGTCAGGCCGCCGAAGCGCTTGGTGACCGCCCGGACGTCAAGAATGATATCCTCTGTTGCAGCCATGAAGTTATGTCCCCTTCTTCGCCAGAGCTGCTTTCGCCTTCTCTTCCAGCCGGACCGGGCGAGGCGGCAGCAGTCCCTGTGGGCGCAGCAGCATCGTCAGGACCAGCAGCCCGCCGAACATCAACAGGCGATATTCCTGGAACTCCCGCAGCGCCTCCGGCAGGCCGAAGATCACCACAGCGCCAACGAAAATGCCCGGAATGTTGCCCATACCGCCGATGATCACCACGGCCAGCACGTTGATGGAAACCAGCAGGGTGAAGCTGTTAGGGAAGATAGATTTGAGATAGGAGCCGAAGATGCCACCGCCGATGCCGGCAAAAGCCGCCCCGATGGTGAACGCCAGCAGCTTGTTCTGGACTAGATTAACGCCCATTGCCTGTGATACAGCCTCATCCTCGCGCATGGAACGCCACGCCCGGCCAAGCCGGGACTTCCCCAGCCGGTATGTCACAAAGGTCGCAACCACCACGCCGAACAGGATCAGATAGTAGATCTGCCCCGGCCCTGACAGGGCGATAGGCTGCGAGATTGCTGTCCCCAGTTGGGCGAGGATCGGGACGCCGGAATTGACAAGCGGCTCGGACAGGGTCGTGAGATCGATGACCGGAGAGGGGATGTTGACAATACCCTGCGCGCCGCCCAGGTAAGCCTTAAAGACATCGGAAAGGGCCAGCAGGCGGATGATCTCACCGAACCCCAGGGTGACGATTGCCAGGTAGTCGCCGCGCAGCCGGAGGACCGGGATGCCCAGCAACATGCCGGTCAGCCCGGCCATCAGGACCGCGGCCGGCCAGGCGACCCAGAAAGTTGTGATGCCGGTGCAGAGTGTGGCGATATCCTGCGTGGCGATACCGGCGGCGGGGACGCCGCCGCAGGTGATGGCGTTTGGCGTTGTCAGGACGCCGACTGTATAGGCGCCAATGGTGAAGAAGGCCACATAGCCCAGATTCAGCAGCCCGGCGAACCCGACCACGATATTCAGCCCCAGGCCCATCATGATGTACAGGCCGATCAGGTCGACCACGTTGTTGATGTAACCGGTCAGGAACATTGGCAGGATCAGGGCCAACGCCAGCCCGGCCAGCGAGACCAGCCGCTGGCTGTTCTGCTGTTCGGCGGGCCTGAACTGCGTGAATACCGCCTCCGAACGCCGGGTGGTGCGCTCCAGGAGAAGCTGACCGGCGATCATCACGGCGGTAATCAGAATTGCCGCGGGCAGGTCCAGCTTGCCGAAAACATTGAGGATGCCCAGCAGCAGCAGAGAGAGCAGGACCGTGATCCCCAGCCGGTGGATGCTGCCGGTTGTCGCGCTCAGTGTCGCGCCGATGGCGCTGAGCGCCAGGCTGACGCCTGTGAGCAGGAGCAGCATCGCCAGCGTGCTCTTGCCCAGGACAAAGCTCTGCAGCAAGGCAGGGGGGTGCTTGCCCAGCAAGGCGGGCATTGTTTCGCTGGTGGCGCCCAGGAGCAGGAGCAGTATCCCGATGAGAAGCCCGAGCAGGGCGCCGGCGACGGCCGCTTCGCCCACCCGCGCCGCCAGACGTGGGCGGGCGCGCCACGTTGCGATGATATATCCGATGGCAACTGCGCCTGTGACCCAGAGGGCATCGACCAGAGTGATGATCGTGTTGATCTGGGCCTGAAGCAGGCCCAGTACAACGACCATGAGGAGGGTGACGGCGCCGATGTTCAGGATGCGTTTAGGCAGCAGTATTGCCAGCCCGCCCAGCGCTCCGATAATCGCCGCGGTGGCCAACAGCATCAGATAACCCGCAGTGGCCGATTCCTGTCCGAAAGTGAGCTGGCTCACCAGGGCGCCGCTGACATTGGGGAAGACGGCAATCATGCCGATAGAGATCGCGCTGGCGTTGATCTGTATACACAGGACCAGGGCGATGATGGCGACCAGGGCGGTCACCGCGGCGGCGACAGCGCCATTGAGCGCCAGTTTCACCTGGCCAGAGTCAGCCGCGGAGTGCCGTACGGCGAAGAACCCCGCCCCGAGAAAGATGGCGACCAGCATGGTGGCGCTGAATGAGAGCACGTCAGCAATGATGTAACGCTCGGCAAAAACGGCCGGCATTCCGATCACGACAATGAACGCTGTAGCGAAGCCAACATTGAGACCGTTACGAAGTGTGCCTCGAGGAATCATGGCGTTACGCCTTCTTTTCGCTCAGTACTTCGCCCAGGATGCCGGTGGGCCGCAGGATCAGGACCAGAATTAGCAGGCCGAAGGCAATCACATCCTTGAGCTGAGTGGGGATATTGAGCAGGGAAGGGGCGACCGATTCGGTGATGCCCAGGAAGAAGCCGCCGACAGCCGCGCCGGGGATATTGCCAATGCCGCCCAGCACGGCAGCGGTAAAGGCTTTGAGGCCAGGGACAAAGCCCATCGTGGGTGTCACCTGGCGGTTGTACAGGGCGAAGAAAACTCCCGCGATGCCGGCCAGCGCCGCGCCGATCACGAATGTCGTGACAATGACGCTGTCCACGTTGATGCCCATCAGGGCGGCGGTGGCTTTATCTTCGGCTACGGCGCGCATAGCTTTGCCGGTTTTGGTGTGCTGAACGATGAACCACAACCCCCACATTAACAGCAGCGCGGCGCCCAGAATCATCAGGTAGAAGGGGCGAAAGATCAGGTCGATCCCAAAAATTGTGACCGGGTACTGACCGCTGACGATATCCATGCCCAGACAGGCCGTTGCACCGGCGGCATCGGTCGCGCATTCCAGAGAAAAAACGCCCGGCAGTATGTACAGGTGCACATTGGGATAGGCCTGCGGGCTGGACCCGAACAGACCGCGGAATGCCTGTTCAATGAAGATGCTGGCGCCGATAGCTGTGATCAGGGGCACCAGCCGCGGCGCCTGGCGCAGGGGGCGATACGCCAGCCGCTCCAGCAACACCGCGACTGTCACCGCGCTGATGACGGCAACCGCGAACAATCCCAGCAGGACAAGCCAGGTGTGGCTGGCCAGGATGCCGGTCACTTCCATAGCGTTGATCCAGAAGAAACCGATATAAGCACCGGACATAAAAACGTCGCCATGGGCGAAGTTAATCATCAGGAGGATGCCGTACACCAGGGTATAGCCCAGCGCGATCAGCGCATAAATACTTCCCTGCGCCAGGCCGAACATCAACTGGCGGACAAAAGTTTGCAGGGTGTATTCCCCCGCCAGGACGGTCCCCAGCGCCCGCAGGGCAATCAGGACGACGATGATCGACCCGACCAGCACCAGCATCCCTTTGGTTGGATCATTCAGCAGGTCTTCCACCCAGTCGTTGATCTTCCTTTTACGGGGTGATATGCCAATGTCTTGTGCTGCCATGCCTGCGCCCTCCAGGACGAAGTCTATTTGTGCGACAAAAAAGGCAGAGGAGAGTGTTTCTCTCCTCTGCCCAAAACACTTTTGCTGCTTATTGCATTCCAGCGGCGACGCCCTGGGAGACGAAGGCGCCATCGACGACCTTGTAGACATCGATGACAGCGCCGCCGCACTCGCCAAAGGCATCGCAGGTGAGGACGCCGGTGAGGCCGGGGTAATCCTTAGTATCGCGGATCGCCTGGCCGAGGGCAAGGCGGTCAATGACGAGATTGCCATCAGCGTCGAGGGTGCCGACTCGCTCG
>JARKNX010000141.1 GCA_029976025.1 Aggregatilineales bacterium | reverse complement strand
ATCCAGCAGCACGTACGAGTAACCGTGGGTCTCCATCTGGTGGTGGATGGCGCGCGCCACCACGTCGCGCGGCGCCAGATCTTTCCATTCGGGGGAATATTCAGCCATGAAGGCCCGTCCCTCAGGCGTGAGCAGGACGCCGCCTTCGCCGCGCACCGCTTCGCTGATCAGGAACCCCTCCGCCCCAGGCGCCGCTAGCGTGGTGGGATGGAATTGCACGTACTCGGCGTTGACCACCCGTGCGCCAGCCCGGTGCGCCATGGCCAGGCCGTCGCCGCGCGCCCCTGGCGGGTTGGAGGTGTTCCGGTAGATCCGCCCCAGGCCGCCGGTGGCCAGGATCGTCTTGTGGGCAATATAACGGTGAACGGTGCGAGCCTGGCGGTCGAAGGCATAGGCGCCATAACAGATCACCGGTTCATACGTGACAAGGGGATCGCGCGAGTGGTGCGGCGAGGTAATCAGGTCCACGGCGGTGACATTAGGCAGGATGGTGATGTTGGGGTGCTTGCGCATGGCCGCTGTCAGGGCGGTGATGATAGCCTGGCCAGTGCCGTCGCCCACGTGCAGGATGCGCCGGCGCGAGTGGGCGGCTTCCTGGCCGTATTCCGGATCGCCTCCGGACCGGCCGTCGAACTGCACGCCCGCCTGCTCGATCAGGATCTCCTGTAGCAGCCGCGGGCCCTCTTCCGCCAGGATGCGGGCGGCTGCCGGGGAACTGGCGCCGGCTCCGGCGGCAAGGATATCCTGCACCAGCAGGTCTGCATTGTCATCCAGGCCGCGGCTGACGATGCCGCCCTGGGCATAACGCGAATTGGATTCCTGCGGGTCTGGATCCCGGGTCAGGAGCAGCACCTGGCGGGACGGATTGCGAGCCAGCCGCAGCGCAGCCGTGGCGCCGGCAATGCCGCTTCCGATGATTAGGACTTCAGCCTGTTCCATTTGTCCACTCTCAGCCAATGGCGATCATGCGTTCGACCGCCCGCGCAGCCCGCACCCGGATCTCTTCGGGGACGTGGATTTCGATTTGGTTATATTTCAGAGAGTCGAGCGTGTTCTCCATTGTGATCAGGTTCATGTGCGGGCAGCGTACGCTGCACAGCCGCAACAGATTCTTCTCAGGGTTGGCGGCGGCAATGTTGTCGCCCATGGCGCACTCGGTGAGTACCAGGTACTGCGGAGCCGAGGATTCCTCGACGAATTTGATCATGGCCATGGTGCTGCCGGAGAAATCGGAGGCCGCCACCACTTCGGGGCTGCACTCCGGGTGGGCCAGGATGACGACATCCGGGAACTGAGCGCGCACATTGTTGATGTCCTCCACGGTGAACTTCTCGTGCACCTCGCAGCGCCCGCTCCAGCCGATCATCTGGTAATCCAGCTCGTCTTTCGCTTCGCCGGCCGGCGGCTCGAGGCTGGGGAAGATGATATGCGTGCCGGTCTCTTTGGCTACTTTGCGGGCCAGGAACTCGTCGGGAAGGAAGATGATATGATCGCTCTTCAGCGACTGCACCACCGCCACGGCATTCCCCGTGGTGCAGCAGATGTCTGACTCGGCCTTGACGTCAGCATAGGTATTGACGTAGGTCACCAC
>JARKNX010000134.1 GCA_029976025.1 Aggregatilineales bacterium | reverse complement strand
GTGGTAAGCGGGACCGGGGACCGGGTGATCGGGACGATTACGACGGGCAAGAACCCCTATGGTGCGGCGGCTAATCCGGCGGCGGGGAAGGTGTACATCGGCAACCGGGACAGCCGCGATCTGACCGTGATCCGCGACACGGTCGCACCGACCAGCACACCGACCGCGACCACTACTCCGACGCGGAGGCCGACAGCTACACCGACGAGAACGCCGACCGCTACGCCGGTCCAGGCAGCCTGGCGCGGCGAGTATTACGGCAACGCTCAGCTGGCCGGCGAACCGGCCCTGGTCCGAAGTGATCCACAGATCAACTTCGACTGGGGCGACGGTTCGCCTGCCAATCAGATTCCTGCCAACGGCTTCTCAGTCCGCTGGACGCGGACCCTGGCGCTCGAGGCCGGGCTTTACCGCTTCACGGCAACCAGCGACGACGGTGTGCGCCTTTACCTGGACGACAAACTGATCATCGATGAATGGCGTGTGCAGGCGGCGATCGTCGTCACTACTGAGCTCGATGTCGACGCCGGGCAACATACGCTCCGCATGGAGTACTTCGAAGCTGGGGGCAAAGCAATGGCTCAGCTCGTGTGGAGACTCCTCGATGACCCAGCCGGCCAGGGCTTCTGGCGCGGCGAGTACTTCGCCAGGCGATCGTTGCCCAGGGTGCGGCTATTTGTGGATAGGATAGCGCTGCCGTTGATCGGTGGGCGTCCATAAAGGGCGTCCGCACCGGCCGCTGGCGCCTCGGCCTGTGACATCTACATTGGGATGGCGGTGGTGATCCTGCCCACCGCCATCCCGGGTCCTGCTGCGACACACGGCAGGTCCGGCAAGCACCCAGCGCCTGCCGGGTCTCCCTGATCATCCGCCCGGCTTCCGCGGCTGGCCTCTCCAGCTGCAGCGTGATTCTGTCCTGCATGCGCGTCCTGTGTCTTTCGAATGAGATATGATATACTTCGTCCTGCCTGCCCGGAGGAAGAATTCCACGCTATCCGGGCATTGCGTGGCTGATCGATCTCGCGTCTTCCCCGGCTCTGCCTACGCCCGCCCGGATAGCCTGGTACACTCTGACCCTGCCGCGAGAAATCACCTGTCAATTTTGGAGTTTAGGTGCAGAAGTCCACTTTACACATCGTGCTGGTTTTTCTCCTGTTGCAGGTGGCATCCTGCTCATACCCTTCCCCTGGATTCGCTGAGGGTATGACCGCATCGGAAGACCCGGCAGGCGCGGTGTACTACGTCTCCCGTACGGGCAGCAATGGCGACGGCCGGTCATGGGCGACGGCCTGGAACGAGCTGGATCAAATCGATTGGAGCGTGATCGGGCCGGGGGACACCATCTTGATCGACGGCGGCCCGGTGACG
>JARKNX010000123.1 GCA_029976025.1 Aggregatilineales bacterium | reverse complement strand
CGACTCGAACGCCCGGAAGTCGGCCATCCCACGCATCGCCAGCGTCTTGGTGATCGCCGCCGTCAGCGTCGTCTTGCCGTGGTCCACATGCCCGATCGTCCCCACGTTCACATGCGGCTTGCTTCGCTCGTATTTAGCCATCATTTCCTCCGTGCAGTAAACCGGGATTACCGTCTCCCGCCTTTAACAATCTCGTCGGTAATGTGCTGGGGCGTCGGCGCGTACCGGTCGAACTCCATGGTGAAGCTGCCGCGTCCCTGCGTTTCGTTGCGGATGTCGGTCGCATAACCGAACATTTCGCCCAGTGGAACCAGTGCTCGAATAGACGAAGCACCGCTGCCGCGCGGCTCCATACCGGTGATGTTGCCGCGCCGCGCAGAAAGATCGCCGATGACATCCCCGGTGAATTCGTCCGGCGCCACGACTTCGACGCGCATGACTGGCTCCAGCAGGATGGGATTGCCCCGTTGGACGCCTTCCTTAAGCGCCAGCGACCCGGCGATCTTGAAGGCAATTTCCGAGGAATCGACTTCGTGCCAGCTTCCATCTACCAGGGTCGCCTTGATATGGGTGACCGGGTAGCCGGCCAGCACGCCGCCGGACATCGCTTCTTCGATGCCGCGCTGGGTGGGACCTATGTATTCCTTGGGAATGGTCCCGCCGACGATCTTATTCTCAAAGATGAAGTTCTCCGCCGAATCTTCTGGAAGCGGCTCGAACTCGACCACGACATGACCATACTGCCCGGAGCCGCCGGTCTGGCGCACGAAGCGCCCTTCGGCCCGCACGGCGCGGGTGATGGTCTCGCGGTAGGCTACGCGGGGCTTGCCCACGCGCGCGCCCACCTTGAACTCGCGCAGCATCCGGTCTACCAGTACTTCCAGATGCAGCTCGCCCATTCCTTCAATCAGGGTCTGGCCGACCGATTCATCCACCCGCACCACAAAAGTGGGGTCTTCTTCGGCCAGTTTGCGCAACGCCTCGCCCATCTTGTCCTGGTCGGCCTTCGTCTTAGGCTCAATCGCCACGGCGATGACCGGCTCCGGAAACTCGATCCGCTCCAGCAGGATCGGGGCGTTGTCGTCGGCCAGCGTGTCACCGGTGAAGGTATCCTTAAGGCCGAGGATAGCGGCGATATCGCCGGCATGGACCGCTTCGACATCTTCGCGGCGGTCGGCGAACATCCGCACGACACGGCCCACGCGCTCCTTCTTGCCCTTGGTGGTGTTCAGCACGCCGCTGCCGGCCCGGAGCACGCCGGAATACACCCGGAAGAAGGCCAGCCGCCCCACAAAAGGATCGGTCAGAATCTTGAAGATCAGGACGCTCAGCGGATCGCTGTCCGAAGGGTGGCGCTCCAGGTCCTCACCGGTCCGGGGATGTGTCCCGTGCACCGGCGGCACATCCAGCGGGGAGGGGAGGTAATCCACAATTGCGTCGAGCAGGAGCTGCACGCCCTTGTTGCGCAACGCCGACCCCACCAGCACCGGATTCACCTTGTTCTGGATGGTGGCGTCCCGCAGAGCGGCCTTCAGCTCATCGTTGCTGATCGGCTCCTCCTGGAGGAATTTCTCCATGAGGTAGTCGTCGTTTTCAACGATTGTCTCGATCATCCTGGCCCGCGCTGCCTCAGCCCGCTCCACATAATCGGCCGGGATCGGCTCGCGAACCTGCTGAAGCCCCAGGTCATCGGTGTACTTCACCAGGTCCATCTCAAACAGATCGATGATCCCGGCGAACGAAACGCCTTCCCCGTAAGGAAGCTGGATGGGGAGCGGCCGGGCGTGCAGGCGGTCGGCAATCATGGCAACCACGCGGTCCAGCTCTGCCCCAACACGATCGAACTTGTTGATGAAGCAGATGCGCGGCACATGATACTCGTCAGCCTGGCGCCAGACTGTTTCTGACTGCGGCTCGACCCCGGCCACGCCGTCGAACACGACCACGCCACCATCGAGGACGCGCAGGCTGCGCTGCACCTCGGCGGTGAAGTCCACATGTCCTGGCGTATCGATCAGGTTGATCTGATAGTCGTGCCAGAAAGAGGTCACGGCAGCGGCGGTGATGGTGATGCCGCGCTCCCGTTCCTGCTCCATGTAATCGGTCGTGGCCGCGCCATCATGGACCTCGCCCATCCGCCGCAGCATGCCGGTGTAGTACAGCACGCGCTCGGTGGTGGTGGTCTTGCCGGCGTCAATATGGGCGATAATGCCGATATTGCGCACTTTGGCGAGATCAGGGGGGGCGGCGTCAGTCAGCTTCTTCGTCACGGTAGTAAAACTTCTTTATCCAGTATCGGCGGTTACGCCGGGTTGTTTACCAGCGATAATGAGCAAAGGCGCGGTTGGCCTCGGCCATGCGGTGTGTGTCATCGCGCTTCTTGATGGCATTGCCCTGGCCGTTGGCCGCATCAATCAATTCGCCGGCCAGCTTCTCGGCCATATTGCGGCCGCCGCGCTTGCGGGCGTTTTCCAGGATCCAGCGCATCGCCAGCGAAGTGGCGCGGTCAGCGGGCACTTCCACCGGGACCTGGTAGGTGGAACCGCCAACACGGCGCGGTTTGACCTCTACAGCGGGCGTCACATTGCGCAGCGCCTGCTCGTACACTTCCACCGGGTCTTTCTTGGTGCGCGCTTCGATAATGTCCATCGCGTCATAGATCAGGCCGCGGGCGGTGCTCTTCTTGCCGCCGCGCATCATGCGGTTGATGAACATTGACAGTTTGACGTTGCCGTAGCGGGCGTCAGGAACGACTTCACGCTTCTGGGGACGATACCGTCTGGGCATGTTTCTCTCCCTATAATTCCTTACCTGGGGCGAAAGCAGGCCGGCCCACCCGGGCCGTCGGCCTACTTGGGCCGCTTGGCTCCGTACTTGCTGCGGGCCTGCTGACGATTGCGGACGCCGTCGCTGTCAAGCGTGCCGCGGACAATGTGATACCGCACACCGGGCAGGTCCTTCACACGACCGCCGCGCACCAGCACCACGCTGTGCTCCTGCAGACCGTGCCCCTCGCCGGGGATATAGGCTGTCACCTCAATCAGGTTGCTCAGGCGCACGCGCGCGATCTTACGCAGAGCTGAGTTCGGCTTCTTGGGGGTCATGGTGCGGACCTGGGTGCACACGCCACGCTTCTGCGGGGCGCCCTTGGGCTGGCGGGTGCGCCGCTGATCGTAAGAGTTGAACGTGTACAACAGGGCCGGGGCGCTGCTCTTGCGCTTCTTTGGCTGGCGGCCCTTGCGGACCAAGTGGGTGATTGTCGGCATACTTTCTCTCCGTCACTGGACTGCCGTTTGCGCACGCAAACGGGCGAACCCTGTCGCCCGTTTGTCTCCCTGCTACAAACCATAAGGCCCATCTCACGTCGTTACCGCAAGCGGCCTCTGGGTCTGAGACATTCACTCGATTCGGTGGCTCATTGCCCTGGCAGGCAGGGATGACCCCCGGTTAACAGGTTTGCGGACACCCATAATATCAGGAGAACCGGGGGGAGTCAAGACTTTTTCTGGCCGGGCAGAAGGGGCGGAAGGGGCGCTGCGGAGCCGCAGAAGACGCAGAAAAAGAGCGGGAAAGTGACAGTCAGGCCGGGCAGCGCACTATAGAATGAAGCCCGCAAATCAAGATACCACGGGCATCCTCATAACGGCCGATGTGATAACCATGTGAACTTATAACGCGGCCGGTCAATCGCGAGGCGGCACGGCTGCCTGGCGCCACGCCCGCAATATGATCCGCGCCGCCAGGCCGGTCGCCAGCGAAAGCCCGCGCCGGAGCATCCCGAGACAGCGTCCAGCAGGGGGCCTGCTGACAAGGGGCTTAAGCCCCTTGTCTCCAACCCGACTTCTTCCGCGCACGAACATCCTGAGACGATTTTATGGCTGCTGGCCCGCTGCGGATGGAGGCGCGCTAAACGGCGAGCGCGGCGTCTTCCGCCTGGGCCACGCGCCGGCCTTCCTCCACGTTGACCCGCGTCAGCAGCAGCCCGCCGATGATGAACAGGGCGATCAGACTGAGGATGGCCGGGCGACTGCTGCCGAACACCGCCACCGCCGCCGCGAATAACAACGGCCCAATGATGGAGGAGAACTTCTCCATCACGCCGTACAGGCCGAAGAATTCACCGCTTTTGGCCGCCGGCGTCATGCTGGAGTACAGGCTGCGGCTGAGGGCCTGGCTGCCGCCCTGAACGATAGCCACCATCCACGCCAGGAACCAGAATTCTACCGTGGAATTGATGAAGTAGCCCCAGATGGCGATGATAGAGTAGATGATCAGGGCCAGTATTACACTGCGCTTGGTATCCAGCCGGTTCGCCAGCCCGCTGAACAGAGACTTCCCCGGCAGCAGGGCGAACACAATCCCCACCACCTGAATAGCCAGGATCATGCCCAGGATCAGCAGCAGGTTGCCGTGTCGCGCCGGCGGCAGCACCTCCACCTGCACCAGCGCCAGGCGCGCGCCGCCGCTGGCCGGGTCCGCGTCGCCGCTGCTGGTTACGACCAGTGTATGCTCGCCTGCCGCGGGCAGTTTGATCGTGCGGGCGACGCCGTAGCGCACTGTCTCACTGTAAGTATTCAGGACTCCGTCTTCCAGCAACTCGCCGTCTACCTCAAGCAGGGCAATGCCGCCGTCGGGGCCGATGTTGTAAACCAGGCGGACTGCCTGCCCGTTGAAAACCACGGCCATGCGCGCGCCGGCCTCATCGACAAAGGCGTAAGGCATATCGCTTTCGGTGGAAACCTCCGCCGCCGGGATGCTGGCCGATTCCCAGGCGCCCTCATAGGCCAGCGCCGGGTCTTCCGCGGCGTAGACGCCTTCGCCGACGGCGGTATCCGTGCTGCTGTAAGGGGCGGGCGGCGCGCCGCTCAGGTCTACTGGCAGGACGCGGGAAGTTACCACGCCAACCAGGGGCAGCGCGATCAGGTTGAATACAATGAAGGCCAGATACAGGGCGCGGCGCTTCTCCAGCGGCGAAGGCAGCCGGCCAAAGATCAGGCTGAAGGGGATGCCGACGAACTGCACCAGCAGCAGGGCCAGCACAAGCTCCGTCGTGCCGAAGCCCAGCTCCGCGCCGTAGATCACGGCCACGCCGATGATCGTGCCGATGCCGTCGTTATAAATAAGGAAGGCGACCAGGTACTTGAACAACTCGCTGTACTGCCGGACATCGCGGAGCGTACTGGCCAACCGCCCGAAAGAGGCCGAGATCACGTTTTCACCGGGGCGCAGGCTGCCAGTCGCCGCTTTTGGCTCCGGCACGATGCGCAGCAGGGGGATGGTGAAGATGCCCCACCAGATAGCGACGCTCAGGAAGGACAACCGGATGCCGGCGTGCTCGAACCAGCTATCGGGGATGAACTGGATCATGAGGACGTTGATCGCCAGCAGCAGCCCGCCGCCCAGATAGCCCATTGCGTAGCCGAGCGTAGAGACGCGGTCCTGATCTTCTTCCCTGGCTACATGCGGCAGCATCGAATCGTAGAAGGTGTAAGCCGCCGTGAAGCCAACCCGCCCCAGCACGAACAGGATCGAGGCCAGCAGCCAGTCGCCCGTGCTGACCAGCACCAGCAGGCCGGTTGCGATCACGCCGATCGTAGTGAAGAAGGACAGGAACGGCTTCTTGCTGCGCTTGATGTCGGAGATTGTGCCCAGGATGGGGGAGAGGATAGCCACGATCAGCAGGGAGACGCTCAGCCCCAGGCTCCAGTAAGCGGTAGCGGTGGCTTCGCTGGGCAGAGTCGCGCCGGCCACCTGGCTGTAATAGGCGGGCAGCACCGCCGCCAGAATAGTCGTGGCGAAGGCGGAATTGCCCCAGTCGTACATTGTCCAGGCCCAGATACGGCGTCGGTAGGTGCGAGAATCCAGTTGATCCAGCGGCAGGCTGGAAGCGACGGCGGACATCGGTCGGCTCTTTTCCTTTCGTGGGCGAGAAGTCTGCGATCAAGCCTACACCAGAATCGCGTCAGGACAAAGTCGGGCAGTAAAGAGTGGGGAAAAACGGGAACTGTAGGATATGGTGTTGAAAGTCTTTTCTCCCCGGAGACGTTCCAAATCTGAAGCGCGCCCGTTAGCCTGTGTGCATTTCCTGTTTGGGGCAAAAAACAGGGACTACAGAGGTCGGCAAGCGTATAGAGAGCACAGAGAAAGAACAGGAGTCTTTTCTCTACGCCCTCTGCACCTTTGCGGTTCTTCTACTCCGCCAGCAGGGCAGCCAGGTCTGCCGCGAGGGTGGCGACCGCCGCCTCTACCGCCGGAGAAAGCGGCTCGCCGGGGGTGTTATCCGCCGGCTGGATGCCCAGCACGGCCACCGCGCAGCCCAACTCCCGGCTGAGGTATTCGCCTAGCAGATAAGGGGACAGCGTATGCGTTGAGGCGGCCAGTCCGTCAGTTTCCGTCCAGTCCAGCCAGCGGATCGCGCCAGGCGGCTCATCCATCTGGGCGGCGTCGATCAGGAGCACCAGATCGGGGCGGAAACGGCGGACCGGGCCGGTGAAGTTCTCCGGCGCCAGCCCGGTATCCAGCGTCAGGACGTGATCCTGCCCCTCCAACAGAGGGGACAGGGCGCGGATGGCCGCGCCGCCGGCGGCGTCATCGCCGTTGTCGGGGTTGCCGATGCCCAGCAGAGCAACCCGGAACGGTCCGGGGTTATTCAGCGCTCCCCGCTTTTGCCGGCACTTCCGGAAGGATGCCAGCCAGGAAGGCATTGACATGCTCTTCGTCTCCCCAGTGTTCCGCATACCCTCCGCGGTCCAGCGCGGCCAGCTCCCAGTCGTCGCTCACCAGCTCCAGACAGCCCTGCCGGCAGGAGTGGACGCACTGGGCGCAAAACAGACATTTGTCCACATTGTAATTGAAGACGAACTTCTTGGCCTTGCGGTCGTAGACCAGCACCTCAATCGCGCCGGAGGGGCAATCCTTGGCGCACAGGCCGCAGCCGGTGCAGGTGTCGCGGTTCCAGAGCAGCTTGCCGCGCAGACGTTCCGGGGCAGCTTTCCGCTCAAACGGATAGCGTTCAGTGATCGGGGCCTTGAAGGCCGAGGTAAGGATGTCGTTGAGCATCGCGCCGAGTTTCATACAATAGTCTCCCAGATTAGCAGAAGCAAAAGTTGCGCCAGCACCAGTAGCGACCCGTACCGCCACCACAGGCCGACTGTCTGCTCGATCCGCATGCGGGCCATCAGGGCCTGCACGCCGACGATGAAGAGCATCAGGGCGCCGGTCTTGATCAGGAATTCCAGCGGGTTGGCGATCCCGCCCAGGTAAAACGCGCCGATCAGCGTCACGCCGACCACCAGCTCCACGCCCTTGCCCAGGTGAAAGAGGGCCAGCCCGCGCCCGCTGTATTCGGTCAGCGCCCCGGCCACGATCTCAGTCTCGGCTTCCGGCGCGTCAAACGGCGGCATCTCCAGCTTGCCCATCAGGCCGATCAGGGCCACGATGAAGCCAATCGGCTGGGTCAGCAGCAGCCAGTTGCCCGCCCCGGCGAACTCGTTGATCGCCCCGATCTGCCATGTCCTGGCGACGATGGCCGGGCCGAGCATGGTCAGCATGAACGGCGCTTCGTAGGAGAACAACTGGGTCAGCGTGCGGGTCGCGCCGATCAGGGAAAAGCGGCTGATTGTGTTGGCCCCGGCCAGGCCGATGCACAGCGTCATCAGGCTGAGCAGGTAGATGGTGACGATCAGATCGCCGGGGAAGCTGTAGGCCGGCGGCAGCCCGAACGCAGGCACGTACAGGGCGGCGGTCAGCGCCCCGGCCAGGGCGACCACCGGCAGGCCGATGAACAGCAGCCGGTTGACGCCATCGGGGACGACCTCTTCTTTGGCCAGCAGCTTGATGTTATCCGCCAGCGGCTGGAACCAGCGCGGGCCGATGCGGTTCTGGAAGCGGGCCAGCAGCTTGCGGTCCACCCATTCGTAGGCCATACCCAGCCCCAGCAGGAACAGGCCGCTGGGGAAAATCAGGAGGGCGAAAATCTCGCTCATCGCATCACTGCCTTACGGAATTCGTTCCAGGTCATCACCGGCCCGGCGACCGCGTCGCCGCCGGCGGCTTCTTCGCCTTGCCGCTTCAGGCTGACCATGCGGTCATTGCAGGAGAAGCAGGGGTCGATCCCGACCAGGATCATGGGCATGTCGGCGAGCTGGTGGCCTCTGGCCAGAGTCAGGACAGTCGCCATGTTGAAGATAGTCGGAGTGCGCACCTTGATCCGGTCCGGCATCTCGGAGCCGTTGCTGCGGATGAAGTAGAACGCTTCGCCGCGCGGCGCCTCCACCCGGCTGACCGTCTCCCCCTCTTTGATGCGACGGGGCATGCGCGTCGTCAGCTCGCCCTCCGGCAGGGCGGTGACCGCCTCGCGGATCAGGCGGATGCTGTCCATAATCTCGCGCAGGCGGACGTTAAAGCGCCCTTCCAGATCGCCCGTTTCGGCCAGCATCAGGACCGGCTTGAAGGTGCGGTACGCCCCGTAGGGGGCATCCAGCCGCACATCGCGGGCGACGCCGGAGGCGCGGCCCGTCGGCCCGATCGCGCCCAGCCGTTCCGCGTCGGCCTTGCTCATCGTCCCCACGCCGCGGATACGGCCCAGCAGGAGCATGTCGTTCATCACGACTTCCAGATAATGCCGGTTGCGTTCCTCCAGGAAGGCCATGCCCTCCAGGATATCCTTAACCTGATCCGGCGTGATATCGAATTTGACGCCGCCCAGCAGGTTGGCCGAATAGTTGACGCGGTTGCCGCTGAGCGCCTCCAGCAGGTCCATGACCGTCTCGCGGTCGCGCCAGGAGTACATGAACAGGGTGTCGAAGCCGGCTTCATGGGCGGCCACGCCCAGCCATAGCATATGGCTGTGGATGCGCTCCAGCTCGGCCACGATCAGGCGGATGGCCTGGGCGCGCGGCGGCGCTTCCACGCCGGCCAGCTTCTCGACGCCCATGGCGTAGACCATGGCGTGAGTGTGGGAGCAGATGCCGCAGATGCGCTCCAGCATATAGAGGTTCTGGACATAATTGCGGCTCTCAACGCCCTTCTCGATGCCCCGGTGCACATACCCCAGCCGCACGGTGGCATCGGTGACCATCTCGCCGTCCACAGTGAATTCGAAGTGGCCGGGTTCCTTGAGGGCCGGATGCTGCGGCCCGATGGGGATGATGAAGCGATCGCCTTTTTTCTCTACGGGCTGCGTCATGATGGTTATCCCCTGTTCTCGTCCTGCGCCCTGAGCGCGGATGCGTCGAAGTCCTTGCGCAGCGGGTAAGTGTCAGTGGGCCAGTTGTCCGGCAGGAAGAGATGATCGGTGTTAGGCGTGCCCTCCACCGTGATGCCGAACATCTCACTCAGCTCGCGCTCAAAAAAGCTCGTCGACGGGATCACGCCGCACACCGTCGGGAGGACCGGGGTCTCCCGCCCCAGCCGGACGCGCAGCGTCAGCACAGCGGCGTAGTGGCAGAAGTGATAGAGCGCCTCCATGCGGCCGGCTTCCGGCCCCAGGTCCAGGCCGGTCAGGGCGGAGAGATAGCCCCACTTCGCATTGACCAGCGCCGTGACCGCCTCGATCAGGTGGTCAGCCTCCACCACAATATCCACACGCCCTTCTTCCGGCGTCGTCTTCTCGACCGTCCAGGGCTCCAGCAGCGCCCCGGCAGCGGCCAGCAGCTCTTCTGTATTCATCATACCACCTCCTCAGCCACCTCAGCCGCAGGCGCTGACTCAGCCGGCGCCCCGGATGCGGGGGTTGACAGCTTCGGGCCGGGGTTACTGAGGCTGGCCAGCAGCTTGGCCACGCCGTCGATGATCGCCTCCGGGCGGGGCGGACAGCCGGGCACATAGGCGTCCACCGGGAGCACCTGATCGATGCCGCCGATGACGTTGTACAGCCCCTCGAACACGCCGCCGGAGAGGGCGCAGGAGCCGACGGCCACCACGAATTTGGGTTCCGGCATCTGCTCGTAGATACGCAGCAGGCGGTCGTGAGCCTGGCGAGTGACCGGCCCGGTGCAGATCAGGACATCGGCGTGGCGCGGGCTGCCCTGGAGCTTGATCCCGAAGCGCTCCAGATCGTAGCGCGGGGTGAGCGTCGCCAGAATCTCGATGTCGCAGCCGTTACAGGAGCCGCTGTTGAAGTGAATGGCCCAGGGCGAATTGACCCGCGCCCAGGTCTTCAGCCCGGCAGTGATGGAGTCTAACAGTGAAGTAGCCATAATGTGCGGTATGTCCTCCAGGGACTAACCGGGGCGGCGCGAGCGCGCTACCCCAGAATCAGCGCCAGCAAAGCCAGCATCAGGCCGATCAGGTACACCACCGTGATCGGGGTGAAGGTCCCGGTCGCCAGAATCAGGACGCCCAGGTGCAGGACGGCGAAGAACAGCGCGATCACGAAAAAAGGACGGTAGCCGGGCGCAGCGGCGCGCGTTGGCGCGACCTCGCCGCTGGCGTACGTGCTGCTCTTGATCGGATTTTCTGTCCCCGGCCCGGCCAGCACCCGGCCCACGCCGGACAGGATGCCGACCAGCACCAGGTAGATCAGAAAGGCGATGGGAGGGGTGAGCAAAATTTGCAGAGTCATCTCGATCAGATCGTCCGTTCTCAGCGCCCGGCAGTCCCCTGCCCGCGCCGATCAATACGTATCAGAAGCCCGGACCGCGGCCCGGCGCAGCGTCGCCACATGCTTGTCAATATGGGTGGCCAGGGCGAACACCCGGTCCTCCACCGTGCATTTCAGCCCGCCCTGCTTGATCGGGAAGGGGATGCCCCAGTCCGGCAGCCGGCGCAGCAGGGCATCCAGCTCCTCCGCCTGGACGGCGAACTGATCGGTCATCTGCTGCATGGTCAGCCCTTTCAGCTCGCGGCAGGCGCGGCGGTTGAGGGCGGCCAGCGTCCCGCTTTGCAGCGGCGGCTCCTGCCCCGCCAGCAGCGCGTGGGCCACCGTGATGTGCTCGCACTGCCAGAACAACAGATGGGCCAGCACTTCATGGGCGTTCTGGTAGCCGTCGAACAGGCTGGCATCCACCTGATGAAAGTAACCGACAGCCTCAGCGGAGGCTTCCTGCAGCGCAGCCAGCGCGCGCTCCCGCCGATCCTGTGGTGCGATACCTCCTGTCGTGGTCATGACTGCACTTCCATTTCACTCAGTCCGCATCGCCCTGACCAGCCGGCCAGAAGGATGCGGCCTCGTTCATTGTGGGCGCTACCCGCCCAGGGCGGCCAGCAGCGCCTGGCTGGCCGGGCCGACCAGCCCGGACAGCAGCGAGGGCCAGAAGCCCAGAAGGATCACCCCGCCGGTCAGCGCCAGAATCGGGATGAGGATCGTCACCGGCAGCGCGCCGCCCGCCAGGACAGCGTTGGACGGCTCTTTGCGGTACAGCGCGTTGACGATCGGCGCGTAATAGACCAGCGAGAGCACGCTGTTGAGGCCGGCGAAGATCACAACCGCCACGATGAACATATTGTGGGTCTGCGCGCCGGCCAGAAAGATCAGCCATTTGGACATAAAGCCGGCCAGCGGCGGCAGCCCGCCCAGGGCCAGCACGGCCACCGCCAGCGTGAAGGCCATCAGCGGATAGCGGCGCGACGCCCCGTTCAGATCGTCGATAGTCAGCGCGCCGTGCTGGCCGCGCCGGATGTAAAGCGCCCACAGCAGCGCGCCCGCCGAAAGGAAGGCCAGGCCCTTCATCATGCCGTGCGTCAGCATATGGAACAGGCCGCCCTCGATGCCCGCCGCCTGACCGGCGTAGACGCCGACGCCCAGGCCGATCAGCATATAGCCGACATGGGACAGGCTGGAATAGGCCAGCAGGCGCTTGACCTGCCGCTGACGCAGGGCCAGCAGGTTGCCGGCCAGCAGATTGATCACACCGAAGCCGATCAGCAGGACGCCCCATGAGACCGCCATCCCGCTCAGCGCCGCCAGCGCCCGCAGCAGGGCGATCAGGCCGGCCTCGATCACCACGCCGGAGAGCATGGCGCTGATGCCGCTGGGGGCCTGCGAATGGGCGTCCGGCAGCCAGGTGTGCATAGGGACCAGCGCCGCCTTGACGCCGAACCCGATGATGAACAGCGCGCCCGCCGCCATGAAGGTCGGGGTTAGCGCCGATGTCGCCCGGATCGCGCTCAGGTTCGTCGTCCCGGTGGCGGCCAGCACTACGCAGATGCCCAGCAGCACAAAGACTGAGCCGACCGCGCTTTGCACCAGATATTTGACGCCGGCTTCCAGCGACGCCGGCTGCTCCCGGTAAAACGCGACCAGCAGGTACGACGAGACCGCCATCGCCTCGAACCACAGCCACAGGTTGAACAGATCGGTGGCGCAGCCAAGCCCGATCATGATCGCCACCAGCAGCACCAGCATCGCGTAGAATTTTTCCTGGCTGGCGTCGGCGCTCATATATTCGGCGGAGTACAGGGCTACCAGCGTGCCCAGCCCCAGGGAAAGCGCCGCCAGCAGCAGGGCCAGCCCGTCCAGCTCCAGCGACATCGCGCCGATAGTCAGAGTGAGCGCCCCGGAAATGGAGAAGGTGTTCGCCGCCAGGATGAACGGGACCCAGGTCGCCAGCAGGGCGATCAGGCCCGCCTGCCGCCCGGCGTTAGGGTAGTTCTGCCGGCTGCCCCAGTGGCCGATCAGGTATACCGCGGGGGATGCCAGCAGAGGCAGGATAATGAGCCACATAAAAGCCACCATCGCGTTATGCCCCCCACACGAGCACCAGCAGGGCCAGCACCACAATCAGCCCGCCGATGATACCCACCACATTCCAGCCCAGGACGCCGGTCTGGGTGATGCGCGTGACTTCCGCCGTCCCCATCGTGACCCGCACGATCTGGCGGTTAAGCCATTCGAAGCCGAAGTCATGGGAGGCTACCCAGGCGATGGGCGCGAGAGCCTTCGCCAGCCCGGCCAGCCAGCTCCGCTGCTGCCACGCAGCGAAGCCGAGCGCCACCAGCAGCAGGACCAGCCAGGTCGCCGGCGTGGCCAGCACTTCTTCGATCATCTCCAGCAGCGTCAGCGCGTGAATGCCGTAAACGGCGGAGAGCGTCCGGGCGAACAGGGCGCTCAGCGGCCCGACCAGCAGCCACGTAGTCAGGGCGCCGGCGGCCAGGACAACCAGCGAGAAGCGCATGGCCGGGGGCGCGTCATGGGCGGGCAGCTCCGAGCGCGGCTGGCCGTGGAACACCAGCCCGATCATCCGCGCCGTGTACAGCGCCGTCAGGCCCGCGCCGAGGATCGCGCCGATCACCCAGGGCGTATCGCTAACCAGCCCGGCTTCCAGCACCAGCTCCTTGCTCCAGAAGCCGTTGAGGATGGGCACGCCCGCCAGAGCCAGCGCCCCGATCACGAATACGGCGCGCACGAGGGGCATCTTCTGGCCCAGGCCGCCCATCAGGCGCATGTCGCGCGTGCCCGCCGCGTGGATGACCGCGCCCGCCGCCAGGAAGAGCAGCGCCTTGAATACGGCGTGGCTGAGCAGGTGGAACTGGCTGGCGAACAGGCCGCCGGCGCCGATGGCGTAGACCATGTAGCCGAGCTGGCTGATGGTGGAGAAAGCCAGCGCCCGCTTGAGGTCGTGGGCGGCCAGGGCCATCAGGCCGGCCAGCAGCACCGAGGCCAGCCCGACCAGGGTCACCGCCGCCGTCCAGTTGGGGACGGCCGCGAAAGCCGGATAGAAGCGGAACAGCAGGTACACGCCGGCGTTGACCATCGTCGCCGCGTGGATCAGGGCGCTGATCGGGGACGGCGCTTCCATCGCGCCGGGGAGCCAGGTCTGGAAGGGGAACTGGGCGGATTTCGCCGCCGCCGCCAGCAGGAAGCCAAAGGCGATCAGGGCCAGCACATCCGCCGGCAGGGTGTGGGCCTGTGCCAGAAAGTCGGCGATCTGGTAGCTGCCGGTGTAGCCGACGATGACCAGCGCGCCGATCAGCAGGCCGACGCCGCCGAGCGTCGTGACCACCAGCGCCTTGATGCCGCCGGCGACAGCTTTGGGATCGTCATTATTAAAGGAAATGAGAGCGTAGGAGCACAGCGCCGTGATCTCCCAGAAGAAGAACATCTGGAGCAGGCTGCCGCTCAGCACCAGCCCGATCATGGCGCCGATGAAGAACAGCACCAGCGCGTAGTAGCGGCCAAGCTGCTGCTCGCCGCGCATGTAATCCATGGAGAAAATGACGGCCAGGCAGCCGATGATGGCGGCGATAGCCGTCAGCAGGGCGGCTAACCCGTCCGGGATGAAAGTCATATCGCCGAAGACCGGGCCAAGCGGGATGGTCAGGACGGGCCGGTCGGTAGCGCCGAACAGCAGCACCGTCGCCACGACGGCCGCCGCCGCGCTGAACAGGACGGCCAGCCGGTGCTGCCAGCCGGGGCGCCGGTCGCCAACCAGCCACACCACCAGCGCGCCCGCCCAGGGCAGGCCGATGACCAGCAGGATGATCAGGCTGTTTGCCACGAATGCCTCCTACCTTTGCAGGCTGGACAGCGCCTTGATATCCAGCGTCCCGACATGCCGGCGCACCTGCACCGCCAGCGCCAGCCCGACAACCGCCACAATCGTATCGGCCACAATCACAGTCACCGCCAGGCTCTCGCCCAGGTTCGGCTGCCCGCTCGCCATCCCGGCGGCGACCAGCCCGAGCAGGACCCCCTTGACCGCGATCTGGAGGGCGACAATGACTTTGATCAGGTTGCGCACCGCCAGCAGGCCATACAGCCCGACGCCGACCAGGCCCAGCACGCCGATGACGATGATCTGAAGCGCCGTATCCGTCATGCCTCGATCTCCTTCAGGCTCTCGCTGCCCGCTTCCAGCTCCGCCTCGCCCGGGGGGTGAGCGGGGACGGCCCGGGGCGCTTCGCCGATCAGGCCCAGCACGCCGATCACGCCGGCGAAGATCAGGACGATCTGGACCAGAATATCCAGGCCGCGATCCTGCCACAGCAGTTCTGAGAAGGGCGATTCCGCCAGCGGTGGGATGACGCCGAGGGCGGGCAGGACCATCCACCCGAGCATGATGGCGGCTACCCCGACCAGCACAACGGCCAGAGGCTCCGGGACAAGCCCGCGCAGGTCCATCGCCTCTTCACCGGCGATGTTAATGGCAAATACAAACAACACCGTCACCAGGCCGGCTCCTACGCTCAGCTCGATGACGGCGATGATCTGCGCCCCCAGAAGATACAGCACGAGTGAGACCAGCGCACTGACGCCGGCCAGCCAGATCGCGGCGGCCAGGAGTCGCGCCGACCGGATGGCCATGATGGCGCATAGCACGGCCCCGATCAACAGGATCGCCAGCCACGCTTCCACAGTACACCTTCCTTGACAAAGAGCCAGCCCGGAGATGAGCATGTTATGTGATCATAGTTTCTTCTCGCTTCATACAGCAGTGTGATACGTCACGGGGGTTCGTGACGTTTTTCTCAAATAGAATTTCAGCCGGGAATCGCGGGTTTTTCGCCCCGTATCAGGCGGTTACGGCGGGTCAGATGGGGCGCGGAGCGCGGCCAATTGCCCCGGCCAGACGGCGGCGCCCTCCACCCCCCTCGCCGGTGCATCGCCAGCCGGGATTCCGCCTCTGCGCTAAAACGTGATATAACAATAGTACGATCTGCCAGCAGTGTGTCGACGCGCGGGAGAGATGTCTGATGAAGCTCGTAGTATCAGTGGTACAGGACCTGGACGCCGACAGCGCCATTGAAGCCCTCACCGGGGCCGGGCTACGCGTGACCCGCGTGGCCAGCACGGGGGGATTCTTCCGGCAGGGCAACACCACGCTGCTGTCCGGCGTGGATGATGCGCAGGTGCCGGAGCTGGTGCGGCTGCTGCGCCAGACATGCAAGCGCCGCAGCCGCATGATGCCGATTGCGCCGCATTCCGCCGAGCATCCGATGTCGGTGAATGCTTATGTAGAAGTGACCGTCGGCGGCGCAACCCTTTTTGTGCTGGAAGTGGAACATTTCGAACAGATTTAGTTGCCGCCGCTCCGGCGCTGACCGCCGGGCGTGCTAATTCCCCAGGATAATATGCAATGGCCAAAAAACTCATTCTTGCTATTGTGGGACAGGCGGATGCCGAAAGCGTCGCTAACGCCCTGGTCGCTCACCAGTATCCGGTGACGCGCCTGAGCAGCACGGGCGGCTTTCTGCGGCGGGGCCAGGTGACGCTGCTGGTCGGCGTGGAAGCGGACCATCTCCCCAACGCGCTGGATGTGATTCGCTTCGCCTGCCACAGCGAGCCGGTGGCGGACCAGCACCGGGCTACGTTGTTTGTGGTGAATACGGACGCCTTCGAGCAGATCTGATCAGGGGGCCTCTGTCGAAGACGGCTGGGGGGTGTGTGCGGGTTCCCGTACCAGGTACAGGAAGAAGATCAGGCCGGCGCTGCGGAAGAGCGTTGACAGGGCGAAATTGACCGTGAAGCTGGATTGATCCAGTATCCAGCCGCCCAGCACAGGCCCTATAGCCGCGGCGACGGCGACAATGGTGCTGTGGATGGCGACATAGCGCGAGCGATACGCGTCCGGTGTGCAGGCCAGCAGCAGGTTGAACGCCCCCAGGTTGTAAGCCCCCCAGGTGATGCCGGAAATCAGGTTGACCACATAGCCCTGCCAGGGTTCGTGAATCCACAGCCACATGACCGGCAGCAGCGGCGTCAGCAGCCCGAAGTGCATCGTCCGCACCATCCCCAGCCGGTCGTGGGTGCGGCCGAACAGCCACATACTGACCATAGTGGCGAACACCATCATTGTGCTGACAAGGCCGACCGTCGCCGCGTCGAAGCCAGCTTCTTCCACCAGATAAACCTGAAAGAACGGGCTGCCGATCATCACCCCGAAGTTCATGATCGCGTGGGCGAGGGTGAACCGCAGGAAGGTCGGGTGCTGCCGCAGCACCGCCATCATGGAATCGCCCTTCTGGCGAACCCGGGCCGGCGGCGCATCATATTCCGGGACCTGTCTGAAATAATGGAGCGATATCAGGCCGATCAGGAAGGCGATCAACAGGTTGACCTGGTAGCCGCCCGTCCCGCCGATGGTGGTGATCAGCCACCCGGCCAGGGGGATAGTCACCAGCCGCACGAGCTGCATGATGCTGGTGCGGGACGCGAAGTACGCGCCGCGCAGGCGGTGCGGCACCAGGTTGGCGGTGAGGGCCGTCCAGGCCGAATTGCCCAGCGTGGTGAACGCCGCTGTGCCCACGTAACCGATGATCACCAGCCAGATGGCCGGGTCTGGCGCCAGCACGAACGGCGCCGCCAGCATCACCAGCCACATTGCCCGGCTGAGGAACGATGTCCACAGGGAGAACCGCTGGTAGCGGCCGGTGCGATCCGCCATGGTCGCCCCGGGCAGGGCAAAGCCGGCGCCGGAAAGCTGGATCAGCGTCTGGGAAAGCCCGATCTGGGCGTTGGTCGCCTGCAGGCTGAGCAGGTACAGCGTATAAAACGAATCGACAAAGGAAGTCGCGAGGGAGGCGAACAGGCCGTCCAGCCAGAAGCTGCGCAGCCCGCGCTGCTGCTTTTCCGGCAGACCAGCAACACGAGGATAACCCAGAAAACGCGACAATCTGGGGGGGAGTGGCAGCGATTCCATAGTCCGCCTGGTTCGTCTTTTTAGCTGGTATACAGGATATTCCAGTACAGCGTGCAGCCGTGATTGTACTGCAAACGCCCGCCGGGGGAAACCCGGGGCGCGGATCGGCGCGGCGCGCCCGCTTGCGCCGCCCGAATGACCCTTTCCGGGCGGCCTCTGTTATGATAGAGGCGCCTCGTATTTCGCCAGTCGAAGAAGGAGCCAAACATGGCGAAAATCACGGTTGTCGAAGATGACGCTGTCCTGGCCGAGACACTGGCCGATAACCTGACCCAGGAAGGCCACAAAGTCACCGTTGTCCACGACGGCGAGTCTGCCTACCAGAAGATCGTAGACAAGCCGCCGGACCTGATCATCCTGGATGTGATGCTGCCCCGCCTGGACGGCCTCAGCCTGTGCCGCATGATCCGGCGCGAGCCTACCACCTCGCAGATTCCGATCATCATGCTCACCGCGCGCAGCAGCGAAGTGGATAAAATCGTCGGGCTGGAGAGCGGTGCGGATGATTACGTGGTCAAGCCGTTCGGGCTGGGCGAGCTGCTGGCGCGCGTCCGCGCCCTGCTCCGCCGCGCGCCCGGCCGCCTGGCTGCCCCGGATGAGCTGGTCTCCGGCAGCCTGCGCCTGGACCTCACCGGCCGCCACGCCTTCCTGAACGATCACGAGCTGAAGCTCAGCCACAAGGAATACGACCTGCTGGCCGAGCTGATGCGCAACCAGAATGCTGTGCTCTCGCGCGATCTGCTGCTGTCCCGGGTCTGGGGGTACGATTACTTCGGCGACCGCCGCACGGTGGATGTCCATATTCGCTGGCTGCGCAAGAAAATCGAAGACGACCCGTCCAACCCGACGCGCATCGTCACCGTGCGCGGCCTGGGCTACCGCTTTGAGGGGTAGGAGGACCGATGTACACCAACCCACAACTGGCCCTGCTGGCGGACCAGGCTTACGACCCGTTGATCCTGCTGGACGACTCGCGCCGGGTTGTGGCCGCCAACAGCGCGGCGCGCAACCTGCTGCCGGGCGCGGCCCTTATCGGCGGCCAGATCGAGTCGCTGATCCCCAGCCCCGACCTGCTTGAGCTGCTGGACTGCATGGCGATACATCTGCACTGCCCGGAAGCGCAGTTCCCGCTGGGGGGGCGCACGTACCGCGTCCGCTGCAACCGCCTCAAAGTGGAGGGCAAAACCTGTTACGCCCTGGCTCTGAAGGATATCAGCGAGCTGCTCAAGCTCAACCGCGCCCGGCGCGACATGGTCGCCAACATCTCTCACGAACTGCGCACGCCGATCTCGGCCATCCGTCTGCTGCGCGACACGCTCACCCGGCAGGAGGTCAGCAAGAAGCACCGGGACAAGATTCTGCGCAAAATCGGGCGGGAGCTGGACACGCTCCAGCGCATTGTGGACGGGATGCACGATCTCTCCATGATCGAATCGGGACAGGCGATCATGAAGCTGATCGATATGCCGCTGTCCGTCCTGATGGACGAGGCGCTGGAACATCTGGACGAGCAGATCGAGCAGCGCGAAGTCGATATTGAGCGGGATATCCCGGACAACCTGATCGTCCTGGTGGATACCGGCCAGATCGGGCGCGTGCTGGGCAACCTGATCCACAACGCCCTTAAAGTCACCCCCAAGAAGGGCAAGATTCGTCTGACCGCCCATCTGGATGCCGAGCGTCAGATGGTAACCATCTGTGTGGAAGATAGCGGGCCTGGCATCCCGCCGGAGGAGCGGGACCGCATTTTTGAGCGTTTTTACCAGCTTGACGCCGCCCGCAGCGAGCGGCGGGGGAGCGGCCTGGGCCTGTCCATCGCCAAACATATCATTGAGGCACACCAGGGCCGTATCTGGGTGGAGGCCAGCACACTCGGCGGGGCGCGCTTTTGCTTCATGCTGCTCTCCGGCCGGCAGCAGAACGGCTGAGGCCGGCCTGTTCGCTGGCTGGCAAACAGATACCGGACGCCATACATCTCCCGACGCATCCGCGAGAGAGAGCAGATTCCTACCGGCGCGAGTGCAGTAATCCGGCGCAAGAAGTGAGGAGCAAACAAGGAGGCAGCGCCCTCGCATGTCTTGTCGAGCGTTCTGGCCGGTCCTGATTCTGCTGGCGCTGTTTGCGCTGCTGGCGGCCGCCTACAGCGCCGCCTTGCCAGCCGGCGAGGGGCCGGATGAGCCGGAGCACTACGGCTATGTGGACGCCCTGCGGCGCGGCCTGGACCCGGCGACGCTGGCCGGACAGGAGCGCGCCCAGCCGCCCCTCTATTACGCGCTGGCTGCGCTCCTGACAACGGCCGTGCACCCGCCGGACTGGGAGCGCGATGCGCTGCCGGTCAACGCCTGGTGGGGCTTCCCCGCGCCGGCCCAGACCCCCGACAACAAGAATCATTTCCTGCACACAGCCGTCGAAGCGCCTTACCGCGCCGGCTTTCAGGCCGCGCGGCTGGCGGCGACCTGCTTCGGGTTGCTGGCTGTGCTTGGCGTCTGGCTGGCCGGGCGGGAGGCGCTCCCTCCGCGCGGGGCGCGGCTGGCCGCCCTGATTGCCGCCTTCACGCCGCAGTTCATCCAGATTTCGGCGCAGGTCAGCAACGACAGCGCCGTTGCCGGGATGTCCGCCCTGGCCCTGTGGGCGCTCCTGCGCATCGCCCGGCGCGGCCTGACCCTCCGGCGCGCTTTGCTGACGGGCGGCCTGCTGGGGCTGGCCGCGCTGACCAAGACCAGCGCCCTGGTCCTGCTTCTGGCGGCACCTCTGGCGATCTGGATCGGGCGCCGCGGCGCCCGGCGGCAGTGGCTCGCCCTGGCCGCGGCCCTGTTCGGCGCGGCGGCTCTGGTCGGCGGGTGGTGGTATGGGCGCGGTCTGCTGCTCACCGGCGATCCGTTCGGCACCGCTCCGCACGCCGAGATGCCCTGGGCGCTGGCTGGCCCGGCTGACGCCGGCGCGCTTGCGAGCCGCCTGCCCTGGACGCTGGCCGGGTACTGGGCTAACTTCGGCTGGGGCAATATCTGGCCGGGGCCGTGGTATTACGCCGGCGTGCTGATCATCGTGCTGGCGGCGCTCCGGGGCTGGTGGCGAGGGCGGGGTGCCAACCGTGCTGGCGGCGCACTCTGGCTCATCCCGGCAGCGGTGCTGGCGCTGGCCTTCCTGGCCCTGCTCGGCTGGATGCGCAGCTTCGCCCTGATTGACGGCCGGCTGCTCTTCCCGGCGCTGGGGGCGGTCAGCCTGCTGCTGGCCGGCGGACTGGTCTCGCCGGGGAACGCCCGCCTCCGCCCGGTTACCGCCGGGGTGACGGCGGTCTTTCTGGGTGGGAGCAGCGTTATTCTGGCCGGCGCGACGCTGTACCCGGCTTTTCACATGACCGGCTTCCTGCCGGGCGGGGCGGGCCTGCCGCCGCTGCAGGGGGAGCCGGTCCGTTACGGCGCGGCGGTGCGGCTGCTCGGCTACGACTTCCAGGAGACGATCGAAAGCGGAACGCTGACGGAAGCGACCCTGTGCTGGGAGACGCTCCAGACGCCGGCGGCGGACCTGGCTTTCGCCTTCCACATCGTCGGCGCGGAGGATGCCCTGATTGCCGCGCGGGATTCACATCACGGCCTGGGGCGCTACCCTGCCAGCACATGGACGCCGGGGGTGATCTTCTGTGACCGGTTCGCCCTGCCTGTCGCGGCGGAAGTCCCTCCGGCGGGAGTCTTCGGGGTGGAGATAGCCGTCTACGATCCGGCCAGCGGCGAGCGCCTGCCCGCGCTTGATGCGGAGGGGACTCCCCGCCCGGATGACTTCGTCGGCGCGGTGCGATCGGCGGCCCCGGTCAGTCCGCCGGCGGACACTCCGCTGCTGGAAGCGCCCTACCGCTTTGGCGATCTGGCGGAGCTGGCCGCCGTCGCTGTCATCCCCGGCCAGGACGCGCTGACCGTCCGGCTGGCATGGCATGTGCTGGGGCAGACGGCGATCGATTACACGATCTTCCTGCACGCAGCCCCGCCGGAAGGCGGCCCGCCGCTGGCCCAGGGTGACCGCCCGCCGTCGCTCCCGACGCGCTTCTGGCGGCCCGGCGAATGGGTAACGGAGACGCTCACTCTGCCGCTCACGGAGGGCGATTACCGGTTGCTCCTGGGGCTGTACAACCCCGCCGACGGGGCGCGTCAGGTCGTGACGCAGGGCGGAGTGCGCCTGCCGGATGACGCCGTCTTCATCGCGATCGATGCAGATCAGAAAACGCAGGGGTAATTCGCCCGGATAGGGGTGTATGAGGGCCTGCAGGCGGCCCGGGGTGGCCGGACAGGCAGAGGCCTGCCGCCCGGCTTATGACACCTGGATCTCGCCAGCGAGAGACAGCCACTCCAGCGATTCCTTGATCGCCTGGAGCGAGCCGTAGCGCGGCGTATATCCCAGCAGGCGATGCGCCTTTTCAATGCTGCAATTGGGGCTGTGGGCGATATGATCCCAGGTCGTCGCCGCCTCCTGCGGGGTGACCGTGGCCTGCCAGGCATCCCAGGGCAGGTAAGTCAGGGCCGGCTCCCGCCCGAACCAGGCGGCGACCGCCTCGGCATAGCCGCGCAGCGTCACCGCCGCCGGCGACACCACGTGGAAGCTCTCGCCGACCGCCATGCGCCAGTGGTCCAGGGCCGCCGTGAAGGCCTGCGCCACATCGTCAGCGTGGACATGGTGCACCGTCTCCATGCCCAGGTTGGGCAGGGCGACTTCTTCGCCGCGGGCCAGCCGCTCGAAGACGACAGGGTTGAAATGCCCGGCGGGGTTCAGCGGAATCCAGCCCGGCCCCACGATATGCCCCGGATGCAGGCAGGTGGCCGGGAAGCCGGTCAGGCGCGCTTCCCGCAGCAGGTAAGCCTCGATGGCGGCCTTCTGAATGCCGTACTCGCCGAAGGGGCGGCGCGGCTGCATTTCTGTGGTGGGGACCTGCACGCTGGGGCCGTGGACCCAGATCGAGCCGCAGTGGAGGAAGTGCTGGATCCGCCCCCGCAGCGCTTCGGTAATTTGCTGCGCGCTCTCCAGCGTGAAACAGATCATGTCAATGACCACATCGGGCCGCTGGGCGGCGACTGCTTTCCCGAAGGTGCCTTCTTTTTCCTCCGCTTCGCGGTCCAGCCGGACCTGCTCCACCGCCGCCCAGGCGCCGTGCGGGCTGTAGGGGGGGTGCTGTCCCCGGCTGATATTGATCACCTCGTGCCCGGCTGCGACGAGGCGTGGGATCAGGTAGGTGCCTACATGGCCGCTACCCCCAATCACCACTATGCGCATAATGGCCCCCTTTACTGCGCTGCGATCACCGGTTCTCCGGCGCTGGCAAGGGGCTTAAGCCCCCTGTCCCTTCCTTGCCCCTTCCTTGCCTTAGCCGCCTTAGCTGCGCGCGCCATAGCGCTGCCAGAACACGCGGCTCCGGTCATAGCCGATATGCGAGTCTTTGAATTCAGCGGGATAACCCAGGATCACCGCACAGAACGGCTGCACTTCCTCCGGCAGGCCGAGCGCCGCGCTGACGTTCGCCATAGTATCCGGCTTGGGATAGATGGAGATCCAGCAGGACCCCAGGCCCAGGCCCACCGCGGCCAGCATGATGTTCTGGGTGGCGGCTGCGCAGTCCAGCGGCCAGTAACGCTGGCTGTTCTCATCCAGCGGGCGGGCGCAGACCACAATCGCGGCGGTGGCATTGTACTGGCTGTCAAGCTGGTTCCGCAGATCATCCAGGCTGGCCGGGTCGTCCACGACGACGAACTCCCAGGGCCGGGTATTCGCCCCGGATGGCGCGGCCATGGCCGCTTCCAGCAGAATTGCCAGCTTGTCGCGCTCCACCGGCTCCGCTGTATAGACGCGGATACTTCGCCGGGCGCGGATAGCAGTCAGGATATCCATAGGCTCTCCCCTGAGTGCGAAAAAGAGGGGACACGGTCAGCCCTGTTGCAGCGATCGCTCCCGTCAGATTGACGCGCCTCCCGGACAATGTCTTACCTGACATAGCCCTAATGTCCTCCCACCCTCTGTCAGCGCGGCGGCCGGCGGCAGAGCGGAGAGTTGCGGCATCAAAGCCAGTGTGAGCAGCCCGCAGAGCGCTGCGTCACACCCCCTCCTGGAAGTTGATTTTGCAGTCTGGGCATCCCAATAATACCCTGTAAGCGCGTCTATTCCAACTGAAAATTAACAACAAAATCCCGGAGCATCCTTTCTGAGCGTTGATTGTATGGCTAAAGTTTATTTCTCACAAACCGCATCCAAACCTATTGTAATCGAAAGTGACAGAAATGCAGTAAGAAAAATGCCGATATTATCCCGTTTATCCGTCGGCGCTTATGCGCTCCTGCCGGGCGGCGGGGGCCTCTCCCGGCTCAGACTCAGGCGCTCCCTCTCTGCTGCTCTGAGCAACAGCTCCAGGCATCTATTATTCTATTACTATTAGACTTTCGAGTCCAGTGACTTAGCGCCTGTATGTGTTTTAACAGAGGCTTTGAATGAGCACAAAAAGAGCCTGAATCGCCGGGGGACGCGCATCCGCCTCCAGCCGCGCAACCCGGCTATGGACCCGATCTACGTCCACCCCAACAACTGCCAGATTCAAGGCAAGATGCTCGGCGTGGTGCGGATGCTGTAGACGCCGCCCGGATGCTCCTGTGACCGCTCGCCGCCGGCCGGTGAGCGATTTTTTATCCGCCGCCGATTTTGTTACACTAACCGCATCGTGGCCCATCCGCAGGAGGGAAAGTCACATGTCCGCCAGCCTGACGCCCGCCGATTTTGTGGAGAAGTGGGAGCGCGCCACTCTCAACGAGCGCGCCGCGTACCAGAGCCACTTCAACGATCTGTGCCGGATGCTCGGCCACGCCACACCCGCCGAGATTGACCCGGACGGCAGTTTCTTTCGCTTCGAAAAGGCCGTAGTCAAGATCGGCGGCGACAAAGGCTTCGCTGATGTGTGGTATAAAGGTCACTTTGCCATCGAGTACAAGGGGCCGGGTAAATACGACACGCTCGACGACGCCTACCGGCAGTTGCTCCAGTACCGCGAGGACCTGCTCAACCCGCCGCTGCTGGTCGTATGCGATATCCGGCGCTTTGAGGTTCACACCAACTTCCCCAACACGGCCAAGCGTGTCTACCGCTTCAGCAATCAGGAAGTGCTGCTCAACGAGAATATGCGCGTCCTGCGCGCCCTGTTCGAGGACCCCGACCGCCTCAACCCGCGCCTGACGCCGGAACAGGTCACCCGGGACGCCGCCGTTGTCTTTCAGCAAATGGCCGATGAGATGCGCGGACGCATCTCCGAGACGCGGCTGGCCCACTTCTTCACCCGCCTGATCTTCTGCCTGTTTACGGAGGATATCGGCCTGCTGCCGACGCTCCCCGGCGGGCGCGGCATCTTCACCGAGATCGTGGAAGAAACCTATACCGACCCCGACCGCTTCGCTGCGTACACCACCGAGCTGTTCCAGAAGATGGCCGACGGCGGCGAGATGCACTTCCGCAAAATTCGCTACTTCGACGGCTCGCTGTTCGATGACGCGGCGGTGGAGACGCTCAGCCCGAAGGCGCTGGAAGGGCTGCGGCAGGCCTGCCAGCTCAACTGGTCCACCATCGATCCCTCCATCTTCGGCACGCTGTTCGAGCGCGTGCTGGACCCGGCCAAGCGCGCCCAGCTTGGCGCGCACTACACCAGCCAGAAGGATATCCTCCTGATCGTAGAGCCGGTGCTGATGGCGCCGCTGCGCCGCCGCTGGGAGGATGTCCAGGCGAAGGCGGGGCCGGTCCGGGCCGCCCATGACGCCGCCGCGTCCGACCGCGAGCGGCTCGGCCATCTGGAGGCGCTGCGCGATCTGCGGGCAGAGATGCTGGATGCGCTGCGCAAGGTGACGGTGCTGGACCCGGCCTGTGGCAGCGGCAACTTCCTGTATGTGGCGCTGCGCAGCCTGCTGGATCTTGAGAATGCCGTCCTGCGTTTTGAGGGCTGGCGCGAGCTGTTCCCGCGTGAGGAGCCGAAGGTCCGCCCCGGTCAGTTGTACGGCATCGAGATCAACGAGGTGGCCCACGACCTGAGCAGCATCGTGGTCTGGATCGGCTATTTGCAGTGGCATGAGGCCAACGGCTACCGGGCCGCGCTGGATCGGGTGCCCCTGCTGGAGAAATACGGGAACATTCGGCTGATGGACGCGATACTGGCTTTTGATGCGGACGGGAAGCCGGTGGAGCCGGAGTGGCCCGCGGTGGACGTGATCGTGAGCAACCCGCCGTTTTTGGGGGGAAAGAAGCTGCGGGCCGAACTGGGCGACGGCTACATCGACCGGCTGTACGCACTATGGCCACAGATGCACGGCGAATCTGATCTGGTCGCTTATTGGTTTGAAAAAGCGCGACAGCATATGGAAGCCGGAAAGGTGCGGCGCGTGGGCCTGCTGGCGACAAACTCGATACGTGGCGGCGCAAACCGTGAAGTGCTGAACCGGATCAAGACAGTGGGCGACATTTTCATGGCATGGGCGGATCGCCCCTGGATTCTTGAAGGCGCGGCGGTGCGTGTGTCGATGGTCGGGTTTGACGATGGGACAGAGACAGAACGTGTTCTTGATGCAGTGCGTGTAAGCACCATCAACACTGATTTGACTTCCAGTATCGATATTACGCGATCTGTCAGGCTAGATGAAAATGCCGATATCGCCTATATGGGTATCACCCCCACAGGCCAATTTGTGCTGTCTGGTGATGAGGCAAGAGCGATACTTGAGTCAGACAGCAGGAACAAGGAAGTTTTATTTCCCTATTTGAATGGACAGGATGTAACTCGGCGGTCTGGTGATCGATGGATTGTCGATTTCACAAACCTGACGTTTGCTCAAGCAGCACAATATGTCCTGCCTATGGCATATGTACAGAAAAACGTAAAACCATTCCGAGACCAGCACAAAACTGAGAAACTGCGCATGGGTTAGTGGCTGCATGAGGCGGAACGCCCTGGGATGCGTGAACGGTTATCGAGGATTTCGCGCTATATAGCCACGCCGCGCGTTGCCAAACATCGTCTGTTCGTATGGGTGGGTACGGATACTCTTCCTGACTGTCAGTTGATCGTCTTCGCCCGCGACGACGACTACTTCTTCGGGGTGCTGCACAGCCGGCTGCACGAGGTGTGGTCACTGCGCATGGGAACCTCGCTTGAGGATCGTCCGCGCTACACGCCGACCACGACGTTCGAGACGTTCCCGTTCCCGTGGCCGCCGGGGCAGGAGCCAGGCTCCCACCCCGCGAATGGCCCCCACCCCTGGCCCCTCCCCCAAAATGAGGGAGGGGAATCGGCCACCGGTGTCCCCTCCAGCCTCCCTTCCCCACTTGTTGGGGAAGGGCCGGGGATGGGGGTCTTACCTGGGGAAGGGCCGGGGATGGGGGCCTTTCCGGAGCCTGACCGCTGGAACATCCCCCCGGAGATGGCCTACGCCATGACCCGGATAGCCCGCCAGCTTCGCAAGAATCCCACCCCCAGCGAAGCCATTCTGTGGCTGGCCCTCCAGAAACGGCAGCTAGACGGTCGTAAGTTCCGCCGCCAGATGCCCATCGGCCCCTTCGTTGTCGATTTCTACTGCTCCTCCGAACGCCTGATCGTAGAGGTGGACGGGCCGATTCATGAGAGCCAGCGTGCGCTTGACCAGGAGCGGCAGACGTTGCTGGAGTCGCTCGGCCTGCGGTTTGTGCGCGTCACCGCCGCCCAGGTGGAGGCCGACCTGCCCGCTGTCTTGCGGGCGATTCGGGCGGCGTTTGGCCCCGCGAATAGCCCCCACCCCTGGCCCCTCCCCCAAAATGAGGGAGGGGAATCGGCCACCGGTGTCCCCTCCAGCCTCCCTTCCCCCCTCCCTTCCCCACGTGTTGGGGAAGGGCCGGGGATGGGGGTCTTACCCGGGGAAGGGCCGGGGATGGGGGTCTTACCCGGGGAAGGGCCGGGGATGGGGGCCGTGGAGGCCTACCTCGCCATCAGCGCCGCCGCCAGACAGCTCCACGCGGAGCGCGACGCCTGGCTCAACCCGCCCGGCGTGGACCCATCCAGCGCCTACCTCAAGAGCCGCACGCTGACCAACCTCTACAACGCCCTCAATGTCTGGCGCGGCGTCGAGACGATGCGCGTCCCCGCTGAGGCCGCCGACTTCGCCCCGCGCCTGGCTGACCTGCATCGCGTTCTGGACGAGGCCGTCTGTGACGCCTACGGCTGGCCGCACGACATTCTGGCCGATGAAGAGGAGATTCTGCGGCGGCTGCTGGCGCTCAATCTGGAACGCGCGGGGAAGAAATCCTGAACCGCCATGAGCGCCAGAGAAGCACTTCTTGCCTTCCCTGACGCTCATGGCGCTTCAACGCTTTTCCCTGCTCTCCACTGCCCGCTTTTCCGCTGCCTTACCCCGATTCCGTCGCGGCCGTGCCGGTTACCGGTTATACAGCACGCCGGGGTCCACCAGGCCGCTGAGCATCGCCGACCACACTGTCTGAACCGGGCTGCCCGTCAGGCGGACTTCCAGATGCACATGCGGCCTTTCGGAATTGCCGGTTGTGCCGCAGGCGCCCAGGACCTGGCCGGGGCCGACCTGCTGGCCGACCTGGACGGCAATCGTGCTCAGGTGAGCGACCATGACGCAGGCCGCACCGCCGGCCATCCCCTTCTCCGCCAGCAGGCGCTGCGTATAGGCTGGCAGGACATCCTGCGTATAGCGCACGACCACGTAGTGGCCGTAGCCGAACCCCCAGCCCGGATCGGAGAACAGGCGGATATCGCCAACCGCGTATCCCCAGTCCAGGGCGCGCGGCCGATCCGGCGTGGGCCTGGTCGCCCGGAAGACCGTGATCACCACGCCGCCCCGCGGGCCAGCCAGCACTGGCTCACCCTGTGCCGCGCCCAGGTCCCAGCCGGAGTGCGCCGGCTGCGGGCCTTCAAATCCGCGCACCCACCAGTAATTCGGGCGCTGCATCGGCGCGGGATACATATCTGCCCCCCGGATCAGGCCGCGGTTCAGAGCGAGCGGCCCGACAAAGCTGAGCAGGTCCTCGCGAATCCAGCCCTCCTGCCCGCTGATCTTGACTTTGACCCAGCGGAACGGGCCGCCCGCCTCCTGCTGCACATCGAAGATAGGCAGGCGCGCGCCGCGCTCGGCGCGGGTTACGATGGCAAAAGTCGTGCCGGGGCCGCTCCGCACGTTGACGGTGAACATGCCGCCTATCACGACGGCAAAGTCGCCGACGGCGAAGTCGCCGACGGCAGGATCGCCGGTCGTCACGGTCTCAGCCGAAGCCTTATCCGCAGGCGTGCCCGCCGGAGCGGCGGGAATCCATACCGGCGGAGTGTTGGCCGGCGCTTCGGGGGCGGTTGTTTTACCCGCCGCCGGAGCCTCCGCCGGTCCGGCGGCGGGCCTGGCTTTTGTATCGCGGATCAGGTCGAAGGCCAGCGGCTCCGCCGTCACGATGCCGTAACCGATGGCGCGATAATCGCCGGGCTGGAGCGTCAGCAGATCGTCCCGCGCCCAGCCTTCCCGCCCGTCGGCCAGGCGAAGCCTGAGCCACTGGTACACCTTGCCCTGAAAGTGATTCTCTGCCACATCGACCGCCGCCTCCAGCACGTCGGCAGTCGTCCCGATCGGCAGCCTGAACAGGATTTCATACCCCGTCCCGGGGCCGGAGCGCACATTGATGTCGGAGCGTGATGGAATTCCTCTTACAGTGACCCGCATCGAAATGTTCGCCATGGTGACCGTCTCTTTTCTGCTTTCTTCTCTGTCTGCCTGTATGGGTTATCGATAACATACAACAAACCGGGCCGGGAAAACAAATCAGCCCGCCCTTTTCGGGGCGAGCTGAAAGTGCTCCGGGATGTGTAACGGTACCGGCCGGGGGCGATCAGTCCTTGAAGATAGAAGCGATTGGCGGCAGGGCATCAACTTCAGTCGCCTTCCACTTCTCACCCTCTTCGACCAGCATCACGGGGATGCCGTCGCGGATGGGGTACTTGCAGCCGGAATCGGCGCAGGTCAGCCACCAGTCGCCGTTAGGCCGCGCCACCAGCTCCAGCCGTCCAGGGTCGCTGCCCCGGTCCGTGTAACGCACCGCCACCGGGCAGCGCAAGATTTCCAGCATGTCGCGGTCGATAGGTTCAGCCTTCGCGGAATCAGTCATAGCGTCTCACTTTGCCAGAACGTAACCCGGCGACCAGTATGCCACCGGGCCGGGGGAACGTCAAGATAAGCGAGGAGGAGCGACCCAGCCGACTGATCGCCCTCCGTTCTCCGCCGCCTAGCCCGTGACCGGGATGCTGGCGAGCGCGCCGCCGCCGGTCAGGGTGATGAATTCGTTATGGGCGACCCAGCCTTCCAGGCCGTCACTCTTGCGGATTTGCAGCCAGCTTGAGTCCGCCGTCCGGCCAATGACCTGGGCCGACTCGCCGCGGTTCAGCGCCGCGATGCGCGGATGCGTCGTGCCCGGCCCGCGCCGGACGCGCATACTGGCGCTGGACTGGGCCATCAGGACGCTCGAGACGCCGCCGCCCGCCTCCCCAACCGGCAGGCCGAGCACGTCCCCGCTGATCTGGACGTACCGCGCGTTGATCCAGCCGGTGAACCCCGGCCCGCTGATCTGAAGCCAGGAGCCGTCGGCGTTGCGCCCGACCGCGGCATAGGATTCGCCGTTAGCGATCTGGGTCACGACGGCGTGGCTCACGCCGGGGCCAGAGCGCACGTTCAGGCGGCCGGTCGCCACTGTTACAGTCACGGAGGGGATGGGCGGCGCGGCGCTCTCGGGCGGGAGCGCCCCGGTACCCACGCCGCCAAACACCCAGTAGAAGCTGGTGCGGGCGACATCCCCGGCCTCGAAGTATTCGACGCGGATCGTGTGCGGGCCGCCGTTGAGCGTCAGCGAAGCCTGATGCTCGGTATAAGGCGCAGGATACCAGGCGTTGATGATCTGCGTGTCATCCACCCAGACGCGGACGGCGTCGTCCGCCCCGACCACGAACGTGTACGTGCCGCCCTGCAGGACGGGGAAGCCATACCAGCGGGCGCTGAAGTTATCCGTGTTGACGACGCCGGGGAAAGGCGACCCGACCCCCCAGTAGTGATCCAGAGTGGGTTCAAGCTGTCCGGCGACCTGCGGCGGCGCGAGGTCGCGATTGTTGAAGTAAGCCGCTTCCCAGCCGGGGGGTGTTCCGGCATCGACCGGCCGCCAGCTCACGAACACCGAGGCTATGTCGATGGCGTCGTAATATTCTACACGAACCCAGTGCTGCCCCGGCGTCAGCGTGACCTGGCCGGTATGCTGCGTCTGAGACTGGTCGTACCAGGCGTCGATCACCGGGCGGTCGTCCACAAAGACGCGCACCCCGTCATCGGCGACAGCAATGAATGTGTACGTCCCGCCGGCGAAGGTCTGGGCGCCGGTCCAGCGCACCGAGAAACCATCCGCCGGGATGACATGGGGGACAGGGCTGCCCGTGCCCCAGGCGAACGAGATCACCGGGTCGATACGCACGAAGCGCGCCGAGCCGGCCAGATTCCGGTTGTCAAAGTATTCGCCAGTCCAGTTGGACCCGCTGTCAGCGGATGCAGTCATCACGCCCGGCCCCCAGGCGGCGACCGGCAGGAAAACCGCCAGAGCCAGAGTAAAGAGAACTATACGGCGCATATCGCCTCCTTACACATCCACCTGACTATATGTACGGATATTTCTATTATGACTCGATCCGGCCCGGCTTGCTCAACGCTTCCCTGATGCAGCTCTGACACACCTGACAGCAAACACGGCCCGCCGCTGCGAAAAGCGGCAGGCCGTGAAGCCAGGCACGAGCTAAAAAGCCGGGTCAGGGGGCGCTCAACTGAACGCCCGGGCCGGGCGCTTCCTAACGCTGCGCCACCGGCTTCCAGATCAGGTCCATCTCCCCGACGTACTGGGCTTTGGGGCGCATCAAACGGTTATCGCCCCACTGCTCCATGACGTGGGCCGTCCAGCCAACGATACGGCTCATGGCAAACATCGTCGTCAGCATATCCACCGGGATGCCGGCTGCGTAGAGGACGATGCAGCTATAGTAATCGACGTTGGGGTACAGGTTGCGCTCCACGAAGTACGGATCGGCGCGGGCAATATTCTCCAGCTCGTAGGCGATCTCGTAAATGCGGCCGTGGCCGGTCTTGTCGGCCAGGGTGCGGGCGTATTCGCGCAGGATTTTGGCGCGCGGGTCTTCTGTCTTGTAGATGCGATGGCCGATGCCCATGATGCGGCGACTGCCGCTGCGCACCTGCTGGAACCACTCATCCACGCTCAGGCCGGACTCCTGAATTTCCAGGAACATCCGCATGGCCGCCTCGATGGCCCCGCCGTGCGCCGGCCCCTTGAGCGAGCCGATGGCGCCCGTGACCGCCGAGTACATATCGCTGTTGGTGCTGGTGATGGCCCTGGAGGTGAAGGTGCTGGCGTTCATCTCATGATCGGCCAGCAGGATCATGTAGCGATCCACCGCCTCCACGCCTACCGGGTCCGGGTCCTTGCCGGTCGCCATGTACAGGAAGTTTTCCGCCAGCTTGAGGCCCGGGCGCGGCGCGATTGGCTCCTTGCCGTCGCGGATGCGCATCCAGGCGGCGATGATGCTGGGGATGCGCGCGGTGAGCGTGAGCGCCTTCTGGCGGTTGGCGTCGGCGCTGTTATCTTCCGCCAGCGGGTCGTACAGGCCGCTGGCGCTGACCGCGGAGCGCAGGACGGCCATGGCGTGGGCGTCCCGGGGGTAGGTCTTCATCTGCTGGATCAGCTCCGGCGGCAGTGTCATGCGAGCGTTGAGGCTTTCCGTCAGCTCGGCCAGCTCGCTCTGATTGGGCAGCCGGAGGTTCCACAGCAGGTAGGCGACATCCTCAAAGGTGGCGTTCTTAGCCAGATCGGCGATGTCGTATCCGCAGTACGTCAGCCGGCCTGCCTGGCCGTCCACTTTGCTGATCCGGCTTTCGGCTACGATGATGCCTTCCAGACCTTTCGAAACAATGGGGGTGGTGGTCATAACAAGAAGTCTCCTTGATTCAATTGGGCGATTTGCGCGCGTGGTCAGGATGGTAGCAAGGCATGGCGCAGGCTGGTGAATGGGGTGAAGTATAACTCCGGCCGGTGGCGCGATCAAACATCGGAAATTACGCCTGTCACATAAATCAAAGTTATTTGTTTGAGCATTTTCGACAAATGGGGACTATAATGCGAATACTGGCGTGTCGGGCTACCCCGCCCGCCAGTGCCCCGCAAGTCAACTCTGTTGTCGCAGCCAATGGGAGGAGGAAAGTTACGAGATGGCAACCCTTGTCACCACCGTAACCGAGGTCCTGCGTTACCGCGGGAAGATCGGGCAGTGGAGTTGGGTGCTGCACCGCGTGGCTGGCCTGGGCACGCTGCTGTTCCTGATCATCCATGTGATCGACACATCATGGGTGTACTTCGCCCCGGCGATGTACGAAGAGGCAATCCGCATTTACCAGACACCGTTGTTCACCCTGGGAGAATTTATCCTGGTGGCCTGTGTGGTTTACCACGCTTTCAACGGTGTGCGGATCATCATCTTCGACTTTCGCCCGGCGTGGTGGGAACACCAGGCTCGCGCTGCGCAGATTGTGTTCCTGGCGACTATAGTCGTGCTCGTCCCAACCTTCATCTTGATGGCCCAGCATGTGGTCGAATTCTACGGCGGAGGCCCGATTGATCCTCAGATCGCCCCCGTTGTGGAAAACGTCGTCATCCCCTTCGGGGGTGGCATGGTCGTGGCGCTGCTGGCAGGCGTGGCCCTCTCCGCCGTTGTGGGGGCCGTGACCGGCAACAAAGGCACGCCCGGCCCGCTGCTCAGCCAGCGCAGCCGGCTGGATCAGGTCATGTGGTCGTTCATGCGCCTCTCTGGCCTGGCTCTGGTGCCGCTGGCGCTGGGGCATCTGGCGATCATGCATGTGATCGAAGGCGTCTTCGCCATTAACGCCAGCGGGACGGGGAGCGCGGCCGATTTTGTGGCGGCCCGCTGGGTATTTATTGGCTGGCGCATCTATGATGTGCTCCTGCTGGCCCTGGCGTTGATTCACGGCTTCAACGGCCTCCGCTATGTCATCAACGATTACACGCACAACCCGACCGTGCGGCGCGGCCTGAACTGGACGGCCTTCGTCGCCTGCGTCGCCATCATCATCGTGGGGGCTATCTCCCTGATCGGCGGCGTGCCGGGGATGTAAAATCCGCAGCAATATCTGCTGCCGCGATCTGTCCGTTGTGTACCTGATACCTGAACACAGGATGGACTGCCTATGCAAACACATCAATTTGACGTCGTAGTTGTTGGCGCCGGGGGCGCCGGGCTGATGGCGGCGCTCTACGCCAGCCAGAACGGGGCCAACGTGGCCGTCGTCAGCAAGCTGTACCCCACGCGCAGCCATACCGGCACCGCCCAGGGCGGCATCGGCGCCGCGCTCGGCAATCTGGAAGAGGACCGCTGGGAGTGGCACGCTTTCGATACGGTCAAAGGCGGCGACTACCTGGCCGATCAGGATGCGGTGAAGGTGCTGGCCGAACAGGCCGTCAGCGCCATCATCGAGCTGGAGCTGATGGGCCTGCCCTTTGACCGCAACCCGGACGGCACAATCAGCCAGCGCCGCTTCGGCGGGCATACCAACAATATCACCAAGAAGCCGGTCCGCCGTGCCTGCCACGCCGCCGACCGCACCGGCCACATGATCCTGCAGACGCTGTACCAGCAGTGCATCAAGAACCAGATTCGTTTCTTTGACGAATATCACGCCATGGACCAGCTCCTCAGCGACGACGGGCGCTCCGCCGGAGTCGTGGCTGTGGAGATTGGCAGCGGCGAGCTGCATGTCTTCCATAGCAAGGCCGTGATCTGGGCGACCGGCGGCTGGGGCCGGCTGTGGTCGGTCACCAGCAACGCCCACAGCCTGACTGGCGACGCCCCGGCGATCTTGCTGCGGCGCGGCCTGCCGATGGAAGATATGGAGTTCTTCCAGTTTCACCCCACCGGCCTGTACGGCCTGGGCGTCCTGATCACGGAAGGCGTGCGCGGCGAAGGCGGCATCCTGCTCAACGGGAAGAGCGAGCGCTTCATGGAGCGTTACGCGCCCTCGATCAAGGACCTGGCCAGCCGCGACGTGATCAGCCGGGCGATCTATCTGGAAATTCAGGCCGGGCGCGGCATCGGCGGGCGGCCTTATGTGCATCTGGATGTGACGCCCAAGACGGTCAACCGCTACCTGGCTGAGGCCGGAGAATCCCGCCGCATCGACGGCAACTATGTCATCCAGAAGCTGCCGGATATCCTCGACTTCTGCCGCGTCTACGCCGGCGTGGACCCGGTGGAAGACCCGATCCCGGTCGCCCCGACCGCCCACTACGGGATGGGCGGCATCCCGACCAACATCGACGCCGAAGTGCTGGCTAAGCCGGACGGCACGATCGTGCCCGGCCTGTACGCCGCCGGAGAGGTGGGCTGCGTCAGCGTCCACGGCGCCAACCGCCTGGGGACCAACAGCCTGACCGACCTGATCGTCTTCGGGCGCATCGCCGGGCGCAAAGCGGCGGAATACGCGAAGAGCGCCGGGATGCCCGCCCTGCCGCCGGACCCGGCGGGCAAGGTCAGCGCGGAACTGGCGCGGCTGCGCAGCGGCAAGGGGTCTTCCCGCCCCGGCCCGATCCGGGCCAAGATGCAGCAGGCGATGATGGACCATGTCGGCGTCTTCCGCACCGAGGCGGGTATCAGCGAGACGATCCAGATTATCCGCGGGCTGAAGGAGCAGTTCAACACCGACCTGGTCATCGACGACCGCGGTCAGCAGTTCAACACCGACCTGCTGGAAGCGTGGGAGCTGGGCGCGATGCTTGACCTGGCGGAGGTGACGGCGGCCAGCGCGCTGGCCCGCACCGAAAGCCGCGGCGCCCACAGCCGCGAGGATTACCCCAAGCGCGACGACCAGAACTGGCTGGTACACAGCTTTGTCTGGCAGGACGGCGATACCATCCGGCTGGATCACTCCCGTAAGGTAGATCTGTCACTGGGCCACGAGCCTATGGAACGCGTATACTGAGGCAGGGCGAGCTTGCCAGCCCTTATCATGTGAGGACTGCCCATGAAAGCAATCTTCCGTATCCGGCGATACAACCCGGAGAAAGACAAAAAACCCTACTGGCAGGAATTCACGCTGGAGGATGTCCTGCCAACCGACCGCGTGGTTGAGCTGCTGCACCGCATCAAGTGGGAGCAGGACGGCACGCTGACTTTCCGCCGTTCCTGCGCACACGGGGTATGCGGCTCCGACGCCATGCGTATCAACGGCGTCAACCTGCTGGCCTGCAAGGTGCTTGTCCGCACCTTCGCCCGCGACGACGCCGAGGAAGTCAAAATCCAGGTGGAGCCGATCCTCGGCCTGCCGGTGCTCAAAGACCTGATCGTGGATATGGAGCCGTTCTTCAGCCACTACCGGGCTATCCTGCCCTACCTGATCACGTCTGAGCCGCCGCCAGCCGACGGCCGCGAGCGCCGCCAGTCCCCGCAGGAGCGCGCCATCTTCGATGACACGACCAAGTGCATCCTGTGCGCCTGCTGCACGACAAGCTGCCCCTCCTTCTGGGCTAACGACTCGTATGTCGGCCCGGCGGCCATCGTTCAGGCCCACCGCTTCATCTTCGACAGCCGCGATCAGGCCGCCGACCAGCGGCTGAACGTCCTCGGCGCGCCGGACGGCGCCTGGCGCTGCCGCACGATCTTCAACTGCACGCCGGCCTGCCCGCGCGAGATCAAGGTCACCCAGGCCATCGGCGAAGTCAAGCTGGCTATCGTGCGCGGCGTGGAGCATGTGCGCCAGCAGAAGATAGCCGATCTCAAAGAAACGCCCGCGCCTGAGGAATAGCCGCTCCGCTCCACCACATCACAGCCCGGCCTTCCTGTTCGTTCGGGGGGCCGGGCTATTTTTTCCCCGTTCCCCGCGGCCTGCCCCCTCACGCCCGTTTTGCGCTATGATCGGGCCTCCGGTCAGGGAAGCCTGACCCGGTGCATATCCTTACCTATCTGGGAGCGCGTCATGGCTGGACAAAAAGTGCTGGTCACGGGGGCGGGGGGGTTTATCGGGCATCATCTGGTCGCCTATCTCAAGGATAAAGGCTACTGGGTGCGGGGGGTGGACCTCAAATACCCGGAGTTCGCCAGCACCGCGGCGGACGAGTTCGAGCTGCTGGACCTGCGCCGCTGGGACAACTGCCTGCAGGCCGTGCGCGGGGTGGAACAGGTCTACGCGCTGGCGGCGGATATGGGGGGGATGGGCTTTATCTCCGCCCATCACGCCCAGATTCTGCACAACAACATCCTGATCAACACCCACACGCTCGAAGCCGCCCGCCTGGCCGGTGTGACGCGGTACTTTTACACCTCATCGGCCTGCGTCTACCCGGAATACCTCCAGACCGACAGCCACGTCGTGCCGCTCAAAGAAGAGGATGTCTACCCGGCCCAGCCGCAGGACGCCTACGGCTGGGAGAAACTGGTCTCGGAGCATATGGCCCGCCACTACCACGACGAATACGGCATGCAGACGCACATTGTGCGCTTCCACAACATCTTCGGCCCGCTGGGGGCCTGGAATGACGGGCGGGAGAAAGCCCCCGCTGCGATGTGCCGCAAGGTGGCGGTGGCCCGGCTGACCGGCGATCCGGTGGTGGAAATCTGGGGCGACGGCGAGCAGACGCGCTCCTTCTGCTACATTGACGACTGTCTGGAGGGCATCTACCGCCTGATGCAGTCGGACTACACCGAGCCGCTCAATCTGGGCCAGGACCGCCTGATCACGATCAACGAGCTGGCCGATCTGGTGGCCAATATCGCCGGGGTGACCATTGTCAAGAAACACATCCCCGGGCCGCAGGGCGTGCGCGGGCGCAACTCCGACAACACCCGCCTGCGGCAGGTGCTGGGCTGGGAGCCGCAGATATCGCTGGAAGAAGGGATGGCCCGTACCTACGCCTGGATCGAGGAGCAGGTGCGGCTCTGGCTGACCCGCGACGGCATCCTGGTCTGATCCGGCCCGGGGCGACCGATCTGTGGTTTAATTGAAGCGGAACATCCAGTGAGCGCGAGGAGGCCGGCCATGTGGTTCCGGCCCGATTCGACGGATACAACGCAGTTTATCAGAGCGGTATGGGACTTTTGCCAGTGGCTGGTGCTGGGTCCGGCGCTGGGGGCGCTGGGGCTGCTGGTATTCGCCATCGTCATCGGGACGCCTGTTGATGGCTGGATGAATGCCATGTCCTGGGGCGCGGCCTTCGGCATGATGGGCGGCGTCATCGTCACCGGCGCCAGGTGGATGGCCCGCTGGAAGACCTAGCGGCCGGCCCGCCGCGGGAGAGTGTTATGAGGCTCATCGTCCCCGGGATGCTTGTTGCGCTGGCCCTGCTGGCAGCGGGATGCGGCGGCGTGTCGCTGAACTTCGCGGAGACCGCCTTCGCGCCGACGCCGCCTCCGCCGCCCGGCACGCCGGTGGCGGAGGGGGAGATAGTCGCCCTGACGCCGGAGGCGCTGATGGCCGGCAACCTGATCGCCGGCGAAGAAGACCGTTACACCTTCACCGGCGAGGCGGGCAAGGCTGTCACAATTCGCATGGACGCGGCGCCGGGCGGCTGGCTGGACAGCTACCTGGAGCTTCGCAGCCCGGATGGGGCGACCCTGATCACCAACGATGACCGTCCCGGGAGCCTCGACAGCCTGATCGATAATTACGTCCTGCCCGCCGACGGCGAATACACGATTCTGGCCTACAGCTTCAACCATCGCAGCACCGGCGGTTACTCCCTTCAGATCAGCCTCGGCACGCCCGCCCCCGCCCCGACAGTCACGCCTACGCCCGCCCCCGGCGGCGGCCCGATCGCTGTCGGCGAGATCCGCTCCGGCGCGATCAACGCCGCCGGGCAGGTCGATCAGTGGGAACTGACCGGCGCCGCCGGGGAGTGGATTGCGCTGGAGATGCGGCCGGTCGGCGTCAGCTATATCACCCCCTATCTGGAGCTTGTGGGGCCTGACGGCGGCATTCAGCGCGTGGGCTACGCCAGCAGCAACTCCTGGGTCGCTGTTATTCCCAACTTCCAGCTTCCCTGGTCCGGGACGTACATCATCCGGGCCGCCGGGGCGGCTGATACCACCGGCAGTTACAATCTGCAGGCCATACGGGGCGCGCCGCCGACGGCCACGCTGCCCCCGCCCACGCCCGGCCCTTCGCCCACCCCGGTTGTGCGCGAGATCGTGTTTGGCGAGGCCGTCGCCGGCCAGATCCGGCCCAACACCGGCGGCGATACCTACACCATGCGCATCGAGGAGCCGTCCGTGATCGAGGTGCTGTTACAGGCGGAGAGCGATGTCTTCAACCTGTACCTGGAACTGCAGCCGCCGTTTGGCTCATCGGAAACGCTGGTTGACTACCGCAACGCCGCGCCGATGGTCTACCTGCCCGGCCTCTTCCTCTACTCGCGCGGCGAATACCGGTTCCGGCTCCGCGCGGCAGAGAGCCGCTTCATCAATTACACCTTCCTGGTCAACCGGCTGGATGTCACCCGCCAGGTCGCCGCTGAGCTAGCCTATGGGCAGGGCATGAGCGGGGAGCTGGTGTACCCCAGCCAGAAGGACCTCTGGACTTTCCAGGGGCGGGCGGGCGACCGGGTGACGATCATCATGCGCGGGGGCAGTGGGCTGGACAGCTTCCTGCGCCTGCTGGACGAGACGGGGGACGTGATCGCCAGCAACGACGATATGTCCGGCAGGGGGACGCTGGATTCGCGCATTGACCGGCTGCGCCTGCCGGTCGATGGCATGTACACCATCGTAGCCGGCAGCTACAATGATCGCAGCTTCGGCCAGTACCGGCTGCTGCTGTTCAAAGAGGGCGAAGGGTAGGCAGCGGGGATGGGCGGCAGGCTGCTCGTTATCCTTATCGTGATGGCGCTCGCTGGCGCTGCCCTGCCCGCGGCGGCGCAGGGCGGGACGCCGCCATTTGATCGGCCGCTGGAAGCCGCCCTGCCCCCCGGCGAAACGCATACATACGCCTTTGACAGCCCCGGCAATGAGACTCTTTCCGCCAGCATGCGGCGGGCGGACGGGCCGGCCTCCGCGCTCGATCCGGTGCTGGAGCTCCTCGACCCGGCGGGGGACCTCCTGGCTTACAGCGACGATATCGCGCCTGGCCAGCCTGACGCCGCTTTTGACGACATCCTCCTGACGGCGGGAGGGACCTACACGCTGATCGCCCGTTCTTTCGGCAACCGGAGCGGGGGGGAGTACCTCCTGACCGCCCGGCGCACCCCCCTGCCGGCGCTGCCGCCCGCCCGTTCGATCGCCCTGAACAGCGCCGTGGAAGGCCAGATACCGGCCGCCGGCCCGGCCGATCGCTGGGCCTTTGATGGCAAGGCCGGTCAGGTGGTCAGCATCGCCGTGGATCAGGCGCCGCTTTCGTCGCTGGATCCGCTGGTGGAGCTGATCGGGCCGGCGGGAGATATGCTGGCCTACAGCGACGACGAAGGCGGCGGCAAGAACAGCCTGATCAGCGGCTTCACCCTGCCGGCAACGGGCACATACACGATTGTGGCGCGAGCGTGGGGCGGAATCACAGGCGGGGCGTATATGCTGACCCTGAGCGAAGGCGAAGGGCCTCCGGCAGCGCCGCCGGAGGGTGGGGCGTCCATCCGGCTGCCCAGGGAGAGCGCGCCGCCCATCGGCAGCGCGGGCGAGATCGCCCCCGGGCAGAGCGTCACGGGGACCCTGGCCGGCGGCACAATGGATGTCTGGGCCTTCACGATTGATGAGCCGCTGACTGTTCAGGTGCGCATGGTGGCGCTGGACAGGGCGCTGGACCCGTTTCTGGAGCTAATCGGGCCGGATGGCACGGTGCTGGCGCTGGATGACGACGGCGGGGGCGGCTTTGACAGCCTGATCG
>JARKNX010000070.1 GCA_029976025.1 Aggregatilineales bacterium | reverse complement strand
CGTCAGCTTCTCTTCCAGAAATGTGATAAACTCCATCGTAGCCTCTCGTGGTGTGGGGTTTGGTCTGTGCAACCTCTTCCCTACCTCACTTGAGGCTTTTTGTCTACCTTTTCGCTGTCAACCTTTGCTCGCACCCGGCCGGTCCCCATGCCCAAGTTGCATCTTGTCAAAGCAAGGTCGCTATGGTAGCATCCTCCCTGCTGGTTTCCAAGAGTCTAAAGCGAGTCTAAACGAGGCAGTCCCATGGCAAAATGTGACTATTGTGGCAAGGGGCCGATGTCCGGCAACAATCGCAGCCACTCAATGCGGGCCACCAAGCGCCAGTTCAAACCGAATATTCAGCGCGTGAAGGTTATGGAAAAAGGCCGCCTGGTCAGCCGGAAGGTATGCACTACCTGCCTGAAAGCCCTGTCCAAGGTGGAAAGTTAGCGCCATAGCGCTGAATATAAGATTGCTATACCATAAACCCCGTCGGACGGGGTTTTTGTTTGTTATGGCAGCAGCGTCCGATGCCCCGGCGCACCAGAAGTAAGCCAACTATTCAGAAGAACCGGGTCGATCCCCTGAACACGCGAAAACAGGCCGCAGCACGCCCGATATCGCCAGCAGGCATCGCTTATGGGATTTATTGAGCAAGGGAACGTGGGATGAGTCTTCAAAAATCCAGCGCCAGGAAGCGTGTCTCCCGGCGCGAAATTATCGGGGATGTGATTATCCTGACGCTCGCCGGCCTGATCGCTTCTGTGGGCGTGAATGTCTTCTACGCCCCGGCTGGCATCGCACCGGGTGGTGTCGCCGGCCTGTCTGTCATCCTCAACTCCGTTATCGGCACTCCAATCGGCCTGATGATTCTGATCCTCAACATCCCGATCCAGATTCTGGCCTACCGGATGCTGGGAAGCTGGCATCTCGTCGCCAAGACGATCTTCCTGGTGGCGGTTTACTCAGCGGCTATTGATCTGCTGCAGCCTTACTTCCCCCCGACGGGAATCACCGGTGACCGCTTCCTGAGTGCGTTGTTCGGCGGCATCCTCGGCGGCACCGGGAGCGGCCTGGCCTACCGGGCGGGCGGATCGTTCGGCGGCACATCGACCCTGGCCGTCATCCTGCAGAAGAAGATGGGCACTTCGTTCAATAATACGTATCTGTACACGGACATGGGTGTAGTGGCGCTGGCCGGGCTGGCGCTGGGCTGGGAAGCCGCGCTGTACGCCATGGTTGCCATTTTTGTGGACGGAGCCGTCGCCGACTACATCCTGGAAGGTCCCAGCACCATCCGCACTGCCACCATCGTGACCAACTGCCCGCAGGAAGTTTCCGCCGCCGTCATAAGCGGCCTGGAGCGCGGCGTCACTGGCTGGGAAGGGGAAGGTATGTACACCGGCAAAGAGCGCCATGTGCTGTTCGTCACGGTGCGCCGGCCCGAAGTGAAAGAATTGCGCCGGCTGGTCTTTCAGGTCGATCCGGACGCCTTCATCGTCATCGGCCACGGGCACACTGCCTACGGCGCAGGATTCCGGCCGGGCCGGTAGTTTGCAGAAGTGGAGGGTTCTATGCAGGCAGGCAGCGCCATCCGGCTGGAGGTTGCCAGGCCCGTGGCCGGATGACCAGCGGATGTGGACCTGACGCGACATGCCGCCGAACCACCAGTTTCAACGACACTACGACGACGCTGGCGCATGGGCGGCGTTCCAGGCGTCGCGGAAAGCTCTGGCCTTATCAGCAACCTCACTCAATGGCTGATCCGGTGACGAGATCAGCCAGCTTCCAATCCCGACAGCCACCGCCCCGGCCCGTACATAGGCCCCCATATTCTCAGGCGTAATCCCACCCGTAGGCACAAAGTCCACGTCATCAAGAGGCGCGCGCAGGGCCTTCAGGTAGGCCGGGCCGAACATCTCTGAGGGGAACAACTTCAACACACGACAGCCAGCATTGACCGCCTGCTGCACTTCCGTCGGCGTCAGCACGCCCGGCATGTGCAGGATGTCATGGCCCCGGGCGCGACGGACACAATCGATATCCAGATTGGGGGCGACCGTGAAACGCGCGCCAGCGACGACAGCTTCCTCCAACTGGATAGCGGTACGCACTGTGCCCGCGCCCACTATCACCGCATCCGAATCGAAGCGCGCGCGCAGGGCTTCTATGGCACGCAGGGCATCGGTCGTGTTGAGCGTAACTTCGATCAGGCGGATTTCTGCCTCACAGAGCACAGCAGCCAGATCAAGAATTCGTTCCGCAGAAAATTGGCCGCGTATGATCGCCACCATGCCGGTTGATTTCAGCACATCATAGACAGAGTCGATATTGGACATATGAGCCTCACAATGCCATGCTTTCCCCCAAAAGTATAACACTCGCCACTGGTCCGGAATACTCTTTTACCCCCCTTAGTTCCTGTCCGGAGTGCGCCAGAAATTCTCCCCAGAACGGGCCGCGCAATACCGCCGAAACCGGGCCTGTGTCCTCCTGATTTTGTGGCAATTTGCTTGCATGACATAGTACATTGTGCTACATTGACAGCGAACAAATGATTTCGCAGATCGTTCGCGAAATCCAGGTCCGCCCTCGTGAACGCCTGTCGTTCACCCGCGCAAGATCGCTTCACTGCCGTTCAGTCCTCACACTTAATATCACAGTTCAGTCAAATAGAGGAGAGAAAAATGAATCACATGGATCGCCGCAATTTCCTGAAGAGCAGTCTGCTGCTCAGCTCTGGCTTTGCCCTGGGCAACCTGCTGCCCGTACTGGAATACCGTCTGGCTCACGCGCAGGATCGGCCTCTCCGGGCTGCTATGTCCAGCGCCGGCCTGGCCGGCACCTGGAACGCACAGGGTGAAGAAGCTGCCCGTTATTTCGCCGATCTGCTCGGCGTCGAGATCACCTGGTTCGACGGCGAGTTCGACGCCGCGGTGCAGCGCGCCAAGTTCGACACACTGACCAATGAGAGCTGGGACTTCGTCGCTGTACAGCCCGGCGCTATTGGCACCCTGGTTGAGCCGATCCAGGACCTGGTCGCGGCGGGCACCCCCGTCATCGACATGGACACGCTGATCGCCCCGCTGCAGGACCTGCAGGGCCTGGGCGTCCTGACCTTCATTGCCCCGGACAACATCTTCATGTCTGAGTCGGTGGTCAAGAAGGTCGTGGAAAAGATGGGTTACGCGGGCAAGATCGCCCACATCGGCGGCCAGCCCGGCCACACCGGTGCGCAGGCCCGCGGTCAGGGCTTCTACAACATCGTCGGCCAGTATCCGGATATCGAGATCGTCGACGACCAGCCGGCGGACTGGAATGTCGCCCGCGCGGCCGACCTGACCGAGAGCGTGCTCAACCGCCATCCGGACCTCAAGGCAATCTTCGCCGATAACGACGATATGGCTATTTCAGCGGCCCAGGTCGTTGCGAACGCTGGCCTGCAAGGCCAGGTGATCATCGGCGGTGTCGATGCCATGCCGCCGGCGGTCGAAGCCGTCCGTGACGGCGTCCTGGTGGCGACGGCCCGCAACTCCGCCTGCCGTATCCATTCGTGGGCTGTGATCGCGGGTACGGTAGCTGCCACGCTGGGTCTGGAAGCGGCTCGCAACGAGATCCCCTTCTACGTCCTGGCCGATGGCCCGGCTATCTACAGCGATATCGCCAGCGATCCGGCCCTGGCCGACGAGCCGTGGAAACTGGCTAACTACGGCATGAGCGCCACCGATGGTCAGCTCTGGCTGATGAAGCAGTATCTCTTCTAACTTTTCCCGTTGCACAGGGCGAGGCGGCGGCCACGTGTCGCCGCCTCCCTCATAAAGACTCAGACAGACACCGCTTCTTAACCCCTTATCCCCGTTTACAGTGGTGTTGGAAAGAGCCTGGCGGTGGACAATACACCTATCCTTGAACTCAAGAACATTTCGATGCGCTTCCGGAGCGTGCAGGCCCTGAAAGACGTTGACTTCGATCTGCGCGAGGGGGAAGTTCACGCGCTGGTCGGTGAAAACGGCGCAGGCAAAAGCACCATGATGCGCATCCTGGCTGGAATCTATAACGACTACGAAGGTACTTATATTTTTGGCGGCAAGCCGGTGCGCTTCCGCAACCCGCATGATGCCCTGGAACAGGGCATCGGCATGATCCACCAGGAACTCAGCGTCATCCCCTCTCTGACGGTAGCCGAGAATCTCTATCTGGGCCGGCAGCCGCTGACGCGCTGGGGCATGGTGGACTGGAGGAAGATGCGCCAGAACGCCGAGAAAGAGTTAGAGCACCTGGGGTTCAACCTCGATGTTCAGCGCAATCTGGAGCAGTACCCGCTGGGTACGCAGCAGGTTGTAGAAGTGCTCCGCGCCATCGTCTCCGGGGCACACGTGTTGATCATGGATGAACCGACTTCGGCCCTCTCCCCCGCTGAAGTGGAAGAACTGCTGGCGCTGGTTGACCGGCTCCGCGAGCAAAAGCGCAGCATCATCTATATCTCTCACTTCCTGGAAGAAGTGCTGCATGTGGCTGACCGGATCACGATTCTGCGCAACGGAGAGAAGATCGCCACGCTCACCCGCGAAGAGGCCTCCATGAACACGCTGATCTCGCTGATTCTGGGCCGCGAGGTAGATTACACGCCCAGAGGTCACCACGAGATCCGCAGCGATACCCACAAGCTGCTGGAAGTTAAAGGCCTCACCGCCGATGTCTTCCAGAATATTGATTTCGATATCGGCGAAGGTGAGATCGTGGGGCTTTACGGCGCGATAGGCGCCGGGCATTTTGATCTGGCCCGGGCGCTGTTCGGGCTGTATACCTTCGACAGCGGGACTATTGCCGTGGATGGGCAGGTGTTCCCGCCGAAGCATTCCGCCCGTTACGCCATCGATCACGGCCTGTCGTACGCCACTGAGTCGCGGCGCAAAAGCCTGCTGATGGATCACGCCATTTACCGCAACGTCACAATGCCGCATCTGAAGCATATTGGCCGCTACATCCCGACCCAGGATCAGGAGCTGGCTATCGCCACGCCGGTCATTCAGAAGGTGAACGTCGTCCCGCCTGATCCCATGAATCCCGTCGGCAAGCTCAGCGGCGGCAACCAGCAGAAGGTTGCTATCGCCCGCTGGCTGACCTTCCCCCCCAAGGTCTTCATCACCAGCGAGCCGACGCGCGGCATGGATGTTGGCGCCAAAAATGAGGTCCTCAATATCCTGCGCCAGTTCCGCAATGACGGATTTGGCGTGCTGGTTGTATCGTCAGAGCCGGAGACTGTGCTCGCGATTGCCGATCGGGTGCTGGTCATGTCACGCGGCCAGATTGTGGCCCGCATGGTCAATGAAAATCTGGATAAAGACGCACTGATGAGGCTGATATAATGGACACATCCACCAACCCTCTTGCTTCTTCGCTCGGGGAACGTATCCGGGATCTTTCTGCCACCCATCCCGTGGCCATACGACGCATCACATCGCTGGCGCCGGTGTGGACGCTCCTGGCAATGTTCATCTTCTTCGGCCTCGCCTCGCCCAACTTCCTCACGGTCCGCAACCTGGAAAACATCCTCCGCCAGATGTCCGTGCTGGCCGTGTTCGCCACCGGCATGACCTTCGTCCTGCTGCTGGGCGAAATTGACCTGAGTATTGCCGCCGTTGCCGGTGTGTCCGCCATGATCTCGGCCACGCTGTTCACAAAGTCGGGGGCAGCGGAACCTATCCCCCTGCTGGCGGCGCTGGCGGCGGCAATTCTGGCCGGTTTTATCAGTGGCTTCTTCAGCGCGCGCTTCCGCATCCCCACGTTCATGACGACGCTGGCTATGCAGCTCATTGCCGGAGGCATGACGACCTACCTTAGCAAAGGCCGCGTCATCACCCAGATCACCGATGTATCCGAATTTCTGGGCAGCGGGCGTATCGGCGGGCCTAACGGCTTCCCGGTTATCGTAGTCGTAGCCGCCACCTCGCTTCTGGTGGGTCATCTGGTCCTGCGCTACACGCGCTTTGGACGCTATATCTATATGACCGGCGCCAGCAAGCCAGCCGCGCGCCTGGCCGGCGTCAACACCAATCGTATCCTGTTGATGGTGCTGACCATCTGCGGCTTCACCGCCGGGCTGGCCGGGGTCGTCGGCATGGGCCGTCTGCACAGCGCGCTGCCCGACGCCATCCCCAGCTACCTGATGGACACCATCGGCGCCGTCGTGCTCGGCGGCACATCTCTGATGGGCGGGCGCGGCGGTATCCCGCAGACTCTGGTCGGTCTGCTGATCTACATCACGCTGCGGAACGGCCTGGATAACATCCCCACTATTGACATCTACCTGCGCGATTTCATCACCGGCTGGGTGCTCTTGGTTGCGCTGGTGATTAACACGGTCTTTGCCGGCCGTACAGAACGCGATAAAACTATTTAGTTATCCGGCTTCACCTGCACGGTTCCGCCCATCTGGCCGGTTGAGCGTATTTCAGCCGGCCAGATGCCTATCCGGCGGAACCGGAGAATATCGATGTGCCGCAACTGGCCAGGCTCATCATCAATCAGTCCTGATCAGCCCTGCTGGACAGGCTGTCGTTTTTGAGTGACGGCTGTCACATGCTTTTGTGAAGAAGCCGTTATATCACCAAGGAGCACAGAATATGAATAAAGACATTTCTCCTGACTATCGTCCCCTGGACGCCAGCACCATCATTGACTATGTCTGGTCGCGCCCGGAACTCAGGGAAGTCTTCCGCGAAGGCGAGGCGCTCCATGCTGACGAAGTGGGCGATGGCAACCTGAATCTGGTGTTCAAGGTATGGGCGCAGGCAGACCCGGAGCGCACGGTCGTGATCAAGCAGGCCCTGCCCTACCTGCGGCTGGTCGGAGGCGGCTGGCCGCTGCCAGTGGACCGGGCGCGGATCGAGGCGGAGGCGCTGCAGGTGGAATACCGGCTCGTTCCTGAGCATACGCCCCGCGTCTACTTTTACGATCCGGGCATGTACCTCTTTGCCATGCAGAATCTGAATCATCACGTCATCATGCGCAAAGGGCTTAACGAAGGCATCAAATACCCCCGCTTCGCCCAGCATATTGGCGTGTTCCTGGCCCGTACGCTGGGTATGACCTCCGATCTGGTCCTGGACTACCGGACCAAGAAGCTGGAAGTCGCCCGCTTTATCAACCCGGAACTGTGCAAGATTACGGAAGACCTGATCTTCACTGAGCCGTACCGCTATACGGAGCGCAACGGCTTCCACAAAGAGCTGGAGCCGCAGGTGTTCGCCTTGCAGGCGGACGAGGCCCTGCGCGTCGAGGTTGCCAAGATGAAAGAGAAGTTCATGACCCAGGCTCAGGCGCTGATCCACGGCGACCTGCACACGGGCAGTGTCATGATCAATCAGGAAGAGACCTACGTCATCGATCCGGAGTTCGCCTTCTACGGGCCGATGGGATTCGACGTAGGGGCCGTCATTGGCAATCTGTTCCTCAACTATGCCGCGCAGGAAGTACGGATGAAGGACCCGGCGCAGCGATCCGACTTCCGCAAATATCTCACCGATACCGTGATCGAGCTGTGGCACGTCTTTGAGCGGGAATTCCAGAAAGTCGTCTGGGATCAGGTGGACCCGATCAACATGCCCAGGGCATATCAGCAGGACTACATGCTGCGCGTCCTGCAGGACTCAGCCGGCCTGGGCGCCTGCAAGATGATGCGCCGTGTCATTGGCCTGGCCGGGGTCGCTGACATTCGCGGCATCGAAGATGTCCATGATCGGGCAATCGCCGGCAGCCTGGCCCTCAATATCGGGCAGGCTTTGATCATGGGGCGCGAGGAGATACGCACGATTGAGGACCTGGTCGAAGTTGCCACAGCCTGCAAGCCCACCTATCCCTGGAAGAGCTGATCCGCCAGCCTGACGAGGGCACTGCTGCCATGGCTATCAACGAAGAAGTGCGTTCTGTATTCTGGGAAAACAACCAGGTCTGCATGATTGACCAGACTGTCCTGCCGGCCCGGTTCGAGATTCGGCGCTACGACACCTATCAGGAAGTGGCGGAGGCCATCCGCGCTATGGTGGTGCGCGGCGCGCCGGCTATCGGCGCTGCCGCTGGCTTCGGGATGGCCGCTGCCACGCAGCAAAGCAAAGCGACCACGGTCGCCGCCCTTATGGACGACCTGCGCGCAGCCCGCAGCGTGCTGGCCCGCTCCCGCCCGACGGCAGTCAACCTGTTCTGGGCGCTGGAGCGGATGATGCGGGTGGCCGAGGGCGGCCCCTGGAGCAGCGTGGACGAGCTGCGCCGGGCTTTCGTGGCCGAAGCGGAGCAGATCGCCGATGAGGATATCGAGATCAACAAGCGCATGGGCGAGAATGGCGCGGCACTGGTGCCCCAGGAAGCCACCATCATCCACCACTGCAACACCGGCAGTCTGGCCACCGTCGGCTGGGGCACGGCCCTGGGCGTCGTCCGCTCCGCCTACGCCCAGGGTAAGAAGCTGCACGTGCTGGTAGATGAGACGCGGCCCCGCCTGCAGGGCGCCCGTCTGACAGCCTGGGAACTCAAAAATCTGGGCATCAAGCACACCATCATCCCCGACGGGTCTTCGGGCCATTATATGCGCCGGCGGGGAGTTGATCTGTGTCTGGTTGGCGCCGACCGTATCGCGGCAAATGGGGACACCGCTAACAAGATCGGGACATATAATCTGGCCGTTGTCGCCCGCGAGAACTGGGTCCCGTTCTACGTCGTGGCCCCCTTCTCCACCATCGACATGTCGATCATGCACGGCGACCTGATCGAAATCGAGGAGCGCGATCAGGAGGAGGTCACCGTCATCCAGGGTCAGCGGATCGCGCCAGAAGGCTCTCCGGCGAGCAACCCGGCGTTCGACGTCACTCCTCACCACTATATCACGGCCATCATCACCGAATACGGGGTTATCCGGCCACCTTTCAACGTGAGCCTGCACAAACTGGCGGAGAATCTCAAAGCCGGGATGTAACCGGATATCACCACGCCAGAGCAGAGGGGATGCGCGACATCCCCTCTTTTGCTGTGACCAGACTCCGTGCAGGGCGTTGGGACTCGCATTCCCGGCGGAGGTCGCTATAGTACAGGGCGTGCATCCCGCCAGAGAGACAGTGCCATGAACAAACAGACCCGCCAGGGCCAGACAAAGAAACCCGCGCCGCGCTCGCCAGGCAGAAAGCCCCACAAGACAGCCGCCCGCGAGACTTGCTTCTATGAGGCGGTTGCAGCGGAGGGGCTGGAATTTATCGCCCGGCGGGAGTTAAACGCGCGTCTGGGGCAGCTCGTGACGCTGCATCGCACACCCGAATCGGGCGGAGAGCCAGGCGTGGTTCATTTCCGCAGCACGAGCAGCCTGTACCCGCTGTTGCATCTGAAAACGGTACAGGCCATCTACCTGATCCGCCGTTACGCAGTGCCCCGTCCGCGCGCGCTGCTGGGAGATGAGCATTTCCGCGCCCTGCTAGGCGATATCGAGCAGGTGCGGGCAGTGCATCCGCCGGGCGCCTTCCAGACCTTTTTCATCAGCGCAGCAGGGGGTGAATCGGCAGTATTGAAGCGGCTCAAATCCGCCCTGGCCGAGGCAACCGGCCTGCGGGAGGGTCTGGAAGAGGGCGATCTGCTGCTCCGGCTGCGGCGCCCGCCAGGCAATCAGACAAGCTGGGAAGTTCTGATCCGCCTGTCTCCGCGGCCCCTGGCAACCCGCTCGTGGCGAGTCTGCAACAGGGAAGGCGCGTTGAATGCGGCAGTCGCCCACGCCATGACTCTGATGACCGATCCCATGCCGCGCGATGTCTTCCTCAACCTGGGCTGCGGCTCCGGGACGCTCCTGATCGAGCGCCTGTCCGCCATGCCGGCCCGGCGGGCGATTGGCTGCGACAGCGATCCGCAGGCACTGGCGTGCGCCCGCCAGAATATCGAGGCGGCGGGCTGCATAGATGCGGCCGAGCTGTACGACTGGGATATGCGCCGGCTACCGCTGCCGGACGCCAGCGTTGATGCCCTGTGCGCCGATCTGCCCTTCGGCCACCTGGTCGGGTCGCATGAAGACAACCTGATCCTGTACCCGGTTGTCCTGGCGGAAGCCGCCCGCGTGGCGAAGCCCGGCGCCCTGTTCGCCCTGATCACGCATGAGGTACGCCTGATGCAGCGGCTGCTGGGAGATACGCACCAGTGGCAGAAGGTCACCGAGCAGCGTATCGCGCTAGGCGGTCTGTACCCTCACATCTTCGTCCTGGCGCGGTCCGGCGCGTCCATCGCGCCCGGCCGGGCGACGATCGCATATTCGCCAGTGAGGTAGCTCATGACACGTCTTCGCGATCTGGGTGTCTCCCCCGGCTTGCTGCCGGCAGGGCTGTACAACGCCATCACCGATGTGCCCGGCGTGCGCGTCGGGCATGTCACGCTGATTGCGGGTGAGGGCGCGCTCCGGCCCGGCCAGGGACCTGTCCGCACCGGGGTGACGGCTATCCTGCCCCATGCCGACAACCTGTTTGAGGAAAAAGTGATCGCCGCTGTCTACACCTTCAATGGTTACGGCAAGGCGACCGGCTTCGAGCAGGTGCGCGAGCTGGGCGTATTGGAGACGCCTATCCTGTTAACGAACACGCTCAATGTGGGGCTGGTGAGCGACGCCGTCATCACCTGTATGGTGCGCGAGAATCCCGCTATCGGCGTCACGACGGGGACAATCAATCCGGTCGTGGGCGAATGTAATGACGGCTTTCTCAACGATATTCAGGGCCGCCATGTTCGCGCCGAGCATGTTCAGGCCAGCATCGCCGATGCGACAGCCGGGCCGGTCCTGGAGGGGAATGTCGGCGCCGGGACCGGGACCGCCTGCTGCGGGTTCAAGGGCGGGATCGGGACCGCATCCCGCACGGTGGAAAGCGGCTATACAGTCGGGGCGCTGGTGCAGAGCAACTTTGGCGCGCGGCGCCACCTGATGATACTCGGCGTGCCGGTCGGACAGCACTTCCACGATCGCCTGCTGCCAGGTTCGGCCCCGGCGCTCAAGACAGAGCCAGGGCCAGGATCGATCATGATGATCCTGGCGACCGACGCCCCGCTAACGGCGCGGCAGCTCCACCGGCTGGCGAAGCGGGCGATATTCGGGCTGGCGCGGACCGGCTCCGTTGGCACCAACGGCAGCGGCGACTTCGTCATCGCCTTTTCCACCGCCAACCGGCGGCTGCACACGCCGCGCGAGCCAGTCTCTACGGTGACGATCATCCCCGACGAGCAGGGGATAGCGATAAATGATCTGTTTCTGGCGGCCATCGAAGCGGTAGAGGAGGCTATCCTGAATTCCCTGATTGCGGCGGAGACGCTCACCGGTCGCGATGGCCACGTCCTGTACGCCATACCGCATCAGGAGCTTGCCGATCTCCTGCGAGGTTCGCCTGCGTCGTCCACGGGGAAGTAAGGCCGGGCGGCGGAAATCCCCACAAAAGACATTGACACTGCCCGACGCCGCTGCTATAATGCCACCTGTAACTGGGGGCGTGGTGTAGCGGTTAACATGCGGCCCTGTCAAGGCCGAGATCGCGGGTTCGAATCCCGTCGCTCCCGCACTGGCTGCGCGTCATTGAAGATGATCGCGCAGCCATTTTGTTTCAGTACAGACGCGATTTCTTCAGGCATGTCGTTCTCTCCTGTATCCAGAATCACACTGAAGTTGCCCGTAACCCCCAAAAACCGCATCTAGCGAGAATCGGTCCAGAAGATCCTCGGGACACCTGGTAGAATTGCGCGTTTGCTGATTTTGGGAAAAAGGGGGCGCATGGGCTGGTTTGTCGTCGCGCAAGTGTTTTCGGCACTTTTGGAGCTGTTCATCCTCAGCAGGCAAACCGAACAGAAGAAAGACCTTGAGATCTTGTTACTGCGCCGCCAATTGGCCATCGTGGGACGCAAGCTCGACAAGCAATTGCGGGTATCGCGAGCGGAGAAGCTGACCCTGGCGTTCCTAGCCATGAAACTGAAGGCCAGCACGGGGCAAACAGCCAGGCAACTGAGAAGCGTCATTCGGATCTTCCAGCCAGAGACGGTGTTCAAGTGGCACCGCGAGCTGACGCGGCGCAAATGGAGCTTCAACAAGCAGGGGAGGGGAGGAAGACCACGTACCGATAAAGAGCTTGAACGATTGGTGTTACGCCTGGCCAAAGAGAACGGCTGGGGGAATGGCAAGATCGAAGGCGAACTGGTTAAGCTGGGCTACACGCTCACCGACGAAACCGTAAGTAACATCTTGAGAAGACACAACATCCCCCCGGTGCCAGAACGGGAGACATCACCGGGGTGGCGACATCTGATGAGGCACTACCGCGAACAGATCCTGGCGTGTAATTTCTTCACGGTCGAAACGCTATTTCTGAAGACGTTGTATGTCTTATTCTTCATTGAGGTTGGGAGCAGGCGAGTCCACTTTGCAGGCTGTACAGCGCATCCCAACGGGGAATAGATCACCCAGCAGGGTAGGCAGTTGGTCTGGGCCCTAGAAGAACGACCAGAATCCATCCGGTTTCTGTTGCATGACAATGATGGGAAGTTCACCAAGGCGTTCGACGCGGCCTTTGCGTCTGAGCGGACAAAGGTCATCCACACGCCGTACCGAGCGCCGAATGCCAACGCCTACGCAGAGCGCTGGGTCAGGACCGTCCGGGAAGAATGCCTGGACAAGATCCTGATACTGAATGAAGGGCATCTGTACCGGATTATGCGCAAATATGTCGCATACTACAATGGGGCTCGCCCGCATCAAGGGCTCGAGCAGTAGATTCCCAAGACACCGACACCTCCGACAGGCCACGGCCCAATTGGCTGTCGAGATGTGTTGGGCGGTGTCATCCACGACTACTACCGCAAGGCTGCGTAACCTCAGAATCCTTCTGGATGGAGTTTTTGGGGGTTACGCTAGTTCTGTCACATTCTCATTCCCTGAGACGATACCCTACAAGGTTCAAACAACGTCCTGGCCTATGCTAAATCCCTA
>JARKNX010000066.1 GCA_029976025.1 Aggregatilineales bacterium | reverse complement strand
AATCCCGCCGTTGGCGGCCAACTGGGTGAGGTGGGCCGCCTGTTCGTCTTCCAGGGCGCGGTCGGCCTCCAGCACGGCGTGGTCGGCCCCGCCGGCGGCGCCCCCGGGGACCTGCCCGGCGGCCACGCCCACGGCCAGCCGCGCCACCAGCGCCGACTGTTCTTCCTGCAGGGCCTGCAGCGCCTCCAGCACATCGCGATCGCGCTCGGCGGGGGGCGCCGCCGGCGCGGCTACAGCGCCGCCCAGCGTCTCAAGCTGGCTGGCCAACTGCGCCAGCGTCGTCGCCTGATCGAGCTGGCCGATCTGGATCGCGTTCAGGGCTTCGCGGTCGTCTTCGGACAGGCCGGCGAAGTTACGGAGCGCCTCCAGCCCGGCCTGCACCTCGTGCAGGGAGTGCGCCAGGGCAGCCCGATCGGCTTCATCGGCGGTGCGGACTTCGAACCCGGCGGGCAGGCGGGCCACCAGGGCGCTGTGGCGGACCAGCGATTCGTTCAGGGACTGGATGGCGCTGTGAAGACTTTCCGGGTCCAGCGCTGACGGCGGCTGCATGGCCAGCAGGCGCGGTCGCACATTGCGCCAGTAGAACAGCGCCACTACGAGCAGGGCAAAGAACGCCCCGGCAAAGAGCAGGGCCATCACTCCCCAGATATCCACACCCCACCTCCGTCCGCGCCGGGCGCAATACGCCGCTATCCCGCTCCTCACAAAGGGGGAACACCGCTAATTATAAGGAGAAACCCGCCGCAGGGGAAATAGAAAGGCGGGCAGCGAGACAGCAGGGTGCCGGAAGCGCTCTGTTTTTTCCCGCCGCGCGCTTCCCTCCGGCTCAGAAGCCCTGCAACTGGCTGAAGTCGGCGCGGCCACGGGCCAGCCCGGCGACGGCCTGCAGCAGGGCCAGCCGGTTCTCCCGCACCCGGGCGTCCTCATCCATAACCAGCACTTCCTCGAAAAAGCGGCTGACGGCGGGGATCATCTTCTCGAAGGCGGTCAGCATCGCGCCGATGTTGTCCTCCGGCCCCAGCCGGTCCGCCGCCTCCGCATAAGCCGCGAACAGCGCCTTCTCGGCGTCGAGAGTCAGGTCCTCCGGGCGCAGGGTGAAGGCCGGCTGGTCGCGCGTGATGCGCACGCAGCGGGCGAAGCTGTCCAGAATGAGCGCCCAGTCGGCCCGGCTGGTCCAGAGCGCCAGCTCCCCGACGCCGCGCGCCGCCCGGTACGGGTTGCGGCTTTGCTCGGCCAGGGCGGCCTCGATCAGGTTCGTGCCGCGCTCGTCCCCCTGCAGGTAAACGCGCAGCCGGCCGGCGATGAAGTCCAGCACGGCGGTCAGCGTCGCCTCGTCCACCGGGATCGGCTGGAGGGCGGCTACCGGGGCCAGCGCCGCCGCCAGGTCCAGATCAATGCCGCGCTCGACCAGAATCTGCACCACGCCCAGGGCCGCCCGCCGCAGGCCGTAGGGATCGGCGGTGGCGCGGGGAGCCAGCCCGGCGGCGAACAGACCGACCAGCGAGTCCAGCCGGTCGAGCAGGGCGAGGGCGATGCCAGCCGGCGATTCCGGCAGACGGTCGCCCGCGCCGCGCGGCAGCCAGTGCTCCAGGATGGCCTCGGCCACTTCCGGCGGCTCCCCGCCGACCAGGGCGTAATGTCGGCCCATGACACCCTGCAGAGAGGTCATCTCGACCACCATAGAGGTCGCCAGATCGGCTTTGGCGATGGCGGCGGCGGCTTCGGCGGTGCGGCGATCCGATTCGCTGAGGGCCAGCCGGTCCGCCAGGAGCGGGATCAGCCGGGCGACGCGGTCGTTCTTATCCAGCATACTGCCGAGCTGCTCCTGAAAGGTCAGCGTCCCCAGCCGGGGCAGGTAGTCGCGCAGCGGCTTCTCAACATCTTTCCGGTAGAAGTAGGCGGCGTCGGCAAAGCGGGCGCGGATCACGTGCTCGTTGCCGTGGATAACCTGGTCCAGATGCTCGCGGTCGCCGTTGCGAACGGCGATGAAATACGGCAGCAGGCGGCCTTCCGCATCTTCTACGGCGAAGTAGCGCTGGTGTTTGCGCATGACGGTGACCAGCACCTCGCGGGGGAGGCGCAGATGCTCCTCGGCGAAGGTCCCGCGCAGCACAGTCGGGCGCTCCACCAGGTGGGTCACTTCGGCCAGCAGATCGGGGTCTTCGGGGATGCGCCCGCCGACTTCGGCGGCCAGCCGGCTGGCCGCGTCGCGGATCAGGGCGGCGCGCTCGCCGCTGTCGAGGGTAATGCCCTGCCCCCCCATCACCTTGAAGTAAGCCGCCGGGCTGGTGACGGCCAGCTCAGGCGACCCGAACGGGCGCAGGCCGCGCGTCACCGCGCCGCCGGGCACATCGGCGTAGCGAAAGGGGATGACGGTCTCGCCGAACAGGGCCACAATCCAGCGGATCGGGCGGCTGAAGGCGACGGCGCTGCGGTTCCAGCGCATAGCCTTGCCGAACTTGAGGCCGGCGATCAGGCCGGGCAGCGCCTCCGCCAGCACTTCCACCGCCGGGCGGCCCGCTTCCTGAACGGTCGCCACGATATACTCGCCGCCGTCAATCTCGGCGCGGCGCAGGCTGGCCGGGTCCACCCCTTTGCTGCGGGCGAAGCCGATAGCGGCCTGAGTGGGGCGGCCTTCGGCATCAAAAGCGGCGCGGGCGGGCGGGCCTTTGACTTCCGACAGGCGGTCAGCCTGGCGGGCGGTCAGCCGGTGGGCGAAGACCACCAGCCGGCGCGGAGTGGCGTACACCCGGAGCGTATCGCGCCCCAGCCGCAGCTCGTCCAGCAGCGCCGGCGCAGCCACGGCGAGCTGTTCCAGCGCGTCGGCGACATCCCCGGCGGGCAGCTCCTCCGTGCCGATCTCCAGCAGGAAGTCGGCGGAGGCGGCGGGTATCTCATACACGGGAGCGGGGATCGCGGCGGCGGGCGCGGCTTCCGCCCCGCCCAGCAGGGGGTAATCCATCTGCTGGCGCTGGTCGGCGTAAGCGCGGGCCACTTTGCGCGTCATCTCGCGCATCCGGCGGAAGTACGCCGCCCGTTCGGTCACACCGATGGCGCCCCGCGCGTCCAGCACGTTGAACAGGTGGGAGCATTTGAGCACGTAATCGTAAGCCGGGATGACCAGCCCATGCTCCAGGGCGCGGGCGCTCTCCCGCTCGTAGACATCGTAGGTCTGGCGCAGGCCGTCCACGTCGGCCACCTCAAAGTAGTAGGTGCAGTGCTCCACCTCCGACCGCAGGAAGAGATCGCCGTAGCGCAGGCGCTCGCCGCCCATCCAGTCAATATCCCAGACCTGATCCTTGCCCTGCAGGGCCAGAGCGATGCGCTCCAGGCCGTAGGTGATCTCCACCGATACCGGCTCCAGATTGATGCCGCCGGCCTGCTGGAAGTAAGTGAACTGGGTGATCTCCTGCCCGTCCAGCCAGACCTCCCAGCCCAGGCCCCACGCACCAAGCGCCGGCGACTCCCAGTTATCCTCGACGAAGCGGATATCGTGCTGGCGGGGGTCGATGCCCAGCGCCTCCAGCGATCTCAGGTAAAGCTCCTGCGGGTTGCCGGGGTCGGGCTTGAGGATGACCTGGTACTGGTAGTAGTACTGCATCCGGTTGGGATTTTCGGCGTAGCGGCCGTCATCGGGGCGGACGGAGGGTTCGACATAGGCGACGTTCCACGGCTCCGGGCCGAGGACGCGCAGCAGCGTGGCCGGGTTGCCCGTCCCCGCGCCAAGCTGGACATTGTACGGCTGCCACAGGACACATCCCTGGTCCGCCCAGAACTGGTGCAGCTTCATGATCACATCTTGAAAGGAAAGCGGTGCCATACTCAACCTCGTGTGCGGTGGCTACAGGCGGCAAGGAGCGCGTTGGCGCGGGCGGAATTATAGCACAGCGAAAGCGGAGAGTGAGCAGCAGGACGATTAGCCGCCATGAGCCGCATTTACCGAACCCTCAGAACCCGCTCAAGCCGGGCGATGCTCTGCCTCCCTCCCGCCATCAGCGCGCCCCGCCTGAATTTCTCGCTATATTTTTTGTTCTCCAATTCTTCGATACACTACCGAAGAACCGGACTATTATAATAGGGATATGGACTGGCACGGGCCTATGACCCCCCGGCAAAGGGAGTGCACCATGCTGGAGAATGTAGACCTCACCGTTAGTTACCCCAAGAAGCAGTTCAAGCAGGAGCTGCCGCATCTGCGCCGTCGTCTGTACGACCTGCAGAAAACGTGCTGGGACCAGCGCATCCCGTCCCTGATCCTGTTCGAAGGCTGGGACGCCGCCGGCAAAGGCTCCACCATCGCCATGCTGACCGCCCGGCTGGACCCGCGCGGCTTCAAGCTCTACCCCATCCAGGCCCCGCGCACCTACGAAGCGAACCACCCCTGGCTGTGGCGCTTCTGGCTGAAGACCCCCAACTACGGCGAGATGGCTATCTTCGACCGGAGCTGGTACGGCCGGGTGCTGGTGGAGCGGGTGGAGGGCCTGACGCCGGAGCTGGAGTGGCGCAAAGCCTACCGCGATATCGTGGACTTTGAGCGCATGCTGGCCGACGACCGGACCGTGATCATCAAATTCTTCCTGCATATCAGCAAGAAAGAGCAGAAGAAGCGCTTCCAGAAGATCGAGGCGGACCCGCTGGAAGCCTGGCATGTCCAGCCGGAGGACTGGGAGCACCACCGCAAGTACGACGAGTACCGGCTGGCTATCGAGGAGATGTTCGAGTACACCGATTCCGAGTGGGGGCCGTGGACCATTGTCGAGGCCACCGACCGCCGCTGGTGCTTCCGCAAGGTGCTCAGGACGGTATGCGACCGGCTGGAAGGCGTGCTTGGCGAGTACGCCCCGCCCCTCGCCAGTGAAATCGCGGGGCACAGCGATGACGACGATGATGACGGCGACGCTGACGACAACGCCGATGATGACGATGACACCGATGAAAACGAAGTCGCAGCAGCGGCGGACAGGGCAAAGCGCCAGCCCCGCCGATCAACCCGGAAAGGAGCCGGCCATGCTGGAGACGATTGACCTCACCCTGTCACTGGACCGCGAGACGTACGTCCGGGAGCTGACGCGCTACCAGATTCAGCTTCGCGAGCTGGGTTACCAGGTTTATGTCCAGAAGCGCCCGGTCGTCATCGTCTACGAGGGCTGGGATGCGGCGGGCAAGGGCGGTAACATCAAGCGCGTCACTGAGAAGCTGGACCCGCGCGGCTACGTCGTGCATCCCATCGCCGCCCCCGCCGGAGAGGATAAGACCCACCACTATCTGTACCGCTTCTGGCGACGGCTGCCGGAGCGCGGCCAGATTGCGATCTTCGACCGGAGCTGGTACGGCCGGGTGATGGTCGAGCGTGTGGAGGGCTTCTGCACTGAGGAGGAGTGGAAGCGCGCCTACCGCGAGATCAACGCCTTCGAGCGCCAGCTTGTTGATTACGGCGCCATCCTGTCCAAGTTCTGGATCCACATCAGCAAGGAGGAGCAGCTCCGGCGCTTTGAAGATCGCCAGGGCACGCCTTACAAATCCTGGAAGCTGACTGACGAAGACTGGCGCAACCGCGAGAAGTGGGATCGCTACGAGGCCGCCGTGAACGAGATGCTGCTCAAGACCAGCACGATCACGGCCCCGTGGACTATCGTAGAGGGCAACGACAAATGGTGGGCGCGGGTCAAGACCCTGCGCACCCTGGTCGAGGTCTGGGCGCACGCCCTGGATTACACCCCGCGCGACCCGCTGGACAGGCGCGAATCGAAGCCGAAAGGCAAGAAAAACCGGGCGTAGGGGGCAGGGAAAAAGCGGAGAACCGCAAAGACGCAGAGGACGCAAAGAAAAATCTCTTCGTCTCTGCGGTTCAATCTTTTGTCTTTGAGGTCCCGGAGCACGGGAGGATGATCGCGGAATGAAGCTGGCCCTGGTTCATGACTGGCTCAATCAAGTCGGCGGCGCGGAAGATGTGCTGGCCGACCTGGTCAGCCTGTATCCCGCCGCCCCCGTCTACACCAGCCTGTACGACGCGGCGCGCATGCCCGCCGCCTGGCGCGGCTGGGATATTCACACGCTGTGGATGGACCGCCTGCCCGGCATCCACACCCACCACCAGCGCTACCTGCCGCTGTATCCGCTGGCCTGGGGCGGGCTGGATCTTTCCGCTTACGACGTGATCCTCAGCAACAAGAGCGGCTTCTGTCACGGCGTCCGCGGCGGCCCGGAGACGCTGCACGTGTGCTACTGCCTGGCCCCGACCCGCTATGTCTGGCAGTTCGACGCCTATGTTCAGCGGGAAGGGCTGAGCGCGGCCCAGACCGCCCTGCTCAGGCCGCTCATAGCCTGGCTGAAGCGCTGGGATCGCCGCGCCGCCAACCGCGTGAACCATTTCATCGCCATCAGCGTCGAGGTGCAGGAGCGCATCCGCCGCTACTACGGGCGCGAATCTGCCCTGATCTATCCGCCGGTAGAAACCGGGCGCTTCGCCCCGGTCGCGGCGGACGAAGTCGGCGACGCCTTCCTGATCGTCTCCCGCCACATTCCCTACAAACGGATCGATCTGGCCGTGCGCGCCTGTACCGAGCTGGGTCTGCCCCTCCAGATCGCCGGGCAGGGGCGCGATACGGACCGCCTGCGGCAGATGGCCGGGCCAACGGTGGAATTTCTGGGCTTCGTGCCGGATGATGAGCTGCCCGGCCTGATGGCCCGCTGCAAAGCCTTCCTGTTCCCCGGCCTGGAGGACTTCGGCATCGCCCCGGTGCAGGCGCTGGCCGCCGGCCGCCCCGTGATCGCCTTCGCCGGCGGCGGCGCGCTGGATACTGTCCTGCCCGGCGTCACCGGAGAGCTGTTCGCCGAACAAACGGTGGACAGCCTGCGGGCCGCGCTGGTCGCCTTCGACCCCCGCAAATACGATCCGGCTCGCCTCCGCGCGCACGCCCTCCGCTTTGAGGCCTCCCTGTTCCGGCAGGGGATCACGGCTTACGTCGAGCAGGCGTGGGAGGACTTCCAGAACGGGAAGCGCCGCGTATGACGGAACCGCCGCCCGCCCCGCCTGATGAGGCCGTCCTGGAAGGCCAGATTGCCATCCGCGCCGCGCTGCAGGCTGCCAGCCGCGCCCTGCACGTGTTGTATGTGGACCGTTCCCGGCCCGACAAGCACGGCGGTGTGGCGGCCCTGGTCCGCGCCGCCAGGGCGGCGAGCGTCCCGGTGGAGCTTGTCGCGCCGGAAGTGATCGCGGCCCATACCAGCGGACAGACGCACGGCGGCGTGATCGCCCGGGCCGGGCCGCGCCGCTTCCTGTCAATGGCCGATCTCCTGCCCACCAGCGGCCCGGCCTTCATCGTCATGCTCGACGGCGTGGAGGACCCCTTCAACTTCGGGCAGGCCATCCGCGCCTTTTACGCGGCGGGGGCGGACGGCCTGATCGTGCGGCCGCGCAACTGGATGAGCGCGGCGGGCGTGGTCGCCCGGGCGTCGGCGGGCGCGTCAGAGCGTATCCCGACGGCGGTGGCTGAGACGGCGGAAGACGCGGCCGTTTTCTTCCGGGGGGCGGGGCTGGCCGTGGCCGTCACCAGCAAAACCCGCGCCACCCCTCTCTACGCTGCCGACCTGACCGCCCCGCTGTTCCTCCTGATCGGCGGCGAAAAGCGCGGCGTCACCCGCTCCTTCCTGGATCGGGCTGATCTGGTGATCGAGATTCCCTACGGGCGCCCCTTCGCCGAATCGCTGGGCACGACGGCCGCGGCGGCGGTGCTGGCCTTCGAGATCATGCGCCAGCGGCAGGCGGGGAACAGGCAGTGAGGGGAAAGCCCTGGCCGCGGCGAACGCCGTCCCCCCCGGGATTGCAATTAGACCCCGGCGCGATCGCTGCGATACAATCAACCCGCACTGTTACGTGAGTGGTCGTACCCCGGACCAGGCCGCCCATGACCGCTTCCTTTGATCTTCTCGATTGCAGCGCCGCTCTGAGCCACCCGGCTCCGGCGCTTGTTTGCGTCACTGCCGGGCCGTTCCTGCTCGGCAGCGACCCCGCCCGCGACGTGGAAGCGCTGCCCGCTGAGGAGCCGCTGACCCGCCTGTTCCTGCCGGACTACTGGATCGGGCGCTACCCGGTGACGGTGGAGGAATATCAGGTCTTCATGGAAGCGGGCGGCTACGAGGAGCCGCGCTGGTGGACCGCGGCCGGCTGGACATGGCGGACCCACTGGAAAGACGATCTGCAGCCCCAGGGATGGGGGAACGAGCGGCGGTTCGGCCAGCCGCGCCTCCCTGTCACCGGCGTGAGCTGGTACGAGGCGTGGGCTTACACCCGCTGGCTGGACGACGCCGCGCGCCGGGCCGGACTCGCCCGGCCGGATGGCCTGACCTTCCGCCTGCCGACCGAGGCGGAGTGGGAAAAAGCTGCCCGCGGCACGCGCGGACGGCTCTACCCCTGGGGCGATCTGTTTCGCGATATCGATACCGGCCACGTGCGCTGTAACACGGTGGAGGCCCGCCTGCACCACCTGACCCCGGTCGATCACTTCTCCCCGGACGGCGACAGCCCATTCAACTGCGCTGACATGGTCGGGAATGTCCGCCAGTGGTGCCTGACCCGCGCAGACCTGGAAGATCCCTCCCGCTGGCAGGACCCGGACTTCCTGTTCTGGTCCTACGCGACGCCGCCTTCCGCCGCCGAGAATCAGCCGGACGGCAAGGGCGCGCGCGCCCTGCGCGGGGGGAGCTGGCTGCACGATTACCGCCAGGCGCGCTGCGCCGCCCGCTCAGCGGAGTTTCCCAACGAAGCGGCGGAAGATATCGGCTTCCGCGTCTGTCTGGCGCCATCCTGACTCGCGGCGCGCTCCTCCGCTTCCCCCGTATCCCAAATTGCACAGCCTGAAAGCGGCCTGTATCGCCAGTTATCGCAATGTTAAAGTTTCCCTCCACCACTTATCCACAGGCAAAATGCCGGTTTGAAACTTTAATGTTTCAGCCCCGGCGCTTCCGCCCCCCCATATGTGGCGGTCCTGCTGAAAATCCCTTCGGTGAGCGATCCCACAAACAGGGCTTAGAAAGCCTGTTCGAACGCCTTCCGATTCCAGTACCCCCGCGATCTGTGGATAACTTGCCGGGCATCTGGGGATAAATGGCACCCCTTGTGGAAAAGTTGTCCCTATCTGCTTCTCCATTTTTTCAGTCTTTACCCATATCTGGGGGTAGGAGGCGCTCCGGGCCGAGAGCTGGCGTCGAACAGTCGTGCGACCAGATGAGGCCAAAAGCGCTGTGTATAACCCGTCCAGTTATGCACAGGGCGGCCTGTGGATATGTGGACAGCGCCAGCTCCGGAATCGGCACCATTAGCGGGCTGCCGGCGGGCTGCGCCCCCCATATGTGGCGGCTGGCAGTCCGCGCGGGGCACTTATCCACGCTATCCACAGGCTCTACTATGATGACTATAATGATCCTGATCCATAAGGGAAAGACTGTGCACAAAGGGGCACGACACAGCGCAACCGGGAAGAAAAAGGCAGGCGCCTCCTTCCACGGGAGAAGCAGCCCGGGGCGGGCCGGTTTCTCTGCCCTGGATAACAGGCCTGGATAGCAGGCGGAGATCGTATGTCGTGCCGCGCGGAAAATGGCAGGTGCGCTATTCGGCGCGAGGGTGATGTCAGGTATTATCTGAATTTTGATGAATTAAGCATATTACCTTACAAATTAAAGTAGGCGTCAAAACAAAAACAGATTATACTTAAGAGGAGGGGGAGTTTCATAGTTGTGCTGCTGGCTGCTGTACATTCCGGCGGGGGACTGAAGGGCCGTTCAGCCAGGCCCGGCGCACAACCTGTTATTCGAGCTTTATGCCTGTCCCTGAAGTCCCGACCACGGTGAAGACAGTAGTGCTTGCTGGTGACTTTCTTGTCGGGTATACCGGCGGTCAGAATTCCGATCTGATCCGGCCGGGGGTCTCCAAAGGTGCGATCATCCGTGAAAAAATGTCCTGAATGTCAACACGACAACGAAGATAACATTATCATCTGTACCGTCTGCGGTCACGTGCTGGACCCTGCTGCGCTGCTTCAGCAAACTGAGACGCGCAAATTTGGCGAGACCGATGCCGGCCGCAACCAGCCGCGCTGGGGGACGGCGCACTTCGACGAGCAGACCCGGCTGGTCCTGCGCGTGGCGGATGGCAGCGCGATCCTCAATGTCAGCATTTACGGTACGACCGGTGTCCTGCTCGGGCGCTACGATCCGGCCACCGGCCGTACGCCGGAAGTGGACCTGACCGGCTTCGACGCCGAGCAGAACGGCGTTTCGCGCCAGCACGCCCGCCTGACTGTCTATGAGCATTCGCTGTACATCACCGACCTGGGCAGCGCTAACTCTACCTTTCTCAATGGCCTGCGGCTGACATCGCACCAGCCGCGTATCCTGCGCGACGGCGATGAGATCCGGCTGGGCCGGCTGAAGCTGCAAATCACCTTCATTGATTCTACCAATGGGAGCGGGCGGTAAAACGGCCCCGTTGTCGCGCCAGCCGGGTTGGCTGCTGGTAAAAGGCTGGCGCGTCCTTCTGCCTGCTGTGGCTCATTTTGTAACCGGATTCTAACGCTTTCCTGCCGCTCTTCTACCCGGACGGCTGGCATCCTCGCCCGCTCTACCGTACACTACAATTATCCTGTGACTGACGGAGAGCGGGCATCATGCAGCAGTTCGATCGCATCACGCGCGACACTCAGATTATGGCCGGGCAGGCCTGCATCCGTGGTACCGGCATCCCGGTGCATCTGATCGCCAACCTGGCCGCGCAGGGGACCCCGACCGCCGACATCCTGGCCCAGTACCCGCTTCTGGAGCTTGAGGATATCGTGCAGGCTATGGCCTACACCCTGCGCGAGCTGGTGTATGTGATGAACCAGGGGCATTACGGGGTTAAGTCCGGCCTGGCCGTGATTCAATCCGGCTGCCAGTTGATCAACACCCTCAGCTTCCCCGCCCGGGAGACGGAAGGGCACGGCAACGGCGAGCTGTCCACCGCCGCCGACATCCTGCACATCTTCCCCGGCGCCATCCGGCGCAGCATGGATGCGCTCAACCGCCTGGATGAGTGGGTGCATTTTTATCGCGATCCGGGGGTAGCCACGCCAGAATGGTGGCGCGAAGACCTGGCCCACATTGTGGAGCGGGCGCTGCAATACTACGTCTCGTCCCCGGAGGGCGCGCCCGCCGTGGTGGTACAGCTCCCTAAAGAGCTGCCGGCGGTCCGGTCCGCTGGCCAGCTTGATCAGGCTATTGGCTACCTGCTGACGGTGTACGAGCCGACGGGCGCAATCCGCCGGCGGGTCACCGCCGCGCCGGGAGATGAGAACGCCCTCCGCCTGGAAATCGAGCACGATCCGACCGTCGGGCGCGGCCATATCACCGCCAACCCCGATCTGGGGCTGGCCCGCGGCGATCGCCAGCTCGCCAGCCTGTTCAGTCCGGGCGGCCTGTACGCCACCGCTGCCCTGATCGTGGAGCGCAGCGGCGGCCGCGTGGAGGCCGAGATCACCCGCGACCGGCTCCGCCTGAGCGTGTTCCTGCCGATCTGGATCGAGACAGAAAATCCCGAGCCAGTCGATTGACCGGCGAGGGCGGGGCGACGGAACACGGCTCGCCGCCATTTTGCGAGCCGCGTCCTCTCGATCGCCCTGCTTACCGAAAAATCAGCGCGTTTATTGGTATAGCTTCGTCGGCGGTGGGTTGCGATCAATAAATCCGCGCTGGTGCCAGTACGGGTAGATCGTATCCGTCTCGCTGGCCGCATCGAGCCGCGCCACCTGCTCCGCGCTCAGCGCCCAGCCTGCCGCGCCCAGATTCTCCCGCAACTGCTCTTCGTTGCGGGCGCCGATGATGACGCTGGCGACCGTCGGCCTTTGCAACAGCCAGTTGAGCGCCACCTGGGCCACCGTCTTGCCCGTTTCCGCGCTGACCGCGTCCAGCACGTCCACCAGGTTATAGAACCACTCCTCGGGCACGGGCGGTCCCTCAGCCGCGCCCTTGGCGACGCGGCTGTCAGGGGGGATAGGCGTGTTCCGGCGGAACTTCCCGCTGAGCCGGCCCTGCGACAGCGGCCCCCAGACGAGGGTGCTGACCTTCTGGTCCAGCGCCAGCGGCATCAGCTCCCACTCATACTCGCGGCGGATCAGCGAGTAGTGGGCCTGGTGCGCCATATAACGCGCCCAGCCGTGCTTCTCCGAAATTGCCAGCGATTTCATCAAGTGCCAGCCGGAGAAGTTGGAACAGGCGATATAACGCACCTTGCCGCTTTGCACCAGCGTATCCAGCGCATGCAGCGTTTCTTCTACCGCTGTTCGGGCGTCGAAGCCGTGGATGGTGTAAATGTCGATGTAGTCGGTGTTAAGCCGCCGCAGGCTGCCTTCGCACGAGCGAATCAGGTGATAGCGCGAAGACCCTACATCATTCGGCTCGTCGCTCATGCGGAAGGTGGCCTTGGTGGAAACCAGCAGCCTGTCCCGCCGTCCCCGGATTGCCTTGCCCAGCAACTCCTCCGCCTGCCCTGTCGAATAGACATCCGCCGTATCAAACAGGTTCGCGCCCGCTTCCATGCACAGATCGACCAGGCGGGCCGCCTGGGCCGCGTCGCTGCTCCCCCACTTGCTGAAAAAAGGGTGGCCGCCGCGGCTGAATGTCCCCGTCCCGAAGCTGAGGACCGGCACGCTGAACCCCGAGTTGCCGAGCACTCTGTATTCCATTTTGGCATTCTCCACACACGATAAAAAGGCGACAATGCCCCGCTATTATACATATTCAAGGCCGTTGAGCCGCCAAATAAAATCCCAGAGGTGTTGGGGCCGGGGCAAGGCCCGATCAGCTACCTCCTGACGGCCACGAGGGAAAAGCCGGCGGGCCACTCCCTGTTCCCCGCTTCCTGCCGCCCGCTTTTCGGCTATAATGCCAGCAAGTTTCCTCTCTTATTCAGCAGACCGGACGCGGAGTATGCTCACCGTCAGTATTATCGTTCACGGCGATTTCTCCCATATTGAAGCGGCCCTGCACAGCATTGCCCAACAATCCGTGCCGTGCCAGGTGCACCTGACGGTCAACACCGGCCCGCACCCGGAGGTGGACCGCCTGCAGGCGCTCTTCCCCGAGCTGTGTGTGCATATCAACGAAGCGCCGCTTGGCTTCGCCGCCAACCACAACCGCGTGCTGCGCCTGGCCCGGACGCCGTATGTCGCCCTGCTCAACGATGACATCCTGCTCTACCCCGGCGCGCTGGAGGCCCTGACTGGTTATCTGGACGCGCACCCCGACGTGGCGGTGGTCGGGCCGGCGATTGAGAATCCCGACGGCTCGCCGCAGATCGCGGTCTGGAGCGACCCCACCCTGCCCCGCATGATCTACCGTATCAGTGGCCTGAGCGCCCTGACCCCGCCCGGCGGGCGGGTCCGCCGCGCCCTGCAGCGTCCGGGCATCGCCCGCCTGCTGGGCGTGGAATCGCTCAATCTGGCCCCGGTCACCCGGCCGGTCCCGGTCGTCATCGGGGTCGCTATGGTGGCGCGGCGGGAGGCGTGCGCCCGGGCCGGCGTGATGGATGAGGACACGCGGGTGTACGGGGAGGAATTTGGCTGGCAGTGGCGGCTGCGGCAGCGCGGCTGGCGCGTCGTCTTTGTGGCCGAGGCGCGCGTAATCCACTATAACCCGGCTAACGACCTGACCGGCTGGCGGCTGGCCGAGCATCGCAAGGGTATTATCTGCTACTTTCAGAAGTATCGCTCCCCCTGGCAGGCTGTGGTATTGCGGGGGAGTGTGGTAGGCTTTCACGGTCTGGGGGCGCTGCTGCTGGCTCCCTTCAATCGAGAGAAAGCCCGCGCTCATTGGAAAGCCGTCCAGGTCGGGCTGCGGCCCGGCTGCCTGCCCCCTGAGGAGGTGTTATGAGCGAACCGGTTCCCGGCGGCTGGCCCCTGGTCACCGCCATCATGCCCATCTATAACGAAGAAGCCTTCATCGCTCACAGCCTGGGCGCCGTGCTGGAGCAGGACTACCCGCCCGACCGGCTGCAAATCCTGGTTGTGGACGGCATGAGCACCGACTCCACCCGGGCCATCATCCATCTGCTGCCCGGCGCGGCGCGGGTGCGCGTGCTGGATAACCCCCGCCGTAACCAGGCCGCCGCCATGAACATCGGCATCGCAGCAGCGGAAGGGGAGGTGATCGTGCGCATAGACGGGCACACCGTGATCGCGCCCGATTATGTCCGCCAGTGCGTCACGCTGCTGCGGGAGACGGGCGCTCAGAACGTGGGCGGACCGATGGACCCGGTGGGCGTCACGGCGATGGGCCGGGCGATCGCCCTGGCCGGCAAGTCGCCGTTCGCCGTGCCGACCGCCTTTCACGTCAGCGAGCGGGCGCAGTTCACCGACACCGTCTATATGGGGGCGTGGCCGGCGGATGTCCTGCGGGCGACTGGCGGCTATAACGAGATGATGACCCCCAACGAGGACTACGAGCTTAACTACCGCCTGCGAAAAGCTGGCGGGCGGCTGTATTTTTCCCCGGCCATCCGCTCCCGCTACTACGGGCGGCAGACGCTGCGCGCCCTGGCGCGCCAGTATTACCGCTACGGGCAGGGCAAAGTGGTTGTGCTGCGGATACATCCACGCTCGATCCGGCCCCGCCAGCTTGTCGCCCCGCTGTTCGTGGCCGGGCTGGCCGGCGGGGTCCTGCCGGGCCTCCTGGGGGGGCGGCTGGCCTGCCTGCGCCGGCTCCGCCTGTTGTGGCTGGCCGCGGTGGCGCTGTACGCCGGGCTGAACGCCGCTTTCACCGTCCGGGCGGTCCGCCGGTCGGGGGAATACGGCCTGGCGGCCCGGGTCCCGCTGGTTTTCCTGACGGTGCACCTGGCCTGGGGCATCGGCTTCTGGCGCGAGTTGTTCAGGCGCGGGATTGCTGATGACGCTTGATGTAATCTGCTAGAGAAAGGAAGGCAAGATGGCACCATTTCTGGAACTGGCGCTGGCGCTGATGGTGATTATTCTCGCGGCCAAAGCGGGCGGTTACCTGAGCTACCGGCTCGGGCAGCCCTCGGTCCTGGGGGAGCTGATTGCCGGCCTGATTCTGGGGCCGTCGGTGCTCAACTTTCTCCACCTGCCGTTTTTCGCCGCGTCGGACCATCTGGGGCAGACGATCGGCGAGCTGGCCGAGCTGGGAGTGCTGCTGCTGATGTTCATGGCCGGCCTGGACCTGCACATTTCCGATCTGGCCCGGTCCGGCAAGGTGTCGGCGCTGGCGGGGACGCTGGGCGTGGTGTTCCCGGTGGTGATGGGGTATATCCTGGGGATTGCCGTCGCGCTCACCCAGGAGCAGGCGATCTTCGTGGGCCTGAGCCTGGCCGCGACCAGCGTCAGCATCTCGGCCCAGACGCTGATGGAGCTGCAGGTGTTGCGCAGCCGGGTCGGCATCAGCCTGCTGGGGGCGGCGGTGTTCGATGATGTCCTGGTCGTGCTGGGGTTATCGCTTTTCCTGGCCCTGCTGGAATCCAGCGGCGCGACCGCCGGGCTGGAGATCATCATCGTGGTGGTGCTGCGTATGGTCGGCTTCCTGTTGCTGGCGACGGTCGCCGGCTTCTACCTGCTGCCGGCGCGGCTGAGCCGGCGGATTGACCGGCTGCCGATCAGCCAGGGGCTGCTGGCTTTCGTCTTCGTGATACTGCTGCTGTACGGCTGGCTGGCGGAGATCGTGGGCGGCATGACGGCGATCACGGGGGCGTTCCTGGCCGGCCTGATCTTCGCCCGCAGCCCGTTTAAGAGCCGTATCGCGACCGGCGTGGCGACCATATCCTACGCGATCTTTGTCCCGATCTTCTTCGTCCATATCGGCCTGGTCGCTGACCTGCGGGACTTCAGCGGCGAGAACCTGCTCTTTCTGACGGCGGCAGTTGTGGTGGCCGTGATCAGCAAGGTGCTGGGGGCCGGACTCGGCGGGCGGCTGGGCGGCCTGACCTCCCGGGAGTCGCTTCAGCTTGGCGTGGGGATGATGTCGCGCGGCGAGGTCGGCCTGATCGTGGTTACTGTCGGGGTGACGAGCGGCCTGGTCCCGCCGGAAGTATTCACCGTGATTGTGGGCGTCGTTATCCTGACGACGCTGCTCACTCCGCCGTTACTGCGGGCGCTGTTTTCCGGGCAGGAGGCGGTTGATATGCCGCCGCAGCAGCCAGTCAAAGGAGAATCATCGTCATGAAGCAAATGGTCCTGATGGTGCTCAATAATCCTGATTATTGTATGGAGATGCTGGAAGCCTGGGCCGCCGCCGGCGCGCCGGGCATCACTATTCTGGAGAGCACCGGGCTGATGCGCTTTCGGCAGGCGCTGGGTAAGCGCGATGACATGCCGCTCCTGCCGCGGCTTTCCGATTTGCTGCGCGGTCAGGAGACGCACCACCGTACTCTGTTTTCGATCCTGGATGACGAGGCGCAGACGGAGGCGGTCCTGCAGGCTACGCGGGATGTCTTCGCCCGCTTCGAGGCGGACGGCCTGGAGGAGAGCGCGGTGCTGTTCGTGCTGCCGGTGACCGCGAGCTATAAGTTCACCTCCCACAGGGGGCGCGGCAAATAAGCGTGGAAAAGCCGGCGGCGGAGAGAAGGCAGGAGATCGTCAGGAAAGGCAGCCCGGTTTTCCCCGGCGCTTGTGGCGGCTCAGCGCCTTTTCCTGTTCTCCACCGCCCGCTCCCTGCGTTTCCGTTTTTTTGGTCTTGACGCGGTTCCGGGCGGGCCTTTATAATACGGCGCACATCGGGCAGTATAAGATGGCTTTTGCCGCAGACAGCAGGCGCTCCCATCTGGGGGCTCAATCTCCTGCCGAGGTGAAGGCGACCGGATGCCGCGCTCATCAGGCGCGCGGCGGGCTGTGACTCCTGTCGGCCTTTGCGGGGAATGTCTGCAAAGGCCGTTTTTATTGCCTGTGTTTATCGGCCGATCAATTCCATAGAGGGAAGGAGGCAGGACCCCAACCATGCCTATCTCCAGAGCGCATAAAGAGGAATTGGTCGCGCGTTATGTCGAGCTGTTGAAGGAAGCGCAAGGCGTCATCATCACCCGGAACAACGGGATGAAAATAGCGCACTTCAACGATCTGCGCGCCAGACTGCGCGAGCTTGACAGCACCTTAATGATCACCAAGAACACCCTGTTCAGCCTGGCTCTGCAGGAAGTCAACCTGTCAATTCCGGAAGAGCTGCTGAAAGGCCCGGTGGCTGTGACATTTGTCCGCGGGGACATCGCCGCTGCCGCCAAGGCGGTGCTGGCCTTTCAGGGGGATGTGCAGATGTTCGAGGTCACCGGTGCGCTGGTTGAGGGCGTGAACTACGATGCTAAGGGCGTGGACCTGCTGTCCAAGCTGCCCAGCTTCGGCGAGCTGCGCGCTCAACTGGTGGGCCTGATCATTGCCCCGGCCGCCGGCCTGGTCAATGTGATCAATGGTGGCGCGACCCAGGTCCTCAACGTGATTGCTGCTTACGCAGCCAAGGAAGAGGGCGAAGCCGCGTAAGCCTGCGGGCTTGCGTGGGCCAACAGCATCCGTCGTGATCCGTATACGCTGATTTTGACCATAACGCATAACGCGGGGCCGAACGCGGCACCCGCACCCAGGAAAGGAACCTGTATCATGGCTGACCTGAACAAGATCGTTGAAGAACTGAGCGCGCTGACCCTTCTGGAAGCTGCTGAGCTGAAGACGATGCTCGAGGAAAAGTGGGGCGTCACCGCCTCCGCCGGTATGCCTATGATGATGCCGGGCATGATGATGGCTGGCGCTGGCGCGGGCGAAGCCCCGGCTGAGGTAGAGGAACAGACCGAGTTCACCGTCATCCTCAAGGATGTCGGCCCCAAGAAGATCAACGTCATCAAGGCCGTCCGCTCCTTCACCACCCTCGGCCTGGCCGAAGCCAAGGCAGTGGTGGACAGCGCGCCCGTCGCCGTGCTGGAAGCGGTCGGTAAGGAAGCTGCTGAGGACGCCAAGAGCAAGCTGGAGGCCGAGGGGGCCGTCGTCGAGATTAAGTAATCTCGCAGGCAGTCCCGCAAGGCGCAGCCAAAATCAACCGCCGGAGCAGGTATCCCGGCGGTTTTTGTTTCCTCTTCCGCCGGGGAGGCTATTCCACGATAGCGCCGCGTTTGGCCAGCCGGGTGCGCGCCCGGTCATCCGTCATCTCGAGGTTGTCGATGGTGACGCCGTTCAGGTCCGCCGCGACCATGTTAGCGCCCTTGACGTTGGCCTGGCTGAGGTCCAGCCCCCTGAGCGCCCCGCCGTTGAAGTCAGGCCGCCAGCCGGGATTCTTGGCGCGAGCCGCGTTGTAGGCGTCAATCCCCCGCCGCTGGATGGCTTCTACGAGCGCCGCTCCTCTGTACCAGGGGCCAAAGCCGAACAGCTTACGAAATGCACGTGACATGGGGCTTCCCTTCTTGTTTCCCGGGTTGGACGTCGCTGATTTAATTTTAACAGATTCGCCCGCCGCTATACATCTTCGCTGTGGTAGAGATCGCTTTCGGCGACTTCGCCCTTGTCGATAAATTCATTCATGGCCCGCTCGCCGAAGTCTTCGGTGTGCGTGGCCTGGTGGTAGACGGCCAGCCAGCGGGCGATTTGTTCGGCCACCATGGTCTGCTCATCTTCTTCCTGCCTGACCGTCCCTTCCCGCAACCGGCGCAGGATGTCATCCTGCAGCGCGTATGGCTGGTAGATGTAGCTGAAGGTTGTCTGGCCGGTCCCCAGGCCGGCGGTCTCAGCCGCCGTCTGCACGATTACGGTGCCGTAGCTCAGCATTTGCTGCCAGAAGCCGGTCACGCGCACATCGACATTCTGGATATTGCGGATGGGCACGTGGCTCTCGATATTCTGGAGCCAGAGCGGGCGGCGGTGAATCTTGGTCAGCATCGTGTCTTCGACAATGTACTGGTCATCGCGCCAGTCGGCAAACTCAAACCACAGCCAGAACAGCAGCCCGCCGAAGGCGGCGATGAAAGCCAGCAGCAGCGTGAGGGGGTGAAAGGCGTTCCAGGGCCATTCGTGCCGCCACCGCACGGCCATGAGGGCGGCCACCAGCGCCACCATCAGGAAGAAAAACGGCCCGAAGATATTCCGCAGCAGGATTAGCCAGTGCCGGCGGTAGACGATGCGGTACCCCTCATCCACCCGCACCCGCACATCCAGATAGGTCATCCACTGGTTCCAGCGTTCCTGCCAGGAGGTCAGCACCGGCGTGATTGGCTCGACATCGGGCGCGCGTTCCCCCGGCTGGGGGATGACATCGCTATGGCTGCGATTGAGGGCATTGACGCCCAGGAAGCGGTCAATTTCAGTGCGGATTTTCTCGCGATCAGAGGCGGCGCGGTGCGCGCCGGAGCGGCTCGTCTCGCGATTGATGATCGCGGCCAGGCCGTCCGGGTCGGGGACCAGATTGAAGACCACGTTACCGGCGGAGCCAGCGGTGGCGATCACCAGGTTGCCGAAATTCAGCCGCGCGTCCAGATAGCCGGTCCGCTGGGTGTGCACAGACTGAATGCTGTTCAGCGGGGCCTGCTGGCGCATCTCGGTGAAGGTCAGCAGGATTCGCTCCTCGCGCAGCACGCGCTGGTTGGTGATCACGAACCAGTCGTTCAGCCAGTCGAAGTAGCAGTAGGCGATATACAGGATCGGCAGCACAACGGCCAGCAGCAGCGGGAGGGCCGCCAGAGCGTCCGGGATGACCGGTGTCAGCCAGATCACGATGGCCGCCGTGAACATCAGGATGGCGATGGGGATAGCCGCGGCTGCCCGCCGCCAGAACGCCCAGATATGGCGGTGGGTGAAGCGTAGAACGATCTCCCCCCGGTTGAGCCAGGCGAAGTCGCGCTCCGGCACCTTGACGATGATATCGTCGCGGACGTTCAGGCGCGCTTTGATATTCGGATAGCGGCGGATGAAGTCCTCGAAGTCGCGCCGGGCCAGCACCAGCACAGTGGCCTCCCGCACAACCAGGAGCGAGTTGGGGCGCTCATCGTGCAGGAAAAGCGACTTTTCCCCGACAAACTCGCCGGGGTCAACATCGGCGCCTTTGCGCTCGATGCCGTCCGGCCCCACGCGCAGCAACCGGCCCCGCCCGCTGACGAACAGGTACAGGGCGTAGGTCCGCTCGGCCTGGCGGTAGATGTAGTCACCCGCGCGGTACGTCTCCTCATGGAAGAGCGGCTCCAGCAGCGCGATCTCATCCGTCTCCAGCTCCGAAAATAGCGGCAGCCGGCTGATATGCTCCAGTTTTTCCAGGCGGTCCATAGGTGGAGGGCGACCCTCCGGCCGCCCGCGTGACTCTCCTTGTATGTACCGCCCGATTGTACTGATGTTCGCCGCCAAACGCCAGCCGGTTTGATTCGTCCAACCGGCCGGGGGTGGGCAGGCCCGCTCTTCATGCAGCGAGTTGTCGTCATGGGTATTACTGGCGGGCTGAAATGGATTATACTTAGCCGCGTGCGGGGGATGTTGATCCACGAGGAGAAAGAGCGACCTTTTGATGCAGAATCGAATCTTTGGCCGGCTGGGCTGGTCGGTGGGCGAAATCGGCTACGGCATGTGGGGGATGGGCGCGTGGACCGGCTCCGATGATGAGGAGTCGCGGACTTCGCTGCACCGCGCGGTCGATCTGGGCTGCAACTTCTTCGACACCGCCTACGCTTACGGAGAGGGGCACAGCGAGCGCCTGCTGGGGGAACTGGTGCGGGCTTACCCCGGCAAGCGGCTGTACACCGCCAGCAAGATCCCGCCCAAAAGCCGCAGATGGCCGTCCCGGCGCGGGTATCTCCTGCAGGACAACTTCCCGCCGGAGTATATCCGCGAGTACACGGAGAGGAGCCTGCGTAACCTGGGGCTGGAGCGGCTGGACCTGATGCAGTTTCACGTCTGGGAAGATGACTGGGCGGCGGACGAAAGCTGGCAGCGCGCGGTCGAGGACCTCAAGCGAGAGGGGAAGATCGGCGCGATGGGCGTCAGCGTCAACCGCTGGGAGCCGGACAACGTGCTGAATACCCTGCGCACCGGCCTGATTGACGCCGTGCAGGTGATCTACAATATCTTCGACCAGGCGCCGGAGGATGCCCTGTTTCCGCTGTGCCGGGAGCTGGGCGTGGCCGTGATCGCCCGCTGCCCGCTGGATGAGGGATCGCTGGCCGGCACGCTGACCAAAGACACCCGCTGGCCGGAGGGAGACTGGCGCAACACCTACTTCGTGGAGGAAAACCTGCACAGCACCGTGGACCATGTGGAAGCCCTGCGCCCGCTGGTCCCGACGGGGATGTCCATGGCCGATATGGCGATGCGTTTCATCCTGTGCAACCCCGACGTCAGCACCATCATCCCGGGGATGCGCAAGCTGCGCCACGTGGAGGCCAATATCGCGGTCAGCGACGGCGCGGGCCTGCCGGCAGACCTGCTACATAAGCTGCAAGCTCACCGCTGGGATCGTGAGCCAACCGAATGGTCGCAGTAGTAGCGTGACCGACACGGTCACAGCAGCACCGCGACAACCAGTCTTACATCCTTCCCCGCTCGTGGGGAATAGATAGCCCGACAGGGGTTTAAGCCCCCTGTCTCTGGTATCTGTCCGCCTGTGGAGGAAGAACCCGGGATAGGAAGTGCGAAGGGCTATCATGACAACGTACGACAGTTCCAGTTTTGGCCTGATGTGCCTGTGCGCGGGCAGCGGCGCCCTGATCCCCGTGATCGGCTACTTCGTAATCACCCGAACCAGGTGGTGGAGGGAGACCATGCGCCGCGCCGCGCAGTAGCAGGCGCTCTACGACGACGATGAGGATGACGAAGATCGCCTGACAGATCTGTTCATACTGCTTGACGATCTGAACCGCAGGGACCACAATCAATTCTGACCCGGTTGCCGGGCATGCCCCTGACCGGGGCCGGATCTGCCTGAGCTGACATTGCGCCACTATATCAATCTCATTCAAGGACGGTTATCATGCAGGAACATCAGATGCAGATCGCTTTCCCCGGCGGGGACCGCATCACGGCGGATTTTCATGGCAACCAGATCGAAACTGGCGACGAGAATCAGCCTTCGGCGTTCGACTTCTTCCTGATCGGCCTGGCGACCTGCTCCGCCAGCAAAGTGCTGCACTTTTGCCGGGAGCGCGATATCCCCACCGATGCGATCAGGATGAGGCAGCGGATGTACTATAACCCCGATACGCGCATGTTCGAATCTATCGTGACGGAGATTCAGCTCCCGCCGGATTTCCCGGCCAAATATCGCGATGCCGTGGTGCGCGCCGCGGAAAGCTGCGGCGTCCGCCGCCATCTGCTCAACCCGCCGGCTATGGAGACGATCATTGTGCCCGGCGAGCCAGAAGCCTGATTGACAGCCTTCAACCGGGAGGAGGTTCTATGATACGTTATATTGTCCGCCGCCTGCTTCAGGCCATCCCGCTCCTGCTCGCCATCTCCGTGATCGTCTTCATTCTGATCGAGGCGGTCCCCGGCGATGCCAGCCAGATGTACATGGACCCGGAGAAAGGCACCGACCCGGCGTACCTGGAACAGGTCCGCAAGAGCCTGGGTCTGGACCAGCCGTTTTATGTGCGGTACGCAGCCTGGCTGGTCAAGACGATACAGGGCGACATGGGCTTTTCGTTCCGCAACCGGCGGCCGGTATCGCTGGAGATCGGCGACCGGCTGCCTAACACGCTGCTGCTGGGCGGCGTCTCGCTGCTGGTCTCGCTGGTGGTCGCCATCCCGATCGGGATCATCTCCGCCCTCAAGCGGTATACCCTGATCGACTATGTGCTCAGCACGCTGGCCCTGGTCGGCATCTCCGTGCCGATCTTCTGGGTCGCTCTGTTGTTGTTACAGATATTTTCTATCCAACTGGGCTGGTTACCGGCGGTCGGGATGCACTCCGTGCGGCAGACCTACACCGGCTGGGCGGCGGTGATGGACGTGGTCCAGCATATGATCCTGCCGGTGATCGTGCTGAGTGTGGCTCAGATGGCCTCCTGGTCGCGCTACCAGCGGTCCTCGCTGCTGGAAGTGCTGGGGCAGGACTACATCCGCACGGCGCGGGCCAAGGGCCTCCGCGAGCGGGGAGTGATCGGCAAGCACGCCCTGCGCAACGCTCTGATCCCGATTGTGACTCTGGTCGGGCTGTCGGTGCCGACCATTGTGACCGGCGCGTTCATCACGGAGACAATCTTCAGTTGGCCGGGCATGGGCCGGCTGGGGGTGGAAGCGGTCAACGGGCGCGATTACCCGGTGATCATGGCCGTCACCATGCTCTCCGCTGTCCTGATTATTCTGGGCAACCTGTTCGCCGATATCGCGTATGCCTGGGTGGACCCGAGGATACACTATGAATGAGCTGAGCACCCCGATGGCGCTGCAGGAACACATCAAGCCGACGCCGCAGTGGAAGCTGATCTGGCGGCAGTTCCGCCGGCACCGGCTGGCCGTTGCCAGCGCTGTGCTGCTGATCATCATGCTGCTGATGGCTATATTCGCCGACGCGATCACGCCTTACGACCCCAACCGCATCGACACGGCTTATGCCCAGGGCCGGCCGCAACCCCCTTCTGATATCCACGCGCTGGGGACCGACAATTACGGCCGCGATTATCTGGCGCGCGCCCTGTTCGGGATGCGCGTCTCCATCTTTGTCGGGGTGACCGCCGTGATCTTCGAGATCGGGATCGGCGTCACCGTCGGCGCGCTGGCCGGCTACTTCGGCGGGCGGCTGGATAACTTTCTGATGCGCGTGACCGATGTCTTCCTTTCTGTCCCCGGCTTCTTCCTGCTCCTGATCATCGCCGGCATCTTCGCGGGCACGCTGCTGACGCTGGTGTTCGTGATCGGCGCGCTGAACTGGATGACCGTCTCCCGGCTGGTGCGGGCGGAATTTCTTTCGCTCAAGGAGCGCGAATTCATGACGGCGGCCCAGTGCATTGGCGTGCCCGGCTGGCGGATGGTGACGCGCCACATGCTGCCCAACGCCCTGGCCCCGATCATCGTAGCCGCCACGCTGGCCGTGCCCTACGCTATCCTGACCGAGTCGGCCCTGAGCTTCCTGGGGCTGGGCGTGCCACCGCCCAACGCCAGCCTGGGTAACATGCTGCAGGACGCGCAGCAGTGGCTCCGCACGGCGTGGTGGATCTGGGTTGTGCCGGGCGTCATCATCTCCCTGATCGTGCTGAGCTTCAACTTCGTTGGCGACGGGCTGCGCGACGCTTTTGATCCTCAGCTCCGGCGCTGATTAGCCGGGAGGGCAAACGGCAGAAAGCCAGCAGCGGGAAAAAAACAGGGACCGCCGCGACGCCAGAGGAGACAACCCGTTTTTCCCGGCATCCCCGGCGGTTCTTTGCTTTCCGGCCCCCTTTGATTTACGGCTCACCCCTTGCGGCTCCGCCCGCCGGTCTGGCGACAAGAAATGGGGATATAATGAGCACAGGGCTGTTAAGCAGGCCCGCGCTGATAGAGCGGAGGAGTTCGACACGTGACAACCAGAGACGATTTCACAGAGGCCGAATGGCAACAGGTGAAAGCCATCGTCCTGCTGGCGCCGGGCAATATGATGGCCAACGTCGGCCCGCACGGCCCGCTGCGCGCCGTCCGGGAGGGTATCGCGCTTGTGGCCGGCCTGTCGGCGCTCTCCAGGGACCCCCGCTACCAGGCCTCCGCCCTGATTCAGGCGGCGGTGAGCGAAGATGAATACAGAGATGCCGATATCCCCGCCCTGTCTTATGAAGAATCGATGGCCTTCCTGCGCGAGGCGGTGGCCGTCCTGGATCGGATCGCCCCAGCGGAGGACGCCCTGCTCTACAAACAGTTCGTGCTGGACCTGACCCGCCACGTGGCGAACGCCTTTGACAAGGTTCCGCTGAAGGTGGTGGGTTATAAGCGGATGGCCGAGCAGAAGCAACGGTATATCGCCGATCTGAAAGCGTTATTCGGCCTGTCGTGAGCGCCGCCGCCCGCCTCTACCTCTGATCGGGCGGCTACTCTTCTGTGGGCGGCGCCTCGTCGTCTTCGGCCAGCGCCAGATCGATCTGGCGGCGCAGCGCGTCGCTGGCGGAAGGCGCGTATCCGGTGGGCCGTTTGCCGGTGACGGGTGCGCCGGTGAAGAGAGGCGCGTCATCGTCCGCGTTGGGCTGGCGCTTGCGCGGCGCGCTGGCCGGCTGCGGTCTGCGCAGCAGCATATACAGCCCGGCTCCGATCAGAAGCATGGGCAAGATGAACTGCGCAACGGGCAGATCGTTGAAGACAAGCCCCTCAAAGAAGGCGCCGAAGATCAGGAAGAGGATCAGCCCCCAGCGGACAAAGCCGCGCCCGGTCGCGTACGTGCGGCGGTTGCCCGAGCGGTTGCTCTGAAACATCAGCCCCAGCCCCAGAAAGACCGGGTACAGCGCCCAGGTGTACGCCCAGCTTGCCCAGCGGCCGGTCATGCTCTGGACGAGCAGGATGGCGCCAGTGCCGGCTATGAGCGCGCCGGGGATCGCCAGCGAAGCTACCTCCTCGCTGCCGGTATAAGCGAAGTACAGGAGCATCAGCCCCGGGATAATGACGAAGAACGGCCACAATACTCCGAGCATGCTCAGCGACAGGATATTGAACTGGAATAACAGGCAGCTCATGCCGAGCAGGATCAGCAGCAATGCCACCGCCCGGCGCGAGCCAGAAGTTTGCCGTCCCATACAGTACGCCTCCTTCAACACCCTCAGAAGGGCAGATTATCAGATTGTTGTCTGTCCACCTATACGCATGGCGGCGGGGAGAGTTGCAGAGGCGCCAGGGCGGGCGGCCTCACCGCCCGGCTTCGCCGCACCACTTCCACTCGCCGGCCTCCTGGACGACGCGGTATGTGCCCAGCGGGAACAGCGTATCCTCGCCGCCGTAGACGGCCACAATATTGCCGGTGCAGCTCACGGTTGCGCCGCCCGCGTCAGCGGTACAGACGACATCATCGCCCAGCCGCGCTTCCACGCTGTCGAAGGACATCGCCTCCCGCTCCAGGTCGCCTTCCATCTCCGAGCACAGCAGGCGGCTCAGCCCTTCGCGGTCGGCGGTCACTTTGGCCTGCAGGTAGGCGCGGACAGCCGCCGCCGGGTCGCCTTCGCCCGCGCCGCCCGTGTCGCCGGAGCAGGCCGCCGCGGTCAGCAGGAACACAATCAGCGCGCCGAACAGCAGCGCTTTATAGGACATCGATCAACCTCCCGGGTTGTCAGGAAAATCGTGCCGGGCCGGAGGCGAACACGCCTGAAGGCCGGCGCCGCGCTGTTATATGATACACAGACCCCCCTCGCCTCGCTGCCCACACCCCGGCCGGCCGGAGATCGGGCCGCCTGGCTTCCTTCCCTCCTTCTATTGAGGGGAGGGCCGGGGATGGGAGCCGCCGCCATGCACACCGCCCGGCTCAACTGAACGTCCGGCCTTGCAGCCCGATCTGCATGACTTCCCGCCAGACGCGGTCCAGCGCGATCAGGGCGGTCAGGTTATGCACGCTGTGGCCGATCTGAAAGGCGCGCGGCGATGTGTAATCCTGGCGGTACAGGGCCGTCATGTGGACATTGTCGCCCCCCAGCCCCTGGCCGGGGATGGTCTGCGCGATCAGATCGAAGTCCCACAGAGGGACCTGATACTCTGCCGCAATCTGGCGGATCAGGTTGTTGCCGGAATCGGCCGCCCCGTCATTTTGATCGGGCCGGGTGCCCAGAATCGGGATCACGCCAGCGTCGAGGGCGTACTCCACAATCTGCCGCATGCTGTCCGCGAACAGCCGGGGCACGCCAGAATCGTTGGCCCCCAGCCGGATGAAGACGATGCTGGGCCGGTGCAGCCGGAACTCGCAGACGATTGGCGCTTCGCCAGACTGGCAGCGGGCCGGATCCGACCACATCGGGTCGAATACCGACCACGAGTGCAGCCCGATCCGCACGACGACGCTGTTCCGACCGAATGACCCGGCGAAGTAGTCAATCGCGGGCTGAAGATATTCATAGTCGCCCAGATCGTACAGCCCGGCGTCGAACGGCGCCAGAAAGTACGGATTGGCCGTGGTGCTGTCCCCGATCTTGGAAAACGCGCGCGGGTTGTTGCCCAGGGCCAGCCCGCGGGCGTAAATCTCGCGGATATGCCGGCGCACGGCGTCATCCATGACGATGAAGGTGTCCACCGCGACCCCGCTGACGGCCTCCGGCCCGGCCGGGATCGACGTCGGCACAATCCCCTGATCATCCGCTGACGCGAGGGAGGCCGGGGCGGCAGGACCGGGCACCGCCAACGTCGCTGTCAGGGCGGCAGGTCCGGGCGTCGTCGGGGTCGCCGATGGCGTGGCGGCTGGCGGCGCCGGCGGGATCAGAAGGAGCTGGCCTACATACAGCGTGTCGAAAGCGCCCAGGCTGTTCACCGCCATAAGCTCCGCCGCCGTGATGCCGTACTGGCCGGCGATGCTCGGCAGCGTCTCCCGCAGCCCGACGGTGTGCAGGCGCGGCCCGGCCAGGGCGGCGATCCCATCGCTGGCGGGCGGGCTGGCCGGCTGGCCGGTCGGTGTCGCCAGCGGCAGGCCGAGGTCCACCGCGGTCGGTGCGGCCTCCTGCCCCTCCGGCGTGGGCGTCACCCGCACCGTCACTACTGCCCGGGTGGGGGCGGACGTCACTATCTCAGCCACAGACGTGAGGGGGTCCGGCAGGAGCGACTTACGATTGAGCGCCAGAAAGAAGACTTCGATTGCCACCAGCAGGGGGATGCCCGCGGCGGCGAGCGCGATATAACGGAACTTCATGAACAGATGCATCCGATCGATCGGGGTGGACTGGCAGCGCCTGCGATTATACAACAGGGCGCGGATGCGCGCCGGGCGTTATTGTGAAGCGCCCTGTATCGAAGTCAGTTAGGCCGTGCCCTCGCCAGCGGCATGAGGAGGGAGGTATACGCCGCGCAGGGAGGCGGTGATGGACGGCGTCGTGCTGTATAATAGCCACATGCCGGACCGGGAGAAAAAGGATCAGGATGATGAATCGTCGCCGCTTCTTCGAACAGTTCACCAGCGAAGCGCTGAAAGCCGCCAGCGAAACCGCTGCCGAAGCGCTGTCTGATCAGCCCGGCGTCCGCCGCCGGCCGCGCGCCGGCGAACGCTTCATCCGGGTAGCGACCGCCGGCCCGCCATCCCTGTACGAGCCGGGGACGATCGTCCTGGTGGATGCCGCCCGCGCCTGGCTGCGCCGCGACCTCGCCGGGTTCTACGCCGTTGATGCGCTGTGCCCCCACCTGGGCTGCCAGACTGTGCCGGATGGGCTGGGCTTCCGCTGCCCGTGCCACGGCAGCAGCTTCACCAGCAGCGGCGCGGTGCGCAAAGGTCCGGCCAGGAGCGCCCTGCGCTTTTTTGCCATTTCGCTGGGCGATGGCGGCAACCTGGTCATCCACCGCGATCAGGTCGTTTCCCCCAAGGAGCGCTTTGTCCCGCAGGGATAGCGGCGGGGCGCGCCCCTGCCTTCGGGCCGCCCCTTCAACCCCACGCAGTCCGCGGGATTGCGCCGTCTGACCCCGCCAAACCGGGCGGAGCATGGGCGTAATCTGCCGGTATTTGCCCAATATCGGACATAGAATATCGAATATTTGACAGCGGCGAAATTCTTGCTTATAGTTCGGACGGCTTCCCGGGGGCAACCGTCCGACCGAACAGACAGGGCTCACTTGCTGTGGGCCTTTTGCCTGTCAGGGAGTAAGCCCGTGCAAGCTAACCGGTGCGGGCAGCTTTGCCTCACATATATCACAACAGAGAAGGATTTCATGACTGTAACTAATATCTTACGCTGGATCCACGTCCTCGCCGGGGCGGCCTGGCTGGGCGAAGTTGTCGTGGTCAACGTCATCCTGGTCCCGGCTCTCGCTCGCATGGAACCGGAGAAGCGCGGGTGGTTCCTTTCCGCCATCTTCCCCCGCATCTTCCGGCTGGCATCGGCCCTGTCGCTGACGACGATACTCGCCGGCGCCGCGCTGAATCTGAGCCTGAACGGCTGGCGGCTGGATGTGGCGATTGTGCGCCTGACGACATCCCAGTGGGGGTGGAGCATCCTGATCGGCGGCCTGCTGGGGCTGGGCCTCATGCTTTTCCATTTCATTGCCGAACATCGCCTGGAACCTCACGTGCTGACGGCTTATCAGGAGACCGATGAAGAAGCCTTCCAGCAGGTTTTGCGTCGGCTGCGGCTTATCCCCGGCGTCGGGTTAGCCGTCCTGATACTGACCATCCTCCTGATGATGATCGCTGTGCGCGGGGTTTAGGCGGCGGGAGGTCTGCCGCGCCAGAATTACCCGGACCGTGCCGGATGCGGTAAGATAGGGGGACAGTTCTCCGGGCGGGGGAAGCTCCCCGCCGTATGCAGCGATTCTTTGGAGTATAGAACCCTATGACGCCTCCTGAACTGCCTGTGCTGGATACCCTCGCGGCTGTCGAGAAAGAACTCAAGGGCAGCACGCCGCTGCTGCTCCTGCTGTGGAATGATCAGGCTCCGCGCCGTGATGCCGAAATTGCGCTCAAGACCGCGGTGGATAAATACCAGGGTCAGTTGCGCGCCTTTCTGGTGGACGCTCGCCACGATCCGGCGCTGGTGGAACGGTTCGAGCTGGGCAAGAACGCCGTCCTGATCGGCTGGTTCGATGGCAAAGAGTATATCCGCCGCACCCGCCCGTGGGAGGCCGATGTGACCGGCGTTGCCGACGAGGTCGCCGCCCTGGTCCCGGCCCCCGCCGGCGCCGGGCCGGCCGGCCAGCCGCCAGCCTCCAAGAACGGCGACAAGCCGGTGAACGTCACCGACGCGACCTTTGTCGAGCAGGTTATGAACAGCAAGATCCCGGTAGTGGTGGACTTCTGGGCGGGCTGGTGCCAGCCGTGCAAGATGGTCGCCCCGATCCTGGAGAAGCTGGCTAAAGAATTCGCCGGGCGGGTGCGCGTGGCCAAGGTGGACGTGGACGCCAACCAGATGCTCGCGTCGCAGTTCGGTATTCAGAGCATCCCCACGCTGATGTTCGTCAAGAACGGCAAGATCGTCGGGCAGTCCGCCGGGGCTGCGCCGGAGGGGGCGCTGCGGGACGCCTTCAACCAGCTCATCGCGCTCCAGGTGTAGCGGCGGGCCGCACCTTCACCTGTGACTCACCCGACGATGCCCACCCCCGGCCCGGCGCCGCTGGCCGCCGCCCGCGGCGAGCCAAGCTACGTGTGGCGCTCCGGTCAGGAGCGCCGCCTGGCGATGATCGCCGGGCACGCCCCGCTGCAAGGCAGCCGCGTGCTGGAAGTCGGCTGCGGGCTGGGCATGTACACCCGCCAGTACCGGGCGCGTTTTTCGGCCCGCGTAGAAGCCTTCGATGTGGAGTTCGACCGTGTCCGCCAGGCGCGGGCCGGCACGCCGCACGCCCTGATCGCCGCGGGCGAGGCTATGCCGTATCGCAGCGATATCTTCGATGTCGTGATCAGCAACGAGGTGATCGAGCACGTCGCCGACGACCGGGCGACAGTGGCTGAGATGGTGCGCGTCTGCCGCCCCGGCGGGCGGATCGTCATCTTCTGCCCCAACCGCTGGTACCCGGTGGAGCAGCACGGGCACTACTGGCAGGGGGAGTACCATTTTGGCAACACGCCGCTGATCAACTACCTGCCCGACCGCTGGCGGGACCGGCTGGCGCCCCATGTGCGGACCTACACCCGGCGCGGCCTGCTGCGCCTGGTCGCGGATCAGCCGGTGCGCGTAGTCGTCGCCACGCGCATCTTCGGCGGTTACGACAATCTGGCCGTCCGGCTCGGGCCGCCCGGGCGCCTGCTGCGGGCGGCGCTGCACGGGCTGGAAAAGACGCCGCTGCGCGCCTTCGGCCTCAGCCACCTGCTGGTGCTGGAAAAACACCCCTGAATCAAAACGGGCGGCCTTCCCCGGGCCGCCCGCGGCGACTCTTATTGCCGTCGGCGTCGCTGTCGCTAGTGAGAGCCGCCCGCCCGCCGCAGCAGGTCGAACCAGAACGGCGCGCCCTGCATCACGGCCAGCGTCGTCAGCGCGATCCCGATGATCTTGGTGACCAGCAGGCTCAGCCATTCGGCGTTATTGGCGGGCCAGAAGTTCCACAGGTTGCGGCTGTCACCCCACAGCGGCGATTCCGGCGAGGTGCCGGAGAGGTCCTGCACGTACCAGCCCATCGGCAGGCGCAGCTCCATCAGCGTATTGAAGGTGCGGCTCGCTGTGGTGATATCTTCGCCCGGCGTTTCCGGCAGCGGGGCATTCGGATCGATCTGTTCAATCGCCACGCTGGCGGCGTCCACCGTTGTCTGGCGCAGCACCGGGTCGTCCCACAGCGACTGCCCGATATAGATCGTGTCCACATTGAGCAGGACAGCCAGCAGCGCCCCGGCTACCAGAGAGAAGAACGCCATGCGCCGCTTGTAAAGCTCGCCAGCGCGGTTGAGCGTGCCGTCGAACCAGTCTATCAGCTTCAGCCGGACATCGGGCAGGCTGCGCGCCGCCATCAGCACCTGCTCCAGCCGCGCCCGCAGATCAGGGTTGTCGATGGCGTCCAGCACGCGGTTCACCAGCGGCGAGTTGGTCAGATTCTCCAGTTGCTCCAGCGTCTCGCCGTTGCCGGCCAGGAGGTCCACCAGCACATCGGCCAGCTTTTCCGCCGTGATCCGCTTGATCGCATCATTTTCGTTGATATCGGCCAGGCCGATAGCCGGGTGGTTGAACAGCCGATCGCGGATCACCGGGTCTTGCAGCAGGCGCGTCAGCTCCTGCTGGTAATAGGCCCCGCGCACATTCAGCCGGTTCTTGATGATGTTGTTGATCTGCGATACCAGAATGCTCATCAGCAGGAAGATGAACAACAGGCCGATACCTACCTCGATAATCGGTGATCCCATGGCGTTCCCTTTCGAACATCCTCGAGCATCGGATGGAGGCCGGTCGGCAGCGCCGCCGGTATCCGTCCCAACTGCCAGTGTAGGAGGGCCGGGTTGAAATGTCAATTATGCCCGTCGCCGTTCTGACCGGTCGCGCCCGGCCCGCCGCCGTTTTCCTTGCCGTTTCATGGGGTTGTTCCGGGTGCAAATATCCTCTGTTCAGGGTTATCTGTGGATATCGTGTGGATATTCCTGTGATAACTTGGGAAAAATGCTTGACACCGAACAACAGTTCGCCTATACTGGGACAAACCATAGAACTGATGTACGAAAGACCTGACCTATGACCTATGAACTGGATGAACCGGACAGCCTCTTCGAGGCCCTTTCCGAACGGCAGAAGGCCATTCTGATCTTCATCGGGGGCTTCATCGATCGGGAGGGGTTCCCCCCCACTATCCGCGAGATCGGAGAGGCCTGCGATATCCCCTCCACCTCAGTTGTGAACTACAACCTCAACAAGCTGGTCGATTTGCAGTGGCTGGAGCGCAGCAAGGAAAAGTCGCGCGGGATTCGCCTGGTCCGGCGATCTGGCGGAGGCGCCGGCCGACCCCCGCGGGAACGTCCAGTGCGCGCCTATGATGGGGGCAGCGCCACCCTGGTGCCCCGCGTCGGGCGCATCGTCGCCAGCAAGCCGGTCATGCTGCCGGGCGCTGACTTCGGTCAGTACTACGACCCCGATATGGACCTGATTGAAGTCCCGCGTGAGATGCTGCGTGGCTTCGACCCCAGCGAGGTCTTCGCCCTGGAAGTGCAGGGCGATTCCATGATCGATGCCCTGATCGACGACGGCGACATCGTCGTTATGCGCAAGCAGCAGACCTGCGCCGACGGCGATCTGGTGGCGGTGTGGCTGCCGCAGGACAGCACCACCACGCTCAAAGCCTTCTACGACGAGGGGACGCGCATCCGCCTCCAGCCGCGCAACCCGACCATGGATCCGATCTACGTCCACCCCAATAACTGCCAGATTCAGGGCAAGGTGCTCGGCGTGGTGCGGATGCTGTAGACGCAGAAAAACGGGCAGCAGAAAACTGAGGATCGCAGAGGCGCAGGGAAAATAGCAGGTTTTTCTCTGCGCCTTTTGTGTCTTTGCGGCTCTGCGCCTTTCCCGGCTTCAGCCCGCGCCCCCCGCGGCCGGGTTTGATCTTTCGCCGGGCATATAGTCGTCCAGAATTGAGTCGCCGATGAACTCGCGCAGCAGCGAATCGTGCGGCACGAACTTCGCCGGCTCCTTCGGCATCGGCCGCACCCAGCTCAGGAAGGCCAGCAGCCGCTTGGCCTCCTGGTAGCCGTCCTCGCCCCGCCCGATCTGGCGCAGCAGCGGCTCCGCCAGCGGGCGCAGCACGGCCAGCTCGTACACCAGCCCGGTGTTGAACATGACGTTGGCGTTTTCCTGGTAGGGGAAGATATGCTGCTTTTCCCCCCGCCGGACGCTCGGCCAGCGCTGGAGCGTATCCAGGGCGGTGTAGCCGCGCGTCGTGGCGTCGCGCACGATCCGGCGCAGCAGGCGGACATCCGTCGTCGGGATGCGGTTGTGCAGGTCGATATTGAGCTGCGTCAGCGCCGAGACGTAAACCCGGTAGATCATCTCCTCCGGCACGTCCGGCACCAGCGCCGGATTCAGGCCGTGGATGCCCTCCACGATCAGGATGTGGTCGGCGGTGAGCTGCACGGTATCCCCCGGGCCGGACTTGCCGCTGACGAAATCGAAGTGCGGCAGCCGGACCTCCTCCCCGCGCATCAGGTCGAGGAGCTGCCGGTTGAGCAGGGGGAGGTTGAGCGCCTCCAGCGCTTCGAAGTCGTACTTGCCCTCCGCGTCCAGCGGCGTCTCCTCGCGGTCAACAAAATAGTGATCCAGCGCCAGCGGGTAAGGCTTGAGGCCGTGCGCCATCAACTGCACCGCCAGCCGCTTGGAGAATGTCGTCTTGCCGGAAGAAGTCGGGCCGGCGATCAGGACGAGGCGGGCGCCCGTCTGGTGGCGCCGGGCGATCTGGGTCGCGATCTCGGCGATATGCTGGTCGTGCAGCGCCTCCGCCACCAGGATCAGCTCGCGGGCGCCGCCGTTCTTGATGGCCTGGTTGAGCGCCCCGATATCGTCCACGCCCAGCAGCCGCAGCCACTGGTTCTGCCGTTCAAAGACCGCCGCGATTTTTTCAGAAGCCTCGTAGGGCTGGATGACCTGCGGGTTTTCCTGGCGGGGGTACATCAGCAAAAAGCCGTCCGGCGGGTACATGCGCAGGGCGAAGGTCTGCAGGTAGCCCGTGGCAGGGACCATGTAGCCGTAGAAATAGTCCGAATTGCCGCGCAGGGTGTACAGGATCAGGTACTTCTTGTCCCGCATATCCATCAGGCGCAGCTTGTCCTCATAGCCGTGCTCGCGAAAGTAGGCGATGGCTTCCTCCAGCGGGACTTCGCGCCGGGTGATCGGCTCGTCGGCGGCCACAATTTCGCGCATCCGGGCATCCAGGCGGGCCAGCTCCTCCTCGTTCAGGCGGGGCCGGCCGATCAGGTGGCAGTAATACGCCCCGGTTGGCAGCGAGTGATCGACGATAACCTGTGCCTCCGGGAACAGCTCGGCGGCGGCCGTCGTCATCAGGAAGCTCAGGGAGCGGCGGTAGATGCGCCCGCCGTCGCTGTGGCGCAGGGTGAGCAGCGTCTCGATATTCATATCGTACCTGACCGGGATGGTCAGCTCGCGCAGCTCGCGGTTGATAATGGCCGCCAGCGGGCGATCGCCGCCGTGCTCGGCATGCCAGGCGGCGACATAGGCCTCCAGCCGCGTCTCGACGGGCGCCGCCAGGATCGTGCCGTCGCTGAAGGTGACCAGGGCATCACGGCGGGGTTTGCTGTGTTTTATGGGGGTGAAGTCCATCGCGCTGTCTCCCTTCCGTCTTCCGGCTTTCCTGCTCCTCCCTGCTGTCTGCCCCCCCGATCATTCGGCCAGCAGGACGATACCGCTGCGGGCCGGGACAGTCAGCCGCAGGCGGCCGTCCCCGGCTGAAAGCGCCTCCGGCTGGCCGTACACCGGCCGGACGGCTCTCCCCGCCGGCAGGTCGAACGCCGCTGCCGTCCGTCCGGCGTTGAAGGCCACAAACGCCTCAGCCTCGCCCAGCGCCCGCCTGTAGGCCCACTGCTCGCCTTTAGCCAGGAGCGTCTGGTAGTCGCCGCGGCGCAGGACCGGGTGCGCCTGGCGCAGCGCGATTGCCTCCCGGGTGACCTGCCACAGATCGCCCTTGAGCGAATCGACGCGCTCCCAGGGGATGGTGTTGCGGCAGGCCGGCTCGTATCCGCCAGTCAGGCCCAGCTCATCGCCGTAGTAGACGCACGGCGCGCCGGGGAGCGTCATCTGGCACAGTGTCGCCATTTTGAAGGCGGCCTCGTCCCCGCTGACCATGGTCAGGAAGCGCGGCGTGTCGTGGCTGCCCAGCAGGTTAAGCTGCACCTGCACGACCTCCCAGGGGTACATCGTCATCGTCTGCTCGATGGCGCGGGCGCAGGCGACGGCGTCCAGATCGTCAATCGTGTACGGGCCATGCCGCAGCCCGCTGAGCACGCCGCGGCCAAAGAAGCCCAGGGCCGGGCGCGTGAACAGGTAGTTCATCACCGCGTCGAACTGGTCCCCCTGCAGCCAGCGCTGGGCCGGGAACCAGATCTCGCCGACGATGTACGCCTCCGGGTTGGCCGCCTTGACCCGCCGCCGGAACTCCTGCCAGAAGGAGTCGTCGTCAATTTCTTCCGGCACATCCAGCCGCCAGCCGTCCGCCCCGAAGCGAATCCAGTATTCCGCCACGTCCCAGATAAACTCGCGCACGGCGGGCGTAGCTGTGTTGAACTTGGGCAGGGCGGGCAGCTCCCACCACGCGCCGTAATTCGGCTTGCCTTTGCCGTAAGCGTTCACCGGGAAATCGTTGAAGATGAACCAGTCCAGATACGGCGATTTGTCCCCGCACTCCAGCGCCATGTTGAACTGGAAGAAGCCCCGGCTGGCGTGGTTGAAGACGCCGTCGATAACCACGCGGATGCCGCGCTCATGGGCGCGGTCGAGCAGGGCGCGGAAGGCGGCATCCCCGCCGAGCAGCGGGTCCACCCGGTAGTAATCGTGCGTGTGGTAGCGGTGATTGGAGGCAGACTGAAAGATCGGGTTGAGGTAAATGGCCGTGACGCCCAGCTCCTGCAGGTAATCCAGACGCTCGACTATGCCCGGCAGGTCGCCACCCTTGAAGCCCTGCGGCGTAGGCTCGGAGTCCCACGGCTCCAGGTTGGACGGCTTAGGCAGGGCGCTGCTCCGGGCGAAGCGATCGGGGAAAATCTGGTAAAAGACAGCATCTTTCACCCAGTCGGGCGTGTGAATGGCCATAGAGAAACTCCTCAGGGGTTTCGGCGTCAGGCGCAGGCATAATTATGCCGTTTTTCGGGCGCGGATCAAGCGGGCTGCTCCGGGGAGGGGACGGCGACTGTCAGCCTGTGTGCCGGTGGCGGTTGATCGCGTCGCGGAGGTCGCGGGCCGCCGCCGCCGGGTCGTCGGCGAAGAGAATGCCGCGCGAGGCGTTGATGAGCAGGCCGCGCCCCGCCGCATTCTGCCCGGCGCGGACCGTCTGCTCCACATCCCCGCCCTGCGTCCCGACCCCGGGCACGAGCAGCGTCATCTCGCCCACCAGCGCCCGAATCTGGCGCAGCTCCTCCGGGTAGGTCGCCCCGGCCACCAGCATGCAGTTGCCACTGGCGTTCCAGGCGTCGCGCACCTGCTCCGCCACGATCTGCCACAGCGGCTTGCCGCCGACCTGCAGGTCCTGAAATTCGCCCGCGCCGGGGTTGGAAGTCCGGCAGAGGATGATGCAGGCCCGGTCCGCCCGTCCCAGGAACGGCGCCAGCGCCTCCCGGCCCAGGTAGGGGTTGAGCGTCACCGCGTCGAAGCCCAGAGTGTCGAAGATGGCCGTCACGTAGCCTTCGTTGGTGGAGCCGATATCGGCCCGTTTGGCGTCGCAGATGGTCAGGATATCGGGGTGGTGGTGGCGCAGGTAGGCCAGCGTCAGCTTCAGCTCGGCGATGCCGTCCGCGCCGCGCGCCTCGTAGAAGGCCATGTTGGGCTTGTAGGCGGCGGCGAAGGCGTGTGTCTGGCTGATAATCCAGCGGTTGAAGGCGAACTGCGGGCAGGGCGCTTTTCTGAAGCGCTCCGGCAGCCGGTCAAGCTGGCTGTCCAGCCCGACGCAGAGCAGCGTGTTAGCCGCCCGGATCCGCGCCTCGCAGCGTTCCATAGCGTTCATCAGGATTCCCCTTTCTGGCCCGTCCAGCTATGCGGGTCGGCCATCCAGGCCGCGATCTGGGTATGTTCCGCCGGGCCGAACTGCCCCATCCGCAGCGCTTCCTCGACGATGACGGCGAACGGCGCCAGCGGGTGAAGCCGCACGCCCGCCGCCGCGAACGCCTCCGCTGCTTCGGCGAAGCCGTAAGTGGTGATGCACAGGCAGTCCTCGACGACGGCCCCTTCCCGGCGCAAAGCGGCCACGCCGGCCAGGCTGCTGCCGCCGGTTGTCACCATATCCTCGACCAGCAGGACGCGCCGCCGGGCCACATCGCCGCCTTCGATCAATCCGTGCAGCCCGTGCTCTTTGGCCTCTTTGCGGACGAACACCGACGGGATGCCCATCTGGTAGGCCAGGGCGGCGCTGTGCGGGATGCCCGCCGTGGCGATGCCGGCGATCACGTCCGCCACCAGCCCTTCCGCCGCCATCAGCGCCATGAAGCCCTCAATTACGATCCGCCACTGCTCCGGCCAGAACGGCAGCCGCCGGTTATCGACATAGACGGGCGAGATGATGCCCGACTTGAACGTAATCGGCGCGTTGGGCGTGAAGACCACCGCCCGGATTTCCAGCAGCGCCTGCGCCACCCGCGCCTTCAACAATTCCAATTCTGCCATGCCCTGACTCCCTGACTGGTGGATGCGCTCACATCGACGCCTCAAAAAGGATTCTAACTGCAAAGGCGCAGAGAGCGCAGAGGAAGAAAAAACAGAGAGTTTTTCTTTGCGTCCTCTGCATCTTTGCGGTTCCAGTGTCTTTACATTTCTTTTGTCAGCGCCCGCGCTTCACCGGCTATCAGCGCCGCCGCCAGCGGCCCCCGGTAGACCAGCGCCGTCCAGTACTGCACCGCCGGCGCGCCCAGGGCGAAGAAATCGGCGCAGGTCGCGCCGTCCGCCACGCCGCCGCAGCCGAGCACGTCAACCCCGCCGCCCGCCGCCCGCTGTTCCTCCAGCAGGAGCGCCGCCGTCTGGACCGCCGCCTCGTGCAGCCGCCCGCCGCCCACGCCCGCCGTCAGGGACGGATCGTCCGGGGAGGGCATCCCCAGCGTGTTGGTCGCCACGACCGCCCGCACGCCGACCCGGGCGAAAGTGCGCATCAGGGCGCGGTACTGGTCGGCGGAGAGATCGGGGCCGACCTTGACCCACAGCGGGACCGGCGGGGCGCCGCTGTCTTCCGCGACGGTGCGGAGATAGTCGACTGCCGCGCCGCAGACCTGCCCGGCCAGGTCGGCGGTCTGGTTACCGCCGGGGTCATCTTCGGTATTGGGGCAGCTCAGGTTGAGCGTGAACCACGCCGGGGTCACGCCGCGCACGACGAAAGCCGCCAGCGATTCCAGCACTTCCAACACCTGCCGGTCGGGGTCATCCACGCCGGGGCTGACGGCGATGTTGATGCCGAACCGGGGCGGCAGGCTGTGCCCCCGCGCCGCCAGGAACTCCGCCGCCGCCGCTGCGCCGGGGTTCTTCAGCCCGACGCGGTTCTGGGTGGAGCCGGTCGCTTCGTCCCGCCACATGACCACGCCGGGGTTACCCATCCGCGGCCAGCGGGTGAAGGAGCCGAATTCCACCAGCCCGGCTATGGCCGGGATCGCCCGCCAGCCGGGCATGATATTCTGTCCGCCCCGGGCCGCCGCCAGCGCCGCTTCTTCCGACGCAAAGCCGTCGCCTTTGACCAGCCCGGCGGCCAGGATCAGCGGCGAGTCGAGCCGGACGCCGCCGACTTCGACCGGCCAGGGGGGCGCGACCGCCCGCCGGATGGCCCGCAGCGCCGCGTACAGCCAGACCGCGCGGTCGGCCCGGCGCAGCGCGCCCATCATGCGCTCGTGCGCGTCCTGCGCCGTGGCGCGGAAGATCAGCGGGCGCAGCCCGCCGGCATACAGCGCCCCGATCAGGTTTAGCAGGGCGGTCCGCATAGGCCTCACCTCCCCGCGAACAGGTTGATGCCGGAGCCGGGCGCGGCCAGGACGCGCTCGCCGTCGAAGACCTTCCGCCCGCGAATCCAGACTTCGCGCACCCGGCCGTAGACGCGCATCCCCTCGAACGGCGACCAGCCGGGCAGCGTGCGCAGGCCGCCGCGCTCAATCACGTAAGCGTCGTCCAGGTCGAAGACGGTGTACGTCTCCGCCGGGGGGTGCAGGCCGAAGATGCGGGCCGGGTTGGTCGCCACCAGCGCGATCATCTGCCCGGCGGTCAGCCGCCCGTCATGCACCGCCTTGCCCAGCAGCGGCAGCGTCGTCTCCAGGCCGGGCACGCCCGATGGCGGGATGTCCGCCGCCTTCTCGGCCAGCGTGTGCGGCGCGTGATCGGATTCGACCACATCGACCAGCCCCTCGTCGATGGCCACCCATAACGCGCACACGTCGGACTGCGTCTTCAGCTCCGGCTTCATCCGCCCCAGCGGCCCCAGCGTCCGCACATCGTCCTCGGTCAGGTAGAGATGGTGCGGCGTCACGCCGATGCTGACCGGCAGCCCGGCGGCCTTCGCCGCTCGCAGGTAGTCCAGCTCCTCAATAGTGCTGATATGGCAGAAGTGCGTGGGCCGGCGGTACCGCCGCACCAGCTCCAGCACCTCGGCCACCGTCGGCCCTTCAGCGTGCACGGCGATCACTTTCCCCGCCGGCCAGGCGGCGTAATGCCGGGCGCGGAGGGCCTGCTCCCCGATCAGGAGGGAGCCGGTGGTGGCGTTATTGTACATCTTCAGGCCGCATACGTCTGTCAGCCCGGCGTACTCGGCGGTGTTGTCGTCCTGGCTGGCGCCGAAGTAAACGCCCCAGTCGCACACCGCCTCGCCGCCGATAGCCGCCAGCTTGGTCTGCAGGGCGGCCTGGCTGATGGTGGCCGGCGGCGTATTGGGCATATCGAGCACGGCCCAGTAGCCCCCGGCCAGGGCGGCCGCCGTCTCGCTGACGAAAGTGGCCTTGTGCGACCACTCCAGGCCGCGCAGGTGTACGTGCGGGTCAAGCGGGCCGGGCAGAGTCAGGAGATTGGTCACTTGCTGCCTCCCTCATATCCGGAGCGGCGCCGGACGCGGCTAAAAGCATTGCTCGCTGATGAAGCTCGGAGGAGACCGGGAGGGCGATCTCTGTCAGGCTCCCTTGCCTGCTCCACAGATGCGCGGCCCCGGCGCTACACCCACAGCCCGCCGAGCACTTTGGCCAGCAGGGTCATGCGGACAAACATGCCGTTTTCCATCTGGCGGAAGTAAATTGCACGCGGGTCAGCGTCCAACTGGTCGTGATCGTCGGGCGTGCCCATCTCGTTCTTGCGGGGCAGCGGGTGCATCAGGATGGCATCGGATTTGGCCCGGGCCAGCACCGGCGGCGTCATGACGAAGCGATCCTTGATCGCCTCGTAGTCCGCCGGGTCATTGAAGCGCTCTTCCTGTACGCGGGTCCAGTAGATCACGTCGGTATCGCCCAGCACGTCGTCCAGGTTGTCCGTCTCATAAGTCCGGATGCCGTAGTCCTGCACCAGTGCGGCGATATGCTCCGGCATACGCAGGGCTTCTGGCGCGACAAAGTTGAAGTGGACATTCTTCGCCTCGTAACGGGCGATCAGCTTGGCCAGCGAATGCACGGTGCGGCCGTGCTTGAGGTCGCCGACCAGGGTGATATCCAGATTCTCCAGCCGTCCTTTGGCGTCGTAGATGGTGAAGGCATCCAGCAGAGCCTGGGTGGGGTGCTCGCCGACGCCGTCGCCGCCGCTGATCACGACCGGGTGGCGCACGACTTCCTGCTCGCGCAGGGTATCGACGTAGTAGGCCGCCTCATAGGAGGACCCGACCTCCGGGTGGCGCAGCACGATCACGTCGGAGTAGCAGCCCACGGCGCGGATGGTATCGGCCAGATTCTCGCCCTTGTAGATGGAGGAGAAATGCACGCCGTTGCTGGCGGTGATCACCTGCCCGCCCAGGTGGCTCATCGCCGCCTGGAAGGACATATCCGTCCGGGTGCTGGCTTCGTAGAACAGGGTAGCCATGACCCGCCCGGCGCCAAGCTGAAGCAGGCCGCGGTCGTTCTGCTTCATGCGGCGGCGGATGGAGGCGGTCGCATCGAACAGGATTTGCAGATCGTGACGCTCAAACTGATCGACGGAGAGGATGTGCTTCCCGGCAAATTCGCCGTCGATCCGGGGCGGGATATAAGTATCGATGAAGCGGCGGGACTGGCGCAGGTCGGCTTGCAGGAGCGTTGGGTTCATGATGACTGGGTTCTCCTCAAAAAAAACCACCCGAATGGGTGGTTTGGCTCACTGAAAACAGAATATAAATGTGGACGGGACCGCACGGCGGCCACCATAGCGAGGTGTGAACGGCGCGAGGATGCCGCGCGCCGACCGGCGCGCCCTCCCTGATGTCGGCGCTCCGGCGGCGGGCCGGATGGGCCGGGCTTCGGAGTGAGCAGCGGACATAGAGCGTTATCATCCTCACAGATACAGCGGCAGTTCGGGTCCTGCAGGCGGGAGAGAGGCACAAAAAAACCGGGCGGCCTGCTCCCGGACCTGCATTGTCCTACGCGGAGCCGGGTTTGTCAAGGAAAAAATGAAATTTGAGGGAGAGGCGGGCGCTCAGCCGGGCGCCTGCAGATGCCGGACGTATTCCGCCGCGAACCCGCCAGCATCCGTCGCCACAATCGCGCCGGCCAGCTTCTTGACACTCATCTTGCCGGAATATGTGATCAGACGCCGGACCTGCTGCTCCATCACGCTGACGAACTCCTCCCAGGTCACATCTTCTGGCAGGTTCGATTCTTCCAGATCGCGCGTGCTCTGCAGATAGGCGATGACCGGTTCCGCCTCCGGGAAGATCAGGGCGGAGGGCAGATCGTGGCGGGCGACGGCGAAGAAATGCCGGCCCAGGATCGATGCGGCGTTCTCCAGGCAGAAGCCCTCCACCTCAGAAGGCAGCAGCTCCACCTGGTATTTGAAGTTGGTCAGCAGGAGCAGCGCCCGCCGGTACAGGGTGCGCAGCTCCGGCATGTTGTTGATGCTGTTCGTGGCGGCCAGCAGGATGCCCTGCGGCTTGAGGACGCGCCGAATCTCGGCCACGGCTTTATCGACATCGGGGACGTGGTAGAGCATGTGGTTGGCCAGCACAACGTCGAACGTCGCATCGGCGAAAGGCAGCGTCTGCGCGTCCAGATTGATCAGCCGGCTGCCGGCGGCGATATCCAGGCTTTTCTGGCGGCGGACCATGCCCAGCGACAGATCGCCGGCGACATGCTCCCCCCACGGGATGCGCGCCTTGACTGCGGCAAAATAGCTGCCCGGCCCGGCCCCCAGGTCCAGCACGCGCTCGTTGCCCTGCCAGCGGATGCAGTCCAACACCCACGCCTTGAAATCCAGCCGGGGGACCGTGTATTTCTCGTGCGTCTGGTAGCGCACATTGAGCTTGTCGTCGGTATCGTAAGCCTGGCGGGTCCGCGCGGCGCGGTCGTTCACTGAGTCAGTTGGAGTCATGGATAAACGCCTTCAGCCACCGGATTCAGGCAGGAGCGCCAACGGGGATAGTGGGCCGGATATGCCCCGATAGCGCACCACTATACCACACTCCGGGCCGATTTGTCGCGTGAGAAAGGGCGGAAAGGCGGGGGCCTGCGCCGGGCGCCCCCGGCGGGCGGGGCATCCAACAGGCCCCCTCTGAAATACAAAAAGCGGCCGGCACGGACCCCGCAGAATCCGCTGCCAGCCGCTCCTGCAGACACATAAAGGCTTAACGGCCCGGCGGGCGATCCCTGACCGGGACGATGGTGACCTTGCGGGCTTCGCCCTCGCCGACGCTCTGCGTATAGACATCGCTCCGCCCGCGCAGCGACAGGTGGATGATGCGCCGCTCGTAGGCCGGCATCGGCTCCAGGCTGACGGTGCGCCCGTTCTGGGCGGCCTGCTTGGCCATGCGCAGGGCCAGGCTGTGCAGGCGTTTTTCCCGGCGGGCCTTATAATGCTCCACGTCCACGACCAGGTTGGTGCGGCGCTGCAGATCGCGGCTGACAATCAGGCGCGTCACGTACTGGAGCGCGGCCAGCGTCTCGCCGCGCCGCCCGATGAGCGTCCCCAGGTCCTTACCAGTCACCTGCAGCACCAGCGGCCCGACTTCGCTCTCATCGGCGGGGTCCACGTAGTAGGCCTGCACGCTGGCCCTGATATCCATCCGGGTCAGCAGCTCCTGGAGCGTTTCGCTGGCGGAGCGGGCTTCTTCGTCATCCTCGGGGGCGGGGCGGGCATGTTCCTCGCTGTAGAAGAGGGGTGTCTCTTCGTCCGCCAGGTCGTCGTCGTAAATGTCGTCCTCGTCGCCTTCATAGTCGCTGTCGGGGCCGGGCGCGCGCGGCGGCCTGGGTTCCGCCGGGCGGGCGGATTTCTGGTTGCGGGGCTGGCCGCTGCTCGCGGCGGGGGAATCGGCGGCGGCGGGTTTCTTGCGCCGGCGGCGGCGGGGCTTCTTGCCGGCTTCTTTGTCAGGCCGCTCAGCGGGCGCGGCTTCCCGGCTCTCTTTGCGGGGCGGCGGGGCCAGCAGCGTCAGCCGCACTTTGGCCGGGCGGCCGCCGATGCCGAACAACCCGCGGCTGGATTCTTCCAGCACCTCGACGATGATATCCTTGCTGTCTACACCCAGTCGGGCCAGGCCGTTCTTGATGGCGGTTTCGACATCTGGCCCGGTTGCTTCGACGAACCGTGGTTCGCTCATCTACTCTATCCCTTGCTCTACCTGGTCGGCTTTAGACTTGCCGGATGGACTGTCAGAAGTCTGTTCGATGACAAAATCGCCCGCGCTGACCACCTTGCGCTTTGTCTTGCCGGTTCCGGACTTGCCGGACGCGCCCTCGGCGGTCTGCTCGATGACAATGCTGCTCTTGCTGGCCTGGGGGGAACGGTTCAGGAAGGAGGGGATGAGGTTGCCCAGGTTGGCCCTGCCCATTTTCCAGTACTGAATGATGCCGAGGATGTTGGAGGTCACAAAGTAGATGGAAAGGCCAGAGGCGAAGGACAGGGAGAAAAAGAAGAACATGATCGGCATGACCGTGCCCATGGACTTGGTCATCTGGGCCGCCTGACCGCCGTCCTGCCCGCTGGCGGCGGGCGTCATCAGCTTCTGCTGGACCCAGGTGGTGATCAGCACCAGCACCGGCAGAATGTAGAACGGGTCCGGCTGGGCCAGGTTGAGCCACAGGAAGGACTGGCTGAGCGGCACGACCTGATTCAGGGTGGGGATCAGGATGCGCCCGTTGAGGTCCAGGAGCTGGAGCGGCGTCGCGCCGAGGACCATGATGATGGCCTGGTACAGGCCGATGATGAGCGGGAACTGGATCAGCAGCGGCAGGCAGCCCCCCAGCGGGTTGATGCCGTGCTCGCGGTAGAGATCCATCTGCGCCTGCGACATCTTTTCGCGGTCGCCCTTATACTTCTCCTGCAGCTTCTTGAGCTTGGGCTGGATTTCCTGCTGCGCTTTCATGGAGCGCTGCTGCTGTATGGTCAGAGGGTGCATGAGCAGGCGGACCAGCACGGTGAAGGCGATGATCGCCAGGACGGTATTCTGGGCCAGAATCTGGTACAGAAAGATCAGGGCGGTGACAAACGGGTTAAGGATGAGATCCCACATGGTCTTCTTCTATCCTGATAATCGTCGGGCTATGGGACGGCGGTCGCTGTGCTCTCGACCTCGCCCGCCGGCGTCGCTGCTTCTGGTGTCGTGACGACCTGCGCTATCGGGTACTGCCACACCTGCTGACCGTCCGGGGTCAGGGCAACAAGCTGGCGATCATGGGCTAATGTGGAGATAACGATCAGGCCATTCTCAAGCTGTATGGAATTGCCCACTATGCCCGCCCCCATATTCTGGGTCCAGATCGGCTGGGCGTCCTCGCGCTTGACCGCGTATAACTGGCCGTCTCGCGACCCGACGATGATGCGGTCAGCGAGCACCAGCGGCGTCTGGCGGATACCGCTCCCGGCCACCTGGCGCTGCCAGATCGGGTTGAGCGTCTCCGCCTGCACAGCGTAGAGGATGCCGCTCATATCGCCGAAGTACAGCACGCCATCGACGAGCGCCGGGCCGCCCCACACCCAGTTCGCCGCGCGGAAGGTGTTGCGGACAGAGCCATCGCTGGCGTTGATGGCGTACAGCAGGCCGCCGAAAGTGCCGACATAGAGGGTGCCGTCCTCATAAGCAGGCGTCCCGGCGACGGCCCCGGCCAGGCTTGTCGTCCACAGGCCCTGGCCGGTCTCGGCATTCACGGCGGAA
>JARKNX010000062.1 GCA_029976025.1 Aggregatilineales bacterium | reverse complement strand
GCCCCCGGAAGGCGGCAGCCCGACCCTGTACAGCACCAGCGGCACCGAAGGCGAGCCGACCTGGCGCGGCGACGGCCAGTGGCTGGCCTACACCTCCTACGAACTGAGCGCCGCCAACCAGCGCGAGGCCGACATCTGGATCATCAGCGCCGACGGGGGCACGAAGTTCCGCCTGACCAATTTCGCCCAGGGCAGCACGCTCTTCCCGGATTGGTCGCCCAACGGCGAGGTCGTAGCGTTCGTTTACGCCCCGGTCGCCAACGGCCACCAGTTCTGGACCGTCCCCGCCTCCGGCGGCACCGTCCAGCAGTGGAGCGAAACGCGGACGATGGTCCTCAATTTCGACTGGCTGCCGGATGGCAGCGGGCTGGTGGCGGCGATCAAGGGCTGGCAGGGCCAGGACGACAACCGCCTGTACCGGGTCCCGCTGCCCGGTTTCGCCGACCGGGACGCCACGTTGTACCTCGATCACCCCCTGGCGACGGCCGCCGATTACCCGCGCTTCAGCCCGGATGGGCGGCTGCTGGCTTTCCGCAGCGCCTACGGCGCGATCCTGTTCGACCCGGCCACCGGCGCGGTTGAGGAGATCACCAGCGCGGGCCATCACAACAGCCCGCTGGTCTGGAGTCCCGCCGCGTTCGCCGGGGAAAGCAGTTGTCAGTAGACAGTTCACAGTCGACAGTCGACAGCAAAAAAACGCTCCAGGCGGGGGATGAGAATCTGTCTGGCAGTTTGACGCTTTGACGCTTAGGCGCTGTTCTCCGGTCTCCCGGCCTCTGGTCTCTGGCCTCGACGCAACCTCTGGTCGCGTTTCCCCAACCCTCCATTTGCGCACCAGGGTCGTACACTGAATCTGTGGAGCGCGAAACCCTCCACTATGACCCCAGGGCTGTATGATGAGTCTGCAAGTCGCGCGAGGGAAACACAGAGGACAAATTCAAGCGTATGAAACCAGCTATTTCCGTCGATCATCTGTCGAAGACCTACCGCGTGCCGGAACGGCCGCCGGGGCTGGCGGCCTCGTTGCGGAGCATGGTCCACCGGACCTATACCGATGTGCCCGCCGTGCGGGATGTGAGCTTCACCGTCGGGGCCGGGGAAGTCGTCGGGTTCATCGGGCCAAACGGCGCAGGCAAAACCACCACGCTCAAGATGCTGTCCGGCCTGCTGCATCCCAGCGGCGGCGCGGCGACCGTGGCCGGGTTCACGCCCTGGCAGCGCGACCCGGCCTACCTGGGCCGGATCGGTATGGTGCTGGGCAACAAGAGCCAGCTCCTGTGGGACATCCCGCCGCTGGATTCGTACCACGTCCTGGCGGAGATCTACCGCATCGCCCCGGCGGACTTCCGGCGCACCCTGGACGAGCTGGTCGATCTGCTGGACCTGGCCGAACTGCTCACGCGTCCGGTGCGCAACCTGTCCCTGGGCGAGCGCATGAAGTGCGAGATGGTCGCCGCCCTGCTCCACCGCCCGGACGTGCTCTTTCTGGACGAGCCGACCCTGGGC
>JARKNX010000135.1 GCA_029976025.1 Aggregatilineales bacterium | reverse complement strand
GGCTTCCCCGGTGCGGGCGGCCGGCGCGAGGGGCACGTCGTCTACGCCCGCCTGATGGACGGCGGAATCCAGGCGACGACCCTGGGCGAGCTGGACGGCGCGATCACCCCGCGCCTGACCGAAATCGCTGGCGTGTTTGAGCAGGCCAACCTGCCGGTCGAGCTGAGCGCCCACATGGACGCCTGGCTCAAGACCCATGCCGTCGTCGTCATCCAGATCGCCAACGCGATCTACGCCGCCGGGGGCGACATCACCCGCACGGCCCGCACGCGGGACGCCCTGCTCCTGATGGTGCGCGCCATGAAGGAAGGCTTCGTCGCGCTGCGCGCCCTGGGAATCCCGATCACGCCGTTCAAGCTGCGCTTCCTGATCGAGTGGCTGCCGGAGCCGTTCCAGATGCTCGTTCTGCGCCAGGCGTACCAGGAGGAGGCCGCCCGGCTAATGTTGGAAAGCCACGCCAATGCCGCCCGCGACGAGATGGCGCTCCTGACGGACGAGGTCAAAGCCCTGATCAAACAGGCCGGGACACCCTCCCCCGACTTCGACCGGCTGGCGCTGTACGTCGACCCGGCCATGCCGCCGCTGGCGGAAGGCAGCGCGGCGCGGCCCATGAGCTGGCGCGGGGTGTGGATCGCGCTGGGAATCGGCCTGGTGACGCTCAATTTCCTGGCGAACTGGCTGCCCCAGGGCAGGAATCGCAAGTCAGCCGCCTGAATCCCCGGAATATCCCAGGTTTAATCCAGGATGTCGCAGATTGAACCGGATATCCCAAACCAGCGTGGGGAAACGTAACGAGGATCAATCACGGAGTCGCGCGAACCAGATCGGTTGATGGGCTGATTGGACCCATGCAGGGACGTTCAATTGAACGTCCCTACATGGGCGTAATCCCCCCCTGTTTTTGCCCCCGACCACCCGGCGCGGGCATAATCATCCCTGTCGGCCCAATCCTGGCTGACGACTGAACACGGTCGACTTTTCACCATTCGCCAGTGGTTTGTCCGGCAAATTCCTGAAGGTATGGTTGGGTAGGGGCGACCGGCGGTCGCCCTGGGCGGATCGCGAACCGTCCCTACCGATGCCTGTTCTTTGCGATGCTGACTTGCCGGATGCACCACAGGAACCACCAACCAACCACCGTCTATGAACCTTGATCGCCGCCTGCTCCGCCTGACCCGTTCCGTGCGCCTGGGACTGGGACTGACCATCCTGCTCGGTCTGCTGGGCGGAATCCTGATGGTCCTCCAGGCCGGGCTGCTCAGCGGCGCGATCGACCGGGTCTTCCTGGGCGGCGCGTCCCTGGCGGACGTGACGCCGCTTCTGCTGGCGCTGGCCGGAATCGCCGGGCTGCGCGCCCTGGCGACCTGGGGCGGGACGGTCACCGGGCAGCAGGTGGCGGGCCGGATCAAGCAGGAATTGCGCGAGCGGCTGTTCGCCCACCTGCTGGCGCTCGGCCCGGCCTACACCCAGGCGGAGCGCTCCGGCGAGCTGGCCCATACCCTGCTG
>JARKNX010000051.1 GCA_029976025.1 Aggregatilineales bacterium | reverse complement strand
CCTTCGCCGTCACCTGGCATGACACAGGCGATCTTGTTGAAGCGGCTATCAGCGGCGTGACAGCGGCCTCTTATATGTTAGAACAGGTGGGCCTCCCGGCGCGACGGCCATCTCTGGCTGACCAGATGTCTCGCCAGGAGGCAGCGCGCGCCGGGATCAAATCGCTATCGCTCGATTGAGGGGCTAGATTTGTCCGGCGGCGTGTGCAGCAAGCGCCCTTCGGCCTTACCTGCCCCCGGGAGGCACAATTGCGTGCTCTATGACCAGGTCGGGCGTTCCCTCCGTGCCGATCTCCAGGGGTTGCTGCAGCCGAACCCGCTCCACGAAACAAAGACTCTCATTGACTGCCTCGCAGTAGAAGATCATCAGATCGGCCGTAAGCTCGCCCGTCCCTTCGGCCAGGCTGACCGGCGCTACAACAGGCTCATTCAGGTCCGCAATTGTGTAGACGAGTGGGCCGCCATCGAATTGAATTGCAACATTGTCGGGGTACCAGTTCACGTACGAAGTAGCTAACGTATTGAGCTTGTACCCTTCCGGCAACTGGAAGCGCAGCGTCAGCGTGCCTTCTCCGGCAGCAGCAGATTGTGGCTCCAGTGTCACTTCCTGTCCGACAAACGGCGGCAAAGGTGATGCAACGGGTCTTGACCGTTCGCTCTCCTGCCCGCCAGCCTCGGGTTGCGCAGCATCAAGGCCGACAAGTTGCACAGTGCTGACCGTGCCAGCATCAAGATCAATGGCGCGGATGGCGTGATTGTTGGTATCGGCAACATAGAGAATGCCGCTGGCGTAGCTGATGCCTCCAGGTTCATCAAACAGGGCTTCAACCACGGAACCGTCCCGATAGCCGCCGGCTGGATCGCCGGTGAGCGATGTCACTTCACGGGTCAACGGGTTAAGAATCCTGATCTTGCTGTTGTAGGTGTCCGCCACGTAGACATTGCCGCGCGCGTAGACCACGCCCAGCGGGTGCTGCAGCAGCACATCATCTCCGATTCCATCCCGATCGCCAAAATCAAACAGTCCGGTTCCGACCAGCGTTCGCACTACGCCCGTCGAGTCAATCTCCGACTCACGGATGGCGCTGGCCTCACTGTCGGCAAAGTACAGGACCTCGCCATCAGTAGTAATGCCGCTCGGCTGGGCGAGTTGTGCCCTGGAACGCGGGCCATCCACCAGCCCCTCGATACCACTGCCAGCCTGGATACCCAGTTCGCCCGTGATCAGGTTGTACTGCCATAGCTGATGTGGGCCGGCCATAGCGATATAAAGAGTATTGCCGACTCGCACCAGGTCCCAGGGGCTGTTCAGCGCCCCCTCCGGCCCTACGCTGCCGTAATTCCGCCCATCCGCCTGCTGGCCGGTTCCGGCAAGCGTGGAGACTGTGCGGTTCTCCAGGTCCACTGCCCGCAAGAGGTGATTTTCGGTATCCGCCACATACAACGTGCGTCCATCCGCACTCAGCGCCAGCCCCTGCGGGCGGTAGAAGCGAGCCACGCCGTACGCCCCATCCGCGCTGCCTGCCTCAATCCCGCCAATGACATCGCGCACCTCATAGGTCGCCAGATCGGCCACAAGAATACGATTGTGGTTAGAATCCGCTACAAACAGGCGTCCTCCCTCCGCATCGGCCAGCACCTTGCCCGGAAAAGCCAGAAGTGTGTCGGCTGCAGCGTCCAGTCCTACGATAGCACTCACCGGCTGGCGATTGATCAACCCGCTGGCGTCAAACTGCGCGATCATTCCCGCAATGATGGGCTGCAAGACTGGATAGACGCCTTCGCCAGAGTGATAGCCAAACACCCGGCCCTCCGGATCAATCAGTATCACCGTAGGCCAGGCCCGGACACCCCACCGATTCCAGACAGCAAACTCATGATCATTAACCACCGGATGAGCAATCTCATACCGCTGGACGATCTGGCGGATGTTTTCTGTATCGCCTTCATTCCTGAACTTGGCGCTGTGCACGCCAATCACCACCAGCTCATCGGCGTATTCCTCTTCCAGACGCTTGAGATCGGGGATAATGTGCATACAGTTGATACAACCATAGGTCCAGAAATCGAGCAGGACGACCTTACCCCGAAGCATCTCCCAGGTCAGCGGTTCTGAAGTGTTGATCCAATCCAGATTCTGTGGAAATGCCGGGGCAGGAACATCCCCCGTATAGCCTTGCCCCACGCCGTCACCTCCCTGTGCCAGCGCCAGCGGCCCGACGGCAGCCAGCGGTAAGACCAGACTGATAATCAGAAACGCGATTTTCGCCTTCATGGCTTCTCCCATAATGGACTTTTTACGCCCATTTTACCAGCGCTATCGTGACACGAAACCATGAGGAAAACATGACAGCAGGATGAGACCGGGATGAGCACACTGAGGCCAACCGGCCGAATCAACATCATCAGCCGGCAGCAAGCCTCCACGTTCCTTCAAAGCTACAGGCGCCACTCGCGCTCGTTGGCTGAGGAGGGCTATAAGAGTGGAGGTGAACCGGTTAAACAACCGTATGCTTCATCCCGCCAGTTGGCTCCGCACAACGGCGGAGCGCGTTATGAACTCCCGCTTTAACCTTGCCGTGTTTGATAGATTTCCTTCGTCAAATACAAACGTAGCCAATAAAAAACCGGGCGTTTCCACCCGGTTTCAATCCCGTACTGTTCGCCTCAATCCATATTCCTGATGATCGCCGTGGCAAACGCGCTGGTCCCGACCTCAGTCGCGCCCTCCATCTGGCGGGCGAAATCATACGTGACGATCTTCTGCTCAATCGTCTTCTCAAAAGCAGTGTTAATCAGGTTGGCCGCCTCCCACCAGTCCATGTATTCCAGCATCATCACGCCGGAGAACAGGAGCGAGCCAGGATTCACCTTGTCCAGGTTGGTGTATTTGGGCGCCGTGCCATGCGTCGCCTCGAACATAGCCACTTCATCGCCAATATTGGCGCCGGGCGCAATACCCACGCCGCCGACATGCGCCGCCGCCGCATCGCTGAGATAGTCGCCGTTCAGGTTCATCGTAGCCAGGACATCGAACTCATCGGGCCGCAGCAAGAGATGCTGGAAAATAATATCGGCGATCCGGTCCTTGATCACGATCGTGCCTTCCGGCTGTTTGCCGTTGTACTTCTCCCAGAGATCATCCTCAGTAATCGTGACATCGCCGAATTCCTGCGCCGCCACCTCATATCCCCACTTGCGGAATGCCCCTTCAGTGAATTTCTGGATATTCCCTTTGTGCACCAGTGTTACAGATTTGCGGCCGCGATCCAGGGCATACTGGATGGCTTTACGCACCAGCCGCTTGGAGGCAAAAGCGCTGATCGGCTTGATGCCCAGGCCGGCGTCTTCGAAGAACTGAGCGCCCATTTCATTTCGTAGAAAGGCGGCCAGCTTCTTGTTTTCTGCAGAGCCGGCCTCATATTCAATACCCGCGTACACATCTTCTGTGTTCTCACGGAAGATCACGATATCGGTCTTGCCGGGGTCTTTGAGGGGGCTGGGCACGCCCCTGTACCAGCGCACCGGACGAACGCAGGCATAGAGATCAAGTACCTGGCGGAGCGTCACATTCAGGCTGCGGAAACCGCCGCCGACCGGGGTCGTCAGAGGGCCTTTGATTCCAATGTGGTACTGCCGCAGGGCTTCGAAGGTTTCCTCAGGCATGTAGTTGCCGTCGTAGAGCTGGGCCGCTTTCTCGCCGGAATAAATTTCCATCCAGTGAATCCGCCGCGCGCCGTTATAGGCCTTTTCCACCGCCGCGTCCCAGATGCGGCGCGAGGCAGTCATGATGTCATAGCCGATGCCGTCGCCCTCAATAAACGTGATAATCGGCTGGTCAGGAATGTGTAACTTGCCCGATTCAACAGTAATTTTCGTGCCTTCTGATGGGGGCACAATTTTCTCGAAAGGCATGCAACAGTCTCCTCACAAAGAACGGTTATTGTTCTGCAATACCTCTGATTATAACAGGGCCTATCTCATTGGACGATGTCCGGCTTTTTTGCTAATCATGCGCTATGACGCGATCGCCGTATGCTGAACAGGCGCAAAATCCAGGATAACTCCGGAATCCTGAGCAGCATAGCCAGCTCCAGAAATACGGCAGCCCCTACAACGAGCGGAGCCATGACCAGCGCGATTTCTCCGAACAACCCGGCAGGCAGGATCGGTTGCAGCACGTTCAGGGTCAGGACAGCCGCCCCCCCCATCACAGCCGCCGCCAGCGCGGTCTTGAATGTTGTTGAAAAAAGGCCCTGCCCCCGAAAGCCGCCAATGCGCTTGCTCAACAACCAGGCGGCAATGCTGGCATGTACGATATGCTTGAACGAATCGGCGATCATCAGGCTGAACAGGCCATATTGCGGCATAAGCGATAGCGCCACCACCATGTAAGCGATCAGGCTGATCACACCGATGATGGCCGGAGTCAGCGTATCTTGCTGCGAATAGAAGGCGAACACGAGCAACAGATCGATAGTCGCGAAAGGCAGTCCGATGAGATAAAGGCGCAGGGCCAGCGCTGTATAGGCCGTATCTACCGTGGTAAAGGAGCCATGCTCAAAGAGCAGCCCTACCGTAACCGAAGCCAGGATGAATAACCCCACACAGGCCGGGAGAATGAGGACAATAGCCAGACGCAGACCGCGACCCAGAGTGTCCTTATAGATGTCCACACCCTGCGACGAAATCAGAACCGCCTGGCGAGAAAGAGTAGGCAGAATGGCGATGCTGATCGCTGTCGCTACCAGGCCATGCGGAAACTGCACCAGCGTCGTGGCGAAGTTCATATAGCTGATACTGGCCGGCCCCACCTGGGCCGCCAGCCGATAGCTCACCAGCCTTATAACCAGAGTATCAATAATTAGAGAAAACATGACCGGCAGGTATAACAACCCGATACGGCGCAGGCCCGGTTCCTGCCAGAATCGCCTCAGACTCAGCCGGATCCGTGCATCGCGAAGGCCCAGTAATTGCGTCCCCATCTGCACAATAGCGCCCGCCAGCCACCCTATCGCCATGGCCACGATGCCAAGAGACGGCGCCATCAACAGGGTTACGAGAACAATACAGCCGTTGAACACCGCGCCGGCAAATGCCGGCAGCGTGAAGCGGCGCAGCGCGTACAGCAGGCCACTCAGAACAGCAAAAGCGCTGAGGAAGAGGAGCGCAGGAGTTGTAATCCGCAGCAAGTGCGTGGCGAGCACCTGAATCTCATCCACGGCATTGCCGGTCACCAGAGCAATCACCTGAGGCGCCAGCAGTTCCAGCAGAATTACCAGAACAGCCAGGATCGCCACCACAACTCCAAGCAGCAGGCTGACCAGCCGCCAGAGCGCGGCGCGGCCCTCCTGCATAGCATATTCGCTCAATACCGGGACAAGCGCGCTGTTGACATGTCCGCCGATCAGGAGGTCGTATAGTGTCTTGGGGACAATGACTGCTACATTGAAGGCGTCAACGGCTATCCCGGCGCCAAACAGATCGCTGAGCAGCATCTCGCGGCCCAGACCCAGAACGCGGCTGGTGATGTTGCCCAGCGCCACAATGCCGGTCGCCCGACCGATGCTGATTTCTTCCGGGATGCCGCTCACTCCTTCCGGCTGCGTCATCCGGGCTTCGGACACCGGCTCCTCGCTCGCAGCGCGCGTCATTCATCCTCCGGCAGCGCCCGAATCCGTCTGATCAGGTCGGATGTGCTGTGGTATGGCAGCAATTCGATAAGCTCGACACGCCCGCCCAGGGCCTCCACCGTACTCCGTTCAGGGAGATGCTTGGTCGCGTAATCGCTGCCCTTGACATAGATATCCGGATGCAGGCTCCGGATCAGATCATCAGCCGTGTCGCCGGAAAAAATAATAACGGCATCAATGATGCCCAGCGCCGCCAGCAGGCGGGCGCGCTCATGATCTGGCGTTACGGGCCGCGCCGATCCTTTAAGCCGCCGGGTGGAGGCGTCATCATTGACACCTACAAAGAGAGCATCCCCCAGCGCACGCGCTTTTTCCAGATAATCCAGATGCCCCACATGAAACAGATCGAAATGCCCGTTGCTGAAGACCAGAATCTTTCCTTCAGCCGCCAGTGCTTCGCGACGTTGTATCGCTTGCTGCAACGTAATGATCTTACCCATCAGGTCTCTTTCGGCAGTTATTGGCAGAGGCAAATGAAGGCGTTCGGCGGAACCAGAACAGCAAATGTATGGCCTCCAGGAGATACCGCAGGCGCGAGGGGCAATTCTAGCAGGCTGAACGCTTTCCATCAAACCAGGGCGCAGTTGTGCTCACGGAGAGGATTCGGGTGGTGGAGTTTCCAGCGTCAGCGACATAGTGAACTGACCGGTGGTATTGCCTCCATGCAAACCAAAACGCGTGGCAATAATGTAGAAAATATCATCCCTGGGCAAAATAAAATCAGCGATCTGGGCGTCTTTTCCGGGCCCGGAATCATCATCTTCGGCGAGCTGAACGCTGTCGGCAGTGAACAGATACAACAACGGATCCAGATCGCCCGCCGTATTTGACATGGAAATGGTGATCCGATCTCCCCCCTTCCCCAGAAAGGCATATGTCCAGGCCGGGGTTTCGTCGGTTACACTGCCCACCACAGATCCACCGTACAGGATAGTCAGCACGCCGGGCGCCACCACCGGGGCTTCGCCGCTGATTCCATCCAGCCGGATCAGGAAGTTCCCGGCTGTTGTGCCGGTTTCGCCGCCAAAACGGGAAGCCTGCACATAATAAGTGCCGCTTTCCGGGATGATGTAAGACTGCAAGAGCGCATTGTTGTCCGGGCCGGAATCATCATCAGTCTGGAGCAATTCGCCCTGAGAGTTAAGCAGTGTGATGACAGGGTCCACCGTGCCGCCAGTCCGGGTCATAGCGATTGTCACGATATCGCCGCGCTTGGCGCCGAACATATAGTAGTGAGTCGGATGTTCGCCATCAATGCTGCCTCTGAGCTCATCGCCATAACGAAGCAATAAGGCCGAATCCATGGACAGCCCCAGACCGCTGGTTGGGGCAGTCTCCAGCGTCAGGACGTAGCTGCCTTCACTGATCCCCGATTCCTCGCCAAAGCGGGAGGCCACAATTGTATAAAAGCCAGGATCGAGAATCAGAAAGTCTTCAATTGCGGCATCCAGCCCGCCCTCCGACCGGTCATCATTGGCCACCAGAACTTGACCGTCTGCAGTAGAAATTGCCACATAAGAATCCAGATTACCTGAGATACGCCGCATGCGGAGGTTTATAATATCGCCGCGCCGGGCCTCGAAAACATAACTGACCCGGGGAGTCTCCCGATTGATAATGCCCACCACTGAATCGCCGTAGTTCAGGTAGACTCCCGCCTCTGACAGCACCCCTTCGCGCTTCAACTGAAGCTCGAATTCGCCTTCCGTGACACCCAAAGCGTGCCCATAACGTGTGACAATCACAAAGTAGAAGCTGTCTTCAGGAATCCGGACAGTGGATATCACCGCGTTCAGGGATGAATCGCTGTCGTCATTCATCGCCAGCACCCTCCCTTCGTTGTCAACCAGCAATAACAGCGGATCGAGATTTCCGTTCAGCGTTGTCATTTGAACAGATACGACATCCCCCCGCCTGGCCCGGAAATAATAGGCCTGCCGGTTCTCGCTGGCCGTCAGCCTGGCCTGTACGATATCCCCGTAGTTGAGCTGGCGTCCCTGCTGCGCCGAGACCGTCGCCCGATCGACGGCCACAGGAATGCTCAGCAGGGCCAACGCCAGCAGGAAGAATCTGATCTGCGTCATAGTTCCGCCTGATCCTCGCGCTATCGTTCCAGCAGACTCAACAGGTATTCGCCTGTCGTCGTCCCTTCGGCAAACAGATAGCGGGTAGCTACAATCGTGTATTGTCCATCAGCGGGCAGCGTGACCAGCAGGCGCGCATTCTGACCACCCCCGCCATCATCGTTAATTTCCAAAAGAGACTGCCCGGCGTCGAGCAACGCCAGATAGCAGTCTAGATTGCCGCTCAGGCGCACCATGTCAATATCAAGAGACTGGCCTGCCCGCCCCTCAAACACGTAGAAGCCTGCCGCCTGCTCACTTGTAATAACCCCGGTGGTCGTTTGTCCTACAGCGAGGGGTAATGCCGCGCCAGCGCTGTTTTCCATCTGTTCTGGGGGGGGCTGCGCCACCGGCACACCGGCCAGCGTCAATTCGAACCTGCCACGAGAGGTGCCATTACGCCCTCCCGATCGCGTTGCGACGAGCGTATACTGGCCATCCTGCATCAACAGGTACGAGGTCAGCATGGCATTGAGATCGCCTCCGCTGTCGTCGTCGTTAGCCAGTTCATTCCCCTGTGGATCGAGCAAGCGCAACGCCGGGTCCAGAGTCGCATCCAAGGCCGTCATGCGCACGGTGATCCTGTCGCCAATCGCGCCCGTAAAATGATATTCAACGCGGAATTGTGCATCCGTGATCACATCTGTCACAACGGTTCCATAGGGCAATACACTGCCCGGACCATAGGCCGGTTCAGTCCTGGCCCCCAGCCGGTCTGCTGCCCGTGGATCGGCGCCATCAAGCCTCAGGTCGAAGAAACCTCGCGCTGTACCTGCTGGCCCTCCTTCCCGGGTGACCACGACAACGTAAAGACCATCCTCCCGGATGTTGTAACGCAACGCTCCATCCGGACTTGCTGCAAGTTCGATCAGATCGGCATCCGCCAGAATCAACAGGGATTCATTCCGCAGCGGCCCGTTAGTCGTCAGGTCCAGATCGATTCTGTCTCCCGCTGCCGCGTAGAATGTGTAGACGGCGGCTATAGCATCGCTGATCTGGCCGGTAACTTTCCCTCCGGGAATCAGGAATGGCGCGGACAGCAAAGTGGCGATCCGGCTGCGGGCCTGCGCATTTGGAGAAACAAATGTGAGCACGAAATCGCCGGTTGTGGTCCCTGTTTCTCCGGCATAGCGCGTTGCCAGTAGTGCGTAGTAGCCCGCTGACGGAATAGTATATTCCAGGCGAGCGTTGCGATTTGTACCGCTGACAATATCATCATTCTCGGCTACAGTCTGCAATCTCGAGTCGAGCAACATGAGCATCGGGTCCAGATCGCCGCCGGCGTTCTCCATTGTTGCCACAATCTGATCGCCGGCCGATGCCTCAAATATGTAAGCGCGATAGTAGACTTCATCCGTGATCGGGCCACGCATAACATCGCCATAGCGGATCGTGGGGATACCTTCAAACTCCGGGGGCAGCATGTTATTCGCGCCGGCCAGCGATACGGGGAGCGCCTCCTCGTTGCCCACTGAAAGGCCGAGCAGATAGCTGCCCCGTGTCTCACCGCGCTCGCGTCCGAAGCGTGAAGCTACAAGACTGTACCGGCCATCAGCAGGGAGCACCACCGCCAGCGCAGCATTGGAGCCGCTGCCGCTGTCGTCGTCCTGCCCGACGACCTCTCCATCCGGCCCGTACAGGTACAGGAACGGGTCAAGATCCCCCTCAACCACCCCCATCTCGATCAGGACCTGATCATTAGCCTGCCCCTGAAACATATAGTGCTCCAGCGGCTGCTCATCATTAATCATTCCCTGTGTCTGCTCGCCATATAACAGCGGCAGGCCGGGGTTGCTAACCACACCCGACTCGCTCGTCCAGCCAGAGAGCACAAGCCCGTAGGTCCCCCCAACCGATCCGGGATGTAACGAAAGTGCGGCAAAGTAAATGCCCGACTGCGGCAGGTCGGCATCGAGTTGCCTCCCGGTAGCATCCCGCTTCAGCTCCCTGAAAGAGCTATCGTACAGAACAAGGAAAGCTGACATATCGAGACTGAGCGCGCTCTGAATATGCACCCGATCTCCAGCCTCAGCCTGAAACCAGTAGAACCGAAACCCTCCCTCAGGTGTCAGAGTGCCCCGGACAGTTTTACCGAATCCGATAGCATCAATATGCGCGCCACGACTCACCCCGCGAC
>JARKNX010000133.1 GCA_029976025.1 Aggregatilineales bacterium | reverse complement strand
AGGTGAAGCCATAAGGCGTGTTCGCGCCGAGCAGCGCCAGATCGTGGGCCAACTGTGGCGAGTGGCTGTAATAGTTGGTGGCCGCCCAGCTCCATATCTTGAGGTAGAAGTAGGCCAGGAACGTCACCCCGGCCAGCACGGCGACGTTATTGATCACGTTCCACGGGACAAGATACTGCCGCTTGAAGTATCCCGTGAGCATGGTGATAGCCAGCGTGAAGCCGACCCCGCCGGCCACCGCCGACAGGATGAACATCACCGGCGCGCTCGGCGAATACCACACCGGGCGGGCGATCAGCACGCCGTAGGTCGCCCCCAGCGAGGACTGGTGCAGCAGGGACAGGCCGATGCCGAGCAAGGCCGCTATCGGCATGATCCGGTGCAGAAAGTGGGCCAGGCTGAGCAGCGGGCGATGCTGGCGCAACTGCGTACTTTCGATCACGATCGGCACCACCTCCATCAGCAGGACGAAGGTGTACATCATGACGCACATCGTGATTTCCCACAGCACGGAGTGGACATTCCAGTAGATCAGGGGGTGGTAGAAGCGATCCGGGCGGCCAATATCGACGAACAGGGCCAGCATGGCGCTGGTGTAGCCGAGAAAGCCGATCACGACAGCGGCGCGGGCGATCGCTTCGTACTTCTTCATCCCCAGGACGTACACCGCGCCGGAGAGCGTGAAGGCGCCGGCGCCCAGGGCGATGGCCGAGAGGTCCACCGTGATCCACAGCCCCCAGGGAAGCTGGTTGCTGAGGTGGGTGACGCCCAGACCGTTCACCAGCACATAGATGATGCTGAACATCCCGACAGTGAACAGAGTCAGCAGCAGGAGGATCCAGGCCGTATAAAGCGGAGAACGGCGGACAAAATCGGTCAGGGTTTTCATAGGCCACCCTCCGGCGGGATGTAGAACACACTGGTGTCGGTGCCCAGGTCATCGCGGAGGCGAAGGGTGGGCACAGAGGCGATGATCCGGGAGACATTGCTCCGGGGATCGTTCAGATCGCCAAAGTGGCGGGCCTCCACCGGGCAGATATTGACACAGGCGGGCGTGGCGTCGCGGTCCACGCCGGGGACCAGGCCCCGCGGCACGCCGGCGTCAATCCGCTGCACGCAGAAGGTGCACTTTTCCACCACGCCGCGCGGGCGGCGAGGGACCTCCGGCACGCCCCAGGCCGGGACGAGCGGGTTAGGGGTGTCGCCGCGCTCTTCCCAGTTGAAGACGCGGGCGCCATAAGGGCAGGCCGCCTGGCAGTAGCGGCAGCCGATGCACTTGTTGTAATCCATTGTGACCAGCCCGTCGCTGCGCAGGACGGTCGCAGCCACCGGACACACGCTCACACACGGCGGATTCTGGCAGTGCAGGCACGGCCGGGTGACGAAGAACGGGGTGCCGGTCTTGGTCACATCCTCCACCATGATATTCCAGCGCATCTCGTCGGTGGTGTCGTTGGTGGCCTGGCAGGCATAGACGCAGTATTCGCAACCGATGCACTTGCTGAGATCAATGACCATCCCCCAGCGCGGGCAGCACGGGTTCTCCACCCCGCCGCCCTCCTGCGGACGGATGATATTGCTCGCTAACTGCTCGATGACGGGCGTCAGCGGCCCGGCCAGCACAGCGGCGGCGCCGACCGAGATGCCGGCGCCCACCATGATCTTGATCAGATCGCGACGGGTGATCAGGGTTGGGTTGGGTTCATTCATGAGATACCCCGTCCAGTCTACTGTTGTGAGTCGTCGTCACGGCGGCGGTCAGTCGAATCCTCAGCGGTGTTGGAACGGCGCACCAGCACCCAGGTGATGATGATGCCGATGCCCAGGCCGGCGATCAGGCCCTGCGTCAGCCGCAGGTAGTTCAGCCCGGCGTCAACCTGCTGCGCGTTGCTTTCCTGCAGGGCCTTCTCCAGCGCCCGCACGTCCAGGCGAAGCTGGTCGCGCTCCGCCGCCAGGGCGGTATCGACATCGACCAGCAGGGGCACATTCCCCTGAGCCGAAAGCGCTTCGTGGCAGGAGGTGCAGGACCGCGTCTCGACGGCCATCGTATGATCGGGGATGTTGTGTACGAAGTCGTCTGACGAGCGGTACATATGGCAGCTCGCGCAGGTCACAGTGACATTTTCAAATGACACCTCGTTGTGGGTGAGGTGTTCATAGGTATTTGGCGCCGACTGGTGGCAGTTCAGGCAGAGCGCATCCACATCATTATTGAAGCGGAGGTTCTGCCCGTGCGGCAGGTGGCAGGTGGAGCAGGCCAGGGTCCCCATATCTTCGGTGAAGGCATGCGGGCTGCGCCGCCACTCATCGAATGTGGGCAGGTGGCAGCTTCCGCAGGCGCTGGCCTGGCGGTTGACGACCATCTCCGCCGGGGGGTGACCATCCGGGACCATGCCGTGGCAGGCTTCGCAGTGGATATTGGTATCCAGAAACGTGTCATCGTAGGGCCGGAACAGCGTGGTGTGGCATTGCAGACAGTCCGGGTCCTGGCCGGCCTCGGCCCAGGCAGCCTGGAACGACTCGCGGTCATAGGCGATAGAGTGCGCGCCTTCTGACCAGAGGGCCTTATAATCCAGATGGCAGTCCTGGCAGCGATCTCCGCTGTAGTCGTAAGGCCCCGGTCCCTGGCGAAGCGGGTCGGCCTGCGCCGGCGTGCTGACGGCCAGCAGGCCGAACAGGAGGGCGGCCAGCCCGATCCCCAGGAGCGTCACGATGAACAGTCTATGCTGGACTCTTTGCCACAGATGATTCATACTCGCCTCTTTTCTGTACAATCCGCAGCGGCGGATTCCCCCGGGGCGGCTGCCCCCCCTCAACCAGACATCGGCGCGCCGACAAGAGGCACCGCCGCCAGCAGGCCGCGGTTCTCCGGCGCGTACACATGAGTCCAGAAAGCTGCCTGCGCGGCGGTGGCAGCGCGCCCGGTATGCCGCGCCATGTACAACTGCTGGACGATCTGCAAATTTTCAACCGGTACTTCCACTACATGCCCGTTGACAATCCCGGCGGCAGCGGCCCGGCGGGAGACAAAAGCCACGCCAATCCCTTCGGCAACCGCCATATGGATAGCCTCCGAATTGCCCAGCGTCATAACAACGGGCAGATCGTTGAGGCTCAGGTTATGCTGAGCCAGCGCCTCGATCACGGCCTGCTGGGTCCCCGAAGTCAGCTCGCGAACGATGAAGCGCTCGCGAGGGAGATCATCAACGGCGATAATATCCCGCCCGGCCCAGGGATGGCCCGGCGACACAATCAGGATCACCGGGTCGGTCGTGAAGAAGCGGTACTCCAGATCTTTGCCCGGCTCGCGCAGACTGGTGATGATCAGGTGCACCATCCCGGACAGCAGACGATTGACGGACATCTCCCGCGAGCCAACCTCACAGGAAACCTGCACCTGGGGGTAACGCTCCACAAAGCCGGCGATCAGCTTGGGCAGCAGATACTTGCCGGCGGTTGTGCTGCAGGCCAGTTTGAGCAGCCCATGCACCTCGCCCTGCAAAGAGGCGATCGTCTCCTCGGCATTGATGGACAGGGTGACCAGCTCCTGAGCCAGCGGGACCAGGGTCTGCCCGGCTTCGGTCAGGCCGATATTGCGCCCGGCGCGCTGAAAAAGGGCGACACCCAGCCGCCGCTCCAGCGAGCGGATCTGCATGCTGACCGCCGGCTGCGACATCTGAAGCCGGCGCGCCGCTTCGGAAAAACTGCCCGCTTCGGCGGCTTCCAGGAAGATCTGCATCTCGTAGATGTCGAGCATAGCCCCCGCGCCCTTCCTGCGAAAATCATAACAGCGTTTCTATCAGCGATTCAATATGATAGAGATCACTTTCTATTCGATTTCTTTATGGATTCCCATAAGCAAGCCATATAAAAAAAACTTATGCGGAGAGTTGTGCTGTATAAGTTCTATCGTATAATAGATTTGTGAAATTGCACACAATTCGCATCAATCTGGTCCACTATGCGCCGCGAAAAGGAATGGCCCGTGAAACGAACTCTCCTTCTTTGTCTGGTCGTTCTGGCTCCGCTGGGGCTGCTGGTCACCGGTTGTACGCCCCCCGCGGCAACAGAGGTCGCGATGCTGGCCACCGCGACGTCCACCGCGCCCGAGACGCCGACTGAGTTGCCGACCGACGAGGCGCCTCCGGCAATCACCCCGGAACCAACGCTCGCCCCCGATTTCTACTGCCTCGACTGCCACAGCGATGCCGAGCTGCTCCAGCAGGTAGCGACTGAGGAGGAGGTGGTCGAATCCCTGAACGAAGGGTCTGGCTGAGGAGGCTCGGTACCTCCGTTGGAGGTATGGGAGAAGGTTCTGGTCGATATCGGGGCAATACAGGGGGATGTCCACAGCGCCATCTCCTGCATCGATTGCCACAGCGGGCAGAATGTGGCGGATAAAGACGCCGCCCATGAGGGCCTGATTCACGATCCGTCCCGGGATGCCGAGGCTACCTGCGGCAGTTGCCACCCGGATATCGCGCCCTATCAGGCGCTGAGTCTGCACAACAGCCTGGCCGGGTACGATACCGTTCTGTATCAACGCTCCAGCCCGGAGAATCACCCGGCCATTGAAGAGGGACAGTCTTACCACTGCGATAGCTGCCACACCACCTGCGGCCAGTGCCATGTCAGCCAGCCGGAGAGCGTCGGCGGCGGCCTTGTCGGAGGGCATGTCTTCAACCGGACGCCATCCATGAGCCGCCAGTGCACGGCCTGCCACGGCAGCCGCATCAAGAACGAATACTACGGCGCCCATGAGGGCCTGACCGCCGATGTGCACCTGCGGGCACGGATGCCCTGCACGGCCTGCCACACCGGCAGCGAGATGCACGGCACAGACGCGCTGATCCTGAACGAAGACGGCACGGTTACCGCCGGCCGGGATCACCGCTACGACGGCCCGCAAACGCCGAGCTGCGAAAGCTGCCATCAGGACGTGGTCGGCATCGGCTCTGGCAACCCCTATCACGAGGCGCACGGCACCGAGATACTGTCCTGCCAGGTCTGCCACTCGATCAGCTATATCAATTGCTACGACTGCCACCTGGAGCGCACCGAGGACGATCAGGCTTACTTCCGCCTGGCGCATGAGGAGCTGGGTTTCTTCATCGGGCGCAATCCCCGCCGTTCCGCCGACCGGCCTTACCGCTTTGTGCCGGTGCGCCACGTGCCGGACTACCCCGATCTGTTCCGCCTGTACGGCGACAATGTCCTGGATCAGTTCGACAACCTGCCGACCTGGACTTTCGCCACGCCGCACAACATTCAGCGCAACACGCCACAGACCGAAAGCTGCGAGACCTGCCACAACAACGACAGGTGGTTCCTGACGCCGGATAAAGTCCGCCCGCAGGAGTTGCACGCTAACGAGCGCGTGATCGTGCCTTCCGCGCCGCCGCTGCCGCAGGAATACCGGTACCTGCCCGTCCCCGGCCAGGCCTGGGATACCAGCATCGTCCCGCCCACAATAGAAGACGCTGGCAGCAGCCAGGTTGGCGAAGAACGTCCGACCGAAGTCAGCCCGACAGCAGTGCCGCCAACGCCAGCTCCAGTTGTTACAGCGCCCACCGTTCAGACGTCGCTCGACATCCTGCCCTACGTGCAGGCCTGGGCGCCGGCCATACCCGACGGCTTCGGCTCAATCGCCGCGGACAAGCTCCTGACCGAACTCATCGAAGCGCCGCCGTTCCTGCTCGATGTGCGCGAGGTGAGCGAGTGGATAGAAGTCGGCTACATCGAGGGCGCCATCAACGTCCCGTTGCGCGAGCTGGCCCGGAGCCTGGACCTGCTCCCCGCCGACCTGGACGCTCCCATCGTCACCTACTGCGCCAAAGGCGCCCGCGGCGCCATCGCCATGTCTGTCCTGCAGATCATGGGCTACCGCAACGTCCGCAACCTGGCCGGCGGCATCTCCGCCTGGACGGAAGCGGGCAACCCGGTCGTCACCGATGAAGTGACATTCGTCACCGTCGGCCCGGCGGAGTTCGACCCCGACCTGGTCACCTTCATGGACCACTACCTGGTCAATGTCCTGCCCGAAGGCTGGGGCCAGATCAAGCCGGAAGACCTCAACGTTGAGCTGACCGAGGACCCACCCTTCCTGCTTGACGTGCGCCAGCCCAACGAAGTCGAGGACGTGGGCTACATCGCCGGCGCCGTCATGGTCCCGCTGCGCGAGATCGTCACAACCGCCAGCCTGGAACTCTACCCCCTCGACCAGCCCATCGTCGTCTACTGCAAGAGCGGCCACCGCGGCACCATGGCCATGGTCGCCCTGCAAATGCTCGGCTACAATGTCCGCAGCCTGGCCGGCGGCATCTCCGCCTGGATCGCTGAGGAATACCCGGTCGAAGGCGGCAGCAGCAGCTAGTCCGTCTTTGGAACGTACCTGACAAAGGGCGGCTCCCCGGTGGGGGCCGCCTCTTTTATTGCTACGGGGCTGAAGAACGGGCAACAAAAACAACGCACCCGGACGGAGGGGGCGTCCGGGTGGTGGGCTGAAGGTCCCCTGGAAGCGTTGAGAAGCCTTCGCGGGGGGTGCTCACATTGTTGGAAGAGTAAAGGCTGCGATGAGCTGCGATGTACTGTCCGATTACTCTTCAATGGACACTGTATATGAGAATTGACGTAAAGTCAACAATCCTAACTAATTACTCATCTTTCTCACGACTTATCCATGGATTACCGGGCGTGCGCGATATTCTCCCCCGACGGGGACACCGCCCGGACGCGGGGCAAAGTCTCTTACCCGGCCCACACCGACCTGTAAACGCGCCGGTTGAGGTGCTACCGGTTTTCGAAGGCCAGCAGGTAGACGCCCAGCTCTACCTCAAGCTGCTGGAGCTTATGGAGCTGCTCTTCGTCCAACCGGGCCAGACGCGGCTCGCGCGTGTACGCCACAACCACTTTGCCCAGCTCCGCCTCCAGCGCCTGGAGCTTCTGGAGGGCGTCAGGCGGCAGCGATGCGATCTGGAGTTCTTTGGGGTCCATGTCGTTTCCTCCACGGGGATAGCCGGCTCATACTTCCAATCATAGCGCGGAACAGCCGCGCCAGGTATGCTTTCGGCTCAGCCGCGCCCTGTGCGCCATCGCCTTTCGGCTCCCAGCACCTGCGATCGTGTTTCACCCTGTGCCGCCCACGTCGCCCTGTACCACTGCGGCGACTCGTCCCAGCTCTGCAGTTCAACCGGGTGCTCTTCCAGGTAATCGTCAATCGCCTGATCGATAGTGTCGAAGAACAGGTGGTCGCCAAGCGTGGTGAACTGACCGTACCGCGTGAGGCGATCCCGGGCCGGGCCTTTCATTTCGGTGAAGCACAGCACAATACCCGCGGCCTGAAGCTCATCGTCCAGCTCGCTGAGCACTTCCGCCGCGGTGACATCGATATCGGTCACCGATTCGGCGGCAACGATCACCCACTTTGTGCGCGTGGGCGCTTCGGCAATGGCCTGCAGCACGTGCTCGTGGAAGATTTCAGCATTGGCGAAGAACAGCGGCGCATGCCAGCGGAACAGGACCAGCCCCGGGATACGCTTCGCTTCGGGCCGGCGCGTGATATCGTGATAGCCCCGCAGCCCGTCGATATACCCCAGCACCGCATCGTAAGGCCGCCACGCCCGCCAGATGAAATTGAGCAGCGCCAGCACGACGGCGACGAAGATGCCCTGAATGACGCCGATCAGGGCGACACCCAGAAAGCAGATAATGGAGAGGGCAAACTCCGAACGGCACATGCGGTACAGACGCGCAACGCCGGTGACATCCGCCAGGGACAGGCAGGCTCCGATCACGACTGCGCTCAGGGCGGCATTGGGCACGTTCTGCAACAGAGACGGCGCCGCGATCAGCAACAGGGCGATGCACAGCGCCCCCACCACACCCGTCAACTGCGACCGGGCGCCCGCCGCTTCCGCCACCGGCGTGCGTGATGCGCTGCTGCTGATTGCAAACCCCTGGAAGAACCCGGTGGCGATGTTCGCCGCGCCCAGCGCGATCAGCTCCTGATTCTCATCAACCTCGTAGCCGCCGCGCAGCGCGAAGGTGCGGGAGAGCATGCTCGTGTCGGCCAGGGAGACCAGCGTGATCGCCATCGCGCCGGCAGCCAGAACACCCAGGTCTTCCGGCGGGACAACCGGTATCTGAAAGGACGGCAGGCCCTGCGGCAGCAGTCCTACCACCGAGACGCCGGCCGTCGTCGCCAGGTCAAACGCGCCCACGGCTATGGTCGCCGCCACAACGGCGATGAGCACGCCGGGAATTCTGGGGATGCGGCGCTTGAAGAACAGGATGACAGCCAGGCAGGCGACGCCAATCGCCAGAGTCGTCCAGTTAGTCCGGCCCTGTGCCACGCCCTGAACCATGCTGGCCGCCTCTTCGATCAGGTTATCCCCGTGGGAGGGGAAGCCCAGCAGCCGGGGCAACTGGCCGACGAAGATCGCCAGCGCGATGCCGTTCACATACCCGATGCGGATGGGCTTGGAGAGCAGATCGGCGATGAAGCCGAAGCGGGCCAGGCCGGCCAGGATGCACAGACAACCCGTTATCAGCGCCAGCATGCTGGCCAGCGCCACCAGCCGCTCCGGGTCGCCGGCGGCCAGCGGCACGATCGTCGCGGCAATGATGGCGGCCAGCGAGGAGTCTGGCCCCACCACCAGAATGCGGCTCGGCCCGAAGAGGGCATAGGCCAGGAGCGACATAATCGTGGCGTACAGCCCGAACATAACGGGCAGGCCGGAGGCTTCGGCATAGCCCATGCCTACCGGGACGAGGATGGCGGTGAGCACCAGGCCGGCGGAAATATCTTTGAGCAGCCAGTCGCGCTGATACAGGTGCAGCGTCTGCAAGCCGGGAACCCAGCGACGCAGGCCGCGCGGGCGATTCTCGCGCTGGAAGGGGTTAAACGCAACGGAAGTCTCGGTCATAGGCAGATCAAATAAACGTGACACAGGCGATATGCAGCTCCAACATGGCACGGGAAATGCTGGCACGAGTCTGGCGCCCCCCCGTGACTTCCGGTAATCGTCCGCCAGCTACAATCATACCCCAGCAAAATCAATTGGCGAATCTCGAAGCCGATTGTGCGCCATTTCACTATAATAATAAGAAGACTGTAAATCCCGGTTTCCTCCCCTTGACGGCGATTCGCGCCCGGTACACAATCCCCCCAGTAACCTGCCCTGTAAGTGTCAAGAGAGTCCTGTCCATGATCTTCATTGATCCTGTTTATATCGTTGTGTTCATCCTTTCGATAATCGTCTCGTTTGGCGCGCAGATGTATATCCAGTCCGCCTACGGGAAGTGGAGCCAGGTGCGCAACGGAGCCGGCCTGAACGGCCAGCAGGTGGCGCGAGTCCTGATTGAGCGGACCAGGCTGGGTGATACAACTGAATTCGGGATGGGGGGCATCTCTGGCAGCGGCATCAAGCTGGCCGCCGTGCCCGGCCAGCTCACCGATCACTACGATCCGCGCACGCACACCGTTCGCTTCTCCGAGCCAGTGGGCAACCGCAACTCGGTCGTGTCCATGGCTGTCGCCGCGCACGAGCTGGGACATGCCCAGCAGCACGAGGAACACTCCCCGCTGATCGCCATGCGCAACTTCCTCGTCCCGGCGGTGCAGATCAGCCCGCAGGTGTCGTACTTCCTGATTCTCATCGGCCTGCTGTTCAACCTGGCCGGGGCGCTGTGGCTGGGCATCATTTTCTTCGGCCTGACCGTGCTCTTCGCCCTGTTGACCATCCCGGTGGAGGTGAACGCCAGCCGCCGCGGGCTGGCGATGCTGACCGAATCGGGCCTGATGGTGACGGAGAATGACCGCCGCGGCTCGCGGGCGGTGCTCACCGCGGCAGCCATGACCTACATTGCGGCGGCGGTGACGGCTGTCCTGCAGTTGCTGTACTATGTCAGTCTGGCCCGGCGGCGATCCTGACCGGCGATATGCGAGCGGCGGGGCGCCCGGCGCTCCAAACGCCTGGCCGGGGCACAAACAGGTGCGCTAAAGGCGTCCTCCTGCCAGCCCTTTCGGCGGACTCAATTTCCGCCAGCCCGCAAAACCGCCGGCGCCTCCCGTATGCTCAACTGCCCCTCCGTCTGGCTCCGCTGGTGGTCGCGTCATGCCCATCCTGCCGCCGCGCTGGCTCCCGTACGGGGGTACGGTATCGAATCTGGCACGATCAATCTATAATAGAAAACAATGCCTCGCCCCATCGGACGTCCGGCTTTATTGTAAACATGGAGAATCCTCATGCGCATTCGTCTCCTTTCAGGTCTGGTTGCAGTTTTCCTGCTGTTGACGGCCCTCCCAGTCAGCGCCCAGAAGAACTTCGGCCCGGTGCAGGAATTCACCGGCGTTGTGGACAGCACGTCGGAGGTCGTCCTGTATACCGTGAGCGCCCGGGCCGGCCAGGTGTTGTATGCCCATCTGCAGGCGACCTCAGGCTCGCTGGACAGTTATCTGGGCCTGGGCAATAGCGATCTGTCGCAGATTTTGCGGGAAGATGATGACAGCGGCGGGGGGTTCAACGCCGCGCTGCAATATACTGTGACCGAGGATGGCGATTATACGCTGGCGGTGACCCGCTATGATGCCTCCACCTCCGGGCAGTACCGTTTGCTGGTCGGCCTGGATATGCCTGCTGTGCTGCAAGGGCGCGCCCGTCCGTCCGGGGATGCCTTCGTCAACCCGGCCGGGTCAATAACCCGCGCCGCTATTTCCCTTAACGGCCTCGGCATGAATCTCACCAATTGTTCGGTGCTGCAAGAACGCCCGCGCCTGAGCGGGCCAGAAGAGACGCGCGATACCGAGCACTTCCGCCTGCACTACACCTTCTCCGGCGCGGACGCCGTCACGCCGGAATACGCCCAGGAAGCATACGCCATTCTGGATATGGTGTGGGAACGGGAGATCGTGGAGTTCGGCTGGCCCATCCCGCCGCGGGACTGCGGTGAGGGAGGCGACGACCGGTACGATGTCTACCTGGCCGATACGCTCAACAACGATGATGCCATGGGGATAACGATGCCGGAAGCTATGCGCGGCGATAACCCCCATACCGACGCTATCGAGACAAGCGCCACCTACAGCTCGCTCAGGGTGGACAATGATTTTGACGGCGATCCGAACGCCTTCGCCCTGTTGCGGGCGACGCTGGCCCACGAGTTCCACCACGCCATTCAGTTCGGCTACGATGTCAATGATTACGGCGGAGGCTGGTATTATGAGGCCTCGGCCAGTTGGATGGAAACCCAGGTCTTCCCCGAAGAGGAGGATGCCTCTCCCTATGTCGGAGATGTGTTCGCCACCCCGGACCGGTGCGTGGGCAGCGACTTCGTCAGCAGAGAAGTCGGGCTGCGTATCTACGGCGAATGGCTACTGCTTGACTCGATTGCCCAGGACTACGGACATCGGGCGATTCAGCGGTTGTGGGAGCTGATCGGCGTGCATAACGGCATGCAGAGCTTATACGTGCTGGCCGACGAGCTGCACACAACCCCCCAGTCGATCGTGCAGCGTTACGGCGTCCGCAACCTGCTGCGCGCCTACCCGCTGGCCTCCCGTTTCGTCGGCGGGGTGCGGGTAGAAGCTCTGGTTGAAAGGGCGGGCGCGGTGCAGCCCCGCCAGTCGGGTGTAGAGCAGCTGGGGGTGGACTATGTCCTGTTCCGGCGTCCGGGGGTCTATGCGGTGGAGGTGGACCAGCCGAATCTGGATATGACCCTCATCGGCGTCAATTCCAAGAACGGGTTTGCCGAGGTCTTCAGCCTGGGCAAGCAGGGCGTCATCGACACCACGCCTTACCAGTACACCTACCTGATGCTGCTCAACACCGATCAGCATCAGGACGGCAGCAACTGCGTCATGACCAACTGGGTCCTTCACGTGCAGGACGCCCAGAACCAGCCGGTGACTACTGGCGAGGCCAAAATCTGGGACGCCACTCACTTCACAGCTGTGCGGTAGGCAGCGGCGCGGCTCAACTACATCTGACTGGAGCAGCGCATGACCCCGGCCATCGACTATCTGCTTATCGGCCACGTCGCCCACGACCGGACGCCGGAAGGGCCGCGCCTGGGCGGCACCGTCTCCTATTCGGCGGTGGCGGCGCGGGCGCTGGGGCTGCGCGTGGGCATCCTGACCAGCGCCCGCCCGGACGATCCGGTGCTGGCCGGCCTGGCCGGGGTGCCCGTGCATCTCATCCCGGCGGACAGCTCCACCATTTTTGTCAACACCTACGACGATCGGGGCCACCGCCGGCAGGTGATCGAGGGGCAGGCCCGGATGCTGACCGCCGGGGATATCCCCCCCGCCTGGCGGGACGCCCCGATCGTGCACCTGGCGCCGATCGCCCGCGAGCTGGACTCCACCCTGCACCCCGGCAGCTTCGCCGGGGCGCTGGTCGGCCTGACGCCGCAGGGCTTCCTGCGCGCCTGGGATCGCGATGGACATGTCTACCCCGTACCCTGGGAGGGGGCGGAGGCCGCGCTGCCGCACGCCATCATCATCCTCAGCGATGAGGACCTGGGCTATTCCGCCGCGGCGGAGGCGCAGTACGCCGCGCCGGGGCATACGCTGGTGGTGACGCGCGGCTATCAGGGGGCGACGCTGTACCATCGGGGCCGGCGGCAGGACTTCCCCGCTGCGCGAATCGAGCACCTCCGCCATCCGACCGGCGCCGGGGACACATTCGCCGCCGTCTTTCTGGCCGTGCTGCATCGCTGCCCCGGCGATCTGGCCCGTGCCATGATTGTCGCCAACGCCGTCACCGCGACCTATGTGGAAAGCCCGCTGCCGGAGGGGGTGATCACGCTGGCCGAGATGGAGTCCGTGCTGGAGCACGCTCGCGTGCAGGAAAGCCTGCAAAGCTGACGCCGGCCGGTATGTCTTTACCTTCTCTTAAATTTTGTCTTGTCGATCTGCACACCTGCCGTGAGAAGGGCCACCGCCATGATCGATCGTATTCTCATCAACGGGCGCATCCGCACGCTTGACCCGGCCCATCCGCACGCCAGCGCGCTGGCCCTCAGCGGCGAGCGCATCCTGGCCGTTGGCGACGACTCCCTGCGCGATCTGGCCGGGCCACGCACCATCGTCGATAACCTGGGCGGCAGGTTCGTCCTGCCCGGCCTGACCGACGCCCATCTGCATTTTGGCTGGCTGGCGGCTTCCTTGCAGCACGTGGACCTGTACGAAGTGCCGACCAAAGAAGAGGCTCTGCGGCGGGTAGCGGCGCGGCTGGAGACGGCGGCGCCGGGCGCGTGGATCCGCGGGCGCGGCTGGGTGCAGGACCTGTGGCCGGACCGCGCCTTCCCCACCGCCGCCGATCTGGACGCGATCGCCCCGGCCAACCCGGTCTATCTGGAAGCCAAGAGCGGGCACGCCGCCTGGGCCAACAGCGCCGCCCTGCGCCTGGCCGGCGTCACGGCGGCCACGCCTGATCCCGCCGGCGGCAGCCTGCTGCGCGACGCGGATGGCGCGCCGACCGGCGTCCTGCTGGAGGACCCGGCCATGAATCTGGTCGCCGGGCTGATCCCGGAGCCAGCTCCAGAGACGCTGGCCGGCTGGATGGAAGAGGCGCAGGCGCTGGCCTGGGCCTGCGGCCTGACCGGCTTTCACGATTTCGACGGCCCGAATTGCCTGGCCGCGCTTCAGATTCTGCGCGAACGCGGGCGGCTGGGCCTGCGCGCCGTCAAGAATGTCAACGATGACTGGATCGAGGCGCTGTACCGGGCCGGCATCCGCTGGGGCTTCGGCGACGACTGGATTCGCATCGGCGGCCAGAAAATCTTCGCCGACGGCGCGCTCGGCCCGCGCACAGCGGCCATGATCGCGCCTTACGAGGGCGAGCCGGACAATCGAGGCATCGTAGTCACCGAAAAAGAGGATATGGCCGAGCGTGTGTTGAAGGCCAGCGCCCTCGGCCTGCCATCGACCATCCACGCCATCGGCGACCGCGCCGTGCACGACGTGCTGGATGTCTACGCCATGGCCCGCCAGCAGGAGGCGGCACAGGGCATCCCGCGCTCGGCCCGCCGCCACCGCATTGAGCACGTCCAGATCATCCATCCCGATGACCGCGCCCGCCTGGCTGAGCTGGACCTGATCGCCTCCATGCAGCCGATTCACGCCACTTCCGATTATCCGATGGTCGATCGCTACTGGGGCGCGCGCGGGGAGTGGGCCTATAACTTCCGCCTGCAGCAGGCGCAGGGTGTGGTGCTGGCTTTCGGCTCCGACGCGCCGGTGGAGCCGGTGGACCCGCGCAAGGGCATCCACGCCGCCGTGACTCGCCGTCGCGCGGACGGCTCGCCAGGGCCGGAGGGCTGGCGGCCTGAAGGCGGGCTGACGCTGACCGAGACGCTGATCGCCTTCACTCAGGGTCCGGCCTACGCAGCGGGTATGGAAGACCGGCTGGGCCGGCTGGCGCCGGGTTACCTGGCCGATCTGATTGTGCTGGAGCACGACTGGTACGCAGCCCCGCCGGATATTATTCTGGAAACGGCGGTGCCTGGCACGATGGTGGGCGGCGTCTGGCGGCAGCGGACCTTCTGACCGCGCCAGATTCTGCCTTCGACGTCGCTTGAAGAATCGATCCAGATAGGGTTACAATGCTTTATGCGCACTGTAGCGCGCTCAGGTTGCGACGCCCCGGCGAGTGGAACCCGCGTTGACAGCGATGAACGGCGTACCAGAGGACGAGCACGATACCGGCCAGACTGCCGACAGTCCGGAGGCCGCCGCGCCTGCTTCGGAAGCAGACGCCGCCGCGCAGGCCGGGGCGCGACCGGCCGCCACCCTGGCCCCCCGCCGCGCCTGGCCGTACCTGACTCTGGATGAGATCGACCGCGGCTGGCAGCAGGCGACCAATGACGGCCCGGCCATGATGGGCCGCCAGGTGGCTTACGCCCTGGCGATCAGCCTGCGCCGCGAGCCGGTCAAGACGGAGGAAGACGGCGCCCCGCCCCCCGATCCCGTTCAGTCCGGGTTATCCGGCGTGCTGGCTCTGGCCGCGTACAGCGACGCCCTCTCCATCAAACAGCGCATCCAGTTTCTGGAAGAAATTCTGGTCCTGCCGGAGCCGGCTCCGCGCGCCCGGGCGCTGCTGATGCTGGCGCCGCACCTGCCCTCGGAACAAAGCCGCCGCACCCTGCACAGCGCCTACCAGTCAACCCTGGAGGTAGCAGACATCCCGGCGCGGGCCAGACTCCTGCTGGACCTGCTGCCCATGCTGGGCACGATTAAAGAGAGCGATCTACCCACCGGCATTACGGCTGAGGCGCTCGACCTGGCCGGCAGTATCCCCAATACAGAGGCCCGCCTGCGCGGGCTGACCGCGCTGGCGTTCTATCTGCCGTCGGCGGCGCGCATCGCCCTGCTGCTGGCTGTCCTGGATACAATCGCGACCATGAGCCATTCTGACGGCCAGGCCGGCGCATTGATCGCCCTCGCCCCACACCTGGTCGAGGAGGTGCACCACCGCGCCCTGACCGTGGCCGCTCACATCCCGGAGCCGGCCCCGCGCGCCCGGGCGCTGACCACGCTGGCGCAGATCCTGCCCGCTCCGCTGCAGCAGCGCCTGCAGGCCGCCGCGCTGGAGGCTATCGCCGTCATCCCCAATGAAAGCGAGCGGGCAACAGCCCTGGTGGCCTTCGCCCCTCATCTCGACAGCATGGGCGAGCAGGATGAAGCCTTCCCCGTCCTGCTGGAACGCGCCCTGGCTATCGCCGTCACCATGAACCGTCGCGATTCGCGGGCGGAGGCCCTGGTCGCCCTGCAGGCCCGCCTGCCGCGCAACCTTCAGGGAGAGGCGCTGGCGGCGGTCAACACAATCACCAATGAACACACCCGGGCCCAACTGCTGGCGAATCTGGCCCCTTCGCTGGCTCCGGACATGGCGATGGGGGCGCTGGTTGTCGCCCATAACATCCGCCAGCGGGACGCGCGCTTCCTGGCTCTCAAGGCGCTCGGCCGCCGGCTGGAGGGGAAGGCCGCCGAACGCACCTGGCTGGATGCGCTGGCCGTGGCCGTGGCCCTGCCGCGGCAGCTTGAGCGCGTGCTGGCGCTGGCCGAGCTGGTCCCCTACCTGCCGGATGAGCTGCGCTACCGCACCTTGAGCAACGCCCTGACCACCGCCCGCTCAATCACGATGGATCGCGCCCAGGTGCGGGCGCTTTCCACACTGGCCCCGCTGCTGGCCGAACAGCAGCAGCTCCTGGCCGACGCGCTGGCCGACGCCCACACAATCACCAACCCGGTGGAAAAGGTCAGCGCCCTGATCGCCCTCGTGCCCTACCTGCCGCAAGGCGAAGCGACCGACCGCACGCTGGACGAGATTCTGAGCGATCTGCGCGACGTGCCGGTTGAATACCGCCAGGCGCGCTCGCTCACCACGCTGGCCCCCTACCTGTATGGCGCCCGGCTTGAGACAGCACTGGAACTCGGCCAGGGCACCGCCGATCCTTACGACCGCGCAAGCATCCTGGTCGCGCTGCTGCCGCACCTGGAAAACCCGACCCTGCGGGCGGCCATCCTGCAGCGGGCGCTGGAATCGACCCGCGAAATCACCGATTCTTACGACCGGGCGACGGCGCTGACGGCCCTCTGGGCGCAGGCCAGCCCGGAGATGCGCCCGGAGATCACCCGCGCCGCGCTGAATGCGGTACACGAGATCGGGGATGAGTACGACCGGGCTTCCGGCATCTCAGTCTTTGCGCCGCTGCTGGCTTCTGAAGAAGCGCCTTCTGCGCTGCCGTCGGAATCGAAGGTCCTGCGGGATACACTGCTGGCCGTCTGCCAGTTGGACGCGCCAGCGGAGCGCGCCGCCGCGCTGCAGCAGATCGTCGGGCCGTGGGGGAAGATGCACCCGCCGGCGGTGGCCTACGCCCTGTGGTGCGAGGCGCTGGCGCTGCTCAGCCGGCGGCCTCTGTCTCATCTGCTCAACGATCTGGTTGTGCTGGCGCCGGTGATACGCGACCTCGGCGGCGAGGGGGCGGTCCAGCAGGCCGCGCAGGCCATTGCCGCTGCCCGCCACTGGTAGCACACAAAAACGCCGCCGGCGTGTGACCACAATCCGGCGGCGCCCTCAAAACAGCGTTACCCGGCGATTACCCCTCGCCTCGATCCGGCTCTTCTTCGCCGCCGGGCATACCGGCCATGCCGGCCGGCATACTGCGCGGAATCTGGACAGTCTGGAGAATCTCATCTATCACGGCGGCGGTCCGCTTGCTGTACAGCCAGACCATGCCGGGCTTGACATCCACCGGGCAGATCACGGCCAGCGACACCAGATAAGGCCGCCCGAATTCGATGATGTAGACGCCGCTGTGCTCGCCCTCAAAATAGGTCGAATGGAAGCGGTTCTCGTCCAGGATGGTCGCCAGGGACTTGGTGGCATCGTGGTCGATAGCCAGGGCTTTAGTGAGCAGCATCAGGTCGTATTCTTCCAGCGTGCCCGCCGCGCCAACCATATTGCCATCCACATCCACCAGGCCGACGAAATTAGCGCGGACATGCGACCGCAGCCGGTTCAGCTCCACCGTGATACGCTTGAACTGCGGCCGGCCCAGGACCAGGGCGGCGGCGCGGGTGCCGGGGTTCAGGCGGCGCTCGCGGTCGCGACTGGTCAGGCGCTTGGGCGGCTCCGGCGGCGGGGGAGCCTGCTGGGCGCGCTTGGCCTCCAGCTCCCGCTCGATCTGCATCAGGATGAATTCCAGATTGACCGGCTTGTACAGGTAATCCACCGCCCCCAGCCGGAAGGCAGCCACCGCGGACTTGGCCGACAGATCGTCATCGATCATCATGACTGACACGCCGGGGCGCAGCCCGCCGATGACAGCCAGCAGGTCCATGCCGCTCAGATCGGGCAGCTCCGTTTCCGTCACTACCAGAGAAAACTCGCTCAGCAGCAGCTCGCTCAGGGCCTCTTCAAAGCTGCCGGCCTGGCTGGTCATGTAGCCGCCGGCGCTGTCCAGCGTATCGGCCAGAGCTTCCCGCAGGTCTTCATCCTTGGCCACAATCAGAACGCGGTCGTGGCGTCTTTGCTCTCGGTCGGTCATGCCTCACTCCTGGTTCCCGCCAGGAAGGACTGCCAGTGTGTCTGGTGGGGCGAATGCCCGCAGCAGCGCCATCGTATCCAGCACCAGCACGGGCTGATCTTTCAGCGCCGCCATCCCGCGAATATACGGCCCGCTCCGGGTCGCCAGTTGCAGCGCCCGGGCCGGGAGTGCCTGCACTTCTCGCACGTCATCGACGATAAGGCCGGCCTTGCGATTTTCTTCCTGTACAACGATAAACAGGGTGGAAAGGTCCAGTTCTCCTGCCGCTTCGCCCAGGCACAGCCGCAGGTCCAGAATGGGGATCAGTTCGCCGTGCCGGTTGACCACCCCGACGACCGGGGCGGGCGCGTCTGGCAGCGGCGTCAGGCGCACCAGTGCGGCCACTTCCAGGATGCTGGCGACCGGGATAGCGTAGGGCTGGTCCCCCACCACACATATCACGGCAAAGACAGGTTCCTCCGCGGTCATAGGTAACAGCGCTCCGGTCAGGCCGGGTTGAAGTCGGACGTATCAGAAGCCTGCATTTCGCGGGCCGGCGTCAGCCACATGGTCAGAGTGATCAGCGGAGGGTCCCCCTCCCGCAAGGCAATGTCATCGACCAGATCGCCCATTTTGGCGCGCAGGGCCATCTCCACATTGGCCGGCGACACCTCAGCCAGCCAGAGCGCCTCGCAGGTGACCTGAATGCCGACCCGGTTGCTTTGCCGGACACCGTTGTAATCCAGCTCGTGCGGGTTGCCCGTCTTGAGCACGAGTTCAGCTAGCGCCCCGGCAGCGCCGGCAAGCTGGGCGCGGAAGGCTGGAGAGAAGCCCATCAGACCTGCCGCCCGGCGCGCCGTGTCACGAGCAATCATGATATCCATGCTGTCTTCCACGGTGACGGTCAGCACCGGCGGGATAACTGTGAACTCGTCCTTCCCCTTAGTCATGTGCAGCTTTCCTTACGGATGCGATACGCCCGGATGCACATTACTCCAGCACACCCAGCTCATGCAGGGTATTGATCAGGTGTTCCGAGGCAAAGATGTCCTTGGGGATGTAGTCATCCGCGCCGGCATGAAGCCCGGACATCGTTGCCTGGGCGCTGGCCTTCTCGGTCAGGATGATCACGGGGATATCCTGGGTGGCCGGGTTGCGCTTGAGCCGACGGCAGACCTGAAACCCATCCATACTGGGCAACTTGACATCCAGCACGACCAGTGCGGGGGGGTTCTCCAGCGCCTCGCGGAGGCCCTCTGGCCCATCATAAGCGATACGCACCTTCAACCCCACGCTTTCCAACGTTTCTTTAATCTGGGCCGCCTGCGTGCGGCTGTCTTCTACCAATAATACTTCAAGCGCCATGTTTTGTACTCCTTACCCAGGTCGTTTTGCGGTTAGAGAGTGGTTCGAAAGCTCGAACCAATGCGCTTTCTGCCTGTTGCTGCGGCAAATTCTTCATACTGCCGGACAACATCTGCAACCACCCGGTTTGTGAACAGTGTATCACGTCTCAGGGTGGAGTGGTTCATAATTTCACCAGCCTCCCATCCTCACACCTCCATCCCCGGCCCTTCCCCCGCTAGCAGAGGAAGGAAGCAAAACTCCCCTCTCCACGTAGATGGGAGGGACCGGGGGTGAGGCCTCAGCCCCCGGGGACAGCCTTAGCCAGATCCAGGATGGTGGCTGCGATATGCTTGAGCGGCACGATCTGTTCAGCCGCGCCCAACTCCACCGCTGAACCCGGCATCCCGTACACCAGGCATGAATTCTGGTCCTGCACCAGCGTGCGCGCGCCGCGATCGCGCATCTGTCGCAGGCCGCGCGCGCCGTCGTCGCCCATCCCGGTCAGGAGCACCCCCATCGCCTGCGGGCCGAACTGCTCCGCCGTTGACTGAAACAACCGATCCACCGAAGGCAGGTAAGGGCTGCCGCCGCGCTCCGGATCGAGCACCACCCGCACCCGCCGCCCCACCCGCTGCAGCAACAAATGGGCGTGACTGCCGGCCACGACCACCTGCCCCGGCTCGATGAACTGCCCCGGCTCGGCCTGCATCACGTGCAGGGGAGTCCCGCCCGCCAGCCAGCGGATCATCCCTTCGATAAAGCCGTCAGCCATGTGCTGCACGATAGCCACCGGCAGCGGAAAGCCCCTGGGGAGCGCGCCCAGAATACGGTGCAGGGCAATCGGCCCCCCGGCGCTGGCCCCGATCGTGATCACCAGCGGCTCGGAATCGTGAGCCGGGGGGATCGTCTCCAGCGTGGTGGGCGGAGTCGGCCTGGTGCTCCAGCGGCGCACGACCCCCACCCCGGCCATCGCCCGCAGAGTCGCCAGAAAATGGTCGCGACTCTCGGCAAAAAGCGGGTGGCTGCGGTGCGGCGGCGTCTCCAGCACGGCCAGCGCCCCGGCCTGCAAAGCCATGAAGGCCAGATCCACTTCTTCGTGCTGGTGGCGCTGCAAGCGGCCACTGACGATGACGATAGGCAGCGGGTTCTCCTGCATCAGGATCTGCGTCGCCGCCAGCCCGTTGAGGCGCGGCATCTGGATATCCATACTGATGATATCCGGCTGCAGCCGGGCCGCCAGGGTGATCGCCTCCTGCCCGTCGCGCGCCTCCCCCACCACCGTCATGTCCGGCGTCTCGTTAATCAGATCGGCCAGAAAGCGGCGAATGGTCAGGCTATCTTCAACCAGCAGAACATGAATCTTTTTCGCCATAGGGCCTACGTTATCATCTGCTCAACTACCTGCAAAAGTTCATCCTGGTCGAAGCGGGTCTTGACCAGGTAGGCATCCGCGCCGGCCCGCAGGCCGCGTTCGCGATCGCTGGGGGAATCCAGCGAAGTTACCAGGACGAACGGCGTGTCCTTCCAGCGAGCATCGCCCTTGACCCGCTGGGCCAGCTCGAAGCCGTTCATATGCGGCATTTCCACATCGGCCACGATGACATCGAAGGGCTGGTCCAGCAGCGTCCGCAGCGCTTCGTCGCCGTCGGTTGCCGTGCGGACGCGGTAGCCCGCCGCCTCCAGGATGTTCTTCTCCAGGGTGCGCGTGGTCAGCGAATCGTCCACGACCAGAATCCATCGCGAACGGTTGAGCGGGGTCTCATCCTCGACAGGCAACTGCGGCGCCTCCGCGATCACGCCGCGCGCCCGGCGGGCGCTCTTGATCAGATCGCTGGTATGCAGCACGATGATCACATCGCCCGTGCCCAGGATGGCCGACCCGGCAACATTGCGCACCCGGTCCAGCTCATCCCCTAGCTTCTTGAGCACCAGCTCCTGCTCGCTCAACAGCTCGTCAATGACGAAGGCCACATGCCGCTGCTCGGTCGAATGCAGGATCAGGATCGGCGTATTGGCCGTCAGCGCCGGAGCGGGGAAGGGCCGTTCCAGCACTTCTCCCAGGTAAACCAGCGGCATCGGGCGGTTATCCAGCCGGATCATCGGGCGGTCCTCCACATTGAAGACCTCGCCGCCCTGAATGTTGATGATGCGGGTGACCGTCGTCAGCGGGATGGCGTACCGCTCCTGCCCCACCCGCGCCAGCAGGCAGCGGATGCGGGTCAGGGAGACCGGGACAATCAGGTGGAAGGCGGCGCCCAAGCCGGGCCGATTATCCACCCACAGCCGCCCGCGCAGCGCCTCCACCCGCTGACGCACCACATCCAGCCCGACCCCCCGGCCAGAGACAGCGGTGATCTGGTCGGTGGTGGAAAAGCCCGGCTCAAAGATCAGGGACGTGATTTCGTCGTTGGAGAGCGTATCCACATCAAGCTCGCCGATCAGGCCGACCTTGACGGCGCGCCGGCGAACAAGCTCCGCGTTGATGCCGTCGCCGTCGTCAGCCACCGAGACGTGAATATCGTTGCCGCGAGAGGCCACGCTGAGCGTGATTGTGCCGGTGGCGATCTTGCCGGCGGCTACGCGCCGATCCGGCGGCTCGATGCCGTGGTCAACCGAGTTGCGCAGGATATGCATGAGCGGGTCTTTAAGCATTTCCAGCACATGCTTGTCCAGCTCGACATCGGCCCCTTCCACGACAAGCGCCACATCCTTGCCGGTCTCGCGGGCCAGATCGCGCACCATCCGCTGGAAGCCGCCCAGAATCGTCTCGAAGGGCAGCATACGCACGCTGGCGATATCCGCCTGCAGCTCATCCACCAGCGTCGTCAGGTGCAGGTTGTCCTGCGCCAGCAAACGGTTAAGCTCGACAAATTCGCGGTTGGCCTGGGACATATAGTGCTGGGTGGCGTCCAGAAAATCCAGCAGGCTGATCAGGTCAGCGCCGCCTTCGCCCAGGCCAGAAATCTCCCGCGTGTCCTTGAGACGGCGGGTCGTGCGGATGTAAGCGGAACGGACCTGCCGCCACAGGCGCTGCCAGCGGCGGTATTCCTGCATCAGGGCCTGCAGGTCCTGGCGGCGCTGATCGCTGTGCATACGGGCGATCAGCAGCTCGCTGGCCTGCCCCATTAACTGGTCGAGCTTGCTCAGGCTGACGCGGACGGTGTCCTCAGCCACGCGGGGCGCGGTCACCGCCGCCGGCGGGGCCGCCGGGGTTACGCCCGCCGGGCGGACCGGCTCGAGGGCTTCGCCCGGCTCGTATGCCGGGGCCGGCGGCGCGGCGGGCCGGATGGCGACCGCCTGGCCGGGGGAGGCGGACTCCGCCTCGCGCGGGCCGGCCAGGCCGTTCAACTGGCCGAGCACGGCTTCGACCGTGTCCGGGTCAGGCTCGACCCCGCCGGCGATCATCTGGATGACATCGAGCGAGTCGTACAGGGCATCGCAGACGGCCGGGCTGAGCTTGAGTGTCCCGCCCAGCGTCAGATCGAACACGTCTTCCATCCGGTGGGCCAGCCGCTCAATGATCGACTGGCCGACAGCCCGCGCCGCGCCCTTCAGGCTGTGGGCAATGCGCGAGACCTCCCGCAGCGTGTCGGTCATGTTGTCATCCGGCCCGGCCACCTCCAGCGCGAGCAGGATGCGGTTGAGCGCTTCCAGATATTCGGAAGCCTCAACCCAGAAGATATCGAGCAGTTCGTCGGGTGGTGTGGTCACGGCAATTCTACTACCCCGGCTGGCAGGTGCAATACGGGCGGCAGTGTCAGGTCCGGACGCTCTACAGGCGGTAGCGGTTGAGGGTGGCCCCCAGATGCTCCGCCACGCCCTGCAGCTTCTGGATGTTACGTTCCACCTGCATCGTGCTGCTGGCAGCCTCAGCGGTGGCCTCTTTAATCGTCCGCATGGCATTGGTGAGCTGGTCCATGCCGACGGCCTGCTGACGAGTGCTGGCGGCAATCTGCACCGCGGCGATAGCGTTTTCCTCAATCGTGCTGGCCAGCTCCTTAATCGTCCGGCCAGCCCGGTCAACCAGGCTCACCCCTCGATCAACGCCTTTCGTCCCCTCTTCGGTAACCATGACGGCGGCGTTTGTCGCCCGCTGAATCTCGTGCAGGATATCGCGCACCTGAGCGGTCGCCTCGCGACTTTGCTCGGCCAGGCTGCGAACTTCCATAGCGACCACGGCGAAGCCCTTACCCTCCTCACCGGCGCGGGCGGCCTCGACGCTGGCGTTCAGAGCCAGCATCTTAGACTGGTCGGCGATGCTGTTGACGGTGGCGATAATCTCGCCGATCTGCTGGGTGTGCTCAGAGAGGATCAGGATATTGTCGGCGATATCTTCCACCTTGCGCCGGATCAGATGCATGCCTTCAATGGCGTCGGAGACGGCCTGTTCGCCAGAGCGAGAGACCTCGATTGAGGTCTGGGCGTTCTCGGCGACATTCTGGGCGCGCTCGGCGGTCTCAGTCACAGTGGCGCGCACCTCGTTGACGGTGGCCGTGGTCTGGGCAACGACGGCGTCCTGCTGCGTCGCGGCGTCGATCTGGCGGCTGGTGGCGGAGCGAATTTCCTCAGCGGCGGCGGCCAGGCCCTGCGTGGCCAGCTTGACTTCCGTCGTCATGCGGTGGACGCCGTCGGTCATGACATTGAGCGCCTCCGCCATCTTGCGATAATTGGCATCATCGCCGCCCCCGGCCAGCAGGCGGGCGGTCAGGTCGCCCCCGTCCATCGCGTAAACGAAGGTCAGCATCTTCTGCAAGCGCTCCTCTTCGCGCGCCTGTTCGCGGCGGCGGTTACGGAGGATGATCGCAGTCGTTGCGAGATAGGTCAGCGCGCCGACGATCACGCCGGCGATTATGATCTGCCCGCCCAGCGTATCCAGCCCCTGAATCGCCGCTGAGGGCATCACGCCACCCTGAATCCAGGTGGTCCGCAAAGTGTTCAGGGCCAGCGCGCACCACAGGACGCAGAGGACAACCGGGATAACGCACAGCAGGCCGATCAGATATTCCTCCCGGCTCCGGAGGCGAGCGCGCAAGGACCGGCCGGGCGTCGTCGATCGGGGTTTGGCGGAAGACATGCTTGCTTGGGTCACGGCATCACCTGTTACAACTCGTCGTGGATGAACAACCGCTGATCGCGAGAAAGACTTTCCACATCCACCACCACCAGCCCATCGGAGCTGATCCCCTGGACATGCTCCAGACCGATGCCGGCGGTGACCGGCGGCACAATCTCGCTCAGCGGGATACGCGCCAGTTCCAGCACATCATCAGCCTGAATCGCCAGCTCGTGTGCCCCGGCCCGGACGACAATCAGGCGGGGCGTCTCCACTTCTCCGCGGACGGGGATACGCCAGAAGCGCCGCAGGTCCAGCACCGAGATGATGCGCCCGCGCACGTTGATCACGCCGCGATAGTAGTCCGGCACGCAGGGCAGGGGTGTGATCCGCGGCTCCGCCACACCCCGCAGGACATGCTGCGCCGGGATGGCGTACCGCTCCTGGCCGCGCTCAAACACCAGAGCCTTGAGCGTATCCTGATCGTTCTGGCTGTCCTGTTCGGGCGGCCTGGCGTATTTATCGGCCCGCTGATCCAGGGTCTCTTCCACATTGTGGTAGCTATCCCGGTCCCAGTCCAGGCTTCTCCAGACCTCTTCCCACTTCATCATTGACATGGCGGGTAACATTCCCGGCTCGGTATCAGGCTACGATCAGTATACTCTGCCTGATAATTTGAGGATAGTCTCCGGGCCAGTGGGGCGGCTATTTTTCCGTTTTAATTTATATTTCTCAGGATGAGGAACAGGCAGTGGAAAGTGAGAGGGAGGTGTATCGCGCCGGGGAGCCCGGGCAGCGCCGCGCATAAACGAAAGGGGAAACAGCCTGTACTGACAGGCAAGGCGCAGCATCCTCAATGAAATGCGCCTCCGTGGTACAGTTGTGGGGGCAATCGGCAACTCAATCACAGGAGCCGCGCTCGCTGGCCCAGCAGCGCGCTGACGCTTTTCCCGACTACGACGCCGCCGACGCCCGCATTCCTTGCCCAATGCGCCCACACCCGTCCATTTAGCTGAATCGCATTCGCCCCGGGAGAATGTGACGAAGGGCGGCGGGCGCGGTATCATGGCAGGTGCTGTGTCGTGATTCTGAAGCACCCACGGTCGAGTTTATGAGCACTGCTGACTTCTGGCTGGTTATCCTCGGTATGATGCTGGTGACCTACAGCGCCCGCCTGTCGGCCATCGTGCTGCTGGGCGACCGCTCCCTGCCAGCAGGCGCCCTGCGCGTCCTGCGCTATGTCCCCCCGGCGGCGCTGGCGGCCATCATCTTCCCGGCGCTGCTGATGCCGGAGGGGACGATCGCTATCTCCCTGAGCAACTACCGGCTGCTGGCCGGGCTGGCGGCGGCGCTGGTTGCCTGGCGGACGCGGCAGACGCTGCTGGCTATCATGGCGGGCATGGCGCTGCTGTGGGCCATGCAGGCTGCGCTGCCCTGATCTCCCCCTCCGCTCAACTGAAACGACCTCATTTTCAACTTGCCCTGGCGCCTTCGCTCTTTCATTTTGTACAAAGAATCCTAATTTTGTTATATAATATACGAGAGATGACGCTGGTGAAAATGTCCATACAACGGAATTTTCACTGGCGTTATCGCCCCTTACAGAGTCTCAGCTACTTATGAGGAGAAGAACGATGAGGAAACTTTTTACCCTTGCTCTGGCTCTGAGCATGGTGCTTGCCGTCGGCGGCATGGCGCTGGCCCAGGGTCCATCGGGAGAGCTGGAAATCTTTTCGTGGTGGGCTGGCGATGAAGGCCCCGCTCTGGAGGCCCTGATCACACGGTATGTTGAGCTGTATCCCGACGTGACGGTCAACAACGCCACAGTGACCGGCGGCTCCGGCGTTAACGCTAAGGCCGTCCTCAAGACGCGTATGCTGGGCGGCGACCCACCCGATTCGTTCCAGGTCCACGCCGGGCAGGAACTGATCGGCACCTGGGTGATCGCGGACCGCATGGAAGACCTGACCTTCCTGTTTGAGGAGCAGGGCTGGATGGATCAGTTCCCCCAGGGCCTGCTGGACCTGATCAGCACCGATGAGGGCATCTGGTCCGTGCCGGTGAATATCCACCGCTCCAACGTGCTGTGGTACAACCCGGCCAAGCTGGCGGAGTGGGGCGTCGAAGTCCCCGCCACCTGGACCGCGTTCGTCAACGAGACCTGCCCGGCCCTGCAGGCCAAGGGCGTGATCCCGCTGGCGCTCGGCGAAAACTGGACGGTCAACCATCTGTGGGAAAGCGTCGCCCTGGCGGAATTGGGCGTCGAGGGCTGGAACGGCCTGTGGGATGGCACAACCTCCTGGACCAGCCCCGAAGCTGTCGCTGTGTGGGATATCTTCGGCCAGATTCTGGCCTGTGCTGACCCGGATGCGGCTTCTCTCTCCTGGCAGCAGGCGACTGACAAGATCGTCAGCGGCGAGGCCGCCTTCAACGTGATGGGCGACTGGGCCGCCGGTTACATGGTCACCACCCTGGGCCTGACCCCGGGCGAGGACTTCGGCTACGTCCCCTCCCCCGGCACTGATGGCATCTTCATGATGCTGTCCGACTCCTTCGGCCTGCCGCGGGGCGCGGCCAACCGCGACGCCGCAATCGCCTGGCTGACGCTGCTCGGCTCCGCCGAGGGTCAGGATATCTTCAACCCGCTCAAGGGGTCGATCCCGGCCAACCTGAACGGCGATGTCACCAACCCGGATCTGTATAACACCTACCTGCAGTCCGCCGCCGCCGATTGGAAGACCAACACCATCGTCGGCAGTCTGGTGCACGGCGCGGTGGCCCCGGAGACCTTCCTGAGCAATTTCGCGACAGTGATGGAGATCTTCCTGGCTACCGGCAACGCTCAGGCCACGGCTAATGCCGCCCAGGCCGTCGCCCTGCAGTCGGGCATCGGCGCCTAGAGCCTCGGCCCGGCGAGCGTGTGGGGGCAGTCTACCAGACAGGGAGCTTAAGCCCTTGCCTGCCCCACACTCTGGCCAATTCTCGCGATCACCTCTGGGGGCGGGTCCGTACGGCCCGCCCCCCTGGTTTAGCGTGTAGACATTTTCTGGCTGATGCTCAGCCTGTTTGCGGCCGGAGGGCTGCCCATGACATCCTGCCAGCCCCGGCCCGCCAAAGCTGTTTTCTCCTCACCTGTGCCGACCAGCAGTCGAGCCGACCAGAGGTCGGGCCGGCCCTGAGTCGGGCTGTAGAGAGGCTGAGACACCCCTATGAGCGCGACAACCGTCGGGACGACCCCCACCCTGCGACAGCGTATCGCCATGCGCCAGGACCGGATCGTTGCCTTCCTGATGCTGCTGCCCTCGATCATCCTGCTGGCGATCTTCGTCTATGGCTTTATTGGCCGGACGGGCGCGGCCTCCCTGACCGACTGGCAGGGGCTTTCCACCGACCCGGAAATGAACTATGTCGGGCTGCAAAATTACACCCAGTTATTCACCGGCCCGGTGGAGCTGCGCTTCCGGCAGGGGCTGGTCAACACCTTCTTTTTCACTATCTTCTTCCTGGCCGGCTGCCTGGTGATGGGCATCTTTCTGGCTATCCTGCTGGACCAGAATATCAAAGGAGAGGGGATCTTCCGCACGATCTTCCTCTTTCCAATGGCGCTTTCGTTCATCGTCACCGGGACGGTATGGCGGTGGCTCTTCAACCCCAGCGGCGGCCTCAACCAGCTCCCAACGGTGTTCGGCCTGCCGCCCTGGAGCTTCCGCTGGCTGACCAGCCGCGAGCAGGTGCTTCAGTTCAACTGGCAGCATCTGCCGATGATGATCGCCATCGTCATCTTCCTGGTTGTGGCCTTTTTAGGTTATCGCTACTGGCGGCGCGGGCAGCGGCGCGGACTGACGATCAGCGGCATCGTCGGGGCGCTCCTCCTCATCTGGATCGTCGCCGGCGGGCCGCTTCAGATTCAGACGCTGCCTTACCCGGAAATGCACGGCTTCAACGTGGCCTTCATCGGCATCATCCTTGCCTCGACCTGGCAGCTTTCCGGCTACACCATGGCTATGTATCTGGCCGGGCTGCGCGGCATCCCGGAGGAGCTGCGGGAAGCGGCGCGGGTGGATGGTGCAAATGAGATGCAGGTCTACCGCTATATCATCCTGCCGCTGCTGCGCCCGATCACGCTCAGCGCCATGATCATCCTGGGCCATATCTCGCTGAAGATCTTTGACCTGATCTTCGCCATGGCCGGGGCGGACAACATGACCACCGACGTGCCCGGCATCCTGATGTACCTGACTGCCTTCCGGGCTAACCAGTTCGCCCTGGGCGCCGCCATCGCCATCGTTATGCTGATCATGGTCGCCTTTGTAATCGTGCCCTACCTCTACACCACGCTGCGCTCGGAGGTGGAACTATGACCATCGCCGGACAGACCATCAAACTACGCCGCGTTATCATCTACGCCGTCCTGATCTTCCTGGCCGTATTCTATCTGCTCCCGGTCTACATGGTGCTGATTACGGCCTTCAAGAATCCGGCGGATATCGCGTTACAAACGGTATGGCAGCCACCTGACCCGGTGGATGTTGAGGGCTTCGTCACCGCGATTCAGGAGTTCCTGCCCAACCTGCGCAACAGCTTCGCCCTGGTCATCCCGGCCACCATTCTCTCCGCGCTGCTAGGCTCGCTCAACGGCTATGTGCTCTCCAAGTGGAAGTTCCCCGGCGCGAATATCGTCTTTCCGCTGATGCTGTTCGGGATGTTCATCCCCTACCAGAGCATCCTGATCCCGCTGTTCCAGTTTATGAACAGCATCGGCCTGTACGGGGGCATCCCGGGCCTGATCGTGACCCATGTTGTGTACGGCCTGCCGATCACAACCCTGATCTTCCGCAACGACTACGCCGAAGTGCCGACCGAGATGGTGGAGGCGGGTAAGATCGACGGCGCCGGCTTCTTCGGCGTCTACCGCCACATCATGTTCCCGATCTCACTGCCGGGGTTCGTCGTCGTGATCATCTGGCAGTTCACGCAAATCTGGAACGAATTCCTGTTCGCCGTCACGCTGACCTCCACGGCCAGCCAGCCAATCACGGTCAAGCTGAGCCAGCTCGCCGGCGGCGAAGCGGTGAAGTGGAATATGCCGATGGCAGGGGCGCTGCTGGCGGCCGTGCCCACACTGATTGTGTATATCCTGCTCGGCAAGTACTTCATCCGCGGTCTGCTGGCCGGCAGCGTCAAGGGATAGAGAGAGGGGGGCCAGGCAACAGCCGGCTCCCCTCATCCCCGCCCCTTCCCCAATTGCGGTACTCTCAAGAGGAATGCGACTCCGTCTGACCTGGAAAGACCTTCATCCCGGCCTCCCCCTGGCCCTCGCGTTCTCAAGCGCCAGGGAGAGGCGTACGCCTACACGGCCATTGACACCATCATCTGCAAAGCGGCGATTGCCATGTGTAAGGGTGCGAGCTACTGCACCTTGCTCACCAGCACCGTCACAGAGTGCGGCTCAAAACCCAGAGAGAGCGTCCGGCCAGAAGCAGGCAGGGTAGTATGGCGTACCCCGACTTCATCCGTCGCACTGAACGTGTTCTCAGTCTTGATATCTGCGCCGTTGACCGTGTACAGCTCTACTGAGCCGGTCAGGGCGCCCGCCGCAAGCTGGATCTCGGTCTCCGCCGTGTCATGCTGACTGCGATTAACCACGAACAGCGCCAGCTCTCGCGTTGCCTCGTTGAGCGTCCCGGCCACATCAAGCACGCGCACGCCGGTGTAGTCGCCCCCGCTGAAGGTGTCCCCTGTCCAGAATACATCCAGTGCAGCAGATCCGCAGTGAGCGCTGTACAGATCAAAGGGATGGAAGATCGTTTGGAGCACCAGCCCGTTCGGGTGGGTGCGGATCGGAGCGATCATGTTGACGATCTGGGCGATGTTAGCCATACGCACGCTGCGAGCGTGACGGATGAAGGCATTGAAATGCATCGCGATCACCAGCGCATCTTCCAGATTATAGATTTCCTCAATGCCCTGCGTCTCGTCGGTGCGATAGATAACATTCCATTCGCCGACGGCGATTGAAATGTCGCGCTGGATGCCCCGATCGAGCTTCACGCCGCGGATCATGCCTTCAATGCCAGACAGGCGCTCCTCGATGATCTCCGACACAGTCATGAACGCGGCGAAATCATTGGCGCGGTTGCCAAAATACCAGTGAATATCGATATAGTCCAGCAGATCGCTGGCCTGTTCGATCAACAGGCGGATACGCTCCAGGACAGCGCCTTCCCAGTGGGAGATGCCAGAAGCGACGAGCTTGATGCTCGGATCCACCCATTTCATCAGTTTGCCGAATTCGGTGAAGGCGCGGGCGTATTCCTGCGGAGTTTTGTAGCCAATCTGCCAGGGGCCATCCACCTCATTGCCGATACCCCAGTAGCGGACATTATGCGGCTGCGCAAAATTGTGCTGTCTGCGCAGGCGGGTGAGAGCGGTGTCGGCGGTGCCGTTACAGTACTCGACCCAGTCGCGGGCCTCGCGCATATCGCCATCGCCGCAGTTGACGACGAGGAACGGCTCAGTATCAACCAGGCGACAGAACTGGATAAATTCGTTCGTGCCGAAGGTATTCGGCTCAACGTTGTGCCAGGCCAGGTCCAGGCGAGCAGGGCGCTGATCGCGGGGGCCAACGCCATCGCGCCAATTATAGCCAGACACGAAATTACCGCCGGGGTAGCGAATCAGGGGCATGCGCAAACGGCGTATGGCGTCCAACACATCAGGACGCAGGCCGTTTTCGTCAGCCAGCGGCGAGGTCGGGTCATAGATACCTTCATAGACGCAACGGGCCATATGCTCGGCAAACCCGCCGAAGATGTTCCGGTCAAGACTGGCCAGGATGTTTTCGAGATTGACATAGATTCGGTTGCGCATAGTGCTGTCCCTTGAGAGAAAAACAGGCTCATAAAAATTGGAGCGGCGCCTGCCGCTCCGAATTAGCGGGGCACAGGCTGACTCTCCCATGTTGGGCCGGACAGAACAGGGCGTTCGTCCTGCCAGTTTAACCTGTCGATTCGCATCAGGCGGGCGGTCATTGCGGCATCCCAGGCGTGATACACAATAAGTTCTTCGCTCCAATCCGGGGAAGCTATGAAGGAGTTGTGGCCTGGCCCAAGCACCTGCCCCGGCACGGAAGCAAAAATCGGATGCTCAGACCCGTCCGGCAGGTGGTAAGGCCCCAGCGGATGATCTGCAATGACATAAGAGACCCCGTAGTTGGGCTTGCGCCAGGCGCCGCCGCTGTAAAAGCAGTAGTATTTGCTGGCGTGCTGCCTGATCGCTGGCCCTTCAATGGTGTGCCAGTCATATTGTGCGCCATAGATCGACCGCTCTGATTCGAATAGCTGCCATGCGGCATGGGGGCGCACTACCAGCCGGGGTGCGCCAGCCAGCTCGGTCATGCTGACCAGGCGGTCAACCACGATGCCCGTGCCGACAAAGTCGTGAACCTCAGGTGGCAGAAAGTCGCGGGCATAAAACAGATACCACTGCCCATCCTCATCCTGAAAAGGGTGAGGGTCGATGGAAAAGGGCTGATCAGGGACAAGCACCACATCTGCATCTTCAAAAGGGCCGAGCGGGCTGTGACTGATGGCAACGCGCAGTTGATGATCGTTTCCGCCTATACCTGAAGCTGAGTAGTACATATAGAAGCTATGTCCGTCATAGGCAACTTCAGGCGCCCAGCACTCAAGCGCTCCGGACGGCCTTTTCAACGCCCAGCCCATGTTCTGCCAGTGAATCAGGTCGGAAGACTGGAGCACTGGAAAGACCCACCGCTCTTCAGCCTGTGGAGCAGTACCGTAGGCGAAATACTGGTCCTGAAAGCGGAGCACGAAAGGGTCCGCAAAATAGTGCGAATAAACCGGGTTTGTGTAATTTTCGGGCAAGGGCCAACGCCTCCAGTTCTATTCTTTCAGACCTGTCATCACAATGCTCTGGACGAAGTACTTCTGGGCAAAGAGAAAGGCAATGAACAGAGGTAACAGCGCCAAGGTAGCGCCAGCCATGATCAGGCCGTACTCAATGTTGTGCTGGCCCATGAACAGGGCCAGCCCGGCAGGCAGGTTACGCATCTCGGTGGTTTTGGTGATCAGCAGCGGCCACAGAAAGTCATTCCAGTTATACATGAAGTGAAAGACTGCGAGCGTGGCCAGCGCCGGGCCGGACAGGGGTAAGATCACCCGACTGTAGATGTAAAATTCCGTGGCGCCATCTATTCTTGCCGCGTCATCAAGCTCATGGGGAATCCCATTAAAGAACTGGCGCAGCATAAAGATGCCAAAGGCATTTGTCGCGCGCGGGATGATTAACCCGGCGAAAGAATTCAGCAGGCCCATGCTCTGCACTGTGACATATACCGGGATAAATGTGACCTGGAAAGGCAGCATGAGCGCGATGAGCACGAACAGGAACAGGATATCGCGCCCCGGAAATTTCAGGCGGCTGAAAGCGTAGGCAGCCAGCGAATCGAGGAACAGAGAAATAATCGTCACGCTGCCGGCAAACACGACGCTGTTGATGAAGAAGCGCAACATCGGGATTTGCTGCCAGATATCTGTGTAGTTCTCCAGTGTCCAGATATTCGGCCACAGCCGGGGCGGGTAGGCGAAGACATCGCTTTCTGGTTTGAAAGAAGTCAGTACCATCCAGACGAACGGGAGAAGAATAGCTGCCGCCGCGATAGCCAGGAATATCCAGGTCGCAGTGAAGAACAATCGGGAGCCGCGCTGGTGACTTAGAATTGATGTTCCCATGCTGATATCATCCTTTCTAGTCCATATCGCGGAAGCGCAAGAGGCGGAGCTGTATGAGTGTCAGGATGAACACGATGATAAACAGCATAACGCCAATGCCGGCAGCATAGCTGATATCCATCAGCTCAATGCCCTGGTAGTAAATGTAGGTCACCATGGTCTCGGTGCTGAAGAGCGGGCCTCCGCGGGGAGTCATAACCCAGACCTGGTCGAACACCTGGAAGGAGCTAATGACCGAGATGATGAGGACGAAGATCCAGGTAGGGCGCAGCAGCGGCATGGTAACTGACCTGAAGCGCCGCCAGCGGTTGGCGCCATCCACTTTGGCGGCCTCATAGTAAACTTCCGGGATGCTCTGCAGGCCAGCCAGCAAGATCACCATATTGAAGCCAACGTTCTTCCAGATGGAGACCATCATCACGGCGGGCATCGCGTACCGGGCATCGCGCAGCCAGTTGCGCGTGGGGATGCCAACCAGCTTGAACCAGTAAGCCAGCAAGCCAATATCCGGATTGAGCAGGAAGCGCCACACAATCGCCACAATAGCAAAAGAGGCGATAACCGGCAGGAAGTAAATGGCACGGAAGACTACACGTCCACGCAACTTCTCGTTGAGGGCCAGCGCAAAAAGCAGCGATAGCAACAGCCCGACCGGTACAACGACTAGGGTGTAGTAGACGGTATTCTGTAATGCTCCCCAGACCCGTTCATCGGCCAGCATCCGGGCGTAGTTATCCAGCCCGACCCAGGTGACTTCTGAAGAACCAAAGCGCCATCTTTGCAGGCTGAGCAAAAGAGACTGGATGATAGGCCAGAAGACAAACACACCGAGGATGACCAGACTCGGGAACAGGAACGTGAGTCCCTGCCTGGTTGGAGGGTGGCTGAGGGCACGCCGAATTCGAACAGACAGTGGAAGCCTCCGCGACTGGGAGACAGACGCCTGGACCTGGATATTGTCCATCATGTGTATGCCCCTGGGTAGCTAATTTTCGTTTTGAGCTACGGGGGGCTGGTAACCCCCCGTAGCAATAGGAGTGTAGGAAAACGCGTTAATCGTCCTGTGCCAGGAGACGGGTGAGCTGCTCGTCTGCTCTGGTGGCGGCTTCTTCAACGCTGCTGACACCCTGCGTGATGCTCTGGATCATGGGGACGAAGATGTCGTTTTCGATCTCGGTGTAGTGCCTCTGGCCGCCCATGAAGAAGCGCGAATAAGGCACAACCGCCGCAAACTTGGCCGCCCAGGGGTTAGCTTCGTAGAGGTCAGGAGAGTCCGAGAGATCCAGGCGAGCGGGCGGGAAGCCAGTGCCAGCCGACCAGGTGATCTGGGCGTCATAGGAATTCCAGAAATCGAGGAACGTCTTGACTTCTTCCTCATGCGTAGTCGATGCGTTGACCACGAACACCACGGAGTCGGCCAGGGTCACGGGACCTGCGGGGCCGGTGGGGATGGGGGTCACGTCGAAGTTAACGCCTGCCTCCAGGAACCCGTTGACCATCCACGGCCCGGTGATGCCCATAGCCGCGCGCCCGCTCTGGAAGAGCTGATCGGCTTCCGCGCCGGTCAGGCCGAACGGACTGATTTCCTCGTCACGAACCAGGCCGCCCCACAGCTCAAGCGCTTCAATGGCCTCAGGCGTGGCAAGCCCGGATTTGCCGTCCACAATCACGTCTGCCCCATTGCCCCAGAGCAGGATAGGCCAGTTGGGGATCGTCTGGCGTTCGCCAATGGCGATGCCGTAATACCCGGCTTCCGTGATAGTGCGCAGGGCCTCAATCCAGGTGTCCCAGTCCGCAGGCGGGTTTTCCGGATCCAGCCCGACTTCAGTGAAGATGTCGAGGTTGTAGTACATCAGCAAGGTTGCGAAATTCATCGGGACTGCATAGAATTTGCCATCGTATTGCAGGCGTTCGACGAGGGCGGGCGGCCAGTTCTCCAGATCCAGGTTGCTGCCCTCTTCGAACCAATCGGAAATATCCATGATCAGCCCGCTCTCAGCGTACTGTAGGACATAGTTGAAGTTGAATCCCACGAGATCCGGGCCTTCTCCTGCAGACATCGCACCTAGCAGAGTCTGGTACAGACTATCCCACGGCGTGATCGTCATATCGATCTGAATGTCTGCATGGGCTGCATTGAACTCCGCTACAAGCGCCTCTACGGTGGGGCGATCCGGGCCGGTAAATCCGTTCCAGAAAGTGATGACTACGGGGCTTTGAGCCTCTGCGCCAAAAGGCACAGTCAGCATCGCTATCGCCATAACCAGCGCGATTGACAGCATATTGCGCACACTCTTGCGTTGCATCTTACTTTCTCCTTGATTCTTCAGGCGTATACGTAGCGTGATGGCATTTCCTGGTTTCGATCTATAGCGCTTCTCCTTTGATATTCAGTCTGGCTGTGGAGTCGTGACTTCAAAAACTATCCGCATGACAATATCCTGCGGATAGTTTCCGAAAGCTCGGCCAAATATGTTCAGCCCGCCGATATTCGCCGCGTCATCCTTGACGCCGAGTCGCAGCGGGATAAACCCCCTCGATCTCAATTTGAGATTATCAATCGTAACCCCGGAGATTTGCAGGCCATCAACGAACGTACCCTGTTCATTGATTTTCCAGATCTTCAACAGGCCGTATTGGGAATTCCATTCTTCCCACCAGCCAGGGGTCAACACCCCGCGTGTCCCCCCCAGATCACCCGGACTGGTCCAGGTTCCAACTTCTATATCGTTGATCCACAGGGTGATATCTGAGGGCCAGTTGTCATCGTGCAACGGCGCTTCTGAGCATAATTCCAGGCTGAGCTGGAGACTTTTCAATTCTGCTTTGGGGGGAAGGCGGTTGGGGAACCGGTATTCGACATAGCCCTGCTTAAACCACAGCAATTGCGCGTTGACACGTTCCGGATCATAGAATGTGTCCGGATCATCGAGCTGCCCGATGATGCCTTCCTCGCTGAGAATACCGCATGTCGGGGTTATGTTGCAGTCAACGTAGGCGCCGATCGGCATGCTGATGTCGATGAAGTTTTCCTTCGGAAGCTCACCGCTGGGCAAAAGAATAGAAACCTGGTCGTAGACCCGGGCGCAGATTTTCTGTAAACCGCGGCTGGCAGGCTTCAGCTCCGTCCTAATCAGCCCGGCTTCTTCGAGGACATTGATGTGCATGGTCGCAGTTGAAGGGGGTATTTCAAGCGCATCCGCGATCTCATTGATGCTGCAGCTATTGCCGCCCAGGAAACGGAGCATGGCAATGCGCCGATCTGATGCCAGAGCCTTGAGGATCGGCTCGACATTCAGGGAAGTGTCGTCGATATTAATTACGAGGTTTCGCCCGGCTTTTGTCATGAGGATTGCCGCCTTGACAATCGATCACAATAAAATAGAAAAAAACATATTCTTATATTGCATAAGGTTTCGTGAATATCAAAATCCAGACAAATATACTTGGAAATTCACTTTTCTCCGGCATATGACACAGAATAATATGTGTCATATATAAAATACTCCCACTTTTTATCCATGTCAACTACTATCGTGTTTTTAGCTGGCATTCAGCGGAAACTGGCCTCATTCAATCGGGTAGACGGTAAAAAATACCCGAGGATGGCGAACTACTTAAATCGGGCGGAGCCGAGATAGCGTGGACGAGGGCGCTATCCTGCCGGTAACATGGTCTGGTGCACTTATCGCGCTGTCCCGCAGGATTCATATAAATCTTGCCCCCTCTTCCCGGCGGCCGGAGGAGAAAATATCGATTTATCGCCAGCCCCGCGCCATGCCGCCTTCGCTGCCGTCCCTGTCTGATCCTGCTTTTCGGCTGTTCTCCGCTACTTCTCAACCAAAAGGCCGCTGCCTTCTCGACAGCGGCCTCTTCAATAAGTCAGACTCCAGGAGCAGTGCGCGGTAAACCGCACCGCTCCCACGCCACAGCTTTCAGGCTTTGATCGGCAGCGCGCTCCCATCGCGCAGGTAGAGCGGGATGCGCTCCAGCGGGGCGGCGGCGACAATCGTCTGGCCGCCGGGCAGGACAACGCCCGTCCAGGCGTCGGTCCACTGCGCCCCGGCGGGCAGGTACACCGCCCGTTCCCGCGCCCCCTCAGTCACCACCGGCGCGACCAGTAAATCGGGGCCGCACATAAACTGATCCTCGACCTCCCACGCCCGGGCATCGGCGGGGAAGTCGTAGAACAGCGGGCGCATCGGCGGCGCGCCGTGCCGGTGAGCGGCCTCCATCTGCGCCATGAGGTAAGGCCGCAGCCGCTCCCGCAGGAACATCAACTCGCGAATGATGCCATAGGCTTCCTCGCCAAAGGACCAGACTTCATTCGGCCCGCCGGACTTCACCTGTCCCGGCGCGCGGTTGCCGTGCAGCCGGAACAGGGGGCAGAACACCCCGTACTGGAACCAGCGCACGATCAGCTCGCGGAAGTAAGGGGAATTCACATCCCCGCCGGAGAACCCGCCGATATCCGTTGTCCACCACGGGATGCCGCTCAGGCCGATATTGAGGCCAGCCCGGACCTGCTTCGCCAGCGACTCGAAGGTGGAGTCGATGTCGCCGGACCACACGGCGGCGGCGTAGCGCTGGCTGCTGGCCCAGGCGGAGCGGCAGAGAGTGATGATCTCCGTCTCGCCCTCGGACCGCATTCCTTCGTAGAAGCCGCGCTCGTGCAGCAGCGGATAGAGATTGAAAGCCGCCAGCCCGCTCCCCAGGTGGAAGCGCAGGTTCTCCGGATGAGTGGGGTAGCACTCCGGCTCGCAGGCATCCAGCCACCAGACTTTGATTCCGTGCCGGTAGTATCCCTGGCGGACGCGCTCCCAGATGAAGCGGCGCGCCTCCGGATTGGTGGCATCGTAGTAGGTCATATAGGCGGGGGCGTCGGAGCCAGTGTCCACGAACATCATTTGCGCGTTCACCCCGCGCTCGGCCCGGAGGAGCAGGCCGCGCTGGCGCATCGGGGCGAAGTTAGCGCTGGCCGGGTTGACGGTCGGCCAGATGGAAACCATCACCTTCACGCCCAGCTCCTCCAGCTCGCGGACCATCGCCGCCGGATCGGGCCAGCAGGCCGGGTCGAACTGCCAGTCCCCCTGCAGGGTCCAGTGGAAGTAGTCCACCACAATGATGGAAAGCGGCAGTCCGCGCTGGCGGTATTCGCGAGCGACGCTCAGCAGCTCCTCCTGGGTGGCATAACGCAGCTTGCACTGCCAGAAGCCCGCCGCCCATTCTGGCAACAGGGGAGCGTGGCCGGTCGCGTCAGCGTAGTGGGCCATGATCTCAGCGGGGGTATCGCCGACCGTGATCCAGTAGTCGAGTTGATGAGTTCCGTCAGCGATCCAGCGCGTGCCGTTGTATCCCAGCTCTGCCCGCCCGACGCCGGGGTTATTCCACAGGAAGCCGTACCCCCGGCTGGACAGCACGAACGGGATACAGACCTCGCTGTTGCGCTGGACCAGATCGACAACACAGCCCTTCTGATCCAGCCGGCCATTGGGATGCTGGCCCAGGCCATACAGATGCTCATCCGGGTAGGCCTTGAAACGCGCCTCCAGTGTGAACAGGTCGCCGCCGGCGGCCTTGAAGTAGCGGGCTGATGGATACATGAAGCGGCGCTCCGGCTCCGCCAGCAGCTCCGCCCCGGTCCCGGCATGGGAGAAGCGCAGCTCGCCGTCGGCTCGCACCTCCGCTCGCAGCCGTCCGTTGGTGATGGTGGCGCCTTCCGGCCCGATAACAATTTCCGGGATGACCGGCTCTGGCGGGAGCAGGGCACTCCCTTCGCCGGTGCCGGTAGCGTCCTCAGCGATGGCCGGGTGCATGGTGGATCGCACGCGGAAGCTATCCGGCCCCCAGGCTTCAATCTGCAGTGTTTCCTGGTCCAGCGTAAAGCGAAGCATGTGCTCTCGTTGTTCAAAAGGCATACAGGAGTCACCCCTTCCCTGATGGCGCAGGCCGCAGGCTATATTATGCCTCATCCTGGCCGCGCTGCCGCTCCCTGGCGCGGGCGGCGTACGCCCCCCACAAAAAAACAGGACCCACCTGGCGGCGGGTCCCCGGTATAACTGTAAAATCGATCGGGCGTGCTATCAGCCGGTGGGGACAACCACCACCTGGCCGCTGCCGGGAGGGGCGAAAGCGGCGTTGATGGCGACGATCAGGTTTCCATCAGCGTCCTGAGCCAGGCCGTAGGGAGCGGTGATGTTCTCCAGCAGGGGGGTGGCGCCATCCGGGCCAACCCTGACTACGCTGCCCGGTTCCGGCCCATTCGGGCCCATGCCGCCGGCAACCTGTGAAGCGTAGATCGTGCCGGCATTGTCAACCAGCACATCCACGACCATCGTCAGGCCGCCAAAAGTGTTGACCAGCTCCCCGCCGGTCGTCCACTGCTCAATTTTGGCTGAGCCGGGGATAAACGGAGCGGGCGAAAGGAAGCCAATATACAGGTCACCCTCCGGTCCGAAGGCCACGCTGGTCGGCACAGGGTTATCTGGCCAGGCGTGGAAAGTCTGCAGGCCGCCGGCCGCTGTCCAGGTCAGGACGCAATTGCAGGCAGCATCGACAATGTAGAGCGTGCCATCGGATGCCACCGCCAGGTCCACTGGATTCGAGTCAATCTCGTTGCCGTCGGGGTTCTCCGCCTGCTCATGGCGCAGGAGATCGATAAACTGCCTCATCCGCAACGAAGCGCGATCGATCTCAATCAGGCCATTGGTCAGGAAAGTATTGGGCGGCCCGCCGGCGGTGATGAGCCAGATCGACTCGTCGCCTACGATCAGGCTGTTGGGGCCGCCGCCGTTGCCTACACTGGGCAGGTTGGTCAGGATGGCATTCACGCTGCCATCCGGGGCAACGACAACAACCCGGCCAGTAGAACCAAATGTGGACGGCCCTTCCGGCGTATCTATTGCTATGTCGCCGCCGCTGCCGCCCTCGGCAATATAAAGCGCGCCGTCAGGTCCATAAGCCAGCCCGCGCGGAGCGTTCAACCCGCTGGCAATCACCTGCAAATCGGACTGCGCGCCGGCTGGTAGCGAAAACGCCGCCAGCACCAGAAACAGCATCCCCCCGATCACAAGAAATTTAGTATAGCGCATCCTTCCAGACTCCTTCATCTGTCTCGACTCGCCAGGTTTAGTGGCACAGAGCAGGCCCGAATGGCGCCCGCCTGGCCCAGACCCTGCAAGCCGCAAGAACGATTCAGGAGTACGTTAGTCCTCTTTTTTCTTATATGTCAACCTATTACGCTACGCGAATTGCGCCATTAACAATTCAGATCGCACCTATAACAACAAATAAGCCAGGCATCCCGTAAAATGCCTGGCTATTACATGTCCATCTGGCAACAGGCTCGACTGACCCGCCGCCGCGAAAAGCTCAATCAGCAGCAGTGACGCTGTCAGCCCTCCGGCTCAATCAGCTCCTGCCCGCCCAGGTAAGGCCGCAGAACCGGCGGGATGATCACGCTCCCGTCGGCCTGCTGGTAGTTCTCCAGGATCGCGATCAGGATGCGCGGCAGGGCCAGCCCGGAGCCGTTGAGCGTGTGTACAAAGCGGGCACGGCCGCCGTCCGCCGGGCGGAACTTGATATTGGCCCGGCGGGCCTGAAAGTCCTCCGTGTTGGAGCAGCTTGAGACTTCCAGCCACTCACCGCAGCCGATGGCGTACACCTCCACGTCGTACTTCTTGGTAGCCGAAAAGCCCAGATCGCCGGTGCAGATTTCCAGCCGGCGGTAGGGCAGCCCCAGCAGCCCGCACATCGCCTCCGCCGTCTCTACAATGCGCTCCAGCTCCTCGTAGCTGCGATCGGGATGAGCGAAGCTGTACTGCTCCACCTTCTCGAACTGGTGGACGCGCTTGATGCCGCGCACATCGCGCCCGGCGCTCATCCGCTCGCGGCGGAAGCACGGCGTATGCCCGATATAGCGAAGCGGCAGATCGGCCTCGTCCAGAATCTCGTCGGCGTACATGTTGGTGATGCTCACTTCTGCCGTCGGCAGCAGGTACAGCTCCGCGTCCGGGTCCCAGTACACATTGTCGCGGAACTTGGGGAACTGGGCGGAGCCGAACATAGCCGCTTCTTTGACCACAAACGGCGTGTAGACTTCCGTCCGGCCCTGAGCGGCGTGGTAGTCCAGCATCCAGTTGGACAGGGCGCGGTGCAGCCGGGCGCCCATCCCGGCCAGGATGTAAAAGCGCGTCCCGGCCAGCTTGACGCCGCGCTCGAAGTCGATGATGCCCAGCGCCGGCCCCAGGTCCCAGTGCGGCTGCGGGGTGAAGCCCGGCGTCGGAATTGCCCCGCACGGCGCGTGGGGGACATTATCCGGGTCGCCCGCGCCCACCGGCACGGACTCATGCGGCAGGTTGGGAACCCACAACATCTGCTCGCGCAGCTCGCGGTCAATCGTCTCCGTCTGCTCATCCATGGCCGCGATACGCTCGCTGAAGGCCCCCAGTGCCCCTTGCAGCCGGCTGAGCGCCTCATCCACGCTGGCGGGGGCGTCCGCCGGCGCGGCGGCTGGAGCCGTCCCGCTCAGCAGGGCCAGCGCCTGATCCAGCAGCGGCTGAAGCTGCCCGGCGGGACGATCCGTCGGCGCGTCCAGCACCTGCCCCAGAGCAGCGGTCGCGGCAGCGGCAGCGGCGATCTTCTGCGCTTCAAGCAGGGTGCGGTTGCCCCGGAACTGGCCGAAGCTCTTGTTGAGCCTGTTGCGACCGGCCTTGAGCACCTCCACCTGGCTGAGGATGGCGCGGCGCTCCCGGTCCAGCGCGTCAATGCGGTCAATACGGTCCAGCGCGTCAGGATCATTGAGGAGGGCGATACGCTCCTTGACCCAGTCCTTCTTTTCGCGAATCAGGGTGATATCCAGCATGGCAAGCTCCTATAAGTGATCGATGATCGCAGGCGCAAGCGGATAGGGGGTGATGCTACCGGGGAGCAGAACCCGGCGCAGCAGGGTCGTCGGATTCCGCTGGCTCGCGAAAGCGCGGCGGGCCGCTGAGATCGCGATACAGGCGCAGGATAGCCAGCGCCCCGCCAATCAGGATGACAGCCCAGACCAGGCCGTCCCAGACTTCCGGCGTCAAAAACTGGAACATGGTGCCTCCTTATACAACGAAAAAGCCCCCGTCTGAACCAGGACGAAGGGGCTTCGTGGTGCCACCTGGATTTACGCCGGCCTCATGGCCGCCGCCTCATACAGTGAGCAAGCTCACTGTCCTCGCGCTAACGGGCGGACCCGGCCCCGCGTTACCGGGGCGACGTGATCGGGAGTGGACTCGGTGGGGAACTCTGCCGCCTCGCACCACCCGGCAGCTCTCTGCAAGAGTTGGCGTCCAGCCGGACGCGCCACCACCTCGGCTCCGTCGGAGTCGTTCGTGTGTGCCTTGCAGTGTACCAGCAGCCGCAACCGCCTGTCAAGAGAATCGCGCCGCCGCTCTGGAGGCAGCTCCGCGGCGCGCCCGCCAGGCTTCGGCCGGCGGCGGCACGATCAGGAAGAACAGGAACAGCGCCGCCGGCCACAGATGCACGAGCAGGCGCTCCAGGGATGTTTCCAGGTGCCAGGCCAGGTCGTGGGGCGTGGTCAGGTAGACCAGCACATAACCGGCCAGGACGCCCCCCAGTATGGCGATCGGAACCCGGTATTCGGCCCGGAAGTGCCGGCCTCCGACCAGAGCGCTGTAGATCGCCAGAACCAGCGGCGTACCAACTCCTAGCCCCAATATACCGTCAATGAATGCCGTGATGATGCTCAAGAGGCGCGCAGGATCGGTCAGGAGGGCCGCCGTCTCCGCGCCCTGCCCGCTGACCAGATCGTTGGGAGGGGCGAGCGTGAGCTTGAACAGCAGGACAGTCAGGAGGGCGGGCAGCGCGCCGAGCAGGAAGCCGCCCAGCTCCCGGCCCGCCTGTCCCAGCCCGCCGCGCCGCAGACTCCATACACCGAGCACGGCGGCGCTGCTCAGCAGGAACAGCAGGCCCTCGTTCTTGGTCCAGGCGGCGAAGCCGGCCATGCCGCCCGCCAGCACCAGCAGCCCGGCCTCCCCCCGGCGCAGGTAAGCCGTCAGCAGGACCACCGCCGCCAGAATCAGGCTGCTCAGGGGTACGTCGGCATACTGGTAGACGCCATGCTGGACGAACGTAATTGTGCCAACCAGCATCAACCCGGCCCACAGCGCCGCTTCCCGGCCCCGCAGGGCATTCACGCCGGCGACCAGCAGCCCCACCGTGAGGACTGTGAACAGCCCGCCGACCAGAATCGGAGCCAGCGTCGTCGCTTCTCCGCTGTAGAGCCACAGACGGGCGACCGAGCCGGGCAGCAGCAGGGGATAATCGGGGTGTGTCCAGGCCAGGGCCGGATCGAACCCGGCCCGCCACTGATCGCCCCCGCCGAACAGGTAGCGCGCCCGCAAGTTCCAGATCGCATAGGCGTCCCAGCGGCCGTGCGGCTCGTAGGTGAAAGCGGCGATGCTGAACAGGCCGGACAGAGCCAGCGCCAGCGCGAACGTTCCGGTCAGCAGGCGGCCGTAAAGCCCGTGCGGCGGCGCCGGGCGCGGGTCAGGCGGAATGTCGGCGGGCGTCCCCCGGCGGCGCGCCCGCCAGAAAGCCGCTCCGGCGGCCAGCGCCAGCAGCCCCAGCTCCAGCGCCAGCGTGGCCGGGAGCGCCGGCCCTAATGCGACCAACCCCCAGAAGAACAGGCAGGCGGTCAGGCCGACGCCGCCCCCCGCCGCCACGAGGACCCACAGCGCCCGCCCGTCGGGAAGCCGCCGCCAGGAGGGGTAGATCGCGTAAGCCAGCAGCAGGCCGACGATCTCCGGCAGGATCAGCCCGGCTAAAATTCCGGGCAGGGGCGCGCTCATGGCGTCCTCCCGGCCCTCTCCAGCAGGACCAGGCCGTCGCCCAGGTCAGCGGAGAGCCGCCATACATCCCGGGCCACAAAATCAGCGGCGGCGGCGCTGCTGGAGAAATCGCCGATAGCCAGATCGCAGCAGGCGGCGCCCTCCACGATCACCGCCGGCGGCAGGGTGTACAGCGCCCGCACGTACCCGCTATCTTCCGCGGGCTGGTCGGCGATGTAGCCGACTGGCTCGCCGATCGGCAGGTAGGGCCGCAGCGGCAGGTAGCGGCGTCCGGCGGCGGCGAACAGGGCCGCCTGCCCCCCGCCAGCGATCTGCCCCCGGTCGGCCACGGCCTGCTGGATGCCGCCCACGGCGAAGATCAGCAGCATCCCCATCCAGATGATCGTGAACAGGGTCAGGATAGCGATCGCCAGAATCACGCGCAGGTGAGCAAAACGTCCGGCCATGCCGGGCTTTCCTTCGATGGTCCTGGTGCTCGTGTCATTGGCGCTCCAACGTCGTGGGCGGCTATTTCCGCTTGAGGTAGGGGTCCAGTCTGAGTGAGACATACAGCCGGGTCCGCACCTCCTCCGGCAGATCAGGGGCCGGCGCGGTGTGCACCAGATCAACCGTCATACGCAGCGTGTCCACCACGATCCGGCAGTTCTCACAGCCGGCCATATGCAGCTCCAGCTCGCGGCACAGGGCTTCATCCAGCTCGCCGTCCACGTAGTCAGAAAGGCGGGACAGCATCTGGCGACAGTCGGGCGAACGGTGCGCCTCGTCAGGGTGGTGAAGATCGGGCATCATATCCCTCACAGTCGCGCGTCAGGCTGAGGGCTGACCGCGCCAGGGAGCGCGCCGCCGGTTTCGGCGGAGATCGTGCTGTGGGCGAAGTACGCGGACAGGCGCTCGCGCAGGGCCAGGCGGGCGCGCATCAGGCGCGTCTTGACCGCTGGTACACTCAGATCGAGCGCTTCGGCGGTTTCCTGCGTGCTCAATCCCTCCAGATCGCGCAGCACAAAAACCACGCGCAGCGTCTCCGGCAGGTCATCAACGGCGGCGAAAAGCTCCGCGCGGGCCTCGTCGGTCAGCAGGTCGCGCTCCGGCAGGCAGCAAAAATCGAAGAACTGGCGCGGCAGATCGTCGCCGTCTGTATTCTCCGCCGGCGCGTCCAGCGAGAATGTAACCGGCTGCTTTTTGCGCAGGTGCATCAGGGCCATATTGCTGGCGATGCGGTATAGCCAGGTTCCCAACTGCGCCCGGCCCTCAAAGCTCTGAATCGCCCGGAAGGCGTTGAGGAAAGTCTCCTGCAGGATATCCTCAGCGGCGGCCTCGTCGCCCACCATGCGCAGCGCCAGATGGTAGATGCGCCCGGCGTGGGCATCGACCATCTCGGCGTAAGCCGCCTGATCGCCGGCCTTCAGCCGCTCAATGAGCTGCCCATCGTCATCAGGAGTCGTTATCAGCGTCATGACTTCCACGATACCACTGTTGGCCGGATGAAACAAAATCCCGCCTGTTGAAGGCCGGCCCATCTTTCCCCACTTATGGGCCATTGTCCCCGCCGGCGCACCCTGGAGTATAATGCAGATAGTCCGGCCGCCCCCCGGCCGGCAGCTTCTCATAAAAGCGGGGGGCATACAGGGTCAGACTGGAGTATAATCTGCAATATAGGAAGCGGGTTATATCCTGACGGTGGTAGATCATGGTCTCTTCACAACGTATCATTGCGGCTGACGACACGACGCTTGTCCCCAGCATCACGCGCGCTGCGCTGGGGCTGGTGGAGCATACGGCGACGATCATCGAGGTCCGCTCGGGAGAAGCGGCGCTGGAAGAAATCCGGCGTGGTGGAGTCACCCTGCTCATCACAGCCTTCGGCCTCTCCGATATGTCCGGCTTTGATCTGGCCCTCAAGACCAGCAAAGTGGACTCCAGCCTCCCGATCATCCTGCTGGCGGGCGCTCAGGACCCGGAGATCGTAGACGAGACACAGATACAGGCTTCTTTCTACTATCTGGTGCGCTCGCGCGAGGGCGAACGGTTCGTCCACATCCTGCGCGCCCTGCTGGAAGGCGAACGCCCCGCCGAAAAGGAACAGAAGTCGGAGGCACCCCCCACAACCGATCTGGGGCCAATACCGGAAGTCGATGTAGCTGCCCTCAGCGAGCCGCTCAGCACCATCCTGACTGAAGTGGGGGCGATGGCCGTCGTGCTGGTCGATCGCCAGGGCGCGATCCTGCAAGAGCTGGGGGCGGTTGGCTACCTGGACCGCGACCGCCTGACGGAGACGCTGGCCCCTAACTTCGCGAATATGTTCACCATCGGCCCGCTGGTTGGCGGCAGCAGACCGCACGCCATGCACTTCTACGACGGCGATGAGTTCGACATCTTCGCGCTGACAGTGGGCTTTCACCACTTCATCTGCCTGATCTTCGAGGGATCAGCCGGGAAGAGCGCCTTCGGGTCAGTCACAACCTACGGGCGCCGGGCGGTGCAGGAGATGCTGAAGATCATCGGCGACACGGCCTTCAAGTTCCAGCCGGTTGCGGCGGCCCCTCCTCCGCCCCCCGCCCCCAGAGCGACGGGCAAAGCGGCGGGCAAAGCAGCCCCGGCGGCGGCCTCGAAGCCAGTCGAAGCGCCCCCGCCAGCCAAACCGGCAGCCGAGGACTATGTCCCGCCCCGGCCACCTGCGCTGGAGCCGTTGCCGGAAGATGCCGATCTGGAAGCTATGCTGGCCGGCCTGGGCAAACTGGACCTCGCCAAGGCCGACGAGCTGTTTGACCCGGATAAGCTGGCCGAAATCGCGGCGGAACAGTTGGCCGGCGAGCGCCTGACTTACGAAGAAGCGCAGCAGATGGGGGTGCTTCAGCGGTAGCGCCCCCCATCTTCAAATTCTGATTCACACAACAGGCGACTGAGGATCATACCCGCGGACGGTCTGGTCTATGACAGCACGAAAACCTGCTGATTCCCTGATCGGCGCACGCCTGGGGGATTATGCCATTCAGGAATTGATCGGGCGCGGGGGTATGGCCCGGGTCTATCGCGGCCTGGACGAAAATCTGGGCCGTCCGGCGGCGATCAAGGTCGTTGAAATCACCCCGGATGAAAAAGAAAAAGAAGATGAGCGCATTATTGAGCGCTTCAAGCTGGAAGCGCGCGCCATCGCCAGCTTCGACCACCCCAACATCATCACCATCTACCAGTACGGAGAGACGCCGACCCAGTTCTTCATCGCGATGAAGCTGATCCAGGGGGAGACCCTGGGCCAGGTCATGCGTCTGGCCCGCCGCTCCGGGCAGCTCATCCCGACGGAGCGCGTGCTGAGCATCGTCCACGACGTGTGCGCCGCGCTCGATTACGCCCACGCGCGGGGGATCATCCACCGCGATATCAAGCCGTCGAACATCCTTTTCGACGCCAACGCCAACAACCGGGCTATCCTGACTGACTTCGGGCTGGCGATGAAGCTGGGCGGGGCCAGCACGATGGGCACCGCTTTCGGCACGCCGCGCTATATCGCCCCGGAGCAGGCCGTCTCATCGCAGAAAGCCGTCCCACAGACCGATATCTATTCGCTGGCCGTGGTCGTCTTTGAAATGCTCACCGGGCAGGTGCCATTCCAGGACGAATCGCCGATGAGCATCGCCCTGTACCACATCACCAGCGAGCCGCCCCGGCCGCGCAGCCTCAACCCGCAAATCCCTCAGGCTGTCGAGGATGTCATCCTCCGGGCGCTGGCGAAGGAGCCAGAGCGCCGCTACCAGACCGCCGGGGATTTCGCCCGCGCCCTGGCGGCGGCTTACCAGGAAGCCGGGGCGGCACCAGCAGCCGACCGCGACAGAGCCAGCGCGCGCGATGGCGCTAGCGTCCCCGAGGCGGCGCCGGCAAGCCCGCCTGCGGAAGCGCCGTCCGTGCCAACGCACACGCCGTCGGAACGCAAGCCAGAGAAAAGCACCCTGCAGTTCCGCGAGACCGGGCCGGACGCCCCGATGGAACAGGCAGCGCCCGCCTCAGCACCAGCCGTCAGGCGGGCGAAACGGCGGCGTGTGGGCGTCATCCCGGCGATTGCGCTGCTGTTGATCGTGGTGGGGGGGATAGTCGGCTTCTGGCTGATAAATGGCCAGAGTCTGGCCCTGCCGCGCCCAATTCAGGATGTCGTGCAGGGGGTGTTCAGCCATATCGGCCAGATCGGCCAGGCGCAGCCAGAGAACGCGCCGGAAACCGAAAATGAGGCTGGCGGCAGCGTTGTCGCGACTGACACCCTGACTATCCCGCCCGATGCGGTCCTCCCATTCGAGATCCTTTACGACCGGGGCCGGCTCGCCCTGCACAACATGACGCCCTATACCGTGCCGCTGAACGGGCTGATCTTGCAGTGGCCAGCGGAGGGGGAGGTCTACACCGCTGAGCAGTTGGGGTACCTGCTGCCGCCTAACCAGTGCACGTGGATGCGCCTGCTGCAGGAAGGCGCTCTGCCGCCGCCGTCTAACTGCCCGAATCCGGCCTACCGGCTCTCCCAGATTCATCCGGATACTCTGTACTGGGCCGCCGGAGAGGATTTCACAGTGCTGGTGAACGATGAAGTGGTCCAGGTCTGCAGCGCCGCCGCGGGGAGATGTACCTTCCAGTTCCCGAATCCGGCGGCCGGGGGCGCCCCTGCCGGCTGACCAGGCCCGGCTATCCTGAAGCAGCGGGGCGCAAAAGCCGGCAGGGAACGCCTCCGCCATGCTCTCCGGCATCGGGGCGCGCCTCATGGCCACGGTTGCTATTTCCCCGGTCTGTGAAATTATCATAAAATCAGGCGGTACAGACCCGGGGATTCCCCTGCCGGGGTACAATCCTGTTATGGGTAGGATTATGGTATGATTGTAACAACATTTGAATACTGTTTTTGGCATTGATCAGGAGCTAACCTGATGTCAGATCAGCCCCTTGACGAATCTCAGAAACCAACGCCTTCCAGCGGCTCAGACAGTCCGCCGCCCGCGAGCGGCCTGCCCGGGGATGACTGGTACAGCCCCGAGGAAGCGGAAACTTCTCCGCCGGAGGCGCCGGTAACGCCGCCAGCGGCCGACGCGCCCGCCGAGACGCCAGCAGCGAGCGGCCTGCCCGGGGAGGACTGGTACACCCCGGAGGATCACGTCGTGCCCGGCTGGCATATGCCGGAGGCGCAGCCGCCCGCCGCTTCTATTTCACTGCCGCGGGCAGCCGATGAGGAGGTTATCCTGCCGGGGAGCTGGCACAGCCCGCCCCCGGTGACGGACAGCAGCGAGATACCCGCCGCATCTCCGGGCGCAGCCGCGTCTTCAGGCGCGGGCTGGTATGTGCCACCCGGCAGTCTGGGCGAAGCGCTGCTGGCTGGCGTGGACGCCACGGTGCATCCGCTGCCAGAAGCCGCTCAGGAGCCAGCCCCGGTCGATGAAGAGACAACGGCCGTCGCCGAGGCCCCGGCTGAAGAAATCCTGATCGATGACTCCGAAAGCGCCCCGGACGCCGGGACAGGTGACGCCGTCATTGGCACGGAAGAAGAGCGCGCGCTGTACAGCGACCCGGCGGCTATGGCCGCCATGATGGCCGCCAAATATGCCGAGCAGGCCAAAGCCGAAGAAGAAGAGGCCCCGGAAGAGCCAGGAAAACCGGAAGAAGATGAAGGGCCGACCGAGGTGCTCCCGGTGGGACCGGAGGATTCGTTCTTCCCGGTTGGCGCAAGCCAGGCCGCGCCGCCGCCGGTGACCCCCGCCCTGGAGCGCCTGGCCGCCCAGTTCGACAGCGTGGAAGTTCAGGTCGGCACGCTGCGAGATATGTACCACCAGGGCCAGATCAGCCGGGAGGCGCTTCAGGCTGAGCTGCGCAAGCTCATGATCCTTGACGAACAGGGCACCTGGTGGATGGTCGGGATGGAATCCAACACCTGGTACCGCTTTGAGAACGGCCAGTGGGTGGAGGCGGAGCGCCCACGTCTGCCCGAAGGGGCGGCTACCCAGCCCTCAATCGCGCTGGATGAATACAACATGCCGGTCGTGCAGAATGTCCCGCACACCGATCCCCAGGCCACGCTCGTCGGCGCCGCCGCCATCCAGTTCGATGATATGGGGCAGCCGACGCTGGCCGGGGCCACCGTCCCCGCCGGGCAGTACACCCCGCCCGACTATTCGGGCGCTTACGCCGACGCTGAAGAATCGGACGTCTATCGCCAGGCTCAGGCCGAGCAGCAGCATCGCGTGCGCGATCGGGTCATCAAGATCGTGCTCGCCGTAGCCTTCAGCCTGCTGGGGATAGCCCTGGTGCTGATCATCGGCCTGGTCCTGTACTATGTCTCGGTCGTCAACCGTTACAACGACGAGATCGCTAACCTGGGCAACCAGGCCGGCCAGTTTCAGACCGTGCGCATCTATGACAACCGCGGTCAGTTGATCGCCACGCTGAGCGATCCCAGCTCTGGCCAGCGGATCAGCGTGCCGCTGGAACAGATCAACCCCTTCATGATCCACGCCGTGGTCAGCATTGAGGACGAGCGGTTTTATCAGAATCCCGGCTGGGACCCGATTGCCGTCGTGCGCGCCGTGATTCAAAACCTGTTCGCCGGAGAAGTCGTCTCCGGCGCCAGCACGATCACGCAGCAGCTCGCCCGGATGCTCGTCCTGGAGCCGGAACGGCAGACGGATATCAGCGTGGGCCGCAAGATCGACGAGATCATCATCGCCGCCGAGATCGGGCGGCGCTACAGCAAGAACGACATCCTGGAGCTTTACCTGAACGAGATCAACCTGGGCAACACGGCCTACGGCGCGGAAGCCGGCGCGGAGACCTACTTCGATATCAGCGCCAACGCTCTGAACCTGCCACAAGGGGCGCTGCTGGCCGGGATTATTGCCTGCCCGGCGTCGTGCAATCCGGTCGCCAACCGCGATGTGTCGTTCAGCCGCATGGGCGCTGTGCTGAACAGGCAGGTGGAAGTCGGCTGCCTGCCGTTTGAGCATGAGCCGTTCGCCAGTTCCGGGCGGCCGTTCTGCGTCACCCGGCAGGATGTGGATGCCGCCGTGGTCCAGCGGGCGCAGGTCGAAGTCGCCGAATACAGCCCGCCCCCGACGACGCTGACGAACTACCCGCACTATGTTAACTATGTCATGCAGGAGATGGAGCAGAACTACGGCCTGACCGATGTGTTCCGGGCTGGCTATAACATCTACACCGCGCTGGATCGCCCGCTTCAGGATCTGGCCCAGCAGACTGTCCAGCAGCAGATCGCCAGCCTGCAATCCCAGGGCATCGGCGGCAACAACGCCAGCGTCATCGTCATGGACCCACGCGACGGCCGGATCACCACCATGGTCGGCAGCGCGGACTTCAGCAACACCGAGATCGACGGCCAGGTCAATGTGGCCTTCACCGCCCAGCAGCCCGGCTCGGCCATCAAGCCTATTCTGTACGCCGGGGCGCTGCAAGGCAATGCGCAGGGGCAGTACTTCACCCCGGCCACCATCCTGTGGGATACGCCCACCTGCTGGGGCAACTACTGTCCGACTAACTACAGCGGGACATTCACCGGCCCGCTGGCGGTGCGATCGGCGCTGGCGATGAGCCAGAACGTCCCGGCCGTCAAGACTCTGGAATTTCTGGGGACCGAGCGCTACCAGCAAACTGCCGAAGTGATGGGGCTGACCTTCCCCGGCGTGACCCCGATTCAGGCCGGCCTGCCCGGCGCCCTGGGCGCGTTTGATGTGCGCCTGTACGACATGGTCGTCGCCTACGGGACGCTGGCTAACAGCGGCCGGCGCGTGACGCCGCACGCAATCGTGCGCGTGCTGGATAACAACGGGGCGGAAGTCTCCCTGCCGCCGCTGCCCCAGCCCCAGCAGGTCATCCAGCCTGAGCATGCTTACCTGATCACGAGCATCCTGTCTGACAACGTAGCCCGTACCCCGGCCTTCGGCGCCAACAGTCCGCTGAACATCCCCGGCTATCAGGTGGCCGCCAAGACCGGGACGACGAATGAAGATCGGGATAACTGGACGGTGGGGTACGCGCCCAATGTCGTCGTCGGCGTGTGGCACGGCAACACGGACAATTCCCCCATGCGGGGGACGACCGGCCTGACCGGCGCCGCGCCGATCTGGAACGCCGTGATCTCATCGGCCCTCTCGCGGGAGGCGCCGCAGCAGTTCCCGCCGCCGTCGGGCGTGGGGACGGTCACCGTGTGCGCTGACTCCGGCACCATCCCCTCCGCGCTCTGTCTGAACCGGCGGCAGGAGCTGGTGGCCATCGCCCAGCCGCCGCCGGGGCCAGAAGCTGACATCTACCAGATGGTCGAAGTCGATACGCTGACCAACCTGCGCGCCAACGACTTCTGCCCGAACTTCAGAGAGCAAAGCCTGTTCCTGCTTATCTCCGATACGACGGCCTTCCCCTGGATCAACAACACCAACGCGGGCAGGGCCTGGGCGCAGCAGCGAAATATCCCGCTGCCGGCGGCGCCGGTCCCCACTGAATCCTGCAACCCGAACGTTCAGGTCCCGATCATCGAGATCGACTGGCCGACACCAAGCGCCCAGGTTGAGGGGCTGGTGGAAGTGCGCGGGCGGGTGATGGTATACAACTTCAGAGATTACACGCTGGAATTCGGCATCGGCCAGAATCCGGCAGCCTTCCAGGCGATTGCCGGGCCGTACAACGTGCAGCGCCCGAATTCCGATGTGCTGGGGGTGTGGGATGTCAGCCAGCTTCCTGCCGGGCCGTACACGTTGCGGCTGCACATCAACACTAACAGCGGCGGCTTCGCCAACCGGGACAATATCGTGCTGGTCAGCAACCCGCTGCCGACGGCCATACCAACCGCGACAGTCCAGCTCATCACGCAGACGCCGTCAATCCCGACAGTGGTCTTCCCGACGATCACTCCGCCGCCCGGCTTCACCGTCGAGCCGCCGCCGATCATCCTCCCCACGGACACCCCGAACGTGCCGCCGCCGCTCGGCCCCACTAACCTGCCGCCCTGGGATATCAACGCGGCTATCCCGGTCGTCTTCGGCGCTGAGGCTACGGGCATCATCAGCAACGCGCAGTACGCGGTTGCCTACCGCTTCGACGGTCAGGCGGGCGACCAGGTTGAAATCACCGTCGATGCCACTGCTGGCGACCTGGACCCGGCCGTTTACCTGCTCGACTCGATGGGCAACGTGCTGTCCAGCGATGACGACGGCGGCGACGGCATCAACTCCCGGCTGGCGGTCGCCCTGCCCTTCGGCGGGACGTACGGCGTTATCGTCACCCGCTTCGATGTCGGGGCCGGCTACACCACCGGCGAATATCGGATGCGGTTGAACAAGCTCAACTAGGATGGGGGCCTCCTCCCACCCGCTTCTGACTCTACGGGGCGCACGGGCAGTGCCGCTGCCTGTGCGCCCTTCTCACGCACATCGGAGCAAAGAATCTTCATGATCGGCACATTGCTGAATGTCGTGACGGTCGCCATCGGCGGCACGCTGGGCGTCCTGATTGGCGATCGTCTGCCGGAGCGCGTGCGCGAATCGGTGATTACCGGCCTGGGGCTGGTCACACTGGCGGTCGGCGTCACCAACGCCCAGCGCACCGGCAACATCATCATCCCCCTGCTGGCGGTAGTCTCCGGCGTGATCCTCGGCGAGCTGTTGAATCTGGACGGGCGGCTGCGCGGATTCGGCGGCTGGCTCCAGCAGCGTTTCGGCGGCTCCGGCAGCCCCGGTTCCGGGCGGGATGAGCGCGCACGTTTCATCAACGGGTTCGTCACCGCCAGCCTGCTCTTTTGCGTCGGGCCGCTGACGGTGCTCGGCTCCATTCAGGACGGCATGACCGGCCAGTATGAGCTGCTGGCGATCAAAAGCGTGCTGGATGGCTTCGCGGCGCTGGCCTTTGCCTCAGCCATGGGGGTGGGGGTGCTGTTCAGCATCATCACCGTCGTCGTGGTGCAGGGCGGGCTGGCCCTGATGGGCGCGCTGGCCGGGGGCTTCATGACCGACCCCATGATCGCGGAGATGTCGGCCGCCGGCGGCGTGCTCCTGATCGGGCTGGCTCTGGTGCAACTGGAGATCAAGCAGCCGCGCGTGGCGAACTTCCTGCCGGCGCTGGTGATCGCGCCGCTGCTGGTGGCTATCGGGGCGGCGCTGGGTATCGCTGTGTATCCCCTTTGATGCGGTCACGGGGCTGCGCCTGTTCCGCCCCTGCCACAAGCGTCACTGCTCAGGGCTGTCTTCGGCCCCGGTGAATTCTGGCAGCGCCGCCGGAGCCTGTTCTTCCGGCGACGTATGACCGTTGTCAGACATTATACGGAGGCCGCTCAGGCCGCTCCTGACCTGGCCAAGCGTCGTTTGCATAGAGCGCCGGCTGTTTTCCAGCCTCTTCAGGGCACCGGCGAAGCGCCCGTCCATCTCATCGGATAGAGTATCGAGCGCCCCTTCTACGCTGCTCAGATAAGCCTCCAGGCGGCGGCTGTCCGGCGTCTGGCCGCTTCGCAGCACCGTGTGATAGACCAGCAGCAGGTACGGCACGAGCAGGCTGTAGCTGATCAGGGTGATATTGTGGCGGAACAGCGCCACCCGCTCCTCAGCGCAGAGGTCATACACCGCGTCCGGCACGACAGCGATGCCGAACGGCGTAGTCAGGGACGGGTCGAGATACTTCTCCACCTCCCGCGCTTTTTCCCGGACTGTTTTTCCGATCTGCTGCTTCAGCTGGTCCCGTTCCTCTGGCTTAGCAGCGGCGTATTGCTCCAGCAGATGAGTAGCCGGCCATTTGCTGTCAATCGGCAGGATCAGGCCGCCGGGCAGGCGCAGGCCGAACTCGACCGTTTTGCCGTTCATCTTAAAATCGCGCACCTGCCAATCAGCCGGCAGGACGGCCAGGAAGGACTCCACGATGTTCTCGCCGGCAGCGCCCTTTGTCTGCGCTCCGGCGAGCACGATCTCCAGCCGTCGGATAGAGGCGTCTGTCCGCTGCTCGATGACCTGCCGGTCGCTGAGCAGTTTCTCGATCGCGCTCAGCCGCCGGTCGATATCTCCGGCGGCGGCGGCCCGCCTGGCCAGGACGTATCCGATCGCCAGCGCCAGCGCCATCCCCAGGACAATCAGCAGGAACATGAGGGTATTATCCATGACAGGCGTGCTCCTGAATATCGAACGCGTGTGCGGCCATTATAGTGTCGGGCGTTAAAATGCTCAAACGATATTCGGGGCGGTCCGGTATGGAAGCCGGTTGGGTCCTTCTCTATCCGGCGGAGCGAGAAGCGAAGCTCGCGCTCCCTCCGCCCGCGCCGGGGGATGCCGCTGCCTGTTCTCCGTTCCCTGTATTGGCGCGCCCGGGATTATAATTCCCGCGCGGATACACTACATGCCGGGAGGGGCCTGTTATGACGCTGACCTGGGGAGAACGGCCGCCGTCGCCGTATCAGTTGCGCCGGTTGCGGCTGGAAGACGCGTCGCAAGCATACGCGCTGTCAACTGCCGTCGGCTGGAGCCTGTCCGCGGCGGAGTGGGAGCGCCTGATTCTGTGGGCGGGGCGGATGGCGCTGTGCCTCCACCAGGAAGGCCGGATCGTGGCGACCGGGCTGGCGACCGGATACGGGCGGGACCGCGCCTGGATCGGCGGTGTGATCACCCACCCCGACTGCCAGCGGCAGGGCCTGGCCACGCAGATCATGCGGGCGCTGCTGGATGGGCTGAGCCAGGCGGGGACGCGGCACGTCCTGCTGGATGCCAGCGAGCAGGGCCGCCCGCTGTACGAGATGCTCGGTTTTCGCCCGTTGTACCACATGGAGATATGGAGCGGCCGGGCCAGCAGTTATCTGGGATCGCGGGCCAGGCCGCTCCAGCGTGGCGATCTGGCGGCGGTTGTGGCGCTGGATGCGCGCGCTTTTGGCGTGGCGCGGGGGCGCGTCCTGCGGCGGCTGGTGCAGGATACGCCGGAGTGGGCCTGGGTTGACGACGCGAGCGGCGAGCTGACGGGCTTCCTGCTGGCCCGCGAGCGCTCCGGCGGCGCAATTCAGATCGGCCCCTGGGCGGCCAGCACGCCCTGGAGCGCGGAGACGCTCCTGCGCACGGCGCTCAGCACCCTGATCGGGCGCGAGGTGCGGGTTGATATCCCTGAGCGCAACACGCAGGGCCTGATCTTCGCCCACAACTGCGATCTGCGCTACCGGCGCCACAATATGCGGATGTGGTACGGGCGCGGCGAGCCGCCGACGGAAGACGGGCACCTCTACTACGGCGCGGCGGCGCTGGCCATCGGCTGAGCGAGCCGCCCCCGATCATCTGCGCTTCAAACGAGCGTCGTATGGCGCTGCGCAACCGGGCGCGCCTTTACAGGCCGGCCAGGTCAGCTCCAATCGCCGCCAGCACCTCATCGGTGAGCACGTCCGGCGCGAAACTGGCGAGCTGCCGGAGCGAGAACGCTATCGCCATCCCAACAAGCTGCGACGACTCCAGCATCCCCGGCACATGATGGGACAGCACAGCCCGTGCGCCTTCATCGGCCAGCAGGTCGCTCATCGGCGTATCCAGCGTCATCGGCCGGCGCGCTGCGACTCCGGGCGGGCCATCGAAGCCGGCCGTCTCCGTCAGTGTGAAGGACGCCCGCAGGCGGATATCCGCCGCCGACGCGCCCACCAGTATATCGAAAACGCCCGCTTCGGCGACCCATTCCGCCCGCCTGTCGTCGTAATAAGCCAGCTCCTTGCGCGTCAGCGGCAGAGTCACCGTCCTGGTCTCACCGGGGGCCAGAGCCACCTTGGCGAAGCCCTTCAGCTCCTTCTCCGGGCGGGTCAGGCGAGCCTGCACATCGCGCACGTAGAGCTGCACAACTTCCTTGCCGGCCCGATCCCCCGTGTTAGTCACATCCACCGAAACCTGCAGCGTATCGCCCGGCGCCATTTCAGCCGCGCTCAGGCGCAGGTTGGCATAGGTGAAGCGGGTGTAGGACAGGCCGTAACCAAATGGGAATAGCGGCGCGATCTTCTTCCTGTCATAGTAGCGGTAGCCGACAAAAATCCCCTCGCCATAGGTCACACGGCCGTTTTCGCCGGGATAATTGATATAGGCGGGGTTATCCTCCAGCCGGACGGGGAAGGTCTGCGGCAGCCGCCCGGAGGGGCATACGTCGCCGAAGAGCACATCGGCGATGGCGTTGCCGCACTCCTGACCGAGGTACCACGCCTGCAGCACGGCGGGGACTTTGTCCAGCCAGCGCATGACGAGCGGCGCCCCGGACTGCAGCACAATGACGGTGTTGGGGTTGGCGGCGGCCACCTTTTCGATCAGGGCGACCTGGTCGCCGACCAGTTCCAGATCGGGCCGGTCGTACCCTTCGGAGTCCCAGTCGCCATTCAGGCCGACGAATACAACGGCGGCATCCGAGCGGGCAGCCAGGGCCGCCGCGCGGTCCAGCGCGTCCGCGGGGACGGGGGGGAGACAGCCCAGGCGGAACCCGGCGGCCACCACGCTCTCGCGCCGGCTGAACTCCAGCCGGAGATCGACTGGCTGGCCGGCTTCCAGCATCACCGGCGCGGTGATCTCAGTGCTGCCCATGCCGTAGAAGGAGTCGCCCGGCTGCTGCGAAGTCCAGTTATCCAGGACCAGCCGGCCATCGACATACAGGCGACTGAGGCCGGCGCTGCTCAGCCCAAAGGTATAGACGCCGCTCTCCGGCGGGTTCAGCTTCCCGGTGAGGCGGGCGGAGAACGTCTCCTGCACGCCCGGCAGCGGCTGCCCCATCCAGAAGCGGTTGAGATTCTTAAGAATCTGCGTGCCCACTGACGTCCCGACCGGCTCCGGGCTATTGAAGTACTCGACCTTCAGGCCCTGGCCGCCGCCGCCGGCTGGCTCCAGCCAGGCCGCTTCCACCAGCGGTATCGTTTTATGGTTCACGCAGCCGATCTCGTAGCCGACCGCCACCCCGCTCCCGACGCGGGAAACGATCCCCTCGTAAGGCGAGATCGCGTAGTGCGCCTGCACCTGTGAGCTGCCCCCGCCCATGATGCGGGCGACCCTGGCATTCGGGCCGATCACGGCCAGCGACCTGATCTTGCCGGCATCCAGCGGCAGCATACCCCGATCGTTCTTGAGCAGGACAATCGCCTCCTGGCCGGCCTCGCGGATGATAGCCCGATGCTCCGGGCGGTCAATCGCCTGCTCCGGCTGCAAAACAGGATTCTCGAAGGCGCCGGCCCGCTCAATGATTGACAGCACTCGCGCGGCGCGGGCGTCGATCGTCTCCGCACTGACCGCGCCGGTGCGGACCGCTTCCACCAGTTGCCTGCCGCGCCACTGCGTCGGGCCGGGCATCTCCAGGTCCAGGCCGTTGTTGGCAGCGGCCGCCGTGCTCCTGGTCCCGAACCAGTCGGATATGACGATTCCATCAAAGCCCCACTCTGCACGCAGAATATCCAGCAGCAGGCGGGCATGTTCGCCCGCGTAGGTCCCGTTGACGCGGTTGTACGCCGACATCACCGCCCAGACCTTCGCCTCGCGCACGGCGGCTTCGAACGGCGGCAGGTAAATCTCCCGCAACGGGCGCTCGGCAACTTCGGAGCTGATCGAGTTGCGCTCAAATTCGGAGTCATTGCAGACGAAATGCTTGATGGTCGCCCCGACATGTTCGCTCTGAACGCCGTTGATATAGGCCACGGCCAGGCGCGCCGTCAGGTAGGGGTCTTCCGAATAGCACTCGAAATTGCGGCCGTTCAACGGCGAGCGGTGGATATTGACGGTGGGGGCCAGCAGGATATGCGCCCCCTTGCTCCTGACCTCCTGCCCCAGGGCGCGCCCCACCCGTTCCACCAGCCCGGTGTTCCAGGTGGAAGCCAGGGCGATGCCGACCGGGAAACAGGCCGCCGGCACACCGCCGGTGATGTCGCCCGCGCCGCGCGCGCCGTTCGGGCCGTCCGTCACCTTGATAGCCGGGATGCCCAGCCGCTCGATCGGCACGGTCGTCCACGTGTCGGCCCCGGCCAGCAGCGATACTTTCTCCTCCAGGGTCATGTCCTCCAGCAGCGTCCTGATTCGGTCGTTCATCGCACTCTCTTTCTAAAAAACGCGGGCGCAGGAGGGTGCTCCGCGCCCTCCTCTGCGCCATATTCCAATGCCGGCGGCGTCCCGGCTTCCGGGCCGCCAGCGCCATTCATTTCTCGAACAGGTAGCATCGCAGCCAGCGCGTATCGTCCAGGTGCGTCACGGGCGGCATCTTCTCCCGGCAGCGAGCCATGACATGCTTGTAGCGGGATGAGCGAGCTAAGTGAAAAGCAAGAGTCGATGAAAGGGGCAGAGCGACACCGGAGAAGATCAGGACAATCGTGCGGATACGCGACACAATGGTGCGAGATGCCCCGGCCAGTTTGGCGATCTCATTCTGGTTCAGACTCGAACTTATATCTGTATTGGGGAGCGCTCTCATGCAGCGTATACCAATTTGAAAAGGCTGTCAACAGTCTTTCATAATTGGGGCGCGCCTCTGACCAGGGAGCAGGTCACCGGGCGTGGGGCCGCTTCTCCATTCAGTGCGTGACCCGGACCTTTGGGAGTATGCCGGCAGCGGCGGGCTGTGCTACACTGGTGGCAGTAACCGGGTGACCTATCAGGTGAGGGAACAGGCTCATGTTCAAACGAGCGCTGATTGCCGTCCTGCTCATCGGCATTATCTTCCCCGCGCTCATCCAGGCGCAGGGGACTATCACTGTAACGCCCAACCGGGATTACATCAATGTGCGGCTGTGGCCGGCCATTGGCGCCACCGTGATCGGCAGCATGGGCCCCGCTGATACGGCGACGGCGACAGGGCGCTCGGTCGATGGGGAATGGGTGCGGATTGATTACCTCGGTCGCGAAGGCTGGGTGGGGCGGCTGGTGGTCAACGTCAGCGGCGACGTGAACACCCTCCCCCTGGCTGACCCGCGCACTATCCCCTACAACAGCAACGCCGCGCCGAGCGCGGGCGGGGGCAGCCCCGCCGGGGCGCTCAAGGGCCGGCTGGAGTACAGCGGCGCGGCCTTGCGCGCCGGGCCGAGCACGGCCTACCCCATCCTGCAGAACCTGCCCCGCTATGCCGAGTTTCCGGTGACCGGGCGCGTGGCCAGCAACGACTGGATACAGGTCACGTGGGAGGGGCTGGTCGGCTGGCTGTTCCTGGACAATATCACCCTGTTCAGCGACAGCGGCGCTACCATCAACGACGTGCCAGTGGTCCCGCCGGCGTCAGATACCGGGGCGCGCCTGACCGATGCCAACGCGCGCGATAAGTTCCTGGTGGTGGACCAGATCCGGCGCACGCTGGACCAGGCCCGGGCGACGTTGGACGTGATCGAGCCGGCCTGGCAAAGCCTCCGCGCTGGCATCTGGCCGCAGGTCTGCTCCGCCCCTCCGCTGATGGAGCGCTTCTTCCTCAATTCGACCGACCGGAATGCCTTCCCCGATCTGATCGAGGCAGTGCTCCGGCTGAACCAGGGCCTGAACGACCTTAACAATGCCGTCCAGTGGTATCTGGATGCCTGTCTGGCCGGGCCGAATAACGCCACCGGGCAGGCCATCGCTGGCGGACCGCCGGCGATACAGAGCGCCCGCGCCGCCTTCGATGAGGTGTTATTCCGCATCACAGGCAGCTACACGGTGCAGTTACAGGGAATCCACGCCCATCTCAACTTCGCGCAGGATCAATTTGAGCGGATCGAGGCGATCTGGCTGGATGTCCGGCTGGGTGTGACCGGCGAGCCGCCGTGTGTCAACCTGCCGCAGCAGCCGCCGGACTACGCCCTGACCGCCTGGGAGCAGCAGCATTACCCGCAGCTCATCCCGCTGGTGAATCGCATGAACGAGGGGCTGGCTGTGCTGCGTCAGAGCATCGCCGTGTGGCAGACCCAGTGCAACGGGTTCACCAGGACGCCCGGCTATGTGATGCCGGTCGAAGCAGGCACCAACGGCTATAACCTGATGCTGCAGGCGCGGGAGATATTCAACGATGTGCGCAGCAACTATCTGGTCCCGGCCTACGGCGATCCCGGCTATCTGGTCCCGGCGATGACGAGCACGCCCGACCCGACCATTCAGGCCATCCTGCACGCGCCCTACACGCCGACCTTCACCGCCACGCCAACCCCCGGCTTCCAGTACTCCGTCAGTGGCATGGTGATTCGCAGCGAGCTGCACCCGGCCTGCCAGTGGTTCGGCATCGCCGGGCAGGTGCGCAACGGGGACGGCAGCCCGCGCCCGGCCACCCTGGTGCATGTGTTCGGCCCCGGGCTGGATCGCTACATCCTGAGCGGCAGCGATCCGCGTTATGGCCCCGCCGGCTTTGAAGTCGCCGTCCGCGCGGACGCGGCACAGCTCAACACATGGACCGCCCGCATTGAGGATGGCTTCGGCAATCCGCTCTCACCCGATCAGTCGATTCGCTTCGCTGACGGGTGCGAGATGAACGTGGCGATGCTGACCTTCGATCACCATTGAGGCCCCCGCCCCGGGTAAAACAAAACAGCGGTCAGATGGCACAATCTGGCCGCTGTCTGTTTTATGCCGCGTGAGGCTGCGCGCTCTATGGCAGTTTGACAACGCGGAAGCCGATAGAGGAGTAATACAGCCTGGGATTCAGATAATAGCGGAAGGAAATCTTGGCCCGGGTAGAGGGGCCGATGAACGACCCGCCGTGCACCGCGCGCTCCTGACTGCTGGTGATCTCCGGCTGATCTTCGAGATCATTCTTGGGGTTCAGGCACCACTCCCAGATATTGCCGGCCATGTCCACCACCCCGAAGGGACTGGCGCCATCGGGGTAGCGATTGACCAGCGAAGTCATCTTGAGCTTGCTCTCGCTGGTATTGCACCGTTCGCGGATGAAGCGCTCCCCCCAGGGAAAGTCCCAGCTAGAATCGCCGCGGGCGGCCCGCACCCACTGGTTGACCAGCGGCAGGGTCACCCTGGCCCCCAGTTTGTCGCTCAGCCAGGCACAAAACGCCATGCTGTCGAACCAGTTGATCATCTCGCGCGGACGCTCGTCCCCCGTGAAATGGGGGGCTTTCGGCTCGCCGTTTTCCGCCCGCACTTCCATCGCCAGCGGCGAAAATTCCCACCACGCCGGGTTGGCGTACCCCTCCGGATCATCCAGAAATGCCTGATACTGGGCGTTGGTGATCGGATATTTGCTGATCTCAAAAGCCGGCACCTGAAACAGCTTAGGCTCCGGGTAGGTCTTGCCGTTGCCCTCGATCAGGACATTCCCTTCCGGCACCGGACACCACTCCAGCAGGGGGAGCCGGAACGCAGGCACGGGGGGGGCCGGCGGCTCTTTAGGGGCAAACCGCTCAAGCGGGGCGGATATGGAAAAATTTGTCGTCTCGCTGCAGTAGACCGACAGGTTGTCCGGATCGTAATCGGGGAAAGCCTGCCGAAAGGCTTTGAAGGCCTCGCAACCCAGCCGGCGCGTGCGGGTGAACTTGACCAGATCAGCAATCTGCCGGTACTCGCGCTCCGCCTCGCGCAGGTACGACTGCCGCTCCAGACCGGCCAGTGCCTCCTGCAGCAGGGCGTCAATGCTGATGAACTGGGAGACAAAATTGTTGGCCTTGGCTTGCTTGAGCAGGAAAACCGCCTTGTCGAACTGGCCCTTCTCCATCGCCTCAGCCGCCGCGCTGATCACCAGACCGGAATCGGGCGTCGGAGGCTTGACATCCTCGGCATCGATGGCCGAGACCGGCAGCGGGCTGCCGGCGCCGCGTCGCCGCTCGGCGATCGTGATCGCATTCAGCAGCCCGGTGACGGCTTCGACCGTGATGCCTTCGCTGAAATCCACATAGTGGACTTCGGCAAGCGACGGCGGCAGATTAAGGTCCTTATGGATCAGGATGGGGAAGATAGGGCGCCCCAGGCTTTGCGCCAGCTCGAACTCCTTGCGGCAGTATTCTGAGGCTACGGAGTCAGGCGACAGCAGATAGATGAATCCCTCGCACCAGTCCAGCCGGCGGAGGATTTCCTGCCACCAGTTCTGGCCGGCATACAGACGCTGATCGAACCACGAATCGTGCGCTTCCAGCGTATCCACAATCTGAATACAGTAGGGTTTGTCTACACGGGCATAGCTGACAAATAGTCGCATGGCATATTCCTGAAGGTGCACTATCCGCGCAAAGGATTTTAGGCGTCACCCTGCCTCGCGGAACCGACTGTGCGGGTAACCCCCCCAATTGAGATCATGAAAAGAAATGAAGCGTCTATACCCGCTTGAGGCGGTATCCCCGGCGCGGAGTCCTGCCGATCTACTTTCCGCTTCGGAGATAATAGCGAAGCACCTTCACCTTACTCACAGCCCCCTCTGGAATAGGTGAGAGGAAAACGGATGGCCCGTAGCAGTCAGCCTTTGTTGAAGTGCTCCGCTTTTAAAATAACATACCCCGCCACCTGCCGGTGTTAAAAAGGTATTAATTTGTTTTTCACCGGCGGGCGGCAGCTTCCCGGCGCGCCTGCTTCACCCTCAGGAAAACACCCGCATCAGTTTGCTACCCCTGGCGCCTGCGCGGACCTCCACTGCGTTGCGGCGTCCAGCGCCTCTGGTGTGCCAATATCTTCCAGCGCCCCGGCGGCGGCGTCACACACCCGCTGTTCCTCCCACGACGGGCTGCCCGTATCCTCCAGGGCTTCAATCAGCCGGCTGATCGCCAGAGGATCCCCGATCTTGCCGAGCGCGACCGCCGCCGCCAGCCGGATGTTGGCGTCCTCATCGCGCAGGGCGGTCATCACCTGCCGCACCGCCGCCCGCGCCCGCAGCCTGCCCAGGGCGTAAATGGCCGCCAGGCGGACCAGCGTCTCAGAATCTTGCAGCAGCTCGATCAGCGGATTCACCGCCGCCGGAACACCCAGCTCGCCCAGAGCTTCAGCAGCGGCCTCCCGCACCAGCCCCTTGCGATCTTTCAGCGCCCCGATCACCGCCGGGGCGGCGCTGATATCCCGGATCTCCGTCAGCGCCCGGATCGCGGCGACGCGCACAATCCAGTTCTTATCCTCCAGACGTCTGGCGATAGCCGGGACGGTGACCGGGTTGGCGATCCAGGCCAGCGCCTCCACCACGGCCCAGCGCACTTCCCAGGAGGGGTCTTCCAGAGCGTCCTGCAAGCGCCCCAGAATAGTCGGGTCATCCGCCCCCTTGAGGGCCTTGGCATATTCGCGCAGCGTCCTGGCCGCCGCCTGCCGGACCTCCCATTCCGGGTGGCGCAGGTTATCCAGCACTTCGAGGACAATCTGCCGGTTGCCCGGGTCTTCCGGCATGCCGCGCGGCGGGGTCAGCTCGCCGGGGAGCACGGTCGCCGTTGCGGGGGCTGACGCCCCGGCTTCCGGCGCAGATGGCGCATCATCTTCGGCGGCGCTCTCCGCCGGGGCGGCCAAATCTTCGGACAGGACCGGCGCCTGACTGAGAGCCTGCGTCCGGGGGTCGGGGGCGTTTTCCGCCCGCCATTGCAGCACGATCTGGAGCGCCTCGCGCGTGCCGATCGATTCCAGAGCTTTAGCCGCCAGATCGCCCACGCACAGATCAAACAGCCAGGGCCGCTCTGTATCGGAAAGGAGCCGGGTCAGGTCCGCCATAGCCGCCGGATCGGCAATCTTGCCCAGCGCTTCCACAGCCCCCGCCCGCATGTTGACCTGCGGGCTGGACAACGCCCTGATCAGATAAGGGACGGTCCGCCGGCCAATCCGGGCGAAAGCGTCCGACGCCGCGTCGCACACCAGATATTCATCGTTGCCGAGCGCCATGAACAGGCCCCTGAGCGCGTCCTCGGTGTTGAAGGTTTGCAGCACATCCACCGCAGCCAGCCGGACCTGGCTATCCTCATCCTTAAGCGCCTGTATCAGGCGCGGGATGGCTATCTCAGGCTCCTGACCCTGCAGCGCCAGCACGGCATCGCTCCGGCGGCTCCAGTCCAGGCTGGTCAGATCGTCCGCCAGCTCGAACTGGCGGGAAGCTGGCCGGGGCGGGGTGTCAAGCGGAGCAACTTCAGTCGGCAGCGGAGCGGGCGTCCCCTCCTGAACTTCCTCCAGCGATGCCGCAGGGGCGGCGGCCAGCGCCGCGTCCTGAGCCGTGATCCGCTTCAGGCGGCTCCGGGCTGTGGAGGCGGAATTCCGGCCAGCGGGCGCTTCTGTCTCGAATCGGGGGGGGATATGCTCAGCCTCTTCAGCGGCCGGGGCAGTCGGGGCGTCCTCCTCACCCTCGGCGGCCAGCGCGGCAGCATCGTACCCCCGCGCTTTAAGGACTTCAGCGGCAATGCTGCCGATGCTTTTGCCACGCCAGCGGGAATAGGCTGTATCTTCCAGGGCATCAATGAGACGTTTCACAAACACAGGGCCCTCCGCGTTCTCCAAGGCTTCCAGGGCGGCGGCGCGAATCTCGCCGTCGTCGCTGGTCGTGGCGTGCAACAGCCGATCCTGTACCGCCCGATCAGAGGTATCTTTGAGCGCTTCAATTACCTGGGTGCGCGTCTCCAGATCGGGGGCATTAACAGCGGCATCCAGCATACTATCCACGGCGGCGGCGCGCATCCAGCCCAGCGCCCGGATGGCGGCCTGCCGGATATCCGGGTGGTCATGGTGCAGCAGGCGGGGCAGCCACAGCGTGGCGGCAGAATCGCGTATCCAGCCCAGCGCGCCGGCGGCCTCTATCACCACCGCCGGGTCGGCGTCCTGGAGCGCCTCCACCAGGACCGGGACGGCCGCCGGATCGCCAAATTGACCGAGGGCGCGGGCCGCCCCCCGCCGGATCGCAGCATCATCCGCGTACATCAGCATGAGCAGGGTCGGCAGGGCCGCCTGGCCGATCTTGCGCAGCGCCGCCCCGGCAGCCGTGTTGAGCGGAGAATCAAGGTCCGCCAGCGCCTCCAGGACGCCCGGCAGCAGCGGCGGGTTCATCTCGAACAGCGTGTCGGCGGCGGCCCAGCGGGCATCCCACGCGCCGTTTCGCATAGTTTCCAGCAGGGTAGGCATGGCCGATTCGGCCAGATCAGCCGGGATCAGGCGGACGGCTGCCACGCGCCCGATCTGGCGGTGGACAAACGAGGAGCTGAGCAGATGGTGGGCCAGCCGGTCCAGACTATCGCGGGACAGGTCCAGGCCGCTGTACGCGCACTCAAAGGCCAGGAACGGGTCTACACGGGCCACTTCGTAGACAATGGCCTCCGGGTCGGGGGCCAGGCCGCTGAGGAGGATCACGGCGGCATCCCACTGGCCCGGGATGCGCTGTTCGCCGGGGTCGAACTGCGGCAGGGCGAGGTAGTCGCACAGCGCCCCGGCCTGCACAATATAACGGGCGGCGAAATAGTCGCGCACCGCCTGATGCACAAACCGCACCGCTCCCCCGGCCATCTCCAGAAAGGCGCCGCTGTTGGCCGGGTCAAGCAAAGCGGCGTCGCCCAGATAACGGACGGCGTAATCCTCCGGCAGATATACCGGCATGGCGTCCAGCGTGGCCTGAAAAGCCAGCTCAGCCAGTCCGGCTTCCAGCGTCGTCCAGGAGACCGTCGCCCGGCCTTCCGCTTCCGCCCATCGATGCTCCGTCAGCCGCCGCAGGAGCATTCCTGCGCTGCCCTCGGGGCCGCCAGCGGGCTGCCCGGCGCGGGCCAGCACATTCAGCAGGAGCGGGTGGCGCAGCAGATCGCGCAGGCCGGCGGACGGGTGGATCGGCGCGCGCCCGGCGGGCAGGGCGTCTCCCGGCTCCGGTGCGAAATCCGCGTTCACCGCTGCCGCCAGATACGCCTCAGCGCGGGCGGCGTCCCAGGGGATAATCTGCACCGCCGGCAGGCCCAGAACCAGGCCGCGCAGGTACGCCTCCCGGTCGCAAGTCACGATCAGCCGCTGCGGCGCGGCATCCGACTGGAGCCATTCGCGCAGCCGCTCGGCCTTCTCGACAGCATCCTCAGTCTCGCTCAGGCCATCCAGATACAGGGCAGCCTCACCCTGGCTCAGCGCCGCCAGCGGATCGCTGTCGGACGGCCACCCCGCCGCTTCGGCAGCCTGGCGAATGAAAGAAGGCAGCGCAACATCTCCGCTCCAGGCGGCCAGCGGCAGAATGAGGGGCAGCGGCGCGGACGCGGGCCAGGCCAGCCGCGCGCGCGCAGCTTGCAGAGCCAGCCCGCTCAACAGCGTGGTCTTGCCGGAGCCGCCATCGCCGATCAGGACAAAGCGGGGATATTGTTCAGCGACAGACTGAAGGCCCTCGTAGCGGGCGATGTGCGGGCGGAACTGCGGGAGCGCCGGGGACATATCCCGGGGGTCAAAAACCCCGAAGCACCCCTGCGCCAGCCAGTTGAAAGCGCCATCTGGATCAGGGCGCTGATCGCCGGCATCCTCTATCTGAGGTATCGCAAGGCGCGCCCCCAGATCGCGGATTACCCCCAGCAGGTAGCGCGCTTCTGACCCGGCCTCCGGAGCGACCGGGACGCCGGCCTCCCGATAGAACAGATCGACGAGCGTGTTGACACCCTGCCAGTAGCCCTCGCCATCATCGGGCCAGGCCCGGAAGTCCCCGTAAGCCCCCTCAGCGAGCGGCACAGGCAGGTCCGCCTCAGGCACGGGCTGGAGCAAAGCAACGCAGATCGGCACCCCGAGCGACAGCGCCCGGTCCAGCTCCGCCCGGCAATAGCCAGATTCCAGATAAGCCGGCGATATAACCGCCAGGAAGGCCAGAGGGGCATCCAGAGCGGCCGCGGCGGCGGCCCGGAAATCCTCACCGGGGAGCAGATTCAGCCGGTCCATCCACAGAGGGACGCCCCGTTGGGCCAGATCGACGGCCAGTCGCAGGGCAAAGGCGGCATCTCTATCGCTATAGCTGACGAAACTCTTTCGATCCTGGCTCACTCAGGTTCTCCAGTCGAATGAAGCGCTGTAAAACTGGATAATTCAGGATGCTATAACAGAATTCTAACTTTACGTTCTATTGTATAAACGGTTGTCGCTAAGCGCAATTGCGTCCCGCCCCCGTTCTGACCCTGGCCAGGATCGGCAATCAGGGGTGGACCAGAACAGGAAGCGTGTCTTCCCCCTCTTCCGTTTGCAGGGCCACCCAGTGCTGCATGAGCGGAATCTCAATCTCGTGCATACCGTCCGGACGGCGGCAGATCACCCGGCGCAGCAGCAGCCCTTTCCCTTCCGGGTGGGCGAGCTGTCCCGGCTCCAGCGAGGCCGGCCCGCCGGCCAGGGTTGTGAGGATAGTCCGCCCGTACTCCCCGGCATCGTTCCACAGATATTGAAAATACAGCCGGTTGGTGTCGAAGAGGCTGGACAGCCCTTTCTCCAGCGTGTCCATCTGGACACACCTCAGGTGCTCCTCATTGGCGATATCCACAATGCGCGAGCAGATGGCCTGGACGAGGTACGGCTGGCAGTGTGTCAGCCGGATGATCTCCGCCACCACGTCATCGTCGTAGTCCGGCATCTGTCCGGCGGCGGGATTCGGGGAGCGGATCAGCTCTTCCGCGGCATCCTGGCTGAGATAGCTGATCTCGAACGTCTGCACGCTGATGAAGTAAGAAGCCGCGTTCGGCCCCAGCGCGTCCAGCGTCTCGACCCCGCAGAACAGGAAGACCATGTGCTCACCATGCTGCATGGTATGTCGCAGGAAATCCAGAATTTTCTCCGAAAGCTCGCCCTTATGGATGGCCTCCCCGATTTTCTCGAACTCATCAATCGTGATCAGAAGCATCTGACGCTCGTTGAGGAGCGGCGCAACCTTATCATCAATCCACTCACGAATGATGCTGTACGGCTCGGATTCGAGGTCTTCGCGGGTTGGCCGCTCGATCTGCTGGCCGGTGCGCTGGGTGAGCTGGGTATGGATGGCCCGCGCCAGGAAGTAAAAGAAGCTGGCGTCATTCTGGCAAACGCCGACATCCTGCCCATTCAGGAAAACCGGGATATAGTCGTCATTCAGGCCGCGCAGCAGATTCTGAAGCTGGAGCAGAAAGCTGGTTTTGCCCATTCGGCGCGGGCCATACAGGACGATGGTGGGCTGGTTGTCACGGTTGAGGAAGTCGGCAAGCTGCCGGGCGAGGTCGGTGCGCCCTTTGAATAACGTGGCGCTCTTGGGCGTGATCGGGTTGCCGACAATATAGGGGTTGCGGTAAGTCGCCTGTTCCTGCTCGCGCTGGTGGTTGAGGTGATCGTCCAGCACCTCGCTGATTGACTTTTGCACATAATCGGCCCACTGGCGCGTCCGCGCCCGGCCATAACGGGTGCGCAGCCAGTTGCGGAGCGCATTGCTGCGATCTTCCGCCTCGATCAAAAGCTGGCGGCGGTGATGGGTGCCCTCCATCGATGCCAGCGCGGCGCGGGTCTGCTGGCCGATCTCCTGCAGCGCCTCAATCGTGCCGTCCACCATCGGGCCGAAGCTGTCATCGGACATGGTCAGCACCGACAGGCGCTGATCCAGATCGGCAATATCTTTGACCGTCCGCAGCCCGGCCAGGATGCTGCTCAGTTCTGTCTCGGCCCAGGCGACGTAACGATCGTCCATCTGTCGCACCATCTCCAGCCGCTGCATTAACTGGTGGGTCATGACGCACCAGGGATTCATCTGATCGACGACCTCTTCGCCGGTATTGCTGATCGCCAGCCAGCTCGCCGGCTGGCTTCGGCCCAGCAGTTGCAGGCGCTCGATCTCAGCCCGGACCATCTCCTCACGCACGCGGTAGTCCACCGTCAACAACTGCGTCGCATCGAAATCGGTATCCAGAAGCGCGTGATGCCACCCCTTCTCATACTCCGGAAGGTGCGAAAATTCCGTCTCGATCTCCCGTATCCGCTGCTGTGTCTGAGAAAGCTGCTGCAGGGTCAGGTGGACCCCCTGGCGCGCGCATTCCCCGGTTTCTACGTGCCGTTCGGCGATGGCGTTAATCTGCTCGACTGTGGCTTCCAGGTTGCGGTAGGCCAGCCAGTACTGAGCCACATCGGAGTAATTCAAATTCACCGACGCGTAGATTTGCTGAATCATCACCTGAATGGCGATATGCTGGCGGGGCCAGCGGGATTGCTGCTCCTCCCAATCGGGCTGGATGATCTCGCCAAGCTGCCAGAGGAACTGGGCGCGGGTGCGCAGGCGTTCAATCGCGGTGGCGCTGTGCGCCAGCTTCTGGATGAAGATGCGGAGCGAAGCCCGGTTCTCATATGAAACCAGGTCATAACGCTCCACAATGTCGTACACATCCTGCAGATCAGCCGCCGTTTCCAGCCGCCGTATCCCTATCGACTGAACGATTATCCGGTAGTCCATCTGGTGGGCAGCGCTGGCTGTCCGGGCGTTGAAGCTGTGCAGGCTGAGGCCAGCTTCAGCCAGGGTGTGCAAGACCGCTTCGTAACCATAGAGCGGCGCGGCAATCTCTTTATCCAGCTCGGTCAGGACGCCGGCAGCCGCCTCATCAACTGGCGCGTCGGCGGCCAGATCGCGCTTCAACCGGCTGTATTGCCGCCAGAGCCGGTAGGATACCCAGGGCCAGAGGACCAGGCGCGATTTGCCGACAAAATAGCCCAGCAGAGAAAACATCACCGCCAGAATGTAACCGCCGAGCGTCGCTTCGGGCGTGGCCAGGTAGCTGCTGAACAGGATAGCCTGAAAGAGGATGAACAGGGACGCCGATATCCGGGGCTGGCGGATCACCGTGAACAGCCCCAGAGCAATTACAAACAGCCCGATCGGCCCCAGCCGATAAATGGCATGGAATACGCCAGGAGTAGCCTCCAGCGCCTCGCCGGAAAGCTGTGCCTTGATGGCAAAATCGGCCAGCAGGCCGAGCAGGCCGACGACGGCAGCGGTCGCAATGGCGAAAGTGTGCCGCTCAGCCGCCCCCAGCAGGCCGCGCGCCGGAGGCTGCCGGTGGTTTGGCCAGGACGGCGCGCCGGGCTGAGCAGTCTCGGCATCCTTGAGGAGGTCCATCAGGCGGCCGAAGTTCTGCGCCGTCGGGGTGGGGTTGAAGTCAATGATCGTGGCAGAGGAGCCGAGGTCCTCCGGCACGGCGATTTCGGGGTCGAAGCGGATAACGATCACGGGCTTACCGCTGTGGACAGCCTGCTGTCGTTCCCACCGGCAGCGCTCATCCCGGGCCGAGTAGCTGGTGAGCACGTGCAGGACAGCCCGCGACTGCCTGATCGCTGTCTGCACCTGCTCCTGCCAGCCCGTGTCGGACAGGAGCCAGAGGTCCAGCCAGGACTCGTGACCTGCCGCATCCAGGGCATTGGTCAGGCTCAGGACGTTGCTCTGATCCTGGTCCGCACTACAGATGAATAGCCGCATAAGACCCCTCATGCCATCGGGTTACAGTTCCTGACTCATCACAAAATCGGCGAACGGCTGGCAAAAAACTTCGCCGCCTTCGGTGAGCACGCCGCGCCGCTTGAGATCATCCCACACATCTCTGGCGATCGGGTCGGCCATGTGGATGCCCAGCGCCTCGCGGATAGCCGCTTTCTGAGCTTCATTCTGGCGACTCCAGATGCCCCCGAACAGCGCGCGCGCCTTATGCTTATAGACCTGACAGATATTTGCTGTATCCCGGCCCTGCCAGGGCGCTTCCCAGACCAGCGAGCCAGCAAGCTGCGTCAGGTAAGGGTGGCCGCCAGCCAGCGAGCCAATCAACGCCATATCCTTCGGCTCCACCGGCCGCCCTCCGCGCTCATAAGCCGCCTGCACCAGGCCCTGCCACTCCTCATCTGGCATCAGGCCGAGGTAGACGGTGTCAAAGATGTTGTAGAACGGCGAGCCGAGCCGGCTGGCGCGCTTGAGATCGATCAGCTCGTAGGCCGTCGCCACCACCATCCCGATCCGGCACATCGAGCCGGACGCCCGAAGCTGTTCGATCAGAGCGTCAAGCTCCGGATGGGCCATCACTTCCTCCCATTCATCGAGGCACAGCACCAGATTGACCCCATCCGCGGACATATCTTCGAACGCCTCGGCCATCACGCTCAGGTCGCCGTCATATTTTTCAGCCCAGGGATCGCGCTTTATCCGGCCAGCGATCGCCCGCCGCAGCAGGCGCATGATCCCGGCGTTATCATGCGCGCGGGCATCCATCATGTCCACATACACCACCGACCAGCCCCCTTCCGTCTGGAACAACCGCCTGTGGCGCCTCTGGACGTAATGAAGGAGGGAGGTCTTGCCCATCCGGCGATTGGCGACGATGGAGACAGACTGCATCGTAACGCCGCCAATACGGTTGCTGATCTTAGCCAGCGCTTCCCGCCGCCCGATGAACAGGTCGTCGCGCACAACTCCGCCGTGGACAAACGGGTTGGCCGGCGGCCTGTCGCCCTTCGGTGAAGTCTTCGCGGGAGGCCTGGGTAAGGTTTTCGCTGAAGGCTGTGTCGGCTTCGTCGGATCAACGACGTTCTCGACTGGCGCGGCCCCAATGGAGCGCAATTCGTCAGACAGGCGGTCAACTTCGGCGAGAAGATTGCGCGGGTTAATCTCCAGCGACGTCTGTCCGTCATTATGAGCCGGCCCTTTCAGCATGGGCGGTATCGTCACGTCTGGTTCGATCTTCACCGGCACCACCATTATCTTCGTCGTATGGGCGAAATTAGCTTCATTAGTCAAACGAGGGGAGGTCTCGGCGGCGCCAGAGACCAGCGCCATCATAATATCGGCGCGCCGGATAGTCTGTTCCGTCCCCAGATCGATCTCGTTCCGATCTTCAGTCGCTCCCACCGGCCAGACAGGAAATCCGCTCTGGCGCAGCCTGTCCGCTATCGTAGCAGCCGTGGCGGCGTCGCTGTCGGCATAGGAGATGTACACGGTGGGCAGCGATTTGTCGCCGGGCGTGGGCAAGGGCAAGGGCAAAGGCGCTTCTGGCAGGGCAGGCCGGTCCTTCTTCTGAAGGGGGATCGCAATCTGCTCGCCCGGCTTCAGGTCCACAATCAGCGGATCGCGGGCGGCATAATCCGTGTGTTCGGCATTCAACCGGGCGCGCTTCTGGCGCCAGACCCGGCCCAGGCGGAAGGTCGTGCCGCCCACGTCGTCGGTGTGCTGGCGGAAAGTCTCATTGTCCAGGGTCAGCATGACCAGGGCGTCGCGGATTGGTCTCCTCTCCGAATCGTCGCTGCATACCACCACAGAAATCAGGCTCTGGGCGGCCTGGGTCCGCGTGGAGTGCAGATAGGCCAGCACGAGCAGCAAGATGGAGAGGGTGGTGAATACCGCCAGGGCTGCCAGAGCAAACTGAAAAAACTGACCCGATTCCAGGCGCTTGAAGCCATCCAACAAAACGTTAAAACTGCCCTGGGGGAACTGGAGAATCACCACGACCAGGCCGATCAACAGGGCGAACGCCCCGAAGGCCGTGAACCCTCTGAAGTTACGGGCTAGCTCCATCAGAGGGTTAAGTATATCGACCAGGTCGCCTACCTTTTTAATCAGCGACAGAAAACGTGACATGGAAGAAATCCCCCCTGCATATGGGCTACAAATGCTTTACGGCCTGCAAAATAGCCCTTCGGCAAAAGTAGTGTATCATCAATACAAGTCATTAACAATAAATTTTTATACGGAATTCATACCGTGTTCTAACTTTTGTTCTAGTATCATCTTTATGGTAATAGACATATTGAAATAAGGTATTCGGGCCGGTTCGGCAGCCAGAATTGCGCTGAATTCAGGGAGTATTCCGGCCCGGAACGAGCCGGTCAGGAATGCGAAAACTGCCGTACATGCGGGGAACAGGGGCAGCAATCTGGCGCGGTCCGCCCCTCGAAGGTTCGGAAATCATTTGTATCGGGGAGCGTCAGCCCTTTTACGAGTCTCCCTCGTCTTCCGCCTCACCCTGGCTGCGCTGGCGCTTGCGTTTAAGCAGTTGAGAAGCGGTGGAGCCGGCGCTTTCCGGCTTGGGCATTGGCTTCGGCTCAACGCGCGGCGCGGCGGATAAGTCCGGCGCGGCTTCTGGCGGGGCGGGGGCTGGCGCCGGGGGTGCGGGCCGCGCTGGTTCCGCCCCGCGTCCAGCATCGCGGACGGCGCGTCTGTGAGCGGCAAGGGCGGCCGCGCTGGCCGCGGCGGCCCCGACGTCTTGGTCAGGGGCAGGCCGGGGCGCGGTCGGCTGGCGGCGTTCGTCGGCGGGCAGGATCGTATCTACGGCGGATAACTCCGGCGGCCGATCGGCGGGCAGATCGGGGCGGGCGCGCTCCTTAGCGCCGCGCAGGCGATCCAGTTGCGCGGCGCGCGCCCGTTCGGTCAGGATATCCGGCTGGATGCCCAGCCGGTCCTGCACCCAGGCGGTCAGTTTGCGCCAGTCGCCGCGCGTCACAATCAGGCGGCGCACACCCACATCGAACGGCAGCAGGAGCAAAGCGGCCAGCAGCAGCCACGGCCACAGCGGGAACTGCGTGCTGGCGACGCGCACATCGTGGCGAAAGACATCGGCCGGCCGCCCTTCCAGCGAGCCGCCCCCGGTCAGGTTAGCCACCGCGTTCAGGAGCGCCAGATCGGCCCCCTGCCCTCGCAGGCGGTACTCCGGCGAATAGGCCAGCACCCAGCCGCTGGTTTGCGCCACCACCACGTCTATGGGCGCGTTAGCCACCGGCCGGCCGGCCACGCGGATGAAATACGCCCCTTCAACGCCCGGCGTGAACAGCCCTTCGTAGCGGCCAGGCGCCACCTGAAACAACGGGATCACCTGCGACTGCAAGTCCGGGCCGACAACGCCAGCATCCAGATTCAGGCCGTTGAGGAAGTCACCCCCCCGGTCACGGGCGTCCACCACCAGCGCCGCTTCCCCATCGCGCGTTTCCACCCGAATCTCCAGATTGCTGTTGACGCCTTCGGTGATTGTCCAGCGCACCATCTGATCAAAAAAGCGGGTGTAGTGCTCCCAGGGCAGCCAGTTGACGGCCCATCGGGCCGTTGCGTCGCTCGTCCAGGCTACCGAGCGGCCCAGTCCGAACTGCCAGGCCGCCAGAACAGGATCGCTGTTGGGGATCGGGCTGCGCATCAAGAGTTGCGCTGTATCTTTGACTGTGGAGGCGACATATCCGAACAGCGGAGGCAGGCTGGCGATGCCGGTCAGAATCGGATGTTCGCCGACAATAGCCGGATAAACTTCCTCCTCCACAATGTACGATCGGGTCGCCAGCACCGTCTCAGCCGTGAAAATGGATGGGATAGTGCTGACATCGCGGGTGAAGTGGAAGTTGCCGCGGCCAATGGCAGCCACGTCCCGCAGGAAGGGCGCATACCCATCGCCGATGGCGACCACGCTGACTGTCGTGCTGTAGTCGGAGCGCATTCGCTCCACAAGCTCCGGGATGCCGGACGGGTCGGACCCGCCGTCGGAGAGCAGGATGACGTGGCGGAGCGTAGAGGGATCGTTAGGCAGGTAGCTGGCCGCCGCCTGCAGGCCGCCGCGGATATCCGTCCCGCCGCCGGCGCGGAGGGTGGCAACCTGCGCCTGAATGGCGTTGATATTCTCCGCCGGCGTGGGCTGGACCACCCAGGACGCGCTGGTGTCAAAGCCCACGACGCCCACCCGATCCGTCGGGTTGAGCAGGGCTACCGAACGGATGATGGCCTCCTTGGCCAGGTCGATATTGCTGTAGCCGCTGGGGCCGACCGCGCCCATCGAACCGGATTTGTCGATCACGAAGATCAGCGAGAGCGCCGGCAGCCGTTCCTGATCGCGAATCTGCATCTCCACCGGCAGGGCATCTTCCAGCGGCGTGCGGAAGTACCCGCCGACGCCGTAGCTCCGATCGCCGCCGATGACGACCAGCCCGCCGCCGAGATCGCGCACATACGTCCGCAGCACTTCCATCCGCAGCGGCGACAGGTCCGCAGCCGGCACGTTGACCAGAATCACGCTGGCGTAGGCGCTCAGCGGGGCCAGCCCGATCGGCAAATCGCCCGGCGTCGCCCGTTCCACATCCAGCCCGGTCTCCTGCAGGGCCGGCAGCAGGTACTCCACATCTGCCGCGCCCGCCGCGCCCTCGCGGGCGACCATCAGCACGCGGGAAGGGCCGGTGATCTCGGTGAAGGCGGAGAGCTGGTTGTTCTGGTAGAAGCCGTCAGCGGCGGGATCAACAGGCTCAACCTGAATGCGGATATCGCTGAAGCCGGTGGCCGGGAAGCCTGAATCCAGCCGGAAGACGTAACGATTCTCCCCCACATGCAGGGCGATGCGGGCGCGGGCCAGCGTCTGGCCGCCCGCCAGCAGGCTGACGATGCCCGCTGTCTCGGTATCGCTGGTGACGGTGTAGTCGATCTCGAACGGCTCATCCACGTTCAGGCGCGTGGGGACCTGCACGTCGGTGACCATGATCTCCGGGGAGGGCTGGCGGCTGAAGGGCACGAAGTCGATCTGCGCCCCGCCCGCCGCGGCCAGGCGGGCGGCCTCCGCCGCATCCCCGGCCGTGACCACGCCATCGCTCAGGACCACCATCCGCCGCGCGGCATCGGTCGGGAAGAGCGCCATGCCCAGCCGGATCGCCTCCGCCAGGTTAGTGCTGAGCGTGCCCGGCCGCGAGCCGATCGGCCCCAGCCCCTGCCCCGGCAGCATGGGCCGCTCCACCAGAGCGTTGCTGCCGAACAGGATGACAGCCGACTCGTCGCTGGCGCCGGAATGGCGCATGGCCTCCCGGACATAATCCAGCGCGGCGGCCTGGGCCGCCGAGTCCATGCTGTCGGAAACGTCCACCAGAAAAACGACGGAGAGCTTTTCCGCCGCCCGGCTGATATGCAGTCCGGCCAGCCCGAATACAATCAGGGTGACAATCGTCAGGCGCAGCAGCAGGCTGACCGTATCACGGCGACGGCGGAAGGCCAGCCGCGGCCAGCCCAGGTAGGCGAGCACGGGCAGCAGCAGGAGCAAAAGCAGCGCGAGCGGCGTCGTGAAAATCATGAGTCTGGCAGCCTGTCCGCAACAAATAACCATCCGCTGGCCGGGCGCCCGGCCAGGACATCCAGCCCCCGCTCCAGGCGCCGCCCGCCAGTCACATTAAAAGCCACGTCAGCCTCTATCCAGATCATAAGCGATCATTCCGGCGGATTATCCTGGCTGGCGGCCACCTCCGCCATGACAATCTGCACGGCCTTCTCCACGTCCAGATGATCGAAGCAGCGGCCGCCGGGGTAGATCATCATATTCGGCCCTTCTTCGCACCGGTCGAAGCAGTTCGCCACGCGCAGTTTGAACGGCGGATGGAGCGGATCGGCCTCGTCCAGCATGGCCTGGAGCCGCTCGTAAATGCGCGCACCGCAGCCGAGGCCGCCGCAATTCTTGCCCACACAGACGATGACGCGCGGCGGCTGGGCAGTATTCTGGCCTGTTGTCATACGCTCTGCAGCCCTCCATCAACGCCGGCGGGGCGCCCACCATCGGCCGGGGCGCATCGCCGCTGGCCGCGGCGCAGCGCGGGCCGGGGCTGCCGGCCGGGGCAGGCGCATCCGCCGCCAGTATACAGCCCACTCAACGCTCAGGGCGGCCAGAGCCAGCAGAGCCAGCAGCACCCACAGCTCGCGCTGGCCGATCTCCTCGCGCCCGGCCTCGCCGACCTCATCAGCTCCGATGGTCAGCCGCCCGACGGGCCGGATCAGGCTCTCCGCGCGGTCGAACAGGTTAACGGCGAACAGCTCGCTCTGGAGCAGCTCCGCCCCGGCATACGTATCGACCGTGTACAGGCCGGGCAGGGTCGTGTCGGCGTAGATCAGCGGCCCTTCGCCGACGCGCAGGGTCGTCGTCCGGCCATCCGGGCGGGTCACGCGCACGGCATCGGCCTCGAAAGACGGCGTCAGGGCCAGCGTCCCGCCGATTGGGAGCGCCTCCTGGCTGACGGCGCGCGCCGGCGTATACCACTGCATCAGGTTCGCCAGCAGGACCGGCCAGGCGATTTGCAGCGGCAGATCGGAATCGTGCAGGTCAAAGGTGATAATTGCTACCTGCCGCCCGCCTTCTTCCCCGGCCAGGACCAGCGGCCCGCCATCCACCGTGACCAGCGGCTCCGCCCAGGCCACACCTTCCAGAACTGTGAAGTCCAGGACATTGACATTGTTGAAGTTCAGGTACTGCGTGCGCGGATCGTCGCGCCGGACGCGCGGGTTGCCCGTCGCCACGCTGATGCCGGCCCGCACGAACAGATCGGTATCGGCGGGTGGGTTGATGATCAGCAGATCGCCATCAGGCAGAACGCCGTCTTCCGGCAGCCAGCTATCGAGCACGTACAGGTCGAAGCGCTGGTCGGTTGGCAGGCCGTCCTGGAGCCGGCCTTCATAGGCTTCGAGATCGGGCAGGCTGGTCAGCGCCTGCCGCAGGTAGATATTGCCCGGTGTCATCAGCAGGACCCGCCCGGCGCCCGGCGCGTTATACACGGCCCAGGCGGTGTCGTCCACGGCCAGGTAGTCCGGCACGCGGGAGGTGCTGGCGGGGGTCAACCCGGCCTCAAGGGTGGTGAAGCCCGTCTGTAAGTCCGTGAAGAACGATACGGCGGCGCTGCGAGCCGGGATTGTCATTCGCGCTGCGCGGTCCAGCTCGCCATCCAGTTTGATGCTGAGGATCGTCTCAACGTCCTGGTCGCCGAAGTTCGTCAGCTCGATGAAGACCTGCGGCGGCTGGCCGGCCCGCGCCCGCGCAGAGAGCGCCGTGATACCCGCGTTCTCGCCGCTGTGACCGATCGGGACGTAGCGGAGACTGCCCGGGATAGCCGGCAAATTCGCCGGGAGGCCGCCGTCGCTGATCAGGACCACGCTGAAGTTTTCCGCCCCCGCTGCCCCGCCAGCCGCCAGAGTCAGCGCCGCCGGCCAGTCCGCCGGCCCCTGAGAAGGCTCCGCATCCAGGATAACGCTCCGCAGCAGGGCGGGATCGCTGCTGGCGCTGGCCAGCACCTCCGGCACTGCGGCGGCGCGAATCACCGTGACGCTGTCCGTCGGGCTGAGGGCATCGACGATATCCAGCGCCTCGCGCTGGGCGGCTTCCCAGCGGGAAGGGAGCGCATCCGTCGCATTCATGCTGGCCGAGGCGTCAAGCAGGATGACGGTCCGGCCGGTGGTGACCGTCGGGGTCAGGATGAAGGGGCGCATCAGGGCCAACACCAGCAGGCCCACAACCAGAAGCTGGAGCAGCAGGAGCAGGCTGCGGCGCAAACGCTGCCAGGGCGCGTTGGCCTCGTGGTCGCGCAGCACCTGGCTCCACAGATACGTACTGCTGACCTCCGTCTCGCGGCGGCGCAGGCGCAGCATGTACAGCAGGACGATCGGGACCGCCAGCAGGCCGAGCAGGCCGGCGGCGGGAATCAGAAAGGACATGCCACTCCTCTTCCGCGATACCCCTTCCACCCACTCCGGACTGAGGGACGACAATAAAGAAGGGGGTGTTCGCCGGGCAAGGGGCTTAAGCCCCCTGTCTGACCTTCACGGGGCAATCAGGGCGTTCAATTGAACGTCCGCGCGTTTGCTAACCGGGATTGCGGGCGCTCTATCGCACTACCCCCAATCCACGAAGCTGGTAAAGGATCACCTCCTCCCAGGGGACGGAGGTTTCCACTGACGCATAGTGAATCGTATGCCCCCGGCAGAAGGCGCTGATTTCTTCCTGCCAGGCGCGCAGCCGCCGCCGGTACAGGTCGCGCATGGCGGCGTCCACGGTCACATCCTGACCGGCGCTCGTTTCCACATCCACCAGCCGCAGATCGCCGGTCAGCGGCGGGTTCACCTCATCGGGCGAAAGAACGTGAATCACCCCGATCTCGTGCCCCCTGGCCTGTAAGGCTTTGAGGCCCTCCTCATAGCCAGAGGGCGAATAGAAGTCGCTGATCAGCAGGCACAGGCCGGGCCGCCCGCCGCGCAGGGCGTAATCCCGCAGGGCGGCGTTCAAATCCGTCTCGCCGCTGGCGGCGAAAGCCGCCACCGAATTGAGCATATCCAGAATGCGGGCGCGTCCCCGGGCCGGACCCCACGCCTGCCCTCGCGACCCCAGCGCGCTGATCATCAGCCGGTCGCCGCCGGTCAGCGAGATATAAGCCAGGCCGGCCAGCAGGCGGCGGGCGAAGGTGAACTTGTGGGCGGCTTCCCCGGCGGCCAGGTCACCTGCCGCGGCGCGCGGCCAATCCATGCTGGCCGAGGCATCCAGCAGCAGGTGAACGGCCAGGTCCTCTTCTTCTTCCAGCAGCTTGACAAACGGGCGCTCCAGCCGGGCGAAGATATTCCAGTCCACACGGCGCAGATCGTCGCCCTTGGAGTAATTGCGGTAATCGGCGAATTCGATGCTCGTGCCGCGCCGGGTGCTGCGCCGCTCGCCCTTGATCGCACCGGCCCGCACCTGGTGCGCCTGCAGGGCAAGCTGCTCCAGCTTACGGAGGGTCTTTTCGTCGAACAGCCTGTCGTCCGTCACCTGTCAGCCTTCCACGGCTTCGTCGATGTTCAGGGCATCTGGAGGACGATGGCAGAGATGTTATCCACACCGCCATAGGCATTGGCGCTCACGATCAGCCGGTCAACCGCTTCCTGGGGCGAGCCAGCGCTGGTGATGATACGCGCCATATCCGCCTCGCTGAGCATATTCCACAGGCCGTCGCTGCACATCAGCAGGTAGGAATGGGCCGGCAGGCGGCGCGTGCTGATGTCAGGCTCCAGGTTATCGGTCAGGCCCATGATCTTCCATAACCGCCCGGCCTCGGGGTGATTCACCGCTTCCCGGGCCGTGATCTGGCCGATCTCTTCCAACCGCTTGGCGACCGAATGATCGCGCGTGAGCTGTTCCATCTTGAACGGCGGCGCATCCTCCTCCTGTTTCGCCGCCGGAGTCTGATCCGCCGGGGTCGGCGCATCCTCCTCCTTGCTGGTCGCAAGCGGCGTGAGCAGGTAGGCGCGGCTATCGCCCACATGAGCGATATGGGCCAGATCGCCCATCACCACAACTGTCGTCAGGGTGGAGCCGGCGCCGGGCACCTCATCCCGCAGCCGTTTGTCAGCATCCTTAACCGCCTCGGTCAGCAGCTCCGTGATCGGCGGGATGGACTCTTCCGTCTTGTCGAGGTGCTGGAGCAGCATCGGCTGGTAGAGGAGCCGGGTGAGCACATCAATCATCGCCCGGCTGACAACCGCCGACGCCAGCTCTCCGTTCTCATGCCCGCCGGCGCCATCGGCCACAATGAAGATGCCCAGGTCAGGGTTCTCCTCTGCGTTAAGCTGCGTGGTGAAAAAGGTGAACGTGGAATCCTCGTTTTCCGTGCGCACCCGGCCGATATCCCGCCGGTGGCCGTAGCGCAGGCCGCGCCACGGCCGCAGCAGGACCGTCTCCAGGGCGGGCAACTGGTGGGTGCTGATCTGCGGCTCGTCCAGCGCGGCAATCGGGAAGTCCACCGGCGTGGCATGGGGGTCCAGAAAAGCCTGCATCCGTTCCCGATCGGGCGGCGGCACAGGCTGCGATTTTTCAATCAGGTCTTCGGGCCGGATATCATCCGGCAGAGGGGGGAGCGCGTCCTGCTGTCCGTTAGCGCTGGCAGACTGGTTATCCATCACAGTGACCCTTCTTCAATGAGGCCGGCGATCAGGCGCCGGCCCGATAATCCTGCATTGCGGAGAATCAGGAAAAACCTGATCCGTCTCTGATACGAATTCTACGCCCGTTCAGGCACGCTGGCGAGCAGATCGGCAATCACCCGGTCGGTGCTCACCCCTTCCGCCAGCCCTTCGAAGTTCAGCAGCAGGCGGTGACGCAGCGCGGCAGGCGCGACCGCCCGGATATCCTCAAAAGCCACATTGTACCGCCCGCTGAGCAGCGCCGTAATCTTGCCCCCCAGAATCAGAGCCTGCGCCCCGCGCGGGCTGGAGCCGTACCGCACATAGCGGCGGACCGCCTCCGGCGCTGTCGGGCTTTCCGGGTGAGTGGCGACAACCAGCCGGGCCGCATATTCGCTGACATGGCTGGCGATGGGTGTCTGGAGGGCCAGTTGCCCCATCTGGAGGATGCGCGGGCCATCGGCGGCCCGCTGCGCCGCGGCCGGCTCGGCGCCTGTCGTGCGGTTCAGGATATTCACCAGATCTTCGACGCTGGGAAAGTGCACATCGATCTTGAACAGGAAGCGGTCAAGCTGCGCCTCTGGCAGCGGGTACGTGCCTTCCATCTCCAGCGGGTTTTGCGTCGCCAGCACAAAGAACGGCGGCTCCAGCCGGTAGGTGCGGTTGGCGGCGGTGACAGAGTTCTCCTGCATGGCCTCCAGCAGCGCCGACTGGGTTTTGGGCGTGGCGCGGTTGATTTCGTCGGCCAGTACCAGGTTGGCGAAGATCGGCCCCGGCTGGAAGACGAACTGGCGGTGGCCGTCTTCCGCCTCCTGCATGATATCGGTGCCGGTGATGTCGGCGGGCATCAGGTCCGGCGTGAACTGGATACGGGAGAAGCGCAGGTCCAGTATGTCGGCCAGGGTGCGGATCAGCATCGTCTTGCCCAGGCCGGGCACGCCTTCCAGCAAAGCGTGGCGGCCGGCGATCACGCAGATCAGGACATGGCGGACCACATCGGCCTGGCCGACGATCACCCTGCCGACTTCGGTCACAATCCGCTCCGCGGTCGCGCGGAATTCATCCACGCTGAGAGTCAGCTCGGGGAGAGGGGCAGCGGTCATAGAAAATTGACGGCGCGGGGACGGCTGCCGGAGCGCGCAGCGAAACATGCCTGCCCCGACGGATCAATCGCGCCGCATTCCTCCTTTCACGGTGTGAACAGCTTCTCCTGTCAGAATCTCTGCCTGCCAGGACATCCCCCAAAAGCGTACCTCAATGGAACGGCCAGCGGCCCACCAGGTTGCCGAACTGGTTGATGGCGATCGCCTGCTGCGGCATCTGCCCACCGCCCAGCACCAGCAGATAAGCGCCATTCTGAACGGCTGTATTCGTGTTCCCCCCGCCGGCGAATTCCACCGCCACCGCCGAAATGTTCGGGTCGAGCGCCAGCCCATAAGCCACGCGCACCGCGCCGCCCGCCGGATCAGTCAGCGAATCCACGAAGCCGATCCCTGGCCCGCTGAAGGTCCCGCAGCGATTGACCGGGAAGGTCTGCGGGTCGAACGTCAGCGCCACACAGGTCCCCTGCGGCCCGCTGTAACGCACCAGGGAGAGCGTCCCGGCGCCGGCGGCCTGCTGGAGCAACACCGCGGGCAAAGCCGGATCGGGCGTCGGGCTGGCGGGGAGCGCCTCAACCGCCTGCTCTAATGTCGGTGTGAGCAGAGCCGCCGGCGCAGTCTCCTCCGCCGCACCCGGCGCCATACAGCCGGTCAGCAGCACAACAGCCGCTATCAACACGCCCCAGATTCTACACACGCCGGTTTCCTGTCCGCCCGATTCAGGGGGCAAGCGAGATGAAATAGCTGCGAATCACATCGCGCAGACCCAGCGGGATGTAGTCGCGTTCCATAGCCTGGTTAGCGGCGTTAACGTAGCTGCTGAACACGCGATCGTAACCGACTCGGGACTCGCCCCGCGGCGCTTCGGCGAAGTCGCCCTCGCCCGTGATCTGATCGCCCGGCTGGCCCGACCCGCTGATCTGAACCTGCTGACCCTCGCCCGCGCCGATCCGCTGCGGCGCATAAACTGGCTCGAAGTCGGTCAGGCTGGCCTCACCGGGGTTGTTATCCTGCGCGATCTGCTCGCCGCTGGCGGCGAAACCGTCCTCCTCGCCGCTGGAAATACCTTCTCCCGCGCCAGCAGCCTGGCCCTGCTGCCCCCCACTCTGGCCGGCCGCCCCGTCGGTCGGCTGTCCGCCAGCATCTTCCGGCGGCTGACCGCTGGCTGTCTGCCCGCCTATCCGCGCTGTCTCGCCTCCCTGGCCGGCCTGCTGGCCGGAAATAATACGGATGGGGCGGCCTTCTTCCGGCTGCCCGGCGGCCCGCTGGCTGCTGCCCGACTGGCCCGCCTCCTGGCTGCTGGAGCCGGCCTGGGCCACCTGCTGGGCGGCTTCCTGGGCCTGCCGGGCGGCCCGGGCAATCGCCCGCTGTCCAGCCGCCTGCGCTTGCATGGCGGCCTCTCCCGCTTCAGCCATATCCTGGGCCTGCCGGGCCGCTTCATCCAGCGCCTGCCGGGCGGCCCCGGTATCGCCCTGCTCCAGCGCCTCAGCCGCTTCACGAAGCGTCTCCGCCAGCGCCGGGCTGATCTGGGAGAGTTCTTCAGCGGCGGCCCGCATGGCCTCTGCCAGATTTTGCCGGGCGGCGTCCTCCATCTCGCCAAGCTGCTCGCTCAGGCTGGACATAGCGGCGGCAACTTCCGCCAGATTGCCCTGCCGCATGGCCTCGGCCAGCGCCGGCGACTGCTCCTCAAACTGCCGGGCGGCGCCCTCCACCGCCTGCCGGGCGGCTTCCAGCACTTCCCGATCCACCTGGACAAGATCCCGGGCGAATTCCTGCATCCGATCGGCCAGATCGGAAAGGGTGGCGTAGGCTTCTTCCTGCGAAAGCTGCTGGCGGGAAAGCTGTTCGACAGCCTGATCCAGCTCGCGGAGCATCTCCTGGCGCATCTGAGCATCCAGAGCCTGATCCTGAGCCAGTTCCGCGCGCAGATTCTGCAAGTCAGTCACCTGCTGCTGGATGGCATTCTGCATATTCTGCTGCTGGGTCAGGGCCGCTGTCTGGGGATTCTCCGCAGCCAGCAACAGGATCAGGGCGGCGGCCAGAGCCAGGAGCGCGGCAACCTCACGACCGGCGATGCCGAGCGGCAGGTAAGCGCGCGGGTCAATCCGCCGGGCGCGGGTGAGCGCGTCGTCAAGCTGGCGGGCCGTGATCTCCTCATTGGTGGATCGGATACGCCCGGCGGCCAGCTCCAGCGCCGTGCTGATCCGCTCACGCAGCTCAAACAGGTCATCGAAGCGGCGGGCCATATCCAGCGCGTCATGCTGGCGCAGCCAGATGGCGGCCAGCGCCACAACAATGCTCAGGAAGACGGCCCCCGCGCTGAGCGCCGCAATCTGCTCCGGCAGCAGCAAAGGGCGCAGCCGGGCCAGGACAGCCAGCCCAACCCCGGCGATCAGGGCAGCCAGCATCCCCCGGGGGACCCACAGCAGGCTGGCCTGCAAGCGCAGCCGCCGATCCCAGCGGGCGAGCAGTCGCAGAAGTTGTTGGGCCGTCTCGCGCAGCATAACCTGATCCTCTCGCCTGGCCGGCCCCGGCAGGGGTGGACCGATCCTCCGGCGATGTCGTTACTTCGATTGTACCGCAAACTCGGGGCGTGTCCGCACTCCGGGCGGTTCGCCCCGGACACGCTCCTCCGGCTTAGATATCCTCGATACGATCCACCCGGCGGACGGCAAGCCACAGCAGCACTGCCGAGACAACGAGCGTGAAAATGACAAAGGGAATCCAGGGCGACACGAGGTGAATGACCCCGCCGTTCTGAAGGGTGATATCGAAGCCGCCGGCTACCTGCCGGTCGCTGAGCAGCAGCAGAGTCCCGAATAATGTCGCCATCGGGTTGGAGGCGATCAACAGCCCCACGCCATAGTAAATGGCCGCCTCAACTGTCCCGGAAAGGGTCGGGCCGTAAGTCGTGATCAGGCCGCCCAGCACCGGCGTCAGGATCAACAGGCCGAGCGGCAGGACCACGATGGTCAGCATGGCGAAGGCGTAGCTCAGCACGCTGGCCGACAGGGTGCGCCTGGTGGTGGCGGAGAAGAACACCCCGACCGTCCCCAGCAGCAGCGACGTGCACAACAATATAATAAAGGCGAGGATGACCTCCGCCTCGGAGACGCCGCCGAACAGAAATGCGATGCTTTGCAGGGGGATGGCCGCCAGCAGCAGCAGAAAAATGTATGAGAGCGTGGCGAACAGCTTGCCGCCCACCAGCGCCCGCGCCGGCAGGAGCGTGGTCCGCAGCAGCTCGTAGGTCTGCCGCTCGCGCTCCCCGCTGATGGCGCCCGCGGCAAAAGCCGGGGCGATGAAGGTCACCAGAAACAGCTCCACACCGACAATGCTGCGGAACAGCACCCGCCCGATCTCGCCGCCCTGGCTCGGCCCGGTCAGGGCCAGCGTCCCCACATACAGCAGGTAGATCAGGGTGACAAACCCGCTCATCAGGAGCAGGTACACCGTCAGCACGATGAAGGCGCGCGCGCCGCGCATCCGCCCGCGCAGCTCCTTCGTCACCATCGGGTTACCAAACAATCGCTCCCGGATCGACCGCCGGGGTCGTTGAGCGGGGGTCTGTACGCTCATGGCAGCTTCCTTCAGGGCCGGACGGCCCCGGTTACGCGCAGGCGCAGGCGGAAGATGCCCTGCGCCAGCAGATAATTGAGCACGGCAAAGGCCAGCGCCAGCGCCAGCAGCGCCAGCGGACCCAGAACTGTATAAAGGACGTTGCGATCGTGATACTGGAGCGGGAACATATCCAGCGCCGCCCAGATCTGCCCCAGCAGCAGGATCGGGGCGAACAGCATCGCAGCGAACATCCCCTGCCCGATCCACGCCCAGCTCACCAGGGCCGCCTGCACGCTGGAGGTGACTTCGTTGAGCGTGGCGAACGCCGTCCACGCGATCAGCGCGCTCACCGCGACGGCGCTCCACAGCAGCACCAGCACGAGCTGAACCGCCCACTGCCGCCAGGGGCCGAGCCACCAGAAGATCGGGAACAGCACGTGCTGGCTGACTACAACGGCGGCCAGCACTCCGATCCCCATAGCCACCAGCGCCCGCTGTTGCCATAGCCGCCACAACTGGCTGAGGAAGCGGATGCGGATCAGATCGCCGCCAGCCATGGGTAGAATCGTCAACAGATCAATCACGCCGTTGTGCCAGCTATTGGCAATCGTCGCCCCCGCCGGCGCCATCAGCGGGCGCCCGCGCCGCCAGCGGATGATCAGGGCCGCCGGGATCAGGATGAGCAGGATGATCAGCGGGCCGATGCAAAGCGCCATCGCCAGGGCGTTCGTCCACATAGAGTAGATAGTCCACGTGGTGCCCAGCGGGTAGTAACAGGTGAACCTGTCGCACTGAACCGCGGTCGCCTGTGGATACAGGGCAACCCCCAGCGCCGTCCCGATCAGGAACGTCCCCCACACCAGCGCGATCCCGATCGCCCCCGCCCGGGGAGAAAGCGCCCACCCCGGCTGGCAGCGGTAGTAGCGGGCCAGCGCGTGATTCCAGGAGCGCCGCCAGCGGTCGGCAAATTTCTCCCGAACGGGGGTGGCAGCGCCCCGCCGGGCGAAAGCAGCCCTGTGGGCAATCACGGCGGCCCGCCCACGTCACGGGTGCATTTCGCATCGGGGGCAAAAAAACAGGAACCGCAGAGATGCAGAGGATGCAAAGAAAAAACTCCTGGCCTTTCTCGGCGTCTCTGCGGTTCAAAGTCTTCGCTTCCCAGAGACGCCCCGAATTTGAAATGCATCCTACGTCACCAGACCTTTGGTGAGCTGCATGAAGACGGCCTCCAGATTGCGCTCTTCCTCGCTGAAGCCGACAATGGGAATCATGGCTTCGCTCAGCCGCTGGCTGATAGCCGCCACCCCCTCGTCATCACCGTTGAACTGCACCTGCAGGCGGGGGCGCCCTTTTTCCGTGGCCTCCAGATCGGCGACATTCAGGATGCCTTCCACGCCGCTGATGATGCCCCGCGCCCTCTCACGATCGCCGGTATTGAGGAATGTGATCACGATCTCGCGGTGCGGCGCCAGCTGCCGCTGCATTTCCTCCATACTGCCCTGGGCGACCATCTGCCCGGCCTCGATGATGCCGATATGGGTGCAGATTTCGCTGACATCGGAGAGGATGTGCGAGGAGAAGAAGATCGATTTGCCCATGCTGGCCAGCTCCACCAGCAGCTCGCGGATTTCGATGCGAGCGCGGGGATCCAGGCCGGAGGCCGGCTCGTCCAGGATCAGGACCTGCGGATCGTGGGCCAGCGTCCGGGCCAGGCACAGCCGCTGCTTCATCCCCCGGCTGAGCTTATCCACCATGTCATTCTTGCGATGGCTCAGATCAACCAGCTCCAGCAGATCATCCACCAGCGTTGTGCGCTCGCGCTCCGGAATATCGTAACAGGCGGCGAAGAAATCCAGATACTCCCACACGCGCATATCGTCATAAACGCCGAAGAAGTCCGGCATATAGCCAATCGCCCGCCGCACATTGCGCGGGTTATGCGTCACCTCGTAGCCGGCCACGTAAGCCTCGCCGCTGGTCGGGCGCATGAGTGTGGTCAGGATGCGCATGGTGGTGGTCTTGCCGGCCCCGTTCGGCCCTACAAAGCCGTAAATCGCGCCTTCCGGGACTTCCAGATTCAGGGCGCTGACCGCTTCCAGCTTGCCGTAGCGCTTGACCAGATTTCTTGTCTCGATGATCGCGCTCATACCTCTTCGCCCCTTATGCCAGTCCTCGCCCGGCCATTAAAACGTGCCATGCCAGGTCACATCCACCTGATCGTAAGACACGTAATCGTTCGGATTATCGGGGACGATCAGAACCTGTACCGCTCCATCGGGGCCGAGGAACCGCGCCGGCTCCTCTACGCGCACCCGCATCGCGATGCTCAGGTCCAGCGCCTCCCAGTCGGCGGCCCCCCAGTCCCACAAAAAGACGCTGGCCGTATTCAGGCCGCTGCGGCGGGCAGTAAGCTCCAGCCAGCTTACCGCCGCCAGCCGGGCCGACGGCAGCATCATGAAGCGGAAGCCCGCCTGGTCAGCGCCGCCGAGCGTCAGGTTATAAGGCGACGGGGACGCCGTCGTGGTGTCGCCGGTGCTGACCCAGACAGTCAGGCCGGGGGAGATGGTGAGCGGCTCCGTGCCATGCTCAAGGGCCAGCGGAAGCTCGAAAATAAAGAGCGCCGTATCCTCCGCGACCCACGACTCCCCGCCCAGCGTCACCGCCAGCGGCGACGAAGCGGCCCAGCCGAACAGATACGCCCGGTCGCCGCGCCCGCCGCTGAAATCCAGATCAAAGGCCACACTGCCCAGGAGGTCCTGCCGCTGGCGGGCGACACGATCCCGCCCGTTGGCGGAATCGTAATAGAAGTACGTCATGGGCATGAAGGACGCGCCCATCACATCCTGCGTTGTCAGGTTGAGGTTGCCGGTCAGCAGGTCGTTCTCGCTGCCGTTCACCAGCGACAGCGGCGCGCTGCGCGTCCCGGTCAGCAGCATATCGAAAGCGACATTCTCGCCCGGCGCCAATGTGCCCAGATGAGCCACGCCGCCGGGCACAAGCAGCGTCGCCTTTTCCAGCGTCTGGCCGGTGGTATTGGTGATCGCGCCAGCCAGGCGAGGGGGCGCATCAGCGGCGTAAGTGAGCGTGACATCGCTCGTCAGCCGGGGCGGGTCCTGCACAAAGCCGGTGGTGACAAAGCCGGCGATCAGGCTGGCGTCAACCAGCACACCGGGAGCCGTGTACAGACTGCTCTCCTCGATAGTCGTGGTCCGCTGGACAGGGTTGAAGCCCAGCCCGCCCATGCTCGCTTCTGGCAGCGGGCGCAGGGTCAGCCCCGCCGGAGCGATGACCTGGTACACCGCCCGCCGGGGCGAAAGGACGCCGACCAGGCCGTCTATCCGCGCCCGATCGCGATCCGGCCAGACCTGCACCACGGCCAGCCGGTTGAGCGTGGCCTGGGTGCCACGCAGGCTGAAGCCGGTGTAGTAGGCCAGGATGGTGAAGATCAGGACGGTCAGCGGGATAGTGACCCAGGCCAGCTCGCGGCGGCCGATCACACGCAGAAACAGGTAGTTCAGGGGGCCGATGCACAGGATATACAGGGCCAGCATCCCCATCATTTGCAGGGTGGAAGGCAGATCGAACCCCGGCGACTGCCGGACGGCCATGTTCGCCGCCACCCAGTCCTGAAAGCCGCCGGTCCAACTGGCGGCCTGGCGCGGCGTGAAGACCAGGGCTTCCCACAGGGCGCTGCTGCCATTCCAGCGGCGCAGGGGAGCCAGGCCCGGATCAACGGCCAGATAGTCCACCAGCCCACCGCCGTAAGTCCAGCGGGTGAGCAGCGGACGCCCGTCCACCTCCACCCGCGTTTCCGCGCCGGGCTGCAACGCGCCCGTCGTCATGATCACGTCCGGCCCCTGCAGGGTATCGCTGTAGCGCCCGGCGTAGACAGCCAGCGCGGTGAGATCATCCGTCGTCGTCGTGCCCGCGATCGTGACCGGGAGGAGGTCGGCCAGCGCCGCAGTCGTGAGCTGGTAGTTCGGCCCGCCGGTGACGATCAGATGCCCGCCCGCCGTCACCCAGTCATGCACGGCCCGCCGCTGCTCGACCGACAGCCGCCCGGTATCGACATCGGTGAACAGCATGACATCCACCGCCAGCAGGGCGTCCGCCAGCGGCGGCAAGTTTTCCGCCGACCAGTTGCTCTGCGCCGTGCTGCCGCTCCCCAGCGTCATCGCGCTCAGGTCCACCGAGCCGCCGGGCGCATCCGTGATGACGGCCACCAGCACGTCATCGGGGTCAGCCGGCGTGAGCGGGCTGCTGGCGGTAGCCAGCACATCGCCTCCCTCATTCACCAGCTCCACCAGCACCTGCCGGGCATAGGCGTTCAGAACCACATTCAGAAAGACCTGCTTGCGGGATTGCCGGGGCAAATCAATCGGCAGCAGGTAGGTTGTCGCGCTGATGCCGGCGTTATTCTCCGGGCGGACGCGCAGCGATCCGCTGATATCCGGCCCGTCATTGGCAATCGTGAGGCGCAGCGGCGTCCAGTAATCCGGGCGGAAACGCTGGCTGTAACCCGCCTCGATCTGGAGCTGCAGGCTGCCGGCGTCGCCGCCCTGACGCGGCGGCATGAAGCCGATCATCAACGGCGTGACGAGGAGCAGCAGGATAACTGCCAACAGGGACGGCCTGGGGAGGCTCACGGTACACTCCAGCAGCCGGGTGCTCATCAACAACAGGCGTTTCATCCGGGCCGATTGTACCATATTGGGCAGCGGGCAGCAGAGAAAAATGGGCCAGCCGCAGAAGCGCGGGGGAGGGGTAGCGCGAAAAAAGGCCTCTGTACAGCGACAGAGGCCCCGCTCTTCAGAAGTATGTAGGACTGGCGCTAGGCCGCCCCGATCAGGCCCTTGGCCAGGCGGACGGCGCTGCTGGCGTCGGCGCTGTAGCCGTCGGCGCCGATCTGCTCGGCGTACGCCTGGGTGACCGGCGCACCGCCAATCATGACTTTGACGCCCGAGCGCACACCGGCGTTCTCGAGGGCCTCAATCGTGGCCTTCATGGCCGGCATGGTCGTGGTCAGCAGGGCGGACATCGCCACAATATCGGCGCCGTCGCGGGCCGCCTGCACGAACGCGTCGGGGGTGGTGTTGGTCCCCAGGTCGCGGATGGCGAAGCCGGCACCCTCCAGCATCATGGCTACCAGATTCTTGCCGATATCATGCAGGTCGCCCTGCACCGTGCCGATCACCACCGTGCCGAGCGGCTTGGTGCCGCTTTCTACCAGCAGGGGCTTGAGCGGCTCCAGAGCCTTCTGCATGGCGCGGGCCGCGATCAGCATCTCGGGGATGTAAAACTCGCCAGCCTCAAAGCGGGCGCCGACCTCGGTCATAGCGTTGATCAGACCGTCGTTCAGTATCGTCTGCGCCTCGACATTCTCCGCCAGCGCCTTCTCGACACCCGCGAGCGCCGACGCCGCATCACCTCTGATAACCGCCGCACGAAGATCTTCTAACGTAGCCACTTTTTCCTCCTCAGGAGATATTCGGGTGTGACCGGCACATAGAATCTGCTGTTGTGTTCCATAAGAAACGCCGTCTGGCGGCGCAGGATTAGCTACAGAATGCCTGCCCGTGCGGCTGTTCCACCCGGCAGGATGACGTTCCTATTCAGGATAACAGAACAACGCGCCGATAACGTTTGAATTTCTCCACTGAGAATCTTATACATATCCTCGAATTATCCTTCTTTTCACCGAAAAAAGCGCCAGGACGGCGCAGCAGCGCAGCGGAGGTGCTTGTTTTCACCTTCGATAATATGATAAGATCACTCCACAATCGCGAAACACCCACAACAAAATCACCTGCCTTCAGAAAGGGCTATCATCCATGTCTCGTCGAAACCGAACCTTCTGGGGAGCGCTTACCCTGGCGCTGATCTTCTTTGCGCTGGCTGTGCTGGTGGCTGTCGCCGGCAGCGCCATCGAAGCCAAAACAGCCGAACCTCCTGAAGAAACGGGGACTACCGAAGTCGCTGCCGCGCCCGTTCAGCAGTCCACCGATACGCTGATCGTGGCCGCCAGCGCCTCCATTATCATCCGCGAAGGGCTGGAAGCCGTCCTGGTGCTGGCGGCGATACTCGGCTGTCTGCGGGCGGCGAAAGCGCCCCGCCGCTACACCGGCTGGCTGGCCGGCGGCGCTGTTGCCGCCCTCGGGGCCAGCTTCCTGACCTGGATAGCCGCCCAGTCGCTCCTCACGCTGACCGAAGCCAATCGCGAAGCGATCGAAGGCGCCACCAGCCTGCTGGCGGTGATCGTGATCTTCTTCGTGACAAACTGGCTGTTCCAGCGCATCTATGTGCAGGACTGGACGGCGATGGCCAGGGCGGCGGTGGGCACCGCGGTAGCTGCCGGCTCGGCGCTGGCGCTGGCCGGGCTGGGCTTCACCGTCGTCTACCGCGAAGGGCTGGAGACCGTTCTGTTCTATCAGGCGCTGCTCTTCAATGCTGCCGCCGGGGAGGTGGCGCTCGGTTTTGTGCTCGGCGCAGCGGTCATCACCGGCATCGCCATCCTGATCCTGCGCATGAGCCAGCGCCTGCCGCTCAAGCCCTTCTTCACCGCAACCACGGTCCTGCTGCTGATCATGGCCATCAACTTCACCGGGTCGGGCGTTCACGAGCTGCAGGAAGCCGGCCTGATCAGGGAGACGGTGCTGTCCTGGCTACCCTCCAGCCCCTTCCTCAAGGCGGTGCTGGGGTTCCGCCCGACCGCGCAGACGATCGCGGCCCAGTTAGTGCTGGGCGGGGCGCTGGCGCTGAGCTTCGCTTACAGCCGGCGGCACGAGCTGCCTGCCCAGGTCGTCATCAACAAGACCGATGAGGAAGCGCTCCAGATCAGGAGCTAGAGAAAGCCGGGGCGCGGAATCAGCCGGGCGTCACTGAAGAAGGATTCTCCGGCGGCGGAGAAGGATCGGGCGGCTCCTGGCCGCGGGCGGCCTTGCTGGCCCGGGCCGCCCGCCGATCCTGCCACCAGGTGATCAGGAGCAGAAACAGGACGCCAGCTACCAGGGCGCTGTCGGCCACATTGAACACCGGCCATCCTTTGAGGTGGAAGAAATCGACCACATACCCCAGCCGCAGGCGGTCGATCAGGTTGCCTGTCGCGCCGCCCAGCATCAGGCCCAGGGCGAGCTGGGCCGGCCAGTTCCCCGCCGGGATGCGGTGGTAGAAGATCAGGATCAGGCTGGAAACCAGCAGCGCCACCAGAGTGAAGAAGCCGTTGCTGTCCTGTAACATCCCGAAGGCGGCGCCGGTGTTCTGGACGTAGACAATAGTGAAGATCGGTTCCAGCGCCGGGAGCGGCACCCACTGCTCATAAGGCGCCAGGCTGGCAACCACGAGGGCTTTGCCCGCCTGATCGATACCAACCACGGCCAGCGCCGCGCCCAGCAGGATGATCCATTTGCGCATCGAGGATCGTCTTAACGCTGATGATAGTCGCGCGCTTCGGCGCAACTCAGGCAGAGCGGTGTATACGGGATAGCCTCCAGACGGGCCAGATCAATGGCTTTGCCGCAGCGATCGCACAGGCCGTAAGTCCCCTGCTCCAGCTTGGCCAGGGCATCCTCTACCAGGCGGAGCTGCTTCTGACTGCTGTTGTAAAGCGAAAGGTCCTGAGCCTGATCAAAAGCCTGAGTGGCGTCATCGGCCTGGTGGTTGGTGTAACCGGTGCCGTCGAGCGCCTGGGTCGCCTTGAGCACATCCACTTTGCCGAGCAGGTCTTCGCGCATGGTGTGCAGGACGGGCTTCATTTCTTCCGGAGAGCGTATCATTTTTCTGCCTTAACTAGCGAGGCCGCGGGCAGCGCCTCCCTGCGAGAGCGCCCCGGCAGGCCCCTGCGCGGGCGTTCGGGCCGGATTGTACCGCGCCCGCGCCCGGTTAACAAGCGGATTTCTAACTTTCTAACTTCCGGCGCCGGGGATACCGACAGGGACAATCACCCCCGCCGCCAGCAGGTTGTTACAATCAGGCCCTGCTGCACGGCGGTTATGGAAAGGGTCCTCACCGATGACAGAAATCAGCCAGTCCTTCACGCTGGGTTTCATTTTTGACCGGGCGCAGGCGCGGGTGCTGCTCATTCACAAGAATCGCCCGGCCTGGCAGGCGGGCCGGATCAACGGCGTCGGCGGCAAGGTGGAGCCGGGCGAGACGATGTTCGACTGCATCCGGCGCGAGGTGCGCGAAGAGTCGGGGCTGGCGACAGCGGCGACGGACTGGACTCATGTGGCCGATATGCAGGGCGACGATCCGGAGGGCGCGGGCGGCTGGATCGTGCACGTGCTAACCGCTGTCTACGACGGCAATCCCACCGACAGCCAGACAATGACGGATGAATCGGTGGCCTGGTATCCGGTGGACACCCTGCCGGCGGCGGCCATCAGCAACCTGACCTGGCTGATCCCGCTGTGTCTGGATCGCTTGCGGCACGGCACGCCGCGCGGCTGCGTGGCGCAGTATTAGAGAGGCTGTTCCTTTTCTCACTCGCTGGCGCAGCGCGTGGCGGCCCAGGTTTGCGAGGCCGGGTCAGCCGCCTGCCGCACCAGCGCACACTGCACCGCCCGCAGGCCGCCGATCTGGCGGTCCACATCGCTCTCGGTCCAGCCTTCTAGCTCCACTGTCAGGCCGGGGATGCCCTGCCCGTCCACCCAGTCCGCCGCGCTCCCGGTGCGATCTTCATGCGTGCCGGCGGCGTAGAGGGTCGCCCCGGTCCCCACTGCATACTGTTCGGCCAGCGCCCCCGACCCATGATCGCGTCCGCACCGGCCCGGGTAGACGCCGCCCCCGGGGCTGTGGTAGAAGATCACGGCGGCGGGCGGGTTGAGCAGCAGATAATCAGCCAGGGCGGCGGATTCCGGCTCGGAGAAGGGCATCTGCCCCGCGTCGAGATCGCGATCCAGCCACGCGGCTTCCGCCGACCAGTTGCAGGCCCAGTTGCGGTTCAGATCGACGCCGTTCGCGTTGGAGCGCCCGGCCAGATCGCGCCCCAGAGCCAGGCCGTCCGGGTTGGCAACAGGCACGAGCACGAGCGCGATCCCCGGCGCGATCTCCGCTGGAGACTTCTCGTAATAAGCGATCAGGTCGTTCATCAGACCGGCTGTGTTGGCTTCCCAGCCGCCATGAATGGCCCCGACCAGGACAATCGTCTGTCCGCTGACGCGCGTTGATGCGCCCTCACCCAGCAGACGGGCCGCGATCGGCCTCCCTTCAACGGACAGGCCGATGATCGTCTCCGCCGGGTCAGGGGTCGCCAGGTCAGCCGGGGCGACCCGGGTCAGCAGGGCCGGATCGATGGCGACCGGCGGCGGGCCGTACAGCGGCGTGCTGGTCGGCTGGGAGGGGTCGCGCGTAGGGAACCGGGTCGGCGTGACGGTATTCGTCGGGCGGGGCGTGGGCGACTCAATCCGGCGCGGGGTCGGGCTGGGCCGCCGGGTGGGGAGCGGAATGGGCGTGGTCAGCTCAAGCGGGGCGGGCAGCGCCGGCGGCGGGGTCGCATCGCTGCATCCCGCCAGCAGGCCGAGCGCGGCAATAGCCACGATAATCAGAAAACGGTGAGGGGGCATCGGCAGGAAACAGACCGGGGTCATAGGGATTGCCGGACGAGCGAATGCGCGGCGCAAACAGTACTGTCTGACTACGATTCTAGCATATCCTGGCGGTTGCCGCGCCGGGGCGCCTGTGATACCCTACCACAGTAGGGAGTGCATCGGAGTCGGCCAAAACGCAGCCTCGATCCCTCCCCGACAGGCAACCACCCCGCGCCCCCCTCCGGATGCGTCCCCTTCTCAACAGGGAGCCGATCAGAAGTCGGGGATGGGGAGGTGTATTCATCCGGTTATTCTGGCTGGCCTATTCTGAGGAGACAGACCGTGAAAAGCTCAACCGCCATCATCCTGGCCCTGATACTGGCGGTCGTCGTGGTAGCGGTGCTCTGGGGGGCGGCGCTCATCCTCACCAGAGATCGGGGGGGCAGCGCCGCGCTCATCCCCACTGTGGCGCAGCTTCCATCAGTCACGCCGACCTTCACCCCGACCTTCACCCTGACGCCGACCTTCACGCCAACCGCCACGTTCACCCCGACGCTGACCGCCACGCCGACGACGACATCGACGTTCACGCCGACTTCCACCTTCACGCCAACCTTCACCCCGACTCTGACCTTCACCCCGGAAAACACCGCCACGCCGACGGAAACCCCGACGCCGACGATCACACTCACGCCGCCGGGGCCGAGCATCACCTCTTTCACCGCGGATAACTACACCGTGCCTGCTGGCGGGGTGACTGTGCTGCGCTGGCAGGGCTTCGGCGACACGGCTGTGCTCGACCAGTTGAACGCCCAGGGCCAGCTTCAGCAGTCGTGGTCAGTGCCGGCGGTCGGCTCGCAGGCGGTGAACATCCCGCTGGGACAGGGCCTGGTCGTCACCTACCGCCTGACCGTCATCCTGCAGGGGCAGCCGGTCTCGCAAACACTGGCGATCACGGTCACCTGCGGCTTCAACTGGTTCTTCGGCGATCAGTACGCCAGCGGCGCCTGCCCGGCCAACGTCGGCGCCAATGGAGAGGGCCGTTTCCAGGGCTTTGACGGCGGCATCATGATCTACGCCGCGGCTTCTTCCCAGAACTTCCCCGGCAATCAGGTTTACATCCTGTTCTACGGCGGCAATCAGTGGCAGGCTTACCCCAACGCCGGCAGCGCTGCGGCAACTGGCTCGCCGCCCTCCGGGCGTTACCTGCCCACCGATCCGATCCTGGCCAATATCTGGGAAACCGGCCTGTATAACGGCCAGCCGGTCAAGAACATCCTGGGCTACTCATCCTTCTCGTCGGCTGACAGCGGCTGGCGGACTATTCAGGTCGAAGCCGGCGGCGGCGTGGTCTACATTGACGGCCCCAGCGGGCAGATATACCGCCTGCAGGGGCAGACCGCCGGCCTCTGGTCGCAGGTTAAGTGACGCCTGCCCTCCCAGACTGGTCATTCCGGCAGGAGCGGGGTCTTTCCTCGCTCCTGCCTGCTGTATCCCCCCTTATTCGGCACAGCGCGCACCCGGAGGACGGAACCCGTATGACTCGCGCCTCTTCAGAAAACCCCGGCATCTTCCCCATCTTCGACGGCCACAACGATGTCCTGCTCACCCTGCACCGCCCGCACCACCGCGACCCTGACGGCCGGCCGCGCTCGTTCTTCGAACGCGCCGAGGAAGGGCATCTTGACCTGCCCCGCGCGCGGGAGGGCGAGTTCGGCGGCGGCATGTTCGCCATCTGCGTCGGGTCGCCCGACGCCGACCCGGCCAATGAGCGCATCACCTGGAATGAGGACAGGACGGCCTTCTCCGTTGAGATGGAGCCGCCGCTCGACCAGGCCTACGCCCTGGCGGAGACGGTGGCGGTCATGGCCCGCCTGTTCCGGCTGGAGGCGGAATCCGGCGGGCAGGTGCGCGTCACCCGGACAGTCGATGAGATCGAAGCCTGCTCCCGGGAGGGCGCCCTGGCCGTTGTGCTGCACCTGGAGGGAGCCGAGGCGATCGACCCGGCCTGCGACGCGCTGGAAGTTTTCTACCGGGCCGGGGTGCGCTCGCTGGGGCCGGTGTGGAGCCGGCCCAACGCCTTCGGATGGGGCGCGCCATTCCGCTTCCCTTCCTCGCCGGACACCGGCCCTGGCCTGACCGACGCCGGGCGGACGCTGGTCCGCGCCTGCAACCGGCTGGGGATACTGATCGATCTGGCCCACATGAACGAGCAGGGCTTCTGGGATGTGGCCGCCATCACCGACGCCCCGCTGGTCTCCACCCACAGCGGAGCGCACGCGCTTTGCGCCGCCGCCCGCAACCTGACCGACCGCCAGTTGGACGCCATTGGCGACTCCGGCGGCGTGGTGGGCGTGATCTTCTTCACCGGCAATCTGCGTCAGGACGGCAAATGGGAGCGCGACACGCCGCTGGCCGAGATCGTGCGCCATATCACCTACATCGCCGACCGGATCGGCATCGAGCATGTCGCACTTGGGTCAGATTTTGACGGCGCCACGCTGCCCGACGAGCTGAAAGATGTGACTGGCCTGCCGAAGCTGGTAGACGCCCTGCGCCAGGCCGGGTTTGACGAGCCTGCGCTGCGCCAGATCGCGCGGGAGAACTGGTTGCGCGTGCTGCGCCAGACGTGGAAGTAGGCTCCACTGCCCGGCGATCCCGGGAAAGCCGCTTGACCCGGCTGGCAATCGACGCTCTGGCCATCGCAGAGTCGTTCTAAGCGTCCCGGATTCTCCTGCAGCGCGGAGGCCTGCGCGGTCGTGGGGTGAGCATGGCGCGACCGCTGGCATTCAAAGCGGCCGGCGGGCGGGTAAGCCTGCTGAAGAGATCGACGACGGACTGAGGGAACGCCTGGCGCCCGCCGCCTATCCAGCGCCTGCCCGCTGCCTGTCTCTTACTTTCCAATTTCACGATTCTGTGCTAAACAAGGGGGCAATGGCCGATCTCACACAGGGCAGGCCCTCCTATGTTCATGGCAACCCGCTTCAACATCCTTTGTATCGACAACGAAGACAGTTTTCTGGAAGAGATTCAGGCCGCCCTGCTCCGCGCCGGACATCAAGTCCATACCGCCATTGGCGGCGCGAACGGCCTGATGCTGCTCGGCGAGCTGCCGGGGGTGGATGTCATCCTGATCAACCACATCCTCGACGACATGCCGAGCATGTCGGTTGTGCAGGCAGTCGCCAGGCGATCAACCTTCAACAGCACCGGGGTGATCCTGCACAGCGCCGGGGATGTATTCGACCTGCCGGTAGACCACGCCGCCTGGCAGCGGGTGGATGTCTGCCTGCCCGCGCCGTTCCACCCGGCGGAGCTGTACGACGCCGTGTTCGAAGCCTATACGCGCCGACGCGGATACCTCTACTGTTTGGCCCCGTAGAAGTCCAGCGCGGACAAGGGGCTTAAGTCCCCTGTCTGATGCCGCCCACCCTCATCAGGTCGGCGCGCAAAGCGCCAGGAGCCTGGGCGGGATATTCCAGATCAGCGTCCCGCGCGGCGGATGGGTTGAAACCAGGTCCACGCGAATCAGGCTCCCCTTCTTGACTTCAATTTGTCCGCCGCCGGTGATCATCCCGACCACGATGCTGAAATCCGGCTCGTGCCCGACCAGCATCAGGCTATCGACGCGCGGGTAGCGGTCCAGCAGACTGCCCAGGCCGCTGACGCTGAAATCGGCCAACACCTCATCTTCCACGACCGGGCGGCCCAGCCCCTCCCCCAGGATGTCGGCGGTCTGCCGGGCGCGGGTCAACGGACTGGTCAGGATAGCCTCTGGCTTCAGGCCGAGCGCCTTCATCACGCGGACGGATTTGCCCAGGCGGGCTGCACCGTCGGGCGTCAACGGGCGCAGGTGGTCCCGGGCGGGATCCCAGTTGGCCCGATCTTCAGCCATCCCGTGGCGGACAAAGTACAGGTTCATGCAGCACTTCCTGTCTCTTCCTCGCGACAAAGCGATCGATCAATGCAGGGCGTTGGCGATAGCCTGCGCCAGATGCTCCAGGTCCGGCGGCTTTTGCAGCCAGTCATGCAGCCCCATGGCTTTGAGCTGGCTGAGCTGCCTCTCCAGTTGTTCATCCAGCACATGCCCGGTCAGGAAGATGAAGCGGACCGCCGGGTTTCCGGCTTTGAGCGCGTGGAACAGCGCCACACCGCCCATGACCGGCATCACTACATCGCTGAGCACCAGGGCGATCTGATCGGAGTGTCCCTGCCACACCGCCAGCGCCTGCTGGCCATCCACGGCGGTCAGCACGGTGTAGTTAAGCATCTCCAGGGTGGCGACCAGCGCCTGGCGCGTCTCCGTATTATCTTCGACGAGGAGGATTGTCTCGCCCCGGCCCCGGATCAGCGTGCTGCCCTCTTCCGTTGGCACATAAGCCACCTGGTCGAGCAGTGGCAGGTAGATAGTGAAAGTGACTCCCTGGCCGGCCGGGGAAGCTGCTTCAATGTAGCCGTCGTGCTGTCTGACAATACCGTAGACCTGGGCCAGCCCCAGCCCTGTCCCCTCGCCGGGCCTCTTGGTGGTGAAGAACGGCTCGAAAATATGCGGCAGCACCTCCGCAGGGACGCCCGGCCCCGTATCCGAGATTCTCAGGCAGATCCACTCCCCTTCGGGTATTTCCGGCAGAGGACGGTCGTACGCTTTCACCGTTATCTGGGACAGATGAATATTCAGCGCCCCGCCTTCAGGCATGGCATCGCGGGCGTTCACGGCCAGATTCATGATGACCTGCTGAATCCGGGTTGGATCGGCGCTGATAGTATAGGCGCCCGGCTCCCATCTCAGATGCAGGCTGATATTCTCCGGCAGCGTCCGCTCCAGCAGCTTGATCTGTTCCTTGAGGAACGGTATCAGGAGGAGCGGCTGACGTTCCACAATCGAGCGCCGGCTGAAGTCCAGAATCTGCTCGATCAGGGTTGTCGCCCGGCGGGCCTGCTCGGCAATCGTCTGCAGGCGCTCCTGAGCGCGAAGGGGCAGATCGGCCGTCTGCCGCAAAATCTGGGCGTAGAGGACGATCACGGCAATGATGTTGTTGAAGTCATGGGCGATCCCGGCGGCGAGCTGACCAACCGCGGCCAGCCGCTCCTGCTGCTGAACACGCCGCTGAATTTCCCGCTCAAGCGTGACATCGCGCAGCACCAACACCCACCCCAGCGACTGCGGCCCGATCTCAATCGGGCGGGCCACCACTTCGAAGGTGTGCGGCGACGGCCCGGCGCACGTGATCTCATGCCACAAACCTTCGGGGGGCGAAGTCAGCAGCTCGTCCAGCGGGCGATCACCCAGCGCGGTGAGGGGGCCTTCTGCCCCGGTGCCGGCCAGAAAGCGCAGAATCTCCCGGGCGGCCGGGTTCGCCAGCACGATCGTGCGCTGCTCATCCAGCAGAATTACGCCTTCCGGCACGCTGTTGACGATCTGCTCCACCTGGCTGGCCTGTTCCTGCACGCGGGCCAGCAGGCGCTCCCGCTCAGCCTCCACCCGGCGCAGCTCAGTGATCTCAAAGGAACAGCTACACAGTGCGTAAGGCGTGCCATCGGCTTCATACAGCAGGAATTTGCTTGCCAGGTAGACGGCGCCCGTCCGCAATCCGACTTCCTCAAGAGTGAGCGGTTCGCCTGTACGCAGCACGGTAGTTTCGGATTCCTCCCACAGGCCACCGAGAAACTCATACTGTGGGAAGATCTCCCTGTCCGTCCGTCCCAGAACTTCATCCCGGGTTATGCCGGCCCGGCAGCAAAATTCTTCGTTCGCCAGGAGGTAGCGCCCTGCCATGTCCTTGACATAAATCACCGCCGGGATGTTGTCAAAGGTATCCTGAATCTGGCGGCGCGTCCGCTCCGCCAGCCGTTCCATCTCCTGGCGCTCGCTGATATCTATGGAGCTGCTGCACAGGGCATAGGGGACCCCCTCGGAATCGCGCAGCAGGAACTTGGCGGAAAGGTAGATCCGCCCGGTGATCCGCCCGACCTCCTCAAAGCTCATGGTCTGGCCGCTTTGCACCACCTCCAGCTCATGGTCATCCCAGATCTCCTGTGGCGAGAATATCTCAGGGGGGTAAAGCTCGGCGTTCGATTTCCCCAGCACCTGCTCCGGGGTGAATCCGGTGCGCTCACACCATACGCGGTTGACGAACAGATAGCGCCCCTGCATGTCTTTGGTATACACAACGGCGGGAGTGTTATCAAACATATCTTGAAGCTGCTGGCGGGTCCGGCGCACCTGCTCCTCCGCCTGCATCCGTTCGGTGATATCGCGGACGGCGGCAATGTGCACGTTCCGCCCGCGCCAGACAAAGGCTTTGGCGACAATCTCGACCGGGAATTCCTGCCCCCCCTTCTTGCGATGGTACGTCACCGGGGACAGGGTGGGCGTTTCGCTCACTTCAAGGGCGCCAGCGCGCGTTCTTTCCGGCTCAGCGGAAAGATCGACATTCTTCAGATGCAGCAGCTCGCTTCTGTTGAAGCCATACATATCGATTGCGGCGCGGTTTGCCTCCAGGATCTGCCCGGTCTCACTTTCGATCAGGAAGAGCGCCTCCGACTCCATCTCGAACAGGTGGCGGTATTTTTCCTCATTCTCGCGGAGGGCCTTCTCGGCCTGCTTGCGGGCGGTAATGTCAATGGAGGTGCTGCACATGGCGTAAATCCGCCCCAGCGAATCGCGCAGGGCGAATTTGGTCGCCAGATAGGTGAAGCCCGTAGTGTTGCCCACTTCTTCCACCTGAATCGGAATGCCCGTCCCCAGCACCATTTCTTCATGCGAGGTCCATATCGCGCCCGGCGGGACCAGGTGAGGGAACAGCTCATCGCGGGTGCGGCCGATGACGGGCGTCTCTTCGCCAAGCCGGGTCCGGATACGCCACTCCTGATTGACGAAGATGAAGCGGCCCTCCAGATCTTTGGCGTAGAATACCGCCGGGGTGCTGTCCAGGATGGTCTGAAGCTGCAGCCGCGTCTGGTGCGCCTCCTGCTCGGCCTGCTTGCGATCGGTGATGTCGATGGCGGTGCTGCAAACCGCATAAGGACGGCCGTCAGCGTCCAGCAGCGGAGATTTGACCTTCAAATAGTGGCGCCCGCTGAACTCGCTGACATCCTCGAACTGCATGGCGCGCCCGGTCTCCAGAACCTCTTTTTCTCCGGTATCCCACGGGCTGCTGTCAGGCATGAGATTGGAGAATAATTCACTGGTCGTCCTGCCAAGCACCTCCCGATTCAGAAGGCCGGTACGCTCCCGCCATTCGCGATTGACAAAGAGAAGCCGCCCCTCCGGGTCTTTGACGTGGACGGCGGCCGGTATACGATCGAAAATATCCTGGAACTGCTGCCGGGACTGCTGAACTTCGCGGTCGATCTCCATCTGGACGGTGACATCGCGCACAATAACGGCGAAGACTTCGCTCCGGTTAGCGGTATCCTCAATCGCCACCACAATTGTCTGGCCGACAATGCAGTTCCCGTTGCGGTGGCAGTAGGTTACCAGATCGACCAGGCTGTCGGAGCTAACCAGGGTCTCGCGCCAGTGGCGCAGGACTTCTCTGGCCGCCGCCTCTTCCCCGGCGATCAGCGCGACAAAAGACTGCTCGTCAAGCCTGTCCGGCAGGCCGAACAACACCCGGGAGGCCGGGTTAGTGTAAATCAGCTCGCCCCCCGCTGTCATCAGCATAATGGCATCGGGCGACCGTTCCGCCATCATACGAAACCGGATCACTTCGCCAGACTGCCGCCGCGCCACTTTTTCCAGCCGCCAGAGGGCGGAACGATTCTGAATAGCTGGCGCAAGCAGCCGGGAGAGGCTGCCGTAGACGGCCTGCTCATCCTCACAGTGAACGTGCGGGCCTTCCCAGCGCAGCGCGAATACGCCCACCCGGCGACCCCCGTAAAACAGCGGGATCGAGATCAGCGCGCCGATATGGTAACCCCGAAGCATCTGGCGTATACTGGCATCCAGGCGGTCGTCCGTCTCAACGTCGGAGACGAACAGCGGATCGACAGACGGGTTGATCCACAGGCGAGCGAAAGGCGCATCAGAGGCGTGGAAGCGTGTGCCGACCGGGTTATGCGGCTGGCCCCGCCGCCGCCATGTCGCCACAATTTCCATCCAGCCGGCGACGGTGGAATCATCCCCGAAATACAGCAGATCGGCATTCAGATTTTCTTCCGGCGGGGTGCAGTCGCTGGCGGCCTTGAGCAGGACATCCAGAAGCGCCCCTTCATCCTCCGCCCCGAGCGCGGCGGCGGCGAGGTCAACCATCATTTCAGCGCGGCGCGCGCGCGCTTCTAGCGCCGCCATATCAGCTCTCAGATCGGCCTGTTCAGTCATGGTGAATATCCTCTGCTGGCTGATCGTTGTAATGTCATTGTACCCGGGCGCACCCGCCAGAGCCTATACTATCCCGAACGAATCAGAGGGTTCCTCCGCGCGCGGCATCGAGCACGGCGTAATGCCAGGCGTACATCTCTTCCGGCTCGATCGCCAGCAGGCGCTCCCGGTCCAGCACGATGACGCCATCGACCACGCGGGCGACGGCATGGAACGGCTGCTGGCTGAGCAGCGCCAGATCGGCGGTCTGCTGCCATTCGGCGGTCGTCATCCGGCCGGCCTCGATAAGCCGCATCATCTGCTCATAAAAGGGGCGGTGCATCATATTGAGGGGGTATTCCGGCAGAATCGCCATCGCCAGATGGATATCAATATCATTCCACAGCCCGGCAATAGCGGCCTGGCGCATCTGAACGCTGGCCAGGGCGGGCGCCGCCGTCATCGCCTGGGCGAGGCGAGTCTCCCAGTGCGGAGGCGTCCAGTCGAGCGTGCGGCTGAGGTGCACCAGCCACTTATCATGGGGCACATATTCCCGGTTGGCCAGGAAAAGCGCCCGCACGACCTCGGCCAGGGCATTATTCAACACCAGATGGCCTTGCAGCGCATCGCCGCGCCTGATCCAGATTTTGCCCGCCAGCTCGTAATGCCACCAGGCGGCGAACAGCGGGCCGGATGCCAGATCGGAATCGACAGGGAGCAGCTTCTCCGCCTTCATGCGCGCGAGGGCACCCTGTGGATCGTGGAGAATCTGAGCATACGAATAGTCCCACTGGTCGGTCATGCTCCAGGTCCGCGCCGTTTCTTCGGCCAGGCTGACTGCCCTGATGTCATAGAGCATCCCATCCAGCACAGCGATCCCGGTCGGGATCGGCGCGCCGCCGGCCATCCAGGCCGCATACGCCTCCGGAGTCAGGTAAAGCGTCAGGTCGATCTCGGACAGCTCATCGACGAAGCCGCGCGCCATCCCGCCACCGAGCGCGATTCCCACCACGCCAGGCAGCGCCGCCAGACGCGGAAACTGTCCGCGCAGGTGGGCGCGGAACTGGTCGAGCTGGTTGGCGCTGGACACAATCTGAACATGCGGGCGCGGCATGGAAACCTCCTGAATAATTCAGGATTCCGGAGCGAAAATGCTCATACCAGTGGCTTCATCGCGGAAAAGGGTGTCCGGCGGATAACGGACGATCACGGCGGCCATCCACAGATCGCCGACTGACGAGGCGATATTCATGGCGACGATGATCCCGATCCAGATGGCAACCCCGCCCGGCAGAATGAACATCAGGGGGAGGCCAAACGCCGAGATACCGACCAGCGGCGCCAGGCTCACGGTCAGATAGGCCTGCCGCGTAAAAAAGGCGTTGGAGGTGGTGAAGAGCACCAGCCGCGTGATCTTGATTCCGAAGCGCGGCCGCCCGCCATAAGCCCACATAGCCAGCCCGTGCAGCGCCTCATGCAAGAGCAGCGTGCCGACCAGCAGCGCAAAATACGCCCACATCGGCAGCGCATCCGGCAGGCCCGCGATCACCAGCGGCGCCCCCAGCCGCTGATACCCCAGCAGCAGCCCCAGGATGAGAGCCAGCGCCAGCATGAAGATCGCCACCGCCGCGATATTCAGCCAGATGAATGCCCGCTGTTCAAACAGGAGGAAGCGGCGGATCAGGGTATATCCGGCGGGCGGTGGGGCGAAAGGAGGCTGCTCAGACATGAGGTGTGACTAATCCTCCATGCTCGGCCAGATGAACCGCTCCCCGCAACGCAGGACACGGTAGGGCTGCCCGGCGGAGCGGGCCAGGGCGGCGAACTCGGCCACGTCCAGCGTGTTGAAGGTGAACATATCGTAGTGGTGCGGGATCACCAGCGGCACGCCCACTTCCCGCGCCAGCGCAACCGCTTCGGCGGCGCTCATGTTGGGCGGGACGCCCAGCCGGCGGCGACGCTCATCCGTGCCGTTGATCGGCAGGAAGGCGATATCGGGCTGCCAGCGGCGCAGATACCCGGCCAGGCCGTCAAAAACGATCGTGTCGCCGCTGTGATACAGGCGGACGCCATCCACCTCAAAGATGAAGCCCAGCGCAGCGTATCCTTCCTCCGGCGGGCATTCCAGGCCGGGGTGGATGGAAGGGATGACGTGCACCGTCAGCGGGCCGAGGCGCAGCGTCTCATCACCGGGCGTCGGGAGGAGCCGCGCGCGGTCCAGACCCAGCCCGACAGCGTGTTCCACCGCGGACAGCGGCAGCACCAGGCGCGCTTCCGGCGAGGTGGCGAATAACCCGGGCAGCGTGCCAGGATCGAGATGATCGGAGTGTTTGTGGCTGGCGAAAACCCACTCCACGCCGGCCAGGTCGGCGCCGCGCAGCGGGGCGCGCGTCATGCGGATATGCGGCTTCTCCGTGTCGGCGTACTTGGCCGTCAGGTGTTCTGAAAGGTAGAGGTCCACGTAAAACAGCGCGCTGGCTGTTTTGAAGACATAGCCGCTCTGGCCCAGCCACCACAGGGCCACCTGACCGGGCGCAGGCCGCGCCGCCGCGATCTCATCCAGCAGGGGCTGCCCGCTCAGGATTGGCTCAATGAGCGTCATGTCCACCTCCCCGGCGTCAGCCGTTCAGCTCCTGCCGGACGATGCGCGTCCCTTCGACCATGGCTTTGAGCTTGGCCCGCGCCGCCCAGCGCGCCGTCTGGCTGAAGCCGCAATCCGGCGTGACCGTCAACTTTTCTGCCGGGCAGTAGCGCAGCGCGGTCCGGATGCGCTCAGCGACAACTTCGGGCGTCTCCACCCAGTAGTTCTTGACATCAATCAGGCCCGCTGCCAGCTCTTTTTCCGGCGGGAATTCCGCCCATAGCGCAATTTCGGCCATCTCGCGGTTGGCGAATTCCAGCGTGTACTGGTCGGCCCGCATCTCGAAGATGTAGGGCATCAGCGGGCGGTAGGTCCGGTGGGCCACCGGACGTCCGGCGAAATTGCCGAAGCACATATGAACCGCGATTTTGGCCTGGACCCCCTCCACCGTCCTGTTGAACAGGGTCACAAAGTCGGCGGGCGTGGAGGCGTGCACGGCGTAGGACGGCTCATCAAGCTGGATGAAATCGCAGCCCGCCGCGACCACTGCCTTCAGCTCGGCGTTGACCACCTCGGCCAGCCCGTAGGCGACCTCCATGCGGTCCTTGTAAACCGCTCCCGGCTGGATGCGCCCGGCCAGCGTGTACGGCCCGGGGCAGGGCATCTTGATCGGCCGGGTTGTCCGCGTCCGGACGTAGGTGAATTCCTCCACCAGCCCCAGTCCTTCCGGCGCGCGGACCGGCTCGACGGCCCGGTAACTCTCGCGCTGGTCGTGCCCGGCGGCGCCAAACCGGCGCCGCGCCTCCAGCGTTTGCAGGCCGGTCATGTGGCTGTAAAACCCGGCGGTGAAGAAGCCCACGCGCCGCATCTCGCCATCCGTGATCAGGTCTACACCGGCTTCTTCCTGATCGCGCACGGCCATATCGACGGCGTCATCCTCAGTTTCCTTCATGTCATCGGGGCCGAACTCGCCGCGTTCGACGGCCTGCAAAGCCAGATGCAGCCAGGCCGGGCGGGCGTGCGACCCTAATACGCTGGTGGGCAGGAGAGGGAGAGGTTCGGACATAGGAGTTTCTCCAGGACAATCGCTCCGGGCAGGTTAATTTTGAGGCCGGATCAGCTTCACAGGACGACATCATCACGCCGGTGCAGGCCATCCGCCGGCAGTCCGGCGGCTATCTCCGCCAGGGTGCGCCCCGCTTCCGGGTGGCGCAAGGTGGGCGAAAGATCGGCCAGCGGGCGGGCAACATGACTATAGCGCACGATGTTGCGGTCGGGCACATGCCAGGGCTTCTGGCCGAAGTCAAAGACCGCCTCATCCCACAGGGCGATATCCAGATCAATTGTGCGCGGCGCGTCCGGGTTATTCGGGTCGCGGGTACGGCGCAGCATTATCTCAACAGGCAGGATGACCTGAGTGCGGAATTCCTCCGGCGTCAGCGGTGTCTCCAGCAGCACAGCGGCGTTGAGGAAGTTGTCCTGGTCGATGTACCCGACAGGAGCAGTCTCATACACCGGCGAGACGGCGATCACGGTGCAGCGCAGGCGCAACAGGGCCAGGCAAGCCTGCAGATTCCGAACCGGGTCAATATTGGAGCCGAGCGCCAGATGGACGCGGTGCAGGGGGCGGTTAGCCATGCCCGCTTTCCTTCTGATCCTGGCCCTGCGGCAGGAAGTCCCCCGGCCGGCGCGTGATGATCACGCCCACATCGTCGGTGAAGCGCAGCGCGCCCGGCTTGTAAACGGCCACCCTGACCTTCTGCACGCCGTGCTCGACCACGACCAGACGGGCAATTGCGGTCGCCAGCGCCTCGAGGGTCTTGTAGCGCGCTCCGCTGACCTGCCTGATGATCGCTTTGTTGATCGTCCGATAGTTGAGCAGATCGGCCGGGTCGTCGCTTTCGCCAGCGGCGCGGATATCGGTGTAGAGAACCAGGCTGATCACGACATCCTGTTCCTCGCGCAGCTCGTGCTCGGCAAAGCCAATCGTGCAGCGCAGGCGCAGATTCTTGATATGGATGCGGTCCATCCTCGCACGGTCCTTCCCGGCTAGGGCTTATGATCCTCGTCCACGTATTCCGGCGGCTGGTAGTTTTCCGGCGGCTCGACAACCATCTGGTAGCGCTTGGAGACGCCCAGCGCGACCAGATCGGAATCCTTGATCTCGCTGCCATTGTAGCGGGTATACAGATCGGGGTTCTCAACGCCGTCCACCGTATAACGCCAGCGACGGCGGCCCACCTGACGCAGGACAGAGCCGCAGTAGTCGCAGTGCACCGTGCGCCGGACGCGGGGGATGCCCAGCACCCGGCGGCGGCGATCGACCACGCTGAGCTGACCCTTCTGGCAAACCGGGCAGGTCTCGATCACGAAACCGCCGGCGTACCGCCCGGCATCAACCGCGCCAGCGGCGTACAGCACGCTGTAGGCGATCACCAGGGCGGCAATCACCACACCGATAACACCCTCCCGCGGCAGGCCAAAGAGCAGATCGGGCGACACTTCCGCAGCGGGCGCCCCGCCGGCAGGCGATTCTCCGCCCGTCCCCTGCCCGGTTTCTCCCGGCGGCGCGGCGGCAATCGCCGTCGCGTCTTCGGTGGCGGTCGCTTCTTCCTCAGGCGTGGATGTTTCGGGCGCCAGGGTTGGCGACGGCGGCTCCGGCGACGGCTCCATGGTCGGGCTGGCCGCCGGCGGCTCCGGCGTAAACGTGGCCGGGGTCACGACCTGGGCGGCGACCCGGGTCGGGCGCGGCGTCAGCGTTGGAGGGGCCGTGAAGGCCGCGGAAGGCACGACCGTCTCTGAGGCCGTTGCCGAAGGCGTCAGGGTCGCTGTATCGGTCGGCGCGACTGTATCAGTCGGCGCTGGCGTGTCAGTCGGCGCCGGCGTCAGGGTCGCTGTGCCGGTCGCGGTCGGCGGCGAGGTGGGCGTCAGCGTTGCGGTTGCCGTCGCGGTCGCTGTCGCAGTCGGTGACGCTGTCACGGTCGCCGACGGCGTCACCGTTGCCGACGATGTCACCGTCGGCGTGGTTGTTGGCGACGGCGTGAACGAAGGCGTGACCGTGCCGGTGGAAGTCGCCGTAAAAGTTGCGGTCGTCGTAAACGTCGGCGTCGCAGTCGAGGTCGCTGTCGCAGTTGGCGTCTCCGTCACAGTCGGAGAGGCGGTCGCTGTCAGCGTCGGAGTCGGCGTCCCGGTCGCCGTAGGCGTGGCCGTGGACGACGGCGTGAACGAAGCCGTGACTGTGCCGGTGGAAGTCGCTGTATCGCTGGGGCGCACGGTCGGCGTAGCGGATGCCGTTACCGTCGGCGTCGGCGTCCCCGTAGCTGTGGCTGACGCCGTGGCCGTCGCCGTCGGCGTGACTGACGCCGTCGGCGTCAGCGTAGGCCTGCGCGTGGGGGTCCGCGAAGGGGTGAAGGTCAACGACGGAGTGAGCAGGTCCGGGTCTCCGGTCGGGATAACGGGCAGTGCCTCCAGATCGTCCCGCCAGCGCACCAGATCGGCGTGCACCCAGGCGAAGCCTTCGCCGTGGCGGATCATGATCCAGGCGCTGTCGTCTGTCCGGGCGACCGGCTGCCCGACCACATCTCCCGCCCGCAGCATTCCCAGCACCAGGTAGGTGCGGCCCGGCCCGGCGCGGAGATATCCGCCTTCCGCGCCCACATTCGCCCAGTTGCCCTCAGGCGTATTGGTCGGGAAGAACGGCGTCGCCGAAGGGGGGATGGTTGGCGTGACGCCGGGCGGCATGACCGGCAGCGCGTCCACATTGTCCGCCCAGTCCACCAGATCGCGGAGGATCCAGCCGAAGCCGACATTGTAGCGCAGCAGCACCCACTGGCCGTCCTCGCTCCGCGCTATCGGCAGCACGCGATTCCCGCGGATCAGCCGTCCTACGGAAGGGTACTGGCGGCCCGGCCCGCCGCGCAGATGAACGTCGTCAGCCAGCACGTAGTTCCCGGCCGGCGTCCAGGTCATGGTCGGCGTGGCGCCGCCCTGCGCCTGAATGGGCGAGGCACAAAGCGCCGCGCCGGTCAGGATGACCAGCGCCAAAGTCGCCAGCAAAAACGTACAGGGACGGGAGTGCTTCAACACGAAAGCTCGATCGCTTTGCAGGATGCCCGGCGCAGATTACTCCGCGTATGGTAGCACGAACAGGCTCCGGTTCCAAATGACAATCGTCAGAACACTAACACTCGGCCCGCTGATGAATCTCTTGTGGACAGGGGGAGAGCGACGCGGGTATAATTATGATCATAGTCGTTTTAATTCGGCCGCAAAAGGGCAGGTCACGGTACAGAGGTCTGGGGGATGGCACTCCGCAAAATTGTTCTGGTAGGCAGCGCTGAAGCGCACGTGTTGCGCAAGCGGGCCAAACGAGTCACGACGTTCGATCAGGAGCTGGCGACACAACTCGACGATATGGTGGACACCCTGCTGGACGCGCCGGGGGTCGGGCTGGCCGCGCCGCAGGTGAATATCAGCCAGCGTATCATCATCGTGCGCCTGCCGGATGACGAAGAAAGCCGCGTCGAATACGGCGACCAGGCCGGGGTATTGTACCAGGTCGTCAACCCGGAGATCACCAATGCCTCGCGGGAGATGGTGGACGGCGTGGAAGCCTGCCTGTCCATCCCCGGCGTGTTCGGGGTTGTCCCCCGCCACGAGTCGATCACGGTCCGGGGCCAGGATCGGACCGGCAGCAGGCAGACCATCAAGGCCAGCGGCTGGCTGGCCCGCGTGTTCCAGCACGAGATTGACCACCTGAACGGCGTCCTGTTCACCGATCACGCCACTGAACTGTGGACCGAGGCCGATCTGGCGGAATCCGAGTCAGCGACCGGCGCGACCCCGGCGGAATCCCGGCCCGCGCTGGATTAAGCAGCTTGCAGCCGGATATCCAGCCGGTGTAGGATAACGAGCGGGCATTAAGATCGTTTTTGTGACAGGAGGAAACTCCATGAGCATCAAAGTGACCTGGCTGGGCCACGCTGCCCTGGCCGTGGATATTGATGGCACGGCGATTCTGATCGATCCGTACCTGACCGGTAACCCGCTGGCGGCCGGCGATCCGCAGACCATCCCGGCCGACTACATCCTGATCACGCACGGACACGGCGATCATGTCGGCGATACGGTGGCTATTGCCGGCCGCACCGGCGCGACCGTGATCGCCAACTTCGAGGTGGCGAGCTGGCTGGCTCACAAGGGCGTCCAGAAGACGGTGGGCATGAACCCGGACGGCGGCCACGACTTCGACTTCGCCCGCGTCGCCCTGACGCCGGCCATCCACAGCTCAACAATGCCCGACGGCTCCAGCGGCGGCCAGCCTAACGGCCTCCTGCTCACCACCCGCGACGGCCGGCGGTTATATTTCGCCGGCGACACGGGGCTGTTCTCGGACATGAAGCTGATCGGCGCGAACGGGCTCGACCTGGCGGTGCTGCCGATTGGCGGGCACTACACCATGGGGCCGGATGAGGCGCTGCAGGCGGTCAAGTTCCTCGCGCCCCGGGCCGTGCTGCCGGTGCACTACAACACCTTCGACGTGATTCAGGTGAACGCGGCGGACTGGGCGCGGCGGGTGCATAACGAGACCCTGAGCAAGGTGATCGTCGTCGATCCGGGCGGCAGCTTCACGCTGTAGCAGCGCGGATATCCGTTCAATGCGTTTCGTTCATAATATCCAAATCGAGCGATGAATCTTCTCAACAGGCGAGGAGGGGAGTATAATCTTCCCATTCTCGTCTGTTTTGCTATGTACTGTACTAGAAGAAGAACTTGGACACTAAACCTAAGGGCATTCATCTGCCTTCGCTCTCTCGACTGCTTATCGGCCGCCCCCTGAAAACCGAAGATCTGCCCCACCAGGCCATCAGCAAGACCGTTGGCCTGGCTGTCTTTTCTTCCGATGCGCTTTCATCCACGGCCTACGCCACTGAAGAAGTCCTGATTGTGCTGAGCATGGCCGGCACGTCGGCGGCGGTGATGGGCCTCTCCCTCCCGATTGCGCTGGCGATCGGACTGCTGATTGTCATCGTCACCGTATCCTACCGCCAGACGATCTACGCCTATCCCAATGGCGGCGGCGCTTACATCGTGGCCCGCGATAACCTGGGGGAGGTCCCGGCGCAGGTGGCCGGGGCGGCCCTGCTGACCGACTATATCCTGACCGTGGCCGTGAGCATTTCCTCCGGCGTGGCCCAGATCACGTCGGGCTTTCCGGCGCTGCTCCCCTACCGCGTGCACCTGGCCGTCGGCGTGATCGCCTTCATCACCATCGTCAACCTGCGCGGGGTCCGGGAGAGCGGGCGTATCTTCGCCGTCCCGACCTACTTCTTCCTGATCATGATGTTTTTCACCATCGGGGTGGGGCTTATCCAGTGGCTGACCGGCACGCTGCCCACCGTCGAAGGTGTCCAGGTGATCCAGCATGAAACGCTGGCGCCGCTCACGCTGTTCCTGATTCTGCGCGCGTTTTCCAGCGGCAGCACCGCTCTGACCGGCATCGAGGCGATCTCCAACGGCATCACAGCCTTCAAGATTCCGCGCAGCTATAACGCCGCCCGCACCCTGATCGCCATGAGCAGCATCCTGCTTGCGCTCTTCATGGGCATCTCCGTGCTGGCGAACCGCATCCACGCCCTGCCCAGCCATACGGAAACTATCATCTCGCAGATCGGGCGCACGGTCTACGGGGAAGCCAGCCCGCTCTATCTGCTGGTCCTGGCCAGCACCGCCCTGATCCTGCTGATGGCGGCCAACACCAGTTACGCCGATTTCCCCCGGCTGGCGGCCCTGGCCGCGGGCGACGGATTCCTGCCGCGCCAGCTCACCTACCGGGGCAGCCGGCTGGTGTTCTCCTGGGGCATCGTCATCCTGGGGCTGCTGGCCTCCATCCTCGTCATCCTGATGCACGCCAGCACCACCGCCCTGATCCCGCTGTACGCCATCGGCGTCTTCCTCAGCTTCACCCTGTCCCAGACGGGCATGGCGGTGCACATGCGCCGCATCGGCCGGCTCAAGCCGGGCGAGACCATGAAGGGGCTGGAAGCCGTGCTGGAGCACGACCCACACTGGCGGCGCAAGATGACGATCAGCATCATCGGCGCGGCGGTCACGTTCATGGTCGTCATCGTCTTCGCCATCACCAAGTTCGCATCCGGCGCGTGGTTCGTGCTGCTGCTCATCCCGACCCTGGTCTTCATCTTCTTCCGCATCCACTACCATTACAAAGATGTGGCCCACGCCCTCAGCCTGAGCGGACGCCGCCCGGATACGACCACCCGCCCGGTGCAGACGATTATCCTGGTGGACGACGTACACGCAGAGACGGCGCAACTGGTGAACTTCGCCAAGTCGCTCGGCCACCCCTGGAAGGCGATCCACGTCTCCATCAAGCCGGAGAAGGCCGACACCGTCCAGGCCAAGTGGGACGAGCGCATCGGCGAAGGCGAGCTGCTGATGCTGCCCTCCCCATTCAGGACGCTGGCCGACCCGATCAAGGAGTACATCGAGGAGCTGCGCCAGACGGAGCCGGAGGGCTTCGTCCACATCGTGATGGGTCACCTGGTGATGGACAGCTTCTGGGAGCAGGCGCTCCACCAGAACAGCGCCCTGATCTTCAACCTGGCCATCAGCCACATGGAGAATGTGGCCGTCACCGTCATCCCGTTCCAGATCGTCCGCCACAACCACCACCACGAAGTGGCGTCCGACTGAGGGCGCAAAAGGGCATGTAGGCGGTTCAACAGATACGGGCGTTCAACGGGCGAAACCCGACCTGGACGCCCGTACCAAGCGCCCCCACAAGCTCCGCGCTTCACTGGCCCCGATAGCTGGCGATCGCCTCCACCACCTGATGCACGACCGGCGCGTAGGGATTGTCGTCGGGCAGGGAGGCGGGGCGTCACGGCCCTGCGACGAGGGCGGCGCGCACAATGTAGCGCTGGGTGTATGTGCGGGCGCGGGGGCTGTAGTCGTAGCAGGTCAGCAGGGTGAGGGCTTCATACGGGGTGGGCCGGAGCACGCTGAGATCGCGCGGGCTGACCAGACTGGTGGCGGTCACCTGGTAGGTGTAGCGCTGCCCCATGTAGTCGATATAAATGAGATCGCCGATCGCCAGTTGGTCCAGCGTGTAGAACGGCCCCGGCGAGAAGTCGGCCAGCTCGTAGTGCGCGCCAATCGCGATGTTGCCGCCCATGCCGGGGTACGGCGTGTATTGCAGGTGGCCGGCCTCTTCCGTGAGGACCTGAAAAGCCCAGGTGCGGCGGCTCATCCACGCCTCGGTCACGGATACGTCCACCTCCAGCGCCGGGATCAGGAGCTGGAAGAAGTTATCCTCCGTGATCGGGACGCGCCCCGTCCCGCCGTCTTGCGCCGCGACCGTGAAAGCCGGGATCACCCCGGCCAGACAGAGCACGAAGATTGCCCGCCGCCAGCCGCCCATGAGTCTTCGCTCCTCCATACGCCACGCTATCCCCAGTATACGGCAGGCCGCCGCCAGCCGGCTATAGGAGAACAGGCGGTGGGGAAAGAGCAGTCCACGGAGGTGCGGAGAAGGCCGGGGAAGAACCGGCAGATGCCGGCAACTCCGGCGGCTGCGCGCTTCACTGCCTGTCCCCTGTCTGTGGCCACAGCAGGGTTTATGTTATCCTTAGGTCAGGCTGGCCGTGTGCTTCACGATCCACGGAGGTGGCTCCCATGAATATCCTCAGGAAGCTGTTCGGCGGCGGTGGTGCTCCTGGCGACGGCAACGGGATGTACTTCTACATCCGCAGCCGGCGCAGCGGCGAGATCATCCAGCTCCGGCTGGACCTCAACCAGCTTTCGCCCGAATACGAAAACGAGCGTGTCAGCAGTTTTTATACGCGCAAGACCGTGGTTGGCCAGCGCAGCTTTGAGCGTCTGGAAGCCGAATTTTCTTTTGACTCCAACAAGCGGCTGGTGAATAAATCCGTGACCGGCGGGGAATTCGTCACCCGCGATGACTGGGTCGCCCAGCAGCAAAACGGCGGCGAAGCCTAGCCAGCGGAGCCATGACAGGCCCGGCCCTGTGCCAGGAATAGAAGCACCCCCGCTTGCGACGGGGGTGTGGGGGGTGTACTTCGGGGGATATCGGGGGGTTACTCCTCCGGGGGAGTGTCGCCGCCAAGCTGCATGTCGTTGACCTCGCCCTCGTCAGTGCGCTCAATCACGACTGTCACTTTGGCGACAGCCCCGGCAATCACGGCCACAGCGGCCAGAATAACGGCGGGCAGCGGGGCGAAGATCGCCAGCGCGCCAGCCCCGATAACGCCCAGCGTCAGCGAAACTTCCAGGATAACCCGATCCTCCTGCTTGATAATCAGGCGGCGGACATTGCCTTCGCTGATCAGGCGCTCTACCTCGCGCACGAGCTGGCTCCCGGCCACGGTAAGCTCTTCGGTGAAGCTGCTCTCGCTCCTGGCGCCCGGAGCTTCCTGTTCCATTTCCTCAGTCTTGATCTTTTCTTCCTCAGACATTTGCCCATCTCCTCAAAGTTACCCGGGCTATCCGGGCGTATATTCCCTGAATGGGTCTCACTCTGCCATACTATACGCACGATATGTCGCGAGGTTTCGCGGATCAGGGCGGTTGCCCGGCCGCGGGATAGGAAACTGGTCCTGAAAGAGGCCGAATCGCAGGCCGGAAAGCCGGGCGGGGCAAGCTGTGGTACAATTTCCGTAATTGCGGGCTGCCTCTGGAGTCAGACCAGTGGACACTTCGACCCCGAATATCTGGCAGTTACAGGCCCGGCGCGATGTGTCCGGCCTGATCGACGCGCTTGCCCACACTGACGAAGGTGTGCGTAAACGCGCCGCGACTGCCCTGCGCACGCTTGACGCCGCCGAAGCCCTGCCCGCGCTGGAAGCGGCCCTGGCCGTTGAAGAAGGCTGGCAGGCCCAAGCCAGCATCTCCGCCGCTATTCAATACCTCCGCCGTGAAGATCGTCTGGAAGACCTGATCGCCCAGGAAAACGTGGAAGAGCTGATCGCCGCGCTGCACAGCCCGGATGAGGCAGAAGTCATTCTGGCCGCGCGGGCGCTGGGCCGGTTCGGGGATATGCGCGCGTCTGAGGCGCTGATCACGCTGTTTCGCCGCCCGGACATCTCTGATGATGTGCGCTATGTCGCCGCCCAGGCGCTGATCGCGCTCAAGAGTCCCCCGACCGTGGTCTCCCTGATTGCCGGGCTGCGCCGGTCAGAGTGGCAGGTACGGCGCAATTCGGCGGCTATCCTGGGCCAGCTTGGGGCGACCTGGGCCGCGCCAGCGCTGGCCGATGCCCTGCGCGACGAACATCCGCTGGTCCAGCAGACGGCGGAAGCGGCTTTGCGGCGCTTCAACACGCCCGCGGCCCGCGGCTACCTGAACGAATGGCATGTCCAGCAGCGCGCTCTTCGCGCCCGGCAGCAGGTCGCGCCGCAGCCGCCTCCTCCGGCAGCGCCGGCGATCGGGTCCGCCCCGCCTGCTGAAGCGCCCTCCATCGTCGGGGAATCGCCAGAAGTGGTGGCGGATGTGCCCGACAGGGTGAGGGCGCCCGACAACACAGACGTATCTCGCAACGATGCAGACATATCTAGCGATGTGGGCACATCTAGCGATGTGGGCGCACCGAATGGTGCGGACGCATCTGATAGCGCCCCCGCACCGATCCCGGAGACGCCCGCTTCGGTTAAGGAGCGCCCGGTAGCGGAAGCGCCGGCGCTGGGGGATATGGTCGCTTCTAACGAAGCGGTCGCTTCTGACAAAGCGGACGCGCTCGCAGCGGAGGTCGGGTCAACGCAACCTTCACGCCCGACGGCGCTGCTCCGCCCTGATGCAGCCGCGCCGGATGACGCTTCTCCGCTGCCGACCGTCGAGGAGCCGGATACGGCAGCGCAGCAAACTGGCGATCAATAACGGGGCGGCCATCTGACCGCCCCGCTGCATGTATCGAATACTCTCCGCTTATACCCTCCGCTGCCGGGCAGGCATCAGACACGCCACTCCGCATAAGCGCCCCGGGGGGCAGCTCACTCCGCTCCCTCCGGGCACGACCCGAAGCAGGCGAACCGCAGGGTATAGCTGCCCCCTTCGCCACCGGCGGCGCGGATGGTGATGCGCCAGTCGCCGCCGCTGCCGGCCAGCGGGCCGGAAAATACTTCTACGCTGCCTTCGCTCAGGTTGAGGTTTTCTTCATAGATGCCCCAGGTGGCCGACTCCAGAGTCAGGACAGGGTCCCAGTTGCCCAGAGCGACGACCTCGAAATAGTCAACCGATTCTGGCCCCAGCCCGTGCGGCGTGAACACCCACGAATCGCTGCCGCCCTCGCGAATAGCGCCGGTGACAGTCGCCCCCAGCTCGATACGCTTGCCGCCGAAAGTCAGGTAGACCCCGCCCGGCGGCGTCCCCTGGAAGGGAACGGCCGACGTGGGCAGCGCCTCTTCAGTGGGCATGTATGTCGCCACCTGCTGCGACAGGCCCGGCCCGGCCTGCGTCGGCAGCGCGGGAGGGGCGATCGCCACCGGGCGGGGCAGAGCTACCAGCGGCAGGTAAGCGGTGTTGGCCGTATTCAGCGGCTTCAGCGTCACCGGGCCGGTGGCGACATAGCCGCTCGCGCCGCCCAGCGGCGTGTTGATCTCAGTGCCGGCGGGGGCCTCCAGCACTTCGCCGCCGGGCGCGGTGGCGACCGCCTGCCCGTAGAGAACAGTAACCTGCATCGTGCCCTGGCCCTGCGCCCGGATCAGAAGCGTGCCATCGAAGCGCAGCGACACACCGTTGATCGCCAGGACGGCATCTCCCCCGGTCACGCTCTGAATCAGCGCGCCGGGCAGCGGGGCCTGATCGCAGCGGGGATCGCCAAATCCGGCGTGAAGCTGAAGGCTTTGAAACGGTGCGACGCCGTCTCCCCCATCGAAGATCGTCGCCTCTCCAAACTGCACAATCGTCACCCACTGTCCGGGCGGCACTTCCGGCGGGTCGGCCCGAACCTGCGCCAGGATCATCCCCCAGGTGCCGCTATCGGGATCGTAGCCGCCCGTATCCAGGCGGCTGGCCAGTGTGAGAGGAGCGCGCTCCCCCGGCGCGGCGAAGGCCGGCGGCGCATTGACGGAGCGCGCGGTCAGCGCGGCGCGCGGCGCCACATAGCAGGCTTCGCCCACCGCGGCGCTCCCGCACAGCGACGGGGCAGCCGCCCCCGCCGCGGCAATAATCTGCCCGCACGTCGGCGGCAAGGTGGGCGGCGGAGTCCAGGTCGGCGGGATGGGAACTGGCGTGTTCGTCGGCGGGATGGGCGTCACGGTTGGAATCTGCGCCACCGTCGGGATAACCACCGGCTCCCCCTGTCCGGCGCAGCCCGCCAGCAGCAGGACCAGCAGGGCCAGCAGGCTCCGGACGCTCCATATCAATCGGGTCGGCATAACCAGCCTCCTGTTGCGATCGACGAACCACTCCTGTCTGTAAGTGTACGCCAGGACGGCCCGAGTGCGAAACTCCGCCTGAACGTCGGATTGTCGCAATTGCCCCGGTGCGGCAGGATAGCTACAATAACCTCCGTAAGTCAGGACAATGCGCGTGTGATCAGGGAGTACAGGGCATGATCTACGGCCGGCTCGACGTGTACTGGCCTGACGGCCCGACCGCAAGCTACGAGCTGAGCAAGCCGGATGTCGCTATCGGGCGTTCGCCGGGCAATGACGTGGCGCTCGATGCGACGGCGATCTCGCGCTACCATGCCAGCATCATGCTGCGCGATAACGCGGTCTACATTCAGGACCTCGGCTCGGTCAACGGCACCTATATCGACGGGCACAAGCTCCCCGCCAATGAGCCGGTTGCGCTGACAGGCAGCGAAGAAATCCAGATCGGCGAGATACGCCTGCTTTTCCAGCCGATCGATGACAGCCCCACCCGCCCCTACCTGCCCGAAGAAGTCACCCAGCGCATCGAATACGCCCAGCCGACTTACCGCGTGGAGCTGAGCGCGCCGGAGCAGCCGGTCGCGCCCGGCGTGTATGTCCAGGGCATGCTGCTCATCCACAATATGAGCGATGAGCAGGATCGCTACTTTATTGAGCTGGATGGCATCCCGCGGGAGTGGGTCCGTCTGGAGCGGGTCGAGACTCAGCTTGAGCCGGGCGAGCAGGCCCACCTGACCCTGAGCTTCAAACCGGCCCGCCGTCCGGATACTGCCCCCGGCGAATATCCCTTCACCGTCCACGTGCGCAGCAAATCCCGCCCGACCCAGACCGTTGATGCCACAATGATGCTGCGCGTGCTGCCCTACAGCGGCTTCGGCATCGATCTTGGCCTGACTGAGGTCGTGGCGGGTGAGACGCTGCCTGTCCATATCCACAACCAGGGCAACGCTCCGCTGCCCCTGGTGTTCAGCGCCAGCAGCGCCAACGACGCCCTGCTCTTCACCTTCCGGCCTCCGTCGGTGACGCTCGGCGGCGGCCAGCGGATGACTGTCCGCGCCCAGGTGCGCCCCCGACGACCGCTGGTCGCGGGCCGACCGCAGGTGGGGCGCTTCGTGGTGATTGCTCATTCTCAAGATCCAGCCGGATTCGTGGCCGCCCTGCCCGCCCAGGTCCGGGTGCAGCCGCTGCTCGCCGGCTGGAAGCTGGGCGCGGTCACCGGCGGCGCGGCTACGGCCATCCTGCTGTTCCTGGCTATGCTGGCGGCCCTCCTCACCGTCTCGCCCCGGCCACAGATTGCCGCCTTCTCCGTCGCCAGCACTGAGATCGTGGCCGGCAGCTCGCTGGCGGTCCAGTGGGAAGTGACCGATGTCCTGGAGCTGCATATTGAGTTGAACGGCGCGCCGTTCGGCACGCGCATCCCGCCCGCGCAAACCGGGGCGACGCTGCTGCTCCCCGCGCCAGGCCCGGTGGAAGTGGGCCTGCTGGCGGTGAACGGTCGGGAGAGCGCGCGGGACACGGTGAGCGTCATGGTCGTCCCGCCGCTGGCGGTGACTCACTTCGCCGCCCAGCCCGGCGCGCAGGTGCGGTACACAACCCGCGACATCACCCTTTCCTGGGATGCGCCCGGCGCGACACAGGTGCGTCTGCTGGGCATCCCCGGCGAGACGGGCGACACCGCCTACGCCCCGACTGACTCCCGCCTGCTGACCCTGGACGGCACAGCGCCCCTGACCATCACCCTGGTCGCCGAAGGCGGCGCCGGGCAGCAGACGCAGGCCCAGCTCACCCTGCCGGTGGAGGACCCTGTCTGCCGGGTGCTGGCCGACGCCACGCCAATCCGCACCGGGCCGAGCGATCTGCACACTATTGTGGGGGGGGTGAACGCCGGGACGGCGGTCGTGCCCGATCTGCGGGATGGCAGCGGGCAGTGGCTGCGGCTGGTGGCGGCTGACTCCCAGCATCCCTGGATCGCCGCCGCTGCCGTGGAGTGCCTGAATCTGGACCCGCTGATGCTGGGCGTAGATGCCGCGCCGCCGACGGCGATCCCGACGGCGACTGTGACGCCTTCTCCGCCTCCCACGATCACGCCGTCGCCCAGCCCGACGCCGCCTCCGACAGCTACCTCGCCGCCGACGGCGACATTCACACCCACCCGGTTGCCGACCGCCACGCCGCCGCCCACCCTGACCCGCACGCCCTGGATGCGGGTCACCGAAGGGAACAGCAGCAAGGCCACGCAGTAACCGCCCGGCGGATGGCGCAGCCCGATACAACAAACGCCGGGCAAATTGTGCCCGGCGTATTGCGGTGACGATATTGTGCGGGCGCCTCAGGGTACGGCGGCCAGCACCTCGTCGATGGCGGCTAACTGCGCCGCATCCAGAATCCAGACCCCGCCGCTGACGTTTTCATCCGCCTGATCCGGGCGGCGCGCCCCGACGATGGCCGCTGTCACGCCCGGCTGGCTGTTGACCCAGGCCACAGCAAGCTGGCCAACGGTGCGCCCGGCGGCGTGGGCCAGCGGCTTGAGCCGCTCTACCAGCGCCCTGGCCCGGCGGAAGTCCCCCTCATCGAAGTCACGGAGGCGCCAGTCATCAGCGGGCAGACGGGCCGAGTCGAAGCGCTCGGTCAGCAGGCCGGACGTCATCGGGCTGTAAGCCACCACGCCGATATTCTCGCGGCGGCAGAAAGGCAGTATCTCCGCCTCGATACCGCGCCGCATCAGGCTGTAGGGCGGCTGCAGGGACGCAATCGGGTGGACCGCCTGCGCTTCTTGCATCTGGGCCACGCTGAAGTTGGAGACGCCAATAGCGCGCACCTTGCCTTCCCGGACCAGCTCGGCCATCGTCCCCCACGACTCGGCAATCGGAGTGCTGGCATCCGGCCAGTGAATCTGGTAGAGATCAATAACATCTGTATTCAGACGGCGCAGGCTGTCTTCCACTTCCTGGCGGATACGCTCCGGACGTCCATTGCGGCGGACATTGCCCGCCGAATCCCATTCCAGGCCGCATTTGGTCGCCAGGATGACTTCGTGACGCCGTCCGGCCAGAGCCTTCCCGATCACTTCTTCCGATCGGCCCATGCCATAGGCCGGCGCGGTGTCAATCCAGTTGACACCCTGATCGAGGCTGCGGTGGATGGCGGCGATAGAATCAGCATCGTCCTGTTCGCCCCACCCGAATTCCCATCCGCCGCCGCCGATGGCCCACGCGCCAAAACCAATGGCGGTCAGCTCCAGGCCAGATGTTCCCAGCATTCGCTTCAGCATCGGGTTACTCCCTCCTGTTGAGTTTTCGCAGCCCCATTGTACCCACTCCCGACCGGTTATGCGCCTTTTATCGCCCCCTGTCACGATCCCGGCGCGGCCATCTCAGTTGGGCACGGGCACGTCTGCCGGTATAATGGGGGCCTGCGCCGGGATAGCCCTGTTCGATTCCGGCGGGGGTTGCTGCGCGGCAAAGGCGCGCACGCTGAGCCTGACTCGTCTATGATCATTCGCCACCGCTACCGTACCGGTGAAATTCTGGAGCGCAGCCCGCTGGACGATGTCTTCCTGGCGGAGGATATGCAAACCGGGCTGCTGGTGGTGATCCGGGCGCTGAACCGCCAGATCACCATCGATCCGGATGTGCTGGCGGCGTTCGAGAGCGAGATGGCTATCCTCCGCGAGCTGGCCCTGCCCACGATGGCCCCCTACCACGATATTTTCTTCTTCGATGATCGGCTTCACCTGGTGCGACCTTACCTGCCCGGCCAGTCGCTGGAAGAATATCTGGCTCAACACGGCCCGCTTTCGTCCACGCAGTTCCAGAACTGGGCTATTTCGCTGGCCCGCAGCCTGCATGCAGCCCACATCAACCATGTAGTGCACGGCGACCTGCGGCCGCGTAACATTTTCGTGGTGGCCAAGAACGCCGCGCCGCCCTATGCCGCGGACGACGTAGACGATGCGGGCGACGCTTACAGCGCGGACGGCAGAGCGGAGGAGGGGCCGGCGGCTCCGTACCTGATGCCGGCAATCGGGCCGGATGCGGAGCCTGATTTCGTCGATACGCCAGGCGAGCTGCGCCTGGTGATTGTCGATGCCGGCCTGCATCGTTTGCTGGAGAACCGCCGCCTGGCGACAACAACCGCCCGCCTGAACCTGTCCAACTACACCAGTCCGCAGCGCTGGATCGGCCAGCCGCCGGGCATCTCGGACGATATCTGGAATCTGGGCGTGCTGTTCTTCCAGTTCGTCGGGGGGCGACTGCCGTTTGACGCCGATAGCGACGCCGCCATTATGGACCGGGTGCTGCACTTCGCCACGCCTAATTTGCGCGGGCGCGTGCCGCGCGGTTTTGTCGCCATTATCGAGCGCTGTCTGGAAAAAGACCCCTGGCGCCGCTATCGCAGCCTGGGCGCCGTGATTTTCGATCTGGAGCGCGGGTCCGTGCGCTGGCCGGGGCGCCGGACCGGCCTGATGCCGCGCCGCTGGAGTCCTGTGGTGTCGTGGGTGCTGTTTATCGCGCTCCTCCTGCTCATCATCAGCGCCCTGGCGGGCGGGGGGGCGATGTTCGTGGCGCGCTACCGGCCGACGCCAACGGCTATCCGGGTCGCCGCCGTGATCATCTCGCCCACGCCATCGGATACACCCACGCCGGTGATCCTGCCCTTCCAGACCGCCGAACCCGGCCAGGCCGCCCTCACCATGACGCCGAGCGCCACCTGGACCCCGCTGGTGATCACCAACACGCCCGCCCCGACTGATACGCCGTCGGCGACACCGACGGCCGCGCCGACGGATACCAGCACGCCGACTCTCACCGTCACCGCCACGGCCACCGCCACGCCCAGCCCGACTGTCACCGCGTCCGCTTCCCCGACGGCTACTGTCACGCCATCTCCGTCGGCGACCGCCTCCCTGACAGCCACGGCCACCGCCACCATCACCATCACGCCCAGCCCGACCGTCTCAGCCACGCCAACGGCGACGGCCACGGCCACGGCCAACGCCTCGGCGACGGCGGATTACGACGCTTTTGTGACGCGGGCGGCCGTCATCCGCGCCACGCAGGTCGCTCTGGCGACTCTCATGGCCCCGGTCGATCCCGATCTGGATGCCACCAGCATCGCCCTGACGCCAGCCGCCGCCGCGCTGGCCGTTTACCACACGGCGCGCACGGCTGACAGCGCCCTGCCGCTGTGCGCCGCGGGCGAGAATCTGGTGGCCTTCACCGACTTCAGGCCGGGAGTGACGCTGCCGGGCGCCATGCCGGAGGATTTCACCGTGGAGCAGATCGGCGGCGACACAGCCCTGCACCTGACCCACAACGGCACCTGGACCCTGCCCATCCCGCGGGAGAATATCCGTCTCCGTTTTGATATGCTGGCCCCGGCGGCGGTGACGCCGCCGCTGACTGTCAGCTTTGTCCCGCAGGGGACCACCGAAACGCGCATCGGCTGGCGCCTGAACTGGCGTATCGCCGAGGCCGCAGCAGGGACCGGATTGCTGCTGGAGCAGGTGCGCGGCGGCCAGCCGGAGACAGTCTCCTCGCTGGTGAGCGCGCCATTCAACGAATGGATAACGGTGGATATGGGCTTCCAGCCGATCGGGCAGGGGCGCACCATCTTCACCCTGACCGTGTTCAGCGCCGACGGCCCGCACACGGCCCTGCTCGTCCTCAGCAATGACGCCCTCACGCCGCTGGTCGAAATCGCCATCAACGGCTCCATTGACAGCGCCCCCTGGCTGGATAACGTCCTGATCTGTCACCGCCAGACGGCCCCCGTGCCGACGCCAACGCCGCTGACAGGGGGGTAGGCATGATCGGCAAGACGCTCAACGAACGCTATACCGTGATCCGGTCGCTGGGACGCGGCGGCATGGGCGAGGTCTTTCTGGCTGTCGATTCCTGGGAGTACAACCGCCGGGTTGCCGTCAAAGTCCTCAATCCTGAGCTGACCCGCGACACGGCCTACCTCAACCGCTTCCGTATGGAAGCCGGCATCCTCAAGCGGCTCAACCACCCCAATATCGTTGAGTACATCGAAGATTTTGCCGTCGGCGATCAGCACGTCATCGTCATGGAGTATCTCAGCGGCGGCAACCTGCTGGACCTGATCACTTCCAGCGGACCGCTGAGCGAGACAGCCTTCCGGCGGATCACGCTGGCCGTCACCGACGCCCTGACCCGCGCCCATGACAACTCAATCGTGCACCGCGACCTCAAGCCGGAAAATATCCTGCTCACGGCGGAGGGCGTGCCCAAGCTCTCCGACTTCGGCCTGGCCCTGCTGGTGGAGCAGCCGGAGGGGCCGAATACTGAGATGCCGCGCTTCGCCGGCAGCCCGTATTACATGAGTCCACAGCGCTGGCAGGGCGCGCCCGCCCGGCAGACTGACGATATCTGGAGCCTGGGCGTGGTCATGTTCGAGATGCTGGCCGGGCACGTGCCCTTCTACGGGCGGATAGAGATGGCGACTATCCACGCTATCTTCAACGATCCGACGCCCGATCTGCGCGAGATACGATCCGAGCTGTCGCCCGGTTACGCCGCCATCATCGAGCGCTGCCTGGAGAAAGCGCCAGAACGCCGCTACACCCTGATGCGCAAAGTGGCTGCTGATCTTGAAGCCGGCCTGCCGGCGGACGGCGACAGCCGGCGGGCGGGGCGCTTCCCGCGCGGGTATCGCTGGCGTTCGCTGATCGTGCTGGCCGCCGCCGTCCTTATTCTGGCAGTCCTGGGCTTCCTGCTGCTGGCCCTCCGGGCGCTGACCTCGACCCCGCCGGTCGCGCCAGTCTCGACGCGGACGCCCGTCCCCACGGCGACGCTGTTCGCCGTGACGGCCACGCCGCCGCCCGGCGAAGTCATCGTTCAGACTTCCACCCCGGCGCCCAGCCCGACGCCGTTCGTGGTGACCGCCACGCCGGGGCCAAGCGCCACGCCGGAGCCGAGCGCCACGCCTACCGACACGCCGATCCCGACCTTCACATCGACGCCTTCCAGCACCCCGACGGCGACCGATACCCCGACGACAACCGCCACCCTGACGCTCACGCCGCCGCCGACGGCCACCGAAACAGCCACGCCGACGATCACCGCTACCCCGCCGCCGACAGCCACGCCGACGCCGCCCCCGCCGGGCACGCCGACGGTCACTGCCACGCCCCGGCCAACGCTGACGCCGTCTATAACGCCTACGGCGACGCTCAACATCCCGGCCACCGGGCAGGCCATCGTCCAGGCGACGCTGGATCGGCTGTCCACCGAGATCGCCTCCACGCCGACCTGGACGCCATCGCCGCTCCCGCCGCCCACAGCGACGCCGGACCTGGCCCACTGGTCGCCCGGCGTCCGCGTGCTGGACGACTTCAGCCGGGGCGCGGACCGCTGGCTCCTGCCGCCGGGCTGGCAGGTCGAGCCGGCAGAAGCCAGAGGAGGCGCCGGGAATCAGGTTCTGGCGGCCCACGCGCCAGGGCAGGCCCGCCGCCTGGATGCCGCCGACTGGGGCCGCACGTATTCCTGGCAGCTCGACTTCGCGCTGGGCAGCGGCGGCATCCTGACCGCCGATTTCTACGGCGATCTGGCCCGCTGTCAGGTGGTATACGCCCAGGTTAGCGAAGGCGGCATCGCTGTGCTGTACAACAACCGGCCGGCGGTCAATGGGACCTGCCCCCGCGACGATATCCTCCTCCTCCGTATCGAGGAAGCGATCAGCGGCGTGCTGTGGCATACCCTCCGGCTGGAGGCGCGCGGGGAGTACCTGCTGGTGCATCTGGACGGCGTGCGGCTGAGCGTCATTCGCAACCCCCTGCCGCCCACCATCGGCCCGAACGGCATCCTCAGCGTGCCGGCGGGGTCAGCGCTCCCGGTCAGCTTTGATGATATGGCCGTCAACAGGCTCAGCCCGCGCGATGATGTGGATCTGGTCTGGCTGGGCGCGGAAATGTACTGCGTGCAGGATTTCGCCACCGTGCCGGAGGGCGGGCGGCCCGTGCCCGGCGCCGCTCTGGAGACAGCTATCGAAGGGACTTACGTGGAAGCGGTGTGGGCGCTGGGTCCGCGCGACGTGGGCGGGCAGTCCTACATGCTCTATCCGCAGCCGGACCTGCCGGGCCAGACCGCCCGCCGCTACGGATATTACGGGGCTGATCGCTCCCTGCTCCCCGGAGAGTACACGCTGGTTCCGCTGCACGACAGCGTGGAAGTCACCGGCCGCCGCTTCACAGTCGCCCATCGCGGCGGCTATGAGCTGCCCGGAGCGCCCCGCAATGTGGTAGCCGCGCTGACCGGTGAAGGCATCCAGCTCGCCTGGAATCCGGTCTCGCCGGTCGAAGGGGGGTTCAACCCCGGCGGTGCGTATCTGATCCGCATCCGGGATGCCGCGTCCACGCCGTCTGACCGGCTGCTCACCCCGCTGTTCGAAGATCGCGGGGCTTCCAGCGTGCCGCGCTACCTGATCCCGTGGGGCCGCCGGGTCCGCCCGGTCAGCGCCAGAGGGGCCAGCATCAGCGAGCTGCCGGATGGCGATTACCAGATCGAAGTATGGGCTGTGAGCGCCCGCCCATCGACCGGCGACGAATGCCGGGCCATCGACTCGCGGGAGATACTATCCATGCACGTGGAGGGCGGCCAGGTGACGATCACCATGCGCAACGGCGTGAGCATCAGCGGCCCGATCGGGGTCGGGGCGCTGGGCGGGTGAGGCTGGCCGATGGCGCTGGAAACTGATCTGAACCGCATCGCCAGGCTGGCCGCGGCGCGACACGACGAATTTGAAGTCTTGCGCTACACGGTAGAGCTGCTGGAAGACGAACTGTCGGATGCCGCGCTTGACGCGCTGGTTGACGCGCTGGCCGCGCCGATCCTCGCCGCCGTGGACTGCACCCGGTGCGCCAACTGCTGTCGTTCGCTGGATGTCTACCTGACGCCGGAGGATGTCGCGCGCCTGGCTGATGGCCTGGCGATCCCGACAGCGGAGGCAGCGGCCCGCTATGTTGATCATGAAGCGGCGGAAGCGGCCGGCGAATGGGGCAAGCTGCGGGCGAAGCCGTGCGCTTTCCTGCGCGACATGCGGTGTAGCATCTACCCGCACCGCCCGGAATCCTGCCGCACCTATCCGGCGCTGACGCCGGACTTCCGCTGGACCCTGCCCGACATACTGGAAGGGGCGGGCGGCTGTCCGATTATCTACCATGTCCTCGACGCCCTGATCCAGCGGCTCGATTCTCCCTTATAATACGAATCAGGAGCCAGCAGTCCGGCCTCATTCCTGTTGTGCCGATCTCCCCGCTGGCGAACCCGTCCGCTGCTTCACCGGGTCCTCCAGGAGGCATACCCATGAGCATCCGCACGGTTCCCGTCCTGATTTGCGATGGCTGTGGCAGCCAGATCGATATGACCTTCTATAGCACGCGCCAGCCGCAGGGCCAGAAAGTAGTGCTGCACAGGCACGACGACGCGCCGGATCGCCATTTCTGCTGCGCCGCCTGTGAGGCATGGTGGCACGCCCAGTTCCCCGCCGAAGGTCCGTGGGGGCCGGCCTGGGATGAGCGCGAATGGTGGTGCGCCCATGTCGGGCCGTGCGGCGAGCGCGCCCAGGTGCGCACAGCTCACGCCGATACGCCGCTGGTCGATATGGAGTTCCATGACCACGACCCGGAGCCGATCGGCGATTCGTAACGGGCCGGCGCAGACAGATCGGGCCGGCGGAGGTGTAATTGAAAACGGCGGGAGAGCCGTCTGACCCTCCTGCCGTCGTCATGTCTGCCTGCGCGAATACTACCGCGGCGCGCAGTTATTACCGCGCGTAGTCCGTGGCGCGCGTCTCGCGGATGACCTGCACCTTGATCTGGCCGGGGTACTGCATCGACTCTTCGATCTTGCGCGAGATGTCGCGGGCCAGCTTCAGCGTCGCCAGATCGTCGATCTCTTCCGGCCGGACGATGATGCGCACCTCGCGACCGGCCTGCAAGGCGTAGCTCTGCTCGACGCCTTCAAAGCCCTTGGCCAGGTCTTCCAGCGCCTTGACGCGCTTGATATAGGCTTCCAGGCTTTCGCGCCGGGCGCCGGGCCGCGCCCCGCTGATGGCATCCGCCGCCTCGACGATAGCCGCTTCCACGCACTCCTGCTCCACCTCATGGTGGTGGGAGGCGATGCAGTTCACGACCCGATCTGGCGCGTTGTAGCGTTTGGCCAGCTCGGCGCCGATGGCGGAATGGGTGCCCTCGACTTCGTGATCGACAGCCTTGCCGATGTCATGCAGCAGGCCGCCCATCTTGGCAATCTGCACGTCGGCCCCCAGCTCGGCGGCAATGATGCCGGCGATGTTGGCCGTCTCGATGGCGTGGGCGTGCTGGTTCTGGCCGTAGCTGGTGCGAAACTTGAGCTGCCCGACCAGCTTGACCAGCTCCGGGTGCAGGCCGGGCACGCCGACCTCATACATGGCGCGCTCGCCCTCATCCTTGATCGTGCGCTCGACTTCCTTGCGGGCGTCCTCCACCAGCTTCTCGATGCGGGCGGGGTGGATACGCCCATCCAGGACCAGCTTGGCCAGCGTGCGCTTGGCGATTTCGCGGCGGATAGGATTGAAGCTGCTGATGGTAACAGCTTCCGGGGTATCGTCCACCACCACGTCTACGCCGGTCGCCTGCTCAAAGGCGCGGATATTGCGTCCGTTCCGCCCGATGATACGGCCCTTCATCTCCTCAGAAGGCAGCGTCACCACGCTGACGGAAATCTCGCTGACATGTTCGGAGGCCAGGCGCTGCACCGCCAGCGAGATGATATCGCGGGCGCGCTCATCGGCAGTTGCCTTAAGCTCGGCGTCTACCTCGCGTATCTTGCGGGCCATGTCCTGGCGCGCCTCTTCCTCGACCACGTGCAGGAGCTGCTCGCGGGCCTCTTCGGAGGTCATCTCGGCGATACGCTGCAGCTCGGACACCCGCTGGGCATGTAACTCCTCAATCTCGGTGAACCGCTTGTCGATGCGGCTCTGGCGTTTGTTGATTTGCTGCTCCCGCTGGTCCAGCCGCTCAACGCGGTTATCGATATCCTCGCGGCGCTTTTGCAGGCGGTCTTCCTCCCTCTCCAGCTCACGACGGCGGCGTTCCGCCATCTTATTCGCTTCCCGTTCGATTTGCAGCGCGTTTTCTCTCGCCTGTTCTTCAGTCTGGCGGGCGTTGGCTTCCGCTTCGGCAGCCAGCCGGGCAACAGCCTCCTCCGCTTCCAGCCGTCGCTTGTTGTTCTGGCTGTTGGCGTAAGACCACGTTCCGGCGGCCCCGAGGATCAGGCCAACCAGCCCGACCACAATCAGGGCAACAACTTCCATGGTGTGTACTCCTACAATATCTCATCATCGAACCGATCCAGTCCGGGCATCTCAGTTTCTTCCTGCACGCGATCGATCACGTCCCGAATAGTCTCAGCCCCAAACCCACGCCGGGCCAGATATTCGTACACTTTTTGCTTCAGCGCGCGACGGTCCAGCGCCCCCCAGGCGGCCAGGCGTGGCTGAACAGCCCGGTAGGCCGACTCGGTGAAGTCCACGTCGCTCAAAGCCTGATCGATAAGCGCCTTCGAGATCCCCTTTTCACGAAGCTCCTGCCGCAGCGCCAGAGGCCCTTTGGGCCGGAACTCTTCGCGGTTCTCGACCCAGTAGCGGGCGAACGCCAGATCATCCACGTATCCCAGCCCGATCAGCCGGTCGAGCACCTGCTCAATCACAGGCGGCTCAGCGCGTTTCTGGGCCAGATAGCGGCGAATCTCACCGGCACTGCGGGGGCGATAAGAGAGGAAGCGCACCGCCTGATCCACGCCCTGCTCTACAGCATCGCGGGCGCGAAGCTCGGCAATCTCAGCATCGGACAGGGTCTGTCCCCGGCGCAGGCGGGCAGCTTCCAGCAGCGTCACCCCGAAGGCGAATTCGCCATCGAGATACACACTGACCCGCTCCTTATTACGTTGCTGAACTTCCAGCGCCGTAATCATGCCGGACATAGGCGCATCCCTCTAAAACACAAAAACCGCGGCGGGTAGGCCACGGCAAAGTCAGAACAGCCGGGAACGCAGCCAGGCGTATAAGAAAACGGACCGACTTTCGGTGAGGGGCGGATCAGGTCCTATGGAACTGAATCCGGTCAACTCGTATGTCGTATAAATGACGAGCGTCCCGAATCATAACCGGGAAACAGCCTGATATCTGAAACCCACAATTCCTGTACACAATACTGATTATCGGAACCACAGGGGTCTTCCCTTAAAAGCGGCTGTGAGCAGTCGCAGTTACCTCAGGCTGTTCCATGGACCGCCCGGCGGCCCTGCCTTACGTTTTCTTGCCCTCGCCCGGTGACGGCGCTTTCCGATCTCACCGGACGTTCGGATGCACTCCAGTACTGTCAGACTTTACGCGCGGCGGGAAATACTCCCCACCCGCTGTCACTGTTGTTGTGGCTCTATTATGCGTAAATGAGGGCGATAATGCAAGCGTTCAGAAATCGGGGACAGGCAGCGGGGGACAGGAATAATAAGGATCGCCGGGCGCTCGATCAAAGGTCCGGCAGCCTTCGCCCCTCTCGCCGCTCCACTGCCCGCCCCCTGTCCCTTTTGCTGCCCGCCCTTGACGCTGCGCCGGAGCGGGGCTATAACCGACCCCGACGCACTGAAAGGATTCTCCCATGCGACCCGGACGCCCCTACGGCCTGACGCTGGCCCTGCTGGCCTGCGCTGTCGTATACGGCCTGTACCCCCTGGCCGAAGCGCTGCTGTACCTCGTCTTTGGGCTGCGAAGCGGCAATGAACCCACTATCCGCGTTCTGATCAGCATCACGCTGAGCCTCACTGTGCTCGTCCTGGTTGCGCTGGCCTGGCAGGGCCGCCCGTCACAGGTCCGGATCATCCTGTCGGTAGTCATTGTCGGCGCGGCGCTGCTCGGCGCCGGGCTGGCGATAGTTGACCTCACCAACCGCGCCGCCAGCCCTCTACTGGATTCAACGACTGCCGCCAGCAATACGATAAACCGGTGCTCGCTGCCGATCTACCTGCTGGTGGCCCTGTACAGCGTGTGGTATCTCAACCGCTACCCGTCGCGGGCATTCTTCGCCGGCAGATTCCCCGACGCCGGAGCGGACGCGGGCGACTCCTGATCGCGGGCGCTCACATCTGACGCCACCACAGCCCCGTACATTCCGGCAGGATCGTGTGTCGCCCCGCCAGCAGCTCGTCCGCCAGGGCATCCCCGAAGAAGAAGCGGGTGGCGCCGGCGGCCTGCCCGGGGGAGGCGAAGCGGTAGTCCGTCCGAATCCACAGCGACGCGAACCCGTACTGGTCTTCCAGCCGGCGATAAAAATCGGCCAGGGCGGCGGTTGGCGGCAGCGGGGTCTCCCGCCCGGTCCCCAGCGTCTCGATGACGATAGCCGTGCCGCCGGGGCGCAGCACGCGCCACATCTCGTTCAGCGCGCGATCGGCTTCCTCCGGCCACGTTTCCGGGTACCAGCCGGTCAGGTGGCCGAAGCTCCAGCCCTCGATAGCCAGATCGGCGCTCGCGGCAGGCAGCGGCAGGCGGGCATTATCGGCGACAGCAACCGGCGCGCTCAGGCCGCCGGTGCGCAGCCGCTCGACAGCCAGGTTAAGCATATGGAAAGAGGCGTCAAATGCTCGTATAGACCGGACAACGGGCGCCAGCAGGACAGTCAGCCGCCCGGTCCCCGCGCCAAACTCGACCACATCCAGGCCGCGGAGCGGGCGGATTCGCTCCAGCGCCGGCAGCAGATTCCCCCCGGCGTCCTCGTGATCAATCAGGCGCTGGTAGTCGGCGGCGCGGCTGGCGTAGATCGTCCTGAAGTCCACCATGCGCTTCTATCTCCCCCCGCCGTCAATCGGACATCTGCGGCCCGGCGCTGTCCGTCCGGGACAGGCGATCGCGCAGCAGCAGCGTAAACGACCCCGCCGCCATACAGCCGGCCAGCGGAGCGCCGGCGGCGTCATTGGGCGCCAGCCGCCAGCTATAGCGCCCCGGCCCCCACAACGCGCGGAAAGGCACAACCGCGATCGTGAGCGCTGTGCCGGACAGCGTGAGCGTGCGGGTCAGCGCTGGCTCGCGCTCCCGAAACACGGTGAGGGTGGCCGATTCGCCAGCGACAGGATATCGCCAGGAGAATGAAACGCGGCCATGCCGGCCGAGGATAGCCTGCACGCCCTCCTCAGGCGTCCCGATGGCAGCAAACGCCGCGCAGCGCCCGGCGTCATCCAGCGTTGGCGAAGGCGCAGGCGTCAGGGTCATGGTGGGCGTGGCCGAAGGCGGGCGGGGGGTGAAGGTAGAGGTGGGCGTCCACGTGGCGGGCAGGGTCGGCTGCGGCGGGGAGGTAGCGGCCAGCGCAGCCGGGGCAGGCATCACAGCCGGCGGCGGCGCGGGAGTCCCCTGGCAGGCCGCCAGCCCGCCCAGGGCCAGGATAATCAAAAAAGCCAGGGACCGTCGAAGGCCCCTGGCTTGCTGCGCCCACACTAACAGGCTCACAGATGTTCGCCCAGGCGGCGCTCAGTGCCCGCCCGCAGGCGCTGGATGTTGCTGCGGTGGCGGTAGAAGATGATGCCGGCGGCCATGATCGCGTAGAGCAGGAACAGATCCGGCGTATCCAGAAAGAGCTTCTCGTGAACATCGGCCAGGGTCAGGATAGCGATGCCCAGCCCGCCCACCGCAACGCTGGTCAGGACGGCCAGCGAGACGTAGCGCGACAGGATCAGAACCAGGAAGAACACGAGTCCCACGGCAGCAATCACCGGCCAGGGCGCCATGACGAGGAAGGTGCCCAGCCAGGTGGCCGCGCCTTTGCCGCCGCGCAGTTTGCCGGTCAGCACCGCGGCGAAGATCGACCAGTTGTGGCCCACGATAGCCGCCAGAGCGCCGACTACCTGGGCGATGCCCATCGGCAGCAAAAACGTCGCCACCAGGACGGCCAGAACCCCTTTCAGGAGGTCCACCGTCAGCACGAACCCACCCCAGCCCCAGCCCAGGGCGCGCAGGGTATTTGTGGTCCCCATGTTCCCGCTGCCAATCTCGAAGATGTTGAGGCCGTTCAGCCTGCCGACCAGGTAGGCGGTCGGGAACGACCCAATCAGGTAACATAGTACGGCAGTTCGGATGACTTCCAGGATGTCCACTTCAGAATTCCCCTTACTATAGTTTCTGTGGCCTGAATCTGTAAACACAATAGGTGGGGCAAAGGTACGGAATTCGTGAGATATCTCTGAAGTCGCTACAAGGATACTTTCTGAGCGGTTATCGGGCTATCCTGCCTGCGTACTATCGACACGGGGGAAGAGCCGGGTCATAGTGAGGGGGATGGAAACAGGTTCGTTTACGCGCTTCACATCGCCGTCAGGCTCCACCGGCCGGCGACCTGAACAAAGGAAAATGAGATGAAATCCTCCGGATATTTCAACCCGATTTTGATCGGCCTCCTGCTGGTCGTGGCGGCCTTCGGCCTGATATTCGCCGGGCAAACCGTCGAAGCCGCCGAAGCTCCGGGCGGCGATATCGGCGCTGGCCCCGCACAGGCGGGATGCCACAACGTGTGGTTCTTCGGCAGCGTGGCCCATCCGGTCGCCGAATGTCCGGACGGCCCGGCTGTCGCCCACGTCTTCGCCCGCCTGGAATTTGAGCGCGGCGAGATGATCTGGAACCAGGCCGAAAATCGCATCTACGTCCTTTACCGCGACTTCCAGGCCCCGTACTGGGAGAGCTTCCCCGACACCTACAGGGAAGGCAGCGCGGAGCGCCAGGGCGGCCTGCTCGGCCCGCTGGGCCTCTGGCAGCAGCCCCGGCGCGGATTCGGCGAGTTGTGGCGCACCAACCCCGGCGTGCGGGCGCGGCTGGGCTGGGCGCTCAATGAATGGGAACAAAGCTACACCGGCTACGTGCAGCGGGCCACCACGCCGCAGGGGGCGATGGTCGTCCTGACCCGGCCTGATAACAAGGCGATCCACCTCCGCCCCGGCCCGACCGGAATCTGGGAGGTCTTCTCTTTCCTGGGCTGACAAACCGCCCTCCCGCCAGCGCTGACGCCATACCCACTCCGGCGGACCTGATCCGTCGGAGTGGGTTTTGCGTTACGATAAGGGTGCGCGCGCCAGGGCAACACTTTGTTCGACGGACAGGCAGGTTTTGCGCTACCATTAACAGGGCGGGGCTATCCGGGAACTGGCGCAGGAGGGCGATATGGCCGGACGAAGGGGCTTGATGTGGGCGGCGGTGGGGATGCTCCTGCTGGCCGGGGCGGCGGGGTGCGGCGGACGCGGCGCCTCTGGCCCGCAACTGGTCGGGGATGAATCGCTGATCCCGACTGTGGCCGTGCTGCCCTCGGTCACGCCTACTCTGACCGCCACGCCGATTCCCACGCTCGCGCCGCCAACGCCGGACTTCGCAGCAGAAACAGCGGTCGCCCTGGTCACGCCGACTCTGCCGCCGACGCGCACGCCTACCGAAACCTGGACGCCTTCCCTGACGCCCACGGTCACATCCAGCCCGTCGCCGACGCTGCCCCCTACCCAGACGCCGCCTCCTACGCCTACCCCGTGGCCGACACAGCCGGTTGTGATCGTCCCGCCGCCCGGACAACCGCCAGTATCATTCCCGGACCCGGGGCAGTCCGTGCCGCCCGCCGGGGTGAGCGCGCCGCCAGCCGCCGCCGATGCCGGCGGGAACTGCACCTACCCCTGGTTCTTCAGCTCGCGCCAGCCGGGCGGCTGCTCCGCCGGGGCGGCTGCGTCGATCCCCGCCGCTTATCTGGATTTTGAGCGCGGGCATATGATCTGGCTGGGCAACGATCGCTCGCTTTACGTGATGTACACCGACGGGAGCCAGCCCGCCTGGGAGCGCTACCCCGACACCTACATGGAAGGGATGCCGGAGCGCGATCCTTCGATCATCGGGCCGCTGGGCCTCTGGCAGCAGCCCCGGCGCGGATTCGGCAACCTGTGGCGGACCGTGCCCGCTGTGCGCAGCCGGCTGGGCTGGGCGCTGCATGAATGGGAATCCTCCTATACAGCCACCTTCCAGCAGACCGGATCGCAGGGCGGCGGCGGCATCTACGTCACCGTCCCTGACGGGCAGATCGACGCTCTGCGGGGGGACCAGGTCGGCTGGGAGCGATTCTCACCTTAGGACGGAGGCTGAGTTCACCCAGCCGGGTCGGCTGGGAGCGATTCTCACCTTAGGATGGAGACTGAGTTCACACCCAGCCGGGTCGGCTGGGAGCGATTCTCACCTTAGAACGGAGGATATATGGGCGCGGACAACGCCCTGATATTTTTTAGTCGAAATTTAGAATATAAAACTACGAATAAAGATATAATGAAACTATATCATCATATCTATTTATCAACGTTCATAGAGGAAACCCCATGAGTCAGGTGCCCCTCCCTCCTTCGCTCGATCCCGATGCCGATGTTCAGAAAGCCGGGCAGGATTTTATCGCTGTCGTCTATGAAAAAATGAGCAAGCTGGTGGCCGAATTCGCCACCGGGGAGATCAATCGTTCGCAGTTCCACTACCTGTATGATCGCTACCAGCGCCAGATCATGACCGTCGCTCAGATGATGACCGAGTCCGATCCTAACCAGTGGCGCGAAGCGATCACGGAGACCGAAGACACCTTTCACATCCGCAAGCGGCTGACGGCCAAAGCGATGGGCATGAGCATCTACGATAACGAGAGCGGCATGCCGATCGAGACGCTGGGGGAGTTCGCCGTGGATACCGCCCTGATCGTCCCCATGCTCAGCAGCTACCGCAGCGCCACCGCCGAGATCTTCCGCGCCGGGATGCGCAGCACTGAGATGGAAAACGGCCAGTGGCTGTGCTTTGTCCCCGGGCGCTACACCACCCTGATCGCCCTCTTTTCCCTGGAGCCGTCGGAGAACCAGCTCACCACCATCGAGCGCATGCATAAAGACTTCGAGACGGCCAACAAGGCCGCCCTGGAGGCCCGCCAGGTGGACCCGGCCCAGCTCGCCTACCCGTTCCTTTCCTTCCTGCGTCGGGCCAAAGAATCCGGCTCCGACGACGTACTCGACAGCGCCATCCCCGACCGGTAAAACCGCCGAATCCCTTCAAAGCTCTGAGCAACCTTCTGCATAACACGGGGGCACCGGACGTGTGTGCCCCCGGTTGCCGTCCGGAAGGCGGGGCGGTGCTCCGGCGATCATCCGCCTGCAGATCTGCCTCCCGGACAGAGATTTCACAATTTTTTTGCGCCGTTAACATAATATCCTGGTATACTATTGACACTGTCATGCATTGAGAAGGCCGGAGCAGCCAGAGATGTCCCTCACGGTATGCTGGGATAATGCGGCGAAAACAATCATCCGCTATAACTTCGGAGTCACGTGGACCTGGCAGGAATTTCACAACGCGGTCTTGCAGGCGAACGAGCTGATGAACGCGGTTCCCCACCGGGTCGATATCCTGATGAACGTAGAAATAACGAGAGGCTTGCCGCCAGGGAACCCGGCGAATATGTTCAAGTGGGCCTTTGACACTCTGGCGCCCAATGGGGGGATCGTGGTTGTGGCCGGCGCGACCCCGCTCATCCGCATGATGCTGGAGGCATTCAGCGCCATCTACAAGCGGGAAGGCGAACAGTTGCGGATAACGGACAGCCTGCACCAGGCTCACGAGATCCTCGTCCGGCTTCAGGCCGAAGGCGGTCAGTCACCCGGCCTGGCCCGGGCCGGGCGATAGCGCCGCCTGGCCTCAATCCTCCACCCCCTGTTCCTCTGAAGAGCGGTACAATGGACCCCAGCAGGTTCGCGCCCTTTGTGGGCAGCGAAAGCACTCTGTCGGGTATGCTAATGCACAGATTGCCATCTCCGTTACGGCTCATCGCGGCTATAGCGATGGGGGGGCTGTTCCTCCTGGTGGGCGGGTGCGCCGCGCCGCCCGCGCCAACGGCGACTTCGTCGCTCACGCCAGTCCCCACTGACACGGCTACCCCGCCCCCTACGCCGACCCTCCCTCCGACGGCGACCGTCATCCGCACCCCGCTGCCCTCCGTGACGCCGACCGACGCCGCTGCCGCTGTGCCGCCAACTCCGATCGGGAACGCCACCATCGCCCCGGGCGTCCCTCCGCCTTTCACGATTGCGCTGCCGGAGGGCTGGCGCGAAGGATACAGCATCCTGCCGGTCCGCGACGGCCTGTCACGCAGCGGCGTGCCGGTGGCGATCTATACCGGCCCCATCCCGGATCAGCCAGATACAACCGGCTGGATCGTGGTGCTGTGGGGATATCCCAGCCTGAGCGCGACCGGCCGGGCCGATCCCTGGGCGGACGGCCTGCGCTTCCTGCGCGGCGCCCTGCTGGATACAAGCTGCACAGTGGGGACCGACCTCTCCCGCTATTTCAGCGTAGGGGGGAGCGAGGACGCCATCGGCACCTATTTTCAGGCGGTCGGCTGCCAGGGCGAGCCGGACACCGCCGGCTGGTTCGCCGGCACACAGAATCAGGGTGGCAACTATGTCTTCTACGCCTATGTGGACCCGCTGGAGAGCTTCAACCCGGCCATCCCCACGCTGCAAAGAATCCTGGACTCGATCGTATGGCAGCCCATTCCGACCCTGACTCCGTCACCATGAAGCAGCCTTCGCCCGGAGCCGCCGGGCCTCCGGAGTCGCTGGAGGCGCTCATCGCCGGGCTGCAAGCGCGGGGCTACCGGATGACCACGCCGCGCCGCCTGGTGCTGGAGGTGCTGTTTCAGCCGGCGGAACACGCGCATTACAGTTGCAGCGCCGTGACGCAGGCGCTGCAGGAGCGGGGCGTCAGCCTGGACGCCGTCACCGTTTACCGCATCCTGCAGTGGCTGAAGGATGTCGATGTCGTGGCCCAGACCGATCTGGGCGAAGGATATGACGTATACAGCCTGGTGGCCCGGCGGCACCACCACCTGATCTGCCTCAAATGCCGCCAGACGATCGAAGTTGACGACGCGATTTTCGACCCCCTGCGGGAAGTCTTGCTGAAGCAGTACGACTTCCTGCCGCGTCTGGATCACTTCGCCATTTTCGGGCTGTGCGCGCGCTGTCGAGAGGCGGAAGCGCCGGGCGAGTCCTGAAGGCGCCGTCTAGGGCACGAACCAGAGGAAGTAGTAGAAACCCAGCGCCGCGCCGACGATGACCGTGTCCAGCCGGTCCATCATCCCGCCGTGGCCGGGAATCAAATGGCTGGAGTCCTTGACGTTAGCCTGGCGCTTGAACATGGAAATGGTCAGGTCGCCCAGCGGGACCAGCGCCGACAGCAGCAGGCCGAGGAACAGGCCGTCGTGCCACCGGAGGGCGGGCAGGAGCGACTGGCCGAGCAGGGCGGCTCCAGCGGCCCCCAGCACGCCGGCGGTGATCACGCCGCCGAAATACCCTTCCCAGCTTTTCCCGGGGCTGGCCTTGGGGGACATCTTATGCCTGCCGACCTGTCGGCCCACCAGATAGGCCCCGGTGTCGGCGGCGAAGATGCAGAACAGGACGAGCAGGGTCAGCCATTCGCCGCCGGGCAGGCTGCGCAGCCGCAGCAGATGCGCCCCCAGCCAGCCGATCAGCAGCCCCGTGCCCAGCGTAAACTGAAAGCTGGTCATCGGCGTCTCATCGCCGTGATAGTACTGGTACAGGCTGAGGGCCATCGCCAGGAGGATGCTCAGGGCCACCCCCGGCCCCAGCGCCTCCGGCACAGCGGTGGAAAGCAGGATCGCGGCGACCATGATCAGGGCTGCAGCCAGCTCCGGCCGGAAACCCTGCGCCCGCCCTATACCGATGATCTCCCACGTCCCCAGGGCCAGAATCGCGGTCACGCCGCCGGCGTACAGCGGGCCGCCGATCAGGACCCCGGCGATCACAAGCGGCAGCAGGACGGCGGCGACAAGGGCGCGCGTCTTGAGCATGAGCGGTCCTCCCGACAGGCCGCAGCAGCGCCAGCCTCGCGGTAATAAGAACGCCCCGCCGGTCAGAGCGGGGCGTGAAGCGCCCGGATCAATTGCGGTGCGGCTCCAGCGTGCCGAAGCGCCGCTCGCGAACGCCGAAGGCGACCAGCGCCTTGCGGAACTCCTCCCGGTCGAAGTCCGGCCACAGCACCGGGGTGTAGAAATGCTCCGAATACGCCCCCTGCCAGATCAGGAAATTGCTGATCCGCTGCTCTCCGCTGGTGCGGATGATCAAATCCGGGTCGGGCAGGCCGGCGGTGTAGAGGTGGCTGGAGATCAGGTCTTCCGTGATCTCGTTGGCGGGGACACCTTCGGCCACAATGTGCTGGACGGCCCGCACGATCTCGTCGCGCCCGCCGTAATTGAAGGCCACGTTGACGATCAGCCGGTCGTTGTGCTGGGTCCGCTCGATAGCCCGGCGGACCTTGCGCTGCAAGCCCGCCGGCAGGCGATCCAGTTCTCCCAGGTGGCGAAGCTGCACTCCTTCGGCGTACAGCTCGTTCAGTTCCTTGTCGATCACATTTTCCAGAATATGCAGCAAAGCGCGGATTTCCCAGCGCGGCCGCCCCCAGTTCTCAGTGGAGAAGGCGTAAATCGTCAGCACCTTGACCCCGAATTCCACACAGGCGCGGATAATCCGGCGCAGGTTCTCCGTGCCAGCTTCATGCCCGGCCTGCCGCGGCAGGCCGCGCGACTGCGCCCAGCGACCATTGCCATCCATGATGATGGCGACATGGTAAGGGACATTGACAGGCAGTTCTTCTTCGGGGCAGGGAAGTTCGTCGCTCACCACGCCGTTCTCAGACCTCCATCACTTCTTTCTCTTTACGCTTCCCGATCTCTTCCAGCTCTTTGACGTACTTATCGGTCAGCTCCTGGACCTTCTCCAGCCCCTCATCGCGCTCGTTCTCGGAGATCACCTTCTCCTTCTCAAAGTCGCGGAGGTCATCGATTGCAGCGCGGCGGACATTGCGCACAGCGACCTTGGATTCTTCCACCCGCTTGCCGACAACCTTGACCAGCTCGCGACGGCGCTGCTCGGTCAGCGGGGGGAGGTTGAGGCGGATAATGGTCCCGTCGTTGTTAGGCGTCAGGCCCAGGTCCGAAGCCAGGATGGCTTTCTCGATCACTTTGAGCGTCGTGCGGTCATAGGGCCGGATGGCGATCTGCTGCGGCTCCGGGATGGAAATCCCGGCAAGCTGGAACAGCGGCGTCGGCTGGTTGTAGTAGTCCACTGTCAGTTTTTCAACCAGGGCGGAGCTGGCACGGCCGGTCCGCAGCCCGGAAAGTTCCTCTTCCAGGACGGTCAGTGTCGTTTTCATGCGATGCTCAGCATCGGAAAGGACGTCTTTGATCACAGTCATGACAGTCTGCCCTCCCACTTACTGTATGAAGATAACATACAATCGCGTATAGACCGGCCAGCGCGCCCCGCACGAAATGCGCAGCGCGTCTGGCAAGCACGATTGTCGCTTATACCCCTGACCTTGTCAACACTGGCCCGACCGGCGCGCCAGGGGGAAGTGTCAGACTCCGGAAAAGCGGGGACCGCAGGGGGCGCAGAGAAAGATCAGAGATCAGAACTCCGCAAATACAAGCCAGCGCTATTCTTCGCCTCATTCAAGCGGGGCGAGCGCACCGGAAACTGTGGGTGTTGCTCCGGTTAGCGTCCCCGTTCCGGCGCGCCGCACGCAGCTCATCGGAGTTATTGAACCAGGAGCCGCCATGCAGCGCGCGCTGCCCCTCTGTACTGGCCGGGTCCTCGCGCCCATCCGCCGCATCGTAAGGATACGGCCGGTACAGCGAGCTGGTCCACTCCCACACATTGCCGCTCATATCAAGCGCCCCGACCCACGATGCGCCCCCCGTCCGGCTGCCCACATCCGCCGTCTGGCCGCCGGAACTGCCAGACCAGGTTGCGTCCTCCCCGACCCACTCATCTCCCCACGGGTAAATCAGGCCGTCCGGCCCGCGGGCGGCATACTCCCATTCCGCCTCTGTCGGCAGCCGCGCATCCCGCTGCGCGCAGAAGTCGCGCGCCTCAGACCAGGTGATCTGCTCCACCGGGAGGTTGTCCCCGGTGAAAAAACTACCCATCGCCGCCGCACCGCCGAGCGCCGCGAACTGCGCCTGTGTCACCTCCGTCCGGTCGATCCAGAACGGCGCGTCGAAGCACTGCTCGTGCGCCGGGCGTTCATCCGAATCGCCGTCCTCACTCCCCATCGTGAAGCAGCCGGCGGGGACGAGGACCATCGGCACGCCCTTGAAATTGTGGATCACCGGCGTCCATGCGCTGTTGTTTGTGACGGGCGTGGTGGCGAGCTGAATCAGGTCGGGAGCAGGTGGCTCATCCGTGGGAGCGGCGGCGGCCTACTCGTGTTCCGCAGCCTGCCGGGCGAGGCCGATTAACACGCCAGCCACCGCAAATAGCAGCACGATCGCCCAGATCGCGATCGCCGTCTTCGTGAGTCGTTTGCTCCGCGCTTCTTTGATCTCGTGTTCCGGACGAGGATGGGGGTGGTCCTCTGACATCGGTGTTCTCCTCACGGTTGGACGATAATCAGGCGGCGCTGCAGGCTATTGTGGCTCCTTCCTCACTAAGACGCAATCAATGTCGCTCACGATATTGCTTCAATTTCGGTTGAATTGAATCTCGCTCCATCCTCTGTCCCTCCTCGACGTACGGAGGGAGGAGCACACCTTACGCTCGGTGCGGTTTGCTTCTGCCCTTCATCATCTCATCGCCTGACAACTTGTTCGCGCACCCACCTGCGTCCTACGTCGCGGGGAGTATCGAAATAGGTTGGAACGTAGATAAGCATACGAGCCGGCGCACAATACTCAAAATCTGGCAGTATTACGCCAGATTTCGAAAAATCAAAATGTGTTCAAGCTAACAGGATTTGTAGACTCTGCTGCAGGCTCGTATACTTCAAAAAGAACATAGACACCGTTTCATCATTATTAGGAGGCTTGCGATGCTCAGAATAATGATCCTCTTTTTATTGGTGCTATTCGTCGCTGCTTGCCAACCACGACCAGAAATAGTTATTCCAACTGTCGCCGTATTGCCCAGCGTCACGCCGACCACTATTCCCACAAAGCCACCCAAACCTACCTGGACACCTAGCTTGACACCATTGCCAACTCAGACTCCTACGACTACTGCTTCATCCACATTGACACCCACGGATCTTCCGTCAACACCAGCCTTGCTGCTAACTCCCAAGCCATTTCAGATGCCTATCCCTACTACAACGTCCGGGCCCACCATCATGCCTGCTTGGGGAACGCGCAGCAATCCGGTACCAATTGGCCAAAGTTTTCGTTTCCCCGGCTACGGATCATTGACAGTAGTCAGTAGCGCCTGGATCGCCGGGCAGACCGGTCTAGCAAATGTTCAATTGTCATTCACCTGCGAGCGACCGGCAGACCAAAAATGTAACGTTCTCGATCTTATGCTTGACGCAGTAGGTGGCTCAGGATTAACCTACCAGCAAGCGTTTGAATCGGGAGTTCCATCGCCGGAGTTCTGGGATTTTATGTCAGCCGATGTCTTTGGCGGTGGAACAAAGACCGGTTATGCAGGATTCTTGATTCTCGAGCAGGAGAGCACTCTAGCAATGAGGGTGAGCATCTATCTGCAATCATCGGCTGATGTCTTTTTCTCGATAGTGCGGTAACAACACGATCGTTAGTGTTTGCTGGAATGTGTCTGCGTTTATAGGCTTGACAGCAGCGTAATTGCTGCTAGCAAGTCAGGTCCTTTGAGTGGCCCGGCGTTCCTTTGGCCCATCCTCGATCTTTGCTCCCTGACAGCTTTGGTTAGCTTCTCGCCCAACATCCTCTGTCTCTCGACTCCCCACTCCCCGCCTCTCACCCCGCTCTCAGCTTCCTGACGTATACTCTGCGCAGACGATACATCTTCTCGCCAGGAAGGCTGTCATGAGCATCCGGCTGCGCCTGATTCTGACCTACTCTGCCGTGCTGGTTCTGGTGCTGCTGATCTTCAGCATCACGGTCTTCAGCGTGCTGCACTGGGCACTGGTCGACTCGGTCGATCGGACGCTGGAGCGGGCGGCTAACCAGGCGCTGGATGTCGTCCGGACGCTGCCGGTGACTTTCGTAATGCTCAGCGATGGCACGCTGATGCCCCGGCTGGGATGGGCGGGCGAGAACCTCCAGCAGCAGATTCAGCAGATCAGCAGCGCCAACGCGGTCTTCACCCAGATATGGACGGACAGCGGCCAGATCATCGCCCTGGGCAGCCCGCATCTGGCCGGGCAGGCGCTGGACCAGGCCGGGCTGAACACCCGCGAGCCGACCCGGCGCAATGTGAATGTCCTCGATATCCCCTTCCGCGTGCTGTCCTACCCGGTGACGACGGGCAGCACCATCATCGGTTATATCCAGGTCGGCCAGCCGATCGTCTACCTTCAAGAAGCCGAAAGCCGGGCGGCGGTGGTGATGATTCTGGGCAGCGCCTTCGCCTTTATCGCCTCGTTATTTCTGGGCAACGCTCTGATCGAGCGCGCGCTGCACCCGATTGAGGATATCGCCAGCGTGGCTTCCCAGATCACCACCGGGGACGACCTCAGCCGTCGTATCCCCTACAGCGGCCCGCCGGATGAGCTGGGCCGGCTGGCCGTGATCTTCAACGCCACGCTGGGCCGGCTGGAAGCGTTGTTCCAGGCGCAGCGGCGGTTCGTCGCCGATGTCTCTCATGAGCTGCGCACCCCGCTGACCGTGATCCAGGGCAATGTGGATATCATCCGCCGGTACGGACCGGACACCGAGGCGCTGGAGGCGATCGCCGAGGAGAGCAAGCGGATGACCCGTCTGGTCGGCGACCTGCTGCTCCTGGCCCAGGCTGACGCTGGCGAGTTACCCCTGATCACCCAGAGTCTGGAGCTGGACACGCTCTTACTGACGGTATACGAGCAGGTTCGCGTGCTGGCCGGCGAGAACGGGCCGGCGGTGACGCTGGGACGGTTTGAGCCGGTACGCGTCCAGGCCGACCCCGACCGGCTCAAGCAGCTCCTGCTCAATCTGGCCAGCAACGCCGTCAAGCACACCCACGCTGGCGGCACAGTCACGCTTTCCGTCTGGCCGGACGGCCCGGAGGCGCTGATGACCGTGGCCGATACCGGCGAAGGCATCCCGGCGGAAGACCTGCCGCACGTCTTTGAGCGTTTCTACCGCGTGGATAAGGCCCGCGCCCGCAAGCAGGGCGGCGCCGGGCTGGGGCTATCCATCGCCCAGTGGATCGCCGAAGCGCACAACGGGCGCATCACCGTCACCAGCGCGGCGGGCGCCGGCACCACCTTCACCATTCGTCTGCCGCGCCAGATTCCACCGCCAGAGACGCTGGCGGAGACGGCCGTCAATATGCGCCCGCCACAGGGGCTTCGGGGCCGCGCCGGCCTGACCCCTCCGCCGGGCAAGGTCGCTCCTGAGGCCGCGCCGGCGGCCGGCGCCGGGCCACCCCCGGAATAAAAATCGGGGCAGATACCGTCTCTTAGCCAATCTTCATCCCGGATTCATACATCATTCAGGCGAGCGCGCTATCTTGAAGGCTGGATCGATGCCTCACATGGGGCGCCGCGAGTCTGATTATGCTCCTTCACCGGCGCTGCGGCCGGACGCGGACACCCCACAAAACTGATTTCAGGAGAGAAAACGATGATAAAGCCCCTGCGTTGGATATCCCTTGCGATGCTGATCGCACTGGCGCTGGGCCTGATCTCCGGCGGCGCGCCTGCTCAGGCTCAGGAGACCGGGCGCCCCTTCATTGGCGTCTATATTGAGCAGACCGCCGCGGGCGCGCGCGTGATCGAAGTTACGCCCGACTCGCCCGCCGCCGAAGCCGGCCTGCTGGTCGGCGACCTGATCACGGCTGTTGATGGCGAATCCGTCGGCGGGGCGGTGACCACCGCCGAGCCGCCGCTGGTCGCCGCCGTCCTGGCCCATGCGCCCGGCGATGTCATCACCCTGACCGTGCTGCGCGACGACGAAGAGAGAGAAGTGACGCTGACGCTCGGCACGGCGCCAGAAGATACCGACAAGGCCACGGAAGAAGTTCTGCCAGAGATGCCTGGCCGGGAAGCTAACGCGATACCGCTGCCCTTCGCCCGGGGGCTATCCCTTCTGGACAAGAACCCCGGCTATCTGGGCCTGCAGTACGTGACCATCACTCCTGACAATCTCGCCGCCCTGGCCGGGAGCGCGGAAGCGCCTGTGGCGACGCCGGAAGACGTGAAGGATGGCGCGCTGGTCATCGAAGTCCAGGAAGGGACGCCCGCCGCTGAGGCCGGGTTGCAGGCTGGCGACGTGATCACGGCGGTCGAGAACGAGCTGGTGGACGCTGAGCGCGAGCTGGGCGATCGGCTGTACGCTTATGAGCCGGGCGATACCGTCACCCTGACCGTCCTGCGCGGCGAAGAGACATTTGATGTTGAGGTCACGCTGGTCGAGCGCCCTGTGAGCATGAGCAGCTTCGTGGCGCGGCTGCCGATGATGAACAGGATGCACCGGGGCATGTTTGGCCGGGGCATGATGGGCGCTCCGGAGAGTTCATTCAGCATCTTCCGGGATGAAGACGGGCTGCACTTCAGCCTGCCCGGCGCCAGGCAGGAAGTGACTATCCCCAACGAAGCCCTCACCGATCCTAACTTCGACTGGGAAGCCTTCCTGGCGGATAACCCGGCGCTGCAGGCGTTCATGCAGCACGGCGGCATGATGATGACCCCGGAGCATCTCCGGCAGATGTTCCCCCGGCTGAACATCCCGATGCCTCCGGTCCCGGCGGCTCCGGCAGCCCAGCCAGCGAGGCCAGAAACATCCGCGTAAAATAGCCGCGACATCATGATGCGATAACCGCAACGCGGGGGCAGGATCGCTCGGCCCCCGCGCTGCATGTCCCGGGGCGGCCTGCCGCCCGCCTTGTTGTATAATCGAACTACCTTGCCAGTTGTCAGAACAGGAATAGCTCATGTCTGTATTCCGCTCCCACCGTTTCACCGCCCTCATGCTGCTCACCGCCGTTTTTCTGCTCATCAATCCGACCGGCACATTCGCCCAGGGGCCTGACTCGCTGCCGACCACGCTGGAACAGGTGGAAACGGTCCCCCTGCCTCCCAGCGACGTGGTAGAGCTGGCCCAACGCCTGAAAGGGCTGGTCGTCATCCCGGAGCCGCCGTCCACCCCCCGCGCCTGGCAGATCGGCGATACGGCTACTTTCTGGGTGGACAACCTGGATATGGATGAGCAGTTTCAGGTGCAGGCCGATCTGCGCTACATGAACGACGTGGTGTATATGTGGACGGAAAAAGGTCGGACCGTGAATGAGGACGCGCTGCGCCGCTCGGCGGATACCTTCGCCGAACACACCTACCCGGCTATCCACGCTGCTTTCGGTACGGAGCCGCTGCCCGGCGTCGATGGCGACCCCCGCCTGCATATCCTGCTGGCCGGCAATATGGGATACAGCACCGCCGCCTATTTCGGTTCAGAAAGCCTGTTCCCTGTCGAGATCGTGGACAGCAGCAACGAGCGCGAAATGTTCTATGTCAACCTGGATACCATGGCCAACGATATCGGCACGGACTACTTCGACGGCGTGCTGGCCCATGAATTCCAGCATATGGTCCACTGGACGCACGACAGCAACGAGGATACCTGGATGGATGAAGGGATGGCTGAGCTGGCCTCATTGCTCACCGGCTTCGAGCGGGAGAGCTTCGCCCCGTTCTTCCTGGAGAACCCGGCTATCCAGCTCACGACCTGGCCGGAAGTCGAATCCTCCCTGCCGTATTACGGGGCCGCGTTCATGTTCATGACCTACTTCCACGAGCGTTTCGGCGACGAAGGCACCCGCCTGCTGGTCAGCAACCCGGATAACGGCTTCCTGGCCGTGGACGACACGCTCCGCCAGCTCAACGCGATCGATACGCTCAGCGGCCAGCCGGTAACCGGCCTGGACGTGTTCGCCGACTGGACGGTCGCCAACCTGCTGGATGATCCCGGCCTGGCCGATGGGCGCTACGGCTACACCCTGCTGGCCGATTCGCTGGGCACGGCCCGCGTCACCAACGCGATCAAGAGCTACCCCGCCGAGCAGACAACTTCCGCCCCGCAGTACAGCGCCCACTACATTAACCTGTCGCGGACCGGGCCGGGCCGCATCCGCGTGACATTCGACGGCGCGGAGACGGTGCGGCTGGTGCCCACCGATGCCGCCAGCGGAAGCCGCATGTGGTACTCCAACCGGGGCGACAGCTCCGATTCCACCCTGACTCACGCCTTCGATCTGACCGGTGCCAAGAGCGCCACGCTGGAATTCGACACCTGGTACCATCTCGAGGACCAGTGGGATTACGCCTACGTGATGGCCTCCACTGACGGCGGCGCGACCTGGGCGCTCCTGGAGACGCCGCACACCACGCGCGAAAATCCCTACGGCAACGCCTACGGCCCCGGCTACACTGGCACCAGCGGCGGCTGGGTGCACGAATCGATCGATCTGACGCCGTTCGTCGGGCACGAAACCCTGATCCGCTTCGAGATGATCACCGATCTGGCGGTGAACACGCCGGGCATCGTCATCGACAATGTCGCCATCCCGGAGATCGGCTACGCCAGCGATTTCGAGGATGGCATGGGCGGCTGGGACTCGCAGGGCTGGCTCTATATTGACAACGTGCTGCCGCAGGAGTGGATCGTGCAGGTCGTCCGCCGCGCGGGGGACGCCACCGAAGTCACGCGGCTGCTGATGCCCGGCGACGGCACATCCGGCCAGTGGGACCTGGACCTTGGCGGCCCGGACGGTCAGATCACCCTGATCATCAGCCCCATCGCGCCCAAGACCACCGAACCCGGTAACTTCACGCTGACGGCAGAAACGGTGGGGTAAGCGGGCGGCAGCGGGCCGTGAGCGCAACCTGAGCGAGGGCGCCTGTGGAGCCGGTGATCACGCTGTGGCGGGCGGGCGATGTGCCCGCGCTGTGGACGGACCTGATCGCGGCCCGCTTCGCCCGCGAATTTCACGGCCCGATGGCGCATACCGCGCCCGCTGAATGGCGGGTGCTGGTTACGGCGGGCGACGATCTGATCGGGCACGCAGGGATTCTGCGGCGCACGGCAACTGTGGCCGGGAGGCCGATCCGGCTGGGCGGGATCGGGGCCGTCATCATCGAGCCAGCCTGGCGCGGGCGCGGGCTGGGCGGGGCTGCTGTGCGCCGGGCCGGGGCCTTCCTGCAGGAAGAGACAGACGCCGCCTTCGGATACCTGCTCTGTGCAGAGCGCCGCGTTGCCTTCTACGCCAGCCTCGGCTGGCAGGAACAAACCGGGCCGGCAGTCTTCACCGACTGGCAGGGCCGGCGCACGCAGAATATTCTCAGCAGCATGGTCCTGCCGCTGCGCGGCCAGCCCTGGCCCCCCGGCGAAGTAGACCTGCGCGGCCTGCCGTGGTGAGGCGGGGCCTCGCTACCCTTCATCCAGTAGATAGCGGGCGATCAGGTGCGCGGAGTGCTTGAGCGCGTCGCGATGGGTGCGCTCGTACGAGTGTGAGGCGTCCACGCCCGGCCCGATCAGGCCAACGCGCGCCTCGCCCCCGGCTCGCCAGTAAGCCGTGCCATCCGAAGCGTAGTAGGGGTAGATATCCACCTTGAAGGGGATGCCGTGCGTGTCGGCCAGGCGGCGCAGCTTTTCGTTCATCAGGAAGTGGTAGGGGCCGCCGCTATCCTTGACGCAGATGGTCACGTGGAATTCGTCGGACGCCTGCCCGTCGCCGAGGGCGGCCATATCCACCGCCACCAGCTCATCCAGATCGGGCGGCCAGCCCGCCGCCCCTCCGTGCCCGGCTTCCTCGAACACGCTGATCATGATCACCGCATCCTGCGCCGGGCGGAGGCCCGCGTCCCGCAGGGCCAGCAGCGCCCCGTAAATGCAGGCGACGCTGGCTTTGTCATCCAGAAAGCGCGAACGGATGAAGCCGGTATCCACAACTTCGACGCGCGGATCGAGGAAGATGAAGTCGCCCACCTCAATGCCCAGATTGCGCGTCCCCTGCCCGTCTTCCACCGGCACGTCCAGGCGGATTTCCATCGTGTCCTCGTTACGTTCCGTCGTGTGCACCTTGCGGTTGACGTGCACGCCGGGGTTGACCGGGATGACAGAACCCCGGTAGCGGCGGTCATCGCGGGTGCGGACGGTGACGCCCTCGAACTCGATGCCGTTCCACATGATCCCGCCCAGGGCCGTGGCCTTCAGCCGCCCGTTCCCTTTGATCTCCTTGACCATCAGGCCGAGCGTGTCCACATGGGCGCTGAGGCCACGCGGCGCGTCGGAGGCGGCGCCGGCCAGCCGGGCCACCAGCATCCCCTTGCGCGTCTGCCACATCTTCAGATCGGGCATCTCCAGCGCGGCGAAGGCTTTCTCCACCAGGGCGATCGCCTCCTGGCTGTACCCGGTAGGGCTGGGCGTGTTGAGCAGCTCTACCAGAAAATCCACTACCGCATCCACATTGATTGATAGATCAGTCAAAACACTCTCTCCTGTAGGGCATGCCAGTCATGTTGATGAAGGGGCAGCATGTATGTTCGCTACGTATCCGGAGTATAACGGAGGCGTATCGGGCTGTCCATGCCGGGCGAAGAAGGGATGACGGGGCGATTCCATCTGCCCCTGTTCACGGGATATAACCCCGTAGCGGGCCGATCAGGGCGTCGCGATACTGCCGCGCTCCTGCCGGTGAATAGTGTAGCTGGCTGTCCGTGAATTCTTCCGGTTGAATTGCCTGCCACAGGTCAATGTAGTTCCAGTGGTACTCCTCTGCCGCTGCCGCCATCATATCCCGGTATTCATTATAGACTTCCCGGGCGGAGAAGAAGTTATAGTAGCCAGGATTAGCCTCCTCAAACGGGGTGATAAATATCGGCACATTGATCACCACCACTGGAACTCCGCCAGCGCGTTCGATGATGGCATTGATGATGGAAAAGCCTGCAGTATCAATATCCTCTACTACGCTGGAGATATCAAAGGTTTCCTCCCTTTCGATTTCCCTCTGAATATGCGCCAGATACCTCTGATCGATACCGGTTGCCCACCACATCACGCTGTAAAGCTGCAGCCTGAAAAGCTCGTTTAACACCTTTCGACTGCCCACGAGCGTTTGATGCAGCAGCGACTGTACAGTGGGCGGCTCAGCAGCTACCGGTATGTTCAACCCGTAAGTTTCATTCAACCGCTGCAAAGTTGCCGGATAGCCTGCTTGCACCGGCGCAATCTGATCGTGACGAAGCGAATAGAGCGCCACTGGCAACAGAATCAAATCAGGCTCATAACGCATGGCATAATCAAGAAACAGCAGGTCTTTTCCCAGCGACGGCTGTGGGTATCCCAGGTTATAGACATGCACACGCCTGCCATCTGTTGTTTTCAATTCCAGCGCGTTCAACTGCCCTGCCAGCGTCTCCTCCGGCCTGAGGAACCAGCCCCAGATCGCTGAATCCCCCAGGAGCAGCACCCGAAATTCGTCCGTCGCCTTTGGCGCAGCGATTTCATGCGCCGAAAACATAGCCTCAAGATTGGTTGTGGTCAGGTTGTAAGCCTGATCCGGATAATTGCTCATAGGCAGCCGTTCCCTGCCAGGAAAGAGCGCGTTATACAGCGACAGCCGGCCCAGCACTGGCAGCGGCTGCAGGATGAAAAACAGGACATTCAGAGCCAGAAAGAGCGCGAAGGCCTTCGCCAGCACACGTAGCACAGCCCTCACTTCCAGCCGGCGCTCGGCCGGGAGAACCGGCCTGCCGGGCTGACTCACCTTCCGGTACAGGATGTCCACGCCGCGCCAGGTAAGGTCCAGCCTGATCAGGCTGACTGCGGCCACCAGCAACAACCAGAATCGAAGATCGGCGAACAACGTCCCTACACCGGGCAGCGTAACAACTGCGTTGTCGGACAGGGTTACTTCCAGATGTGCCTGATCGTAACCGCACAGGGTGCGCTGCTCCCGCCCGGTTACCCCCTGAATGCCTCGCGAGCGCGTGACAAGGTAAGCCTCTTTAATGCCTTCAAGCTCCCATTCCACCGGGACGCACCCTTCTGAGAACGCCGTCCAGCGGCGCTCCGCCCGGAAGTACAGCGCGGTCTGGCCATACATTTGCTGCACTACAACAGGACCGGGATCAACCACAAAATGCGCCAGCAAAAGCAGGAGGCTGCCGCCCACCAGGGCAAAGACGATGCGCGCCAGCAGGACGGCCCTTCCCTGGCGTTGACGCCCGGCGTTGTACAGGATCACACCCGACAGCGCACAGGCAGTACCGAAAATCAGGAGAATCCAGAACTCTACCTGGTACACCACTATCGAAACTGGCAACGTGTAGATATGGCTGCTCCCGTCAGGAGCCACAACCCGGAACGTCGGGTAATACGCGCCGGCAGGACAGATCGAGGCGCTCCCCTCGCCCCCGATCCCCTCATGATCGAGGTAGATGGCGCTGATGCCCTCCGCCTCCCAGGTGACGGAAACGCACTGGCCGGGCAGCAGGACGCGGGCGCGCTCGGCTGTGAAAGCCACCCGCTGCCCGTCACGGCTGTCGGCAATCGCGAGGGATTCCGGTCTGAGGGCCATCCAGCCCAGCCAGGCCAGCAGTCCAGCGCCTGCCACAATCAGGGACAGACCCAGGAAACGCAACCCGTGCTGTTGCCTCATGGCTCACCACCCGATCCCGAACAATTTCAAGAATATCTCAATCCCCTGCCGCAGATCGGGCAGCACAAACCAGACCCAGCCCAGCATGACAAACTGGAACGTCAGAAACCATCCTCCAAGAGACCATATCAATCTGACTCGTGGGCGCTCCGGCAGACGGAGGTATACGCGCCGGGTGCGATCGCTCCATATCTTGTGCACGAACAGGCCCACGCCGTGCCATAGCCCCCACATCGCGAACGACCAGGTGACCCCATGCCACAACCCGATCACGAGCATCGTGATGACCTGAGCGACCAGCACAATACACCACAGCGGCAGTCGTACTTTACTTTTGAGCAGCAGGCGCGACAGGGGGAAATAGACATAGAACCTCACCCAGTTGCTCAAGGTCATATGCCAGGATTGCCAGAAAGAAGCCAGATTCGTCTTGAAATAGGGCCGGTCGAAGTTTTCGGGGAGTTTGATGCCTAACAGTTGGCCGGTGCCGATCGCGATATCCGTATACCCGCTGAAGTCAAAAAGCAGGCGAAACCCGTAAAGGTACAGCAGCGCCCAGGCGGCCAGCGGCGTTGTCACCTGTCCGGCAGTCAAAGGCCCCAGGGAAACCAGGGCAAGGCTGTCGGCAATCACAAACTTCTTGAGGACTCCCAGGATAATACGATTGGCCGGGGACATCCACCTGACCGCATCGATGCGCTCCTCCGGCAGGGCGCGATAATCCGCCACAAAACGTTCCGCCCGGTCAATAGGACCCGCGATCAGAGCGGGGAAAAACAGCACATACGTCAGCGTTTCCTGCAGCGCAAGCGCAGGCAGCCTTCCGGACTGCCGGTCCCGGAGCATATGCAGCCACCGGAATGCCATATAGGAGAAGCCCAGCCAGGCCAGATCGCCCGCCTGTCCGGCGGCGGGCCGTGTGCCCGTCAGGCGGTGTAGCTCGCCAGATACTGCCGTCACAAGCGGTTCCGTCTTGAGGACAACGAAGAGCAGGATGAAAAACGCGCTGCCGCCGGCCAGAAGCCATGACCGGTTGATCCCGATACGGACCGGCGCCAGCACGACGCCCGCCAGCACGATCAGCCCGATACCTGCCGAGACCGGATCGGGCGCTGCGCTCAACTCCGGGCGCAGGCCGGGCGCAACAGACCGGAGCAGCGCAACTGCCACAATCAACAACCCCACCAGACCGAGGGTCGTCCGGTCCTCCCGGGCCAGCGTGATCTCTGTGCGCGTGTACCACCAGACTCCGATGCTAAACACAATCGTCAGCGTAGGAAGCAAAAAATCGAGATAACGAATGTGGCTGGGCGGCGCGAGCCAGTAGAGGGCGGCAATACTCCCGACCAGAAGGGCAGTGCCACGCCAGCGAGCAGGCAACAGCCAGCGATAGAGGAAGGCGAAGATAACGCTGAAGCTGATGAAAAGAAGAGTCACCACGAGATGTGAAGGCTATCCAGTCGAAGAGCCTGCGATCGCCGCGCCGGACCCGTAATTCTATACGGAGGTCCTGCTGACCGGCTGAGTTCTACGCAAATCATCGGGGATTATACATCCGCGACCCGCCAGAATCACCTCTCGACAGTGCCCCGATCCCCGGTTATCCTGATGATAGGAGCGCCTCCTGTATACCCGGAACAGGAAGAACCAGATGACAACCTACGAGGAACATGTCCGCGGCCTGGACGACGAGATCGACCCGGAATTCTGGAAGATGCCGTTCGGGGTTGAGGTGGACTACGACAAGCTGCGGTTCCTGTATGTGCCGGACCATGTCAGCGCCTTCATCGCGTCGCAGGTTGCCCGCAAGGTATACCGTTACCAGATTGACAACATCTGCACCCGCGAGCAGATCACGCACGCCGTCATGGTCACGATGGGTGGGCTGCTGCCGGGCGTGCTGCTGCACGACCATCTGGCCTGGACGCTCAATAAGAACATCCCGCCGATTGCGTTCGGGACAATGGGCGTCCGCTACTACGCCGGGCCGGGCGAGCCGCTGGACCACCCGGAAATCCTGCACCCGCTGTCGATCGATGTGAAGAACATGGTGGTGGGTGTCGTGGAGGACCTGGTGGACCTGGGCGGGACGGCGCGGTTCGTGACGCAGTATCTGTATGAGGAGCGCGGCGCGCGGCGGGTCATCCTGATCGCGCCGTTCCTCAAGACCACAGCGGTGATGGATGAGATGGAGGTCATCTCCTATGGCCAGGTCCCCAAGGACACCTGGATCATCACCCCGCGGGAGAAGGTGGAGACGCTGATCAAGCGCGTGCCGCACTGGCGCGATAACGGGGCCACGCTGGCCGCCTGCGAGGCTAACCTGCGCCGCATCGGCTACCCACAATATCTGCTCGATATCTACCTGCGGGCCACCTACGAACGCGGCTGAAACGCGCTCAGATCAGTAATCCGCTGATCAGCGCCACCAGAAACAGCAGAGTCGCTGCGCTATACTCAGGCCCGACAGACACGATAGCACCAGCCGCCGAGGCCGTATGTCCGACCCGCCTTCGCCCACCATCGGGATGCTCCACGAAGCGCCGCTGCACGCCGCCCTCAAGGCGTGGTACGCTGGCCCCGGCGACCAGATCGAGGCGCGCCTGGGCCGCTACGTGATCGACATCATCCGGGCGGACGGCCTGCTGGTGGAGATTCAGACGCGCAGCTTCGCCAGCATTCGGACGAAGATGCGGCGGCTGGTGGCGGAACGCCCGCTGCGGCTGGTCTACCCGGTGGCGGCGGAGAAGTGGATCGTGCGTCTGGCGGGCGGGGGGAGCCAGCCCCTCCGGCGCAAGTCTCCCCGGCGCGGCACGGCGGCCGATGTCTTCGCCGAGCTGGTCAGCTTCCCCGATCTGCTGACACTCCCCACATTTTCGCTGGAAGTGCTGCTCATCCGCGAGGAGGAGGTCCGCCGCCATGAGCGCGGGCGGGCCTGGCGGCGCGGCGGCTGGGTGACCGACCACCGTCACCTGCTGGAAGTCGTAGACCGCCGCCTGTTCCAGTCCCCGGCGGAGATGGCCGCCCTGCTGCCCCCCGGCCTGCCTGAGCCGTTCATCGCCGCCGATCTGGCCCGCCAGGGCGCGCTCACCCGCCGCCTGGCCGGGCAGATGGTCTACTGCCTGCGCGAGATGGGGGCAATCGCGGTGGTGGGCAAGCGCGGCAATGCCTTTCTGTATGCGGGGTCAAAGTTCGAGTGAAGCGGTGGAAACGATTTTGCGCGAAGCCTGTGCCCTGCTGGCCGGAGAACAGAAACGCCCGTTGGGCTGATTATGGACACGCTCACCGAATCGAAACTGTCTACCCATTAACAGCGCAGCATTCTGGAACTGGCCGGGCAGACGGTCTACTCCTGCGTGAGACGGGGACGAGCGGCAGCAACGCCTGTCTATGTATCCGCTGAGGTAAGATCGCTGTTCTGCCCTGCCGCTCAAAAGCCTCATAATCAATTAATCAGACTGCATTGGATCGCATCGCAGAATTGACTATAATGAAATTAAGATAATTGAATACCGCTGTGGTATTGTGCCCTTAGTTGGAAAGGTATCCTCGCTATGCGTGTAGAAACCCATGTCCGCACCCGTGATTACACCAGCAGCGACCCGGGCCAGTACCGCTACTGGTCCCCTTCGCAAACTTACGCCTGTGGCGACCAGCTCGCCCGTATGCTCCAGGAAGGGTGGGAGCTGGATGACGAAATCGGGGTAGAGAGGCTGTGGTTTGGCGACGCCCGCCATACCTGTCTGTACCATGTCACACTCTACCGGGGAGCTGAAGGGGCTGCCATGTCCGTGCTATGCAACCCGTTCAGCAGCGACA
>JARKNX010000045.1 GCA_029976025.1 Aggregatilineales bacterium | reverse complement strand
CGGGATATCCATTGGAGCCGCCGGCGTATAGCTGCGCCTGGCCGAGGAGACTCCCGGTCCGGGAATCCAGGACGTAAAGCGTGCCGTCGCTCCCCAGCACGTAGAGCAGGCAGCTCTCGTCAGTTGCCAGCAGCGGCGGCTGGCGGAATATCCCCGGCACTGTCGTCTGCCAGAGGAGCGCGCCGGATGGGTCGTAACTGAGCAGCAGGCTTTCATCCAGCCCCAGAAAGACGAGGGTATTGCCCGCCGCGTTGCGGATCAGGGCGGTGCTGCGGCCTGCGTCATAGGGCAGGCGGGCCAGCGGCGTCGGGATGAAATCGGCGCTGATATGGTACAGGGTGTCGCCAGCCAGTAAAGTAGCCTGCCCATCCGGGCTGAGCGCGGCGAACGGGACGCTGGCCGGGGCGACCTGATACAGAATCTGCCCGTCACGTCCGATGACGTGCCAGGCGGCGGGCAGCTCCGGGCTGTACGGGCGCGTGCTCACCGCGATCCGATCGCCGACCACAGTATACGACGCAATGCGGTCGCCCAGCGGCGGTGTACCCCATAGCAGGACTCCATCCGGGGTGTAAGCGACCAGGGCGTTTTCCGATGTGAAGAAGGCGACCGCGTCCCCCAGGGCGATCGGCGCCCCGGTCAGCGACAAGTCCGGCATCCACAGGCCCCGCGAGCGCCCGTCCTGCAGGAGTAGCATGGTGTCGTCGGCCAGCCGCACCAGGACACGACCATCTGGCAGCAGGAGCGTGCCAGCCACGGTGTTGGAAAGCTCCATCCGCCAGCGCAGGGCGCTGTCCGGCCCGATGCCTTCCAGGCGGTTGCCGCCAGCGGTGATCAGCCCGCCGTCCGGCGTGACCAGCGGCGGCGCGATCGGCGAGATCAGGCCGGTCACGTGACTCACGTAAGGCCGGTAGCCGGCGCGATTTTGCAGCTCAATCTGCCAGCGGCGGACGAAGTCCAGCGGGTGCAGCCAGCCGGCCTCCGCCGGGTTGGTATCCCAGTAGCCAGGGCCGCCGTCATCGGGCAGGAAGGTCCGAATTTCGAAGTGCAGGTGCGGCGCGCTGAGCGAAGGGGAGCCGACCGCGCCGACAATATCGCCCATTTCCACGCACTGTCCGACGCCGGGGAAGTAGTAGTCTCCGATCGGCTCCATATGCCCGTACAGGGAATAGGCGGTGCTGCCATCGGGGAAGCGGTGCTCGATGATGACGACGCCTTTTTCGGTATCCCACCCGTCCGGGTCGGCATAGGTCACGCGGCCCCGCGCCACAGCGAAGACCGGGTCACCGCGGCGGTAAAAGGCGATATCCGCGCCGGTGTGCCGCCCGCCGAACTTGCCCCGGTAGATGCCAAAATCATCGCCGTTTTCAGTGACGCCGTCTACTGGATAGCTGATGCCATCGACGATGCCGCAGTCAACAGGCGTCTGTGCTGCCGTCGGCTGAACAGGTGAGAGGGCCAGCAGAGCGGCCAGAAGACAGGCGAGAAGGAGAATCGGGCGCATAACTAGCTGTCAGTGCAAGAACAGGAACTGCGTACACCAGGCGAAAGCGCGACCCTCACGAGCAGGATGCTGTGAGAGTCGCCCAGTTCAAGCCGAGCATCTGATCGGCGATGTGCAGGCGCAGGATGCCATCCTGCCCCAGGCCAACCCAGACACTGGACCGCGGCGTTCCCCATATGCCAAGCTGATCGCAGATGGCCCCGCTGTCCGGGTCTACCAGCACGATCTGCCCGGAGCTGTCGGCCAGCACAAGCGGCGACCCGGCCCTGTCGATGAAGAAAGCCGGCGTCCCGGTGAGCGATTCCAGCGGGACAGCCCAGAGCTGCGCGCCGTCCGGCCCGTAAGCGTATAACATACGGTTGTTGGAACCGGCATACAGGAAGAACCTGCCGTCGCGCCGGCTCGCCATCTGGATCGGGTGGTAGAAGATGGCCGGCATATCATTCAGCCGGTTCCACTTGCCCGCCGCGTCCACATGCCACAGGGCGGTCTGCGTGCGCACGTAGAAGCCGCCGTCCGGGGCGGGCGTCGCGCTCGCCGTGCCGCGCACCGTCGCCCGCCCGTAGATACGCCCATCCGGCCCCAGAAAGGTCAGCCCGCCGCGCGTCGAGATCACGGCCATCATGCGATCAGTCGTCGAGGTCGTGAGCGGGCGGTAAATATCGGCCACCCGCCAGCGCTCGGCGCGGTCCGGCCCGTAGGCGATGAGCTGCCGGTCGGTCGTGTGGACGAGCAGCAGATCGCCCCAGGTTGTGACTGAGGTATAGGTCGCTTCGGGGAGATGCCAGGACTCCACAAAGCCGCCTTCCAGGCTCCAGAGCTGCATGATGCCGGTGGCGTCGGCCACCAGAACGGCATTCTGGTAGGGCAGCACACCGATGATGGTCAGATTCTCCGGCAGGATGTAGCGCCATAGAATCTGGCCGTTCGGGTTGATGGCTTTGAGCCGGGCGTCATCATACACAACGGTGACGCCGTCCGTGCGGATGATGGCCGGGGCCTGCGATCCGGCCTGGTCGGTCAGGGCGGTGTGCCAGACATACGCCGGATGCATCCAGCCCTGCCAGTTGGTGATGAACCTGCTCGGCTGCTGCCAGCCGGAATAGGTGGGGTTGGTCCCCCAGTAACCGGGGCCGGGGGCGTCAGAGCCGAAGTTGCGAATCTCCAGGTGCAGATGAGGGGCCGGGCGCGGGCGGCCGATAGCCCCCAGGATATCGCCTTCGTTCACGCAGGTATACACAGCGGGGAAAGTATGCCCGTTCACTTCTTCCATATGCCCGTAAAGGCTGTACCACCATGTCCCATCGGGCAGCAGGTGCTCGACAATCACAACGCCCTTGTCAAGCCCCCAGCCCAGTGGCGCGGAGTACGTCACCCGCCCGCGCGCAATCGCCCGCACCGGCGTGCCGTACGTGGCTGAGCGCGGCCCGACCCAGTCTTCGCCGGCGTGGAGGCGGCCGTCGAAGCGGTTGGAGGCCCGGCCATACGGATAGACGACCGAAAAGACGGATGTATCCAGCGGATAGCTGATGCTGTCCACAACGCCGCAGGGACTCTGCGCCTGGATAGTCCGGGCCGGGCTGATCGCTTCGGTGAAGAACAGGGATAGCAGAATCAACAGGAATGGCGCAGATCGGATAATACGCATCTGCATTTTATTTACCTCCATACAATACAACCGTCCCATATTATTTTTGTGCCAGTAGGGAGACCACTTTACCCGATCCGACCATATGCGACAAGCGATGCCGGAAAGTATAATCGAGGGGCTGTGTTTTCTGTCCCCCACTGCAGGAGAGTCGCGTGCTGACAACGCACCTGGCGACGCTGGATGAGGTGCCCGCTATCCAGGCCCTGGCCGAGATTCGGACGGCGCGCGTCCACGCTCTGGACCCCCGGCTGCCGAGGCAGGAGGCGCTGCTCCCCTCCTGGATGCTCCTGCCCTCAGGCGGGGCCTGCTGGCTGGCGCGCGAGGACGGCCGGCTGGTTGGCGCCCTGTGCGCGGAGCCAGAATACTGGCCGCCGGACAGCCCTTTCGCCAACGTGTTCCCCCGCCGCTATTTGCGGCTGCGCCTCTTTCTGGGGGAGGGCGGCGCCGCAGCCCCGGTTGTGGAAGCCCTGATGGGGCAGGCCGGTGAATGGTCGGCCAGGACTGACCAGGGCGGTATGATGCTGCTCGCGCCGGCCCGCGACCTGCCGCTGACGGCGGCGCTCCGGACGGCCGGCTTTGCGCCATATCACGCTATCGCGCACCAGCCGATGCCGGACTTCAGCCCGGCGGCGCCTCCTTCGGAGGTGACGGTGCGGCCGGCGCGCGAGGCCGATATCGACGCGGTGGCCGACCTGATGGCCGAATCCTGGCGCTTCCACGCCGCCCACCAGCCCGCTATTCAGATCTCCAGCCTGCTGGCGCTCAGTTGCCACCAGCAGGCGTGGCAGCTCATGGGCGATGGCTTCAATGAGACGCTGCTGGTGGCGGAGCGCGCGGGCGCTGTGAGCGGCTTCTTCGCTATCGGGCTGGCCCGGCAGGATGCGTTCACCCGGATGCCGCTGTTCACGCCTGGCGTCTATGGCGATATCTACGAGGTCGGCGTGCGCGCGGATCGGCGACGTTCCGGCATCGGCACGGCTATGTACCGCGCCGCGTGGCAGTGGTTCCACAGCCGGGGGGTGGATGGGCTGTTCGTCAACTACGCGCCGACTAACCCGATCAGCAGCCGCTTCTGGCCGCGGCTCGGCTTTGTCGATGCGTGGATCAACTGGTGGCGCTGTGACGGATGCTGAGGAAGAATGCCGGATGATTGCCCTGAATGTACAACCGCTGCGCGAGCTGGATGACCGGACTGCCGCGCTCCTGCGCCGGACGCTGCGCCGCTTTTCTGAAGATGTGGAAGGCGATCTGGCCGCGATCCGGGAGGGGCTGGCTGCTGGTCGACGTGCGGGCGTGGTCGCCGTGGCGAATGACGCGCCGATCGGGCTGGCGCTGTGGCAGCTCGAAGGCGAGAGGGGCGCTTTTGCCGCCGTCGATATTCTGGGGCTGGCGGAGGATGCCCCCGGCGAAACGGCGCGGGACCTGTTCGATGCGGTATGGGAAAGACTGGCGGCCGATCGCACTCTGGAGGCGGTGGGCGTCCGGGTGCGCGGCGACTACCCCGGCCTGGAAGAGGCGCTGGCTCGCCGGGGGGCCGTGACCTTTGAGCGGCGATTTATGATGCTCGATCTGCTGGCGGCCGACCTGCCCGATTCAACCCCGCCGCCGGGGTACCAGGTGGCGCAGTGGGCGGACGAGCACCAGACGGAGGTAGAGCGGACGGCGGTCATCGCGCAGGACGGCTCCGTTGATGAGGTTGTCGTGCCGGACGCTGGCGGGGACGATCTGGTCCGGTCGCTGCGCCGGCTTCGGGCCGGGACCTACCCGGATATGGGGCCGTGGCTCCCGGCGGCCAGCCTGGTGCTGCTGGACGCAGCCGGGCGGGCAGTCGGATATATCGCGGCGCTGGATATGGGATTGATGGCCTTCGTTGTGGATATTGCGGTGCATCCGGACTGCCGGCGGCGCGGCTTTGCCCGCCTGCTGCTGACGCGCTCCCTGCGGATCATGCGCGACGCTGGCTATCCATCGGTCGGTCTGGGGGTCACGACGCGCAATCCGGCCCTCCAGCTGTACGAGCGGCTCGGCTTTGCGACGCTCCAGCGGGGAGAAACGGCCGTCTGGTGGCGCGATGGCCGGCAGCTTCCCTGGAGGGAGGGGGATTGATCGGCCCCTGCTTACCTGCCGCCGGGTGATGCAATCTGGTATGATTAAGTTCCAGCGCCGCCATCCGTCTGAGGAGTGCCGACCTTGAAAATTTTCGTGCCGGGACGCATCTGCCTGTTTGGCGAACACACCGACTGGGCCGGGGGATACCGGCGCATCAACGCCGATATCGAACGAGGATACGCCCTGATTTCCGGGACCAACCAGGGTATCTACGCCGAAGTTGAGCCGCACCCCACGTCGCTGGTGCTGACCTCTACGCTGCCCTCCGGCGAGGTGCTTGGTCCGGTGGAAATCCCGATGGAGCCGCACCGCCTGCTGGAGGTAGCCGAGGAAGGCGGTTACTGGAGCTATGTGGCCGGCGTCGCCTACCAGATACAGACCAACTACCATGTGCGCGGCCTGATCATTGATAACTACAAGACTGATATGCCCATGAAGAAGGGGCTGTCCTCCAGCGCCGCGATCAGCGTCCTGACGGCCCGCGCCTTCAACCGCGTCTACGATCTCAAGATGACAGTGCGCGGCGAGATGGAAATGGCCTACCAGGGCGAGATCACGACACCTTCCCGCTGCGGGCGGCTGGACCAGGGTTGCGCCTTCGGAGTGCGGCCGGTGCTGATGACCTTCGACGGCGAGCGGCTGGAGACGCAGGAGTTGCGCGTCGCGGATAATCTGTACTTCGTCATTGTGGACCTGCAGGCGCAAAAGGACACGATGGAGATTTTGCGGCGACTGAACCGCTGCTATCCCTTCGCCCAGAATGAAGTGGAGCGGGGCGTACAGGAGCTGCTTGGCCCGATCAACAAGCGGATTGTGAGCCAGGCGATGGAGGCCCTCCAGCGGTCTGACGCCCGGCGGCTGGGCGAGCTGATGGTCGAGGCGCAGGAGTTCTTCGATCGCTATGCCACCCCGGCCTGTCCGGAGGAGCTGACCGCCCCCGTCCTGCACCGCGTGCTGGATTATGAGCCGCTCCGGCCGCATATCTGGGGCGGCAAAGGGGTCGGCTCGCAGGGCGACGGCACCGCCCAGTTCATTACCCGCAGCGAGGCTGACCAGCAGGCTGTGATTGAGATCATTGAGCGCGACTTGCATATGCCCTGCCTCAAGCTGACGCTGTCCAGCGGCCCCCGGGTGCGCAAAGCCGTCATCCCGGCGGCCGGATTCGGCACGCGCCTGTTCCCGGCTTCTAAGGCCGCCAAAAAAGAACTTTTCCCTATTGTGGACCGCGACGGCATCGCCAAGCCGGCCATCCTCCTGATTGTGGAGGAAGCCCTCAACGCCGGGCTGGAAGAGGTGATCATCATCGTCCAGGAGCACGATCTGGAGGCCTTCCGGCTGTTCTTCAACGTGCAGGTCAGCATTGAGAATTATAACAAGCTGCCGCCACACTTTCAGGAATACTCGCGCCGACTGCTGGAGATGGGGCGGAAGGTGCGGTTCGTCACCCAGCACATGCAGGAGGGCTTTGGTCACGCCGTCTACTGCGCCCGGGAAGCGCTGGAGGGAGAGCCGTTCCTGCTCATGCTCGGCGATCACATCTACCGCTCCGATGGCGAGCGGTCCTGCGCCCGGCAGCTTGTGGACGCCTATAACCAGTACGGAATCAGCGTGGTCGGGCTGCGCCGCACGCCGGAGGACATGATCGGCAGCTTCGGCACGGTCAGCGGCAACTGGATAGACGAGGCCAATACGCTGCTTAACATCACCGCGTTCTACGAGAAGCCCACAGTCGATTACGCCCGGACGAATCTGCGCATTGAGGGCCTGCCAGAAGGCGAATACCTGACCCTCTTCGGCCAGTACATCATCAAGCCGCAGCTCTTTGATTATCTTGAGGAGCACATCCGGAACAACGTGCGCGAGCGCGGGGAATTTCAGCTCACGTCGGCGCTGGACCGGCTGCGCCAGGAAGACGGCTTCATGGGACTGATGATCGACGGCCAGCGCTTCGATATCGGCCTGCCGGAGTATTACCTGCGCACGCTGGAAGCATTCTCCAGTTAGCGGCGGCGGGCCGCTCTACTTCAGCTTTTTCGGCGGCAGGAGGCCCCGCTCGGCCAGCCATTCCGGGGCGGGGCCTTCCCATCCCACCTGGCGGAAGTCCACCCGGTCGTCTTCATCGAACACCACGCCCTCTGCTTCCAGCCGGCGGCGCTGCTCTTCCATGCCGCCAAACTGAGGCAGATGGCTGATCATACCCCGGCTGTTGATCACGCGGTGCCAGGGCAGGTCGACCCCGCTGGAAAGGCGCAGGGCCGTGCCGACCCAGCGGGCGCGCACGTGGGCGTAACGTAGCGGGTCAAAATTCGGCGGCGGCGGAATCATCGAGGCGATCTGGCCGTAGCTGGTGACCTTGCCAAAGGGAATCTGGTGGACGATCTGCCAGACCAGCGGGTTGAAAGTTTCAGGATCGGCGGGGGTGAACATGGCGCTTCCGCTCCTTGCTTCTCGCCGGGGCGCACCTCTGCGGCGCGGGCGCCGCGATCATTGGCTGGTCGCCCCCGGCCTGTCAGGGCATCCCCTGTAATAGTAGCACTGGTTCCTCTAACGTCTCATATTTGAGGGGCGCGGCGGCGACCCTGCGTGGGGTGCCGCGCCGCCGGGTGACGGTTGCAGACTGGCTCCGCGGTATAGGCATTGGACGCTGCTCATAGTATAGTCAGGGCATGAGCGCCCTGCGCGTACTTCCTGATAAGAGGAGCCAATTCTATGTCCGAAGTCGTGATAGTTGATGCCGTGCGCACGCCGGTCGGCCGCGTCGGCGGCGCGCTGAGCGCCGTCCGCCCGGATGATCTGGTCGCCCTGGTCCTGAGGGCCATTGTCGAGCGGACCGGGCTTGATGCCGCCGAAGTCGAAGAAGTGCTCATGGGCTGCGCCAACCAGGCGGGCGAGGATAACCGCAATGTGGCCCGTATGGGGACGCTCCTGGCTGGCTTCCCGCACAGCGTCGCGGCGGTGACAGTCAACCGGCTGTGCGCCAGCGGCCTGAGCGCGGTCAACATGGCGGCGCGGGCGATCCTGGCCGGAGAGGGGGAGGTCTTCATCGCCGGCGGGGTGGAGAGCATGAGCCGGGGGCCATACGCCATTCCCAAGAGCGGCGCCGGCTGGCCGATCGGCAATGTCACCGCCTGGGATACCTCCTTCGGCTGGCGCTTCCCCAACCCTAAACTGGAAGCCATGTTCCCGCTGGAAGCGATGGGCGAGACGGCGGAAAATATCTACGAGCAGGTGCAGCCGGCCATCACCCGCGAAGAGCAGGACGCCTTCGCCCTGGAGAGCCAGCGGCGCGCCGTGGCGGCCATGGACTCCGGGCGTTTTCGGGACGAGATTGTGCCTGTGCCGATCCCACAGCGCAAGGGCGATCCGCTGCTGGTTGAGCACGACGAGCATCCGCGCTGCCGCTGGGAGGATGGGCGGGCCGTGCTTGATACGTCAGCGGAGCAACTGGCGAAGCTCAGGCCAGTCTTCCGGGCCGGGGGGACGGTCACGGCGGGCAACGCCAGCGGCCTGAATGACGGCGCGGCGGCGGTCCTCCTGATGAGCGCGGAAAAGGCGGCGGCCCTGCACCTGAAGCCTGTGGCATGCTACGTGACCAGCGCGACAGCCGGGGTGGATCCGCGCCTGATGGGCCTGGGGCCGGTCCCGGCCACGCACAAGGCGCTGAGCCGGGCGGGGCTGACCATCGAAGATATCGACCTGATCGAGCTGAACGAGGCGTTCGCTGTGCAGGCGCTGGCTGTGATGCGCGAGCTGGGCCTGCCGCCGGCAATTACGAACGTCAACGGCGGGGCGATTGCGCTGGGGCATCCGCTGGGCTGTTCCGGCGCGCGCATCCTGACCACGCTGCTGCATGAGATGAAAAAGCGCCGGGCCGCGGGCGAGCGGATGCGTTACGGGCTGGCAACCCTGTGCGTTGGCGTGGGGCAGGGGGAATCGACCATCATCGAGATGTTGTGATCGGCCGGCCGGGGCGGCTAATCGCCGTTCTGGGCTGGCGTGGCGAAGCTCAGTTCCAGCTCTCGTATGATGTCGAGCGTGGCCAGCAGGATCGCCTGCTGTTCCTGCATGAAGGCCTGATAGTCGGTCAGCAGGATGTAGCCAGTGATTTTGACTTCCAGTCCGTACTGGCCGATATCGACTGCGACGGCGGCTGTCGCCGGCTCGACCAGATTGTGGGAGCGCAGCAGATCCTTCAGCCGCCGGATGAGCGTATCGATCTGGTCGCTCCGGGTGAGGTGATCGAGGGTGACGGCGATCTCCAGCCGGCGCTTCTTCTGCCGGGACAGGTTGGCGATGACGGAACCAGCCAGCTTGCTGTTGGGGATTGTGATCAGGGCGTTGTCGGAGTGGCGGATGCGGGTGGAACGGATGGAGATGCTTTCGACTGTGCCCTGCACGTCTTCCGTCTTGATCACGTCGCCCACGACGAACGGGCTGTCCCCGACGATGGTGACGAAGCCGAACACGTTGGCGATGGTGTCCTGCGCGGCCAGGGCGACGACCAGACCGCCGATTCCCAGCCCGGCGATCAGCCCGGCAACATCGTATTCCCACTCCTGCAGCAGGATCAGGGCGGCCAGAATCACCAGGCCGGCCTGCAGCACCACGCGAAAATAGGGGAGGAGTTGCGAGTTAATCTCCGTCCCGGTCAGGCGGAAGAAAAGCACTGTCGATCGCATGATAACGGTGACCAGCCGGTAGAGCGCGGCGAAAAGGGCGATAATGATCAGGGAGCGGATCAGATGCGTCACCGGCGTGGCGACGGTTTCGGACAGCAGGATCGCGATCAGGGCGATAGCCAGGGTGAAGACCAGCAGGCGGTACGGCAGCATGAGCGCGTCGATGATCTCATCGGCGGCGCCGATCCGTTTTGACACCCGGCGGATGCGCGGCAGCAGGACGAAGGTGAGCAGCCGCTGGGCGAGCCACAGCAGCAGCAGGGCAGCCACGGCCATCAGCACGCGCGCCACAGCCACGCGCACTTCGAAGGATAACAGGGAGTCCACCAGAATGGCTCCGTTCTATAAGAGCGGTCTTATAGCCGCTTATCTTGCCAGAATCCGGGCTAAATGGCAACTCCCTCCGCCAGTTCCCGGAGTACAATAGAACGGGGTACAAAACAGACTCCTGGCGGAAAATCTACCCGCGCGACAGATGGAAGGGTAATTATGGATCAACAGGAAAGCATCCGGCAGCGGCCCTGGACGGAAGAGGAGCTGAAGGCGGCCGGTTTTCAGTACTACTGGCGTCAGAAGCAGATTGTGCTGGCCCGCGAGCTGCCGCCGAATGAAGCGCCCAAGACCATCAAGGCCCCCTGGGCGACGCTGGTCGCCGACGCGGGCGAGATCATCTGCTACAGCCCGTCTTACGAAGCGCGCCCAACGCTGGACGACTACGACCACTGGCCGGTGCGGCGCGAGATATTCGAGGCGGATTATGCCCCCTGGGACGAGCCGGACCGGACCACAACCCCGGCGGAGATGCACCTGCTCCGGCAGGGCTGCAAACCCTATTACAAGCGGGCCGGAGTCTGGGCACGCCGGTTGACGAAGCCCACTTATGTGCACAGTCTGGAGTCGACGGAGCCGGTGCTGTACCCGCCGGGGGCGTGGCTCTTGATCGGCTCGCAGGGGGAGCCGTGGGCCACCGACGATCAGTCATTTCGCTCCCGCTACATTGTGCCTGCTAAATGAGAGGACGCCGGTTATGGTAAAAGCGCTGGTCACCGGAGCAACGGGATTCGTCGGCTCACAGGTGGTGCGGACCCTGCTCAAGGCCGGGCATGAAGTGCGCGCCCTGCGGCGATCCCGCAGCGCGACCGCCGCGCTGGATGGCGCTGATGGCTACGAGCCAGTCGTGGGAGATGTGCTGGACCCGGCGTCGCTGCGCGCGGCCATGCAGGGTTGCGAGTGGGTGTTCCACGTGGCGGCGGTATCTGATTACTGGCGGCAGAGCATTCAGCAGCTTTACCGGATCAATGTCGAAGGCACGCGAAACGTGCTGCACGCCGCCCGGCAGGCCGGCGTCCGGCGGCTGGTCTTCACCAGCAGCGCGGCAGCAATCGGCATCCGTCCGGATGGCTTCCCCGCCGATGAGGCGGTCACCTTCAACCAGCCGCCGGGGGCCTTCCCTTACGCCCACAGCAAATTTCTGGCCGAGATTGAGGTACTCAAAGCTGTGACCGCTGGCCTGGACTGCGTGATCGTCAACCCGGCCGTCGTGATCGGGCCGGGCGACGTGTACCAGGGGTCAGGCAGCCTGCTGATTGAGATGAAGAAGGGGCGCGTGCCGGCTGTCCCGCCCGGCGGGGTGACCCTGATTGATGTGCGCGATGTGGCGGCGGCGCACCTGGCGGCGGCTGAGCGCGGGCGGGTGGCGGAACGGTATATCCTCGGCGCTCTGGACCTCAGCTATCGAGCCTGGATGGCGGTTATCGCCGATATCGTCGGTGTCCGCCCGCCTTTCGTGCGTCTGCCGGAGGTGGCGATGCCCGTGCTGGGCGCGGCAGTGGATATCGCCCGGGCGATGGGCGCGTCGGTGCCGCTGGACGGCAACCAGCTTCGTCTGAGCGGGCGGCGGCTGTATTTTGACTGCCAGAAGGCGTGGAAAGAGCTGGGCGAGCCGCAGGTCGGCATCCGCGAAAGTTTGATGGATACTTACGACTGGTACAGGGCGCACGGCATACTTTAGGGTGTGCGCCAGGCGTGGACCCCGGCGGCGCGGTTCTGCCCGGCGCAACAATAAAGCAGGTCAGTTCTGCGGGCCTGCTTTATTGTTTCTTAATTTTCTGTGAAATTTCCCCCCTTCCGGATTATTTCAGGCTTATACTCCTTATGGTTTCGTACCCCGTTTCTTAACGCAGAATGGAAGAGGAGGTGGTTTTTCTTCTCCGCTGACACGAGGCTGCACAAGACCGGGATGTTCTTATCTGGACAGGGGGCAGGGATGCCGCATAGACGCTTCAGCTTCAGGATGGTTTTACCGGTGCTGGTCACGGTTGTCGCGCTGGCGCTGGCCGGGTGTCAGTTCTCATACACCAGTTACACGATCGACTGCATGTCATTGGTCGTCTACGGTTTGACCGCTAAGGCGACCGTGGCCAACTTTGACAGCGATTTCGACGGTATTGCTGACAGCGCGGAGTTTACACTCACCGCTACTGACGGAGCCGGAAACACGCTGATTCCGCCGCTGCCGCCCGGAACGTTTCTGGTTCCGGTGAGCATGCCGTTCGGGCCGGGAGATGTTGGGGTTCCCTTCATCAACCCGCCGCAGTACAACCCGATTACGGTGACGGTCACGATGCCGTCGAATAGCTTTCTGGCATCGGATGTTCTGATCGCGAGCTTTATAGGGCAGTGCCCCGGTCTGCCGGCCTGGGTCGATGGGCTGGGCGATGGTCGCATCAACCGTTTTGACATGGCCGCGCCGGTGGCCGTCTATCCGTTCACGTTCGAGGGCGGAGTGGGGCTGCGCTTTTACCAGATTGACGCGGGCGGGCATGGTGCGTTAATCCTGGAAGTGACGCCGGAGCAGATCGCGGCGGTGGCGAATCCGCCGGCCGCGAACACCCTGATCGCCTCCACGTCGGATGGCGCAGTCGCCCTCTACCGGCTGACTACGGGCGAATTCCAGATGAACGCCGGGAGCTATGTGATCGTATTCAGCGAACTGGACAGCGGAGCAGCCTACTATACTCCGGCGGGCTAGACCGCGCCGGCAACTGCGGCAGGGCGGCCTCTGTCATGGCCGCCCTGTTTGATTCCGGATTGCGGCGAGGCCGGCGCTATTTATCCATCTCCTGCCGGACAGTCTGGTAGAGCAGCTCAGCTTTCAGCTCAGCTAGCGCGTAGCAGGGGCCATCCATCGCGTCGGCGATCTGCTGGGCCAGCCCCTGGTCGAAAGCGGCGTGTTCCATGTTGATCGTCACCGTGCGGATGTGATCCTGCTGGAACTTCCGGGCGGCGCGGTGCGCTTCTTCCTGAGGCGGGAGGTCGGTCATGCTGACATTGCCGGCTCCGTCGGTCAGCAGGATCATGAGGGGCATGACGTCCGGGTGCAGCACAGTCTCCTGCTTGATGACTTCATAGGCCAGCGTCAGCCCGGCGGAAAGCGGCGTCTTGCCGCCGACGGGAATCTCAGCCAGCGCCTTCTTGGCCAGCGTGACGGAATTCGTCGGCTTGAGCACCAGAGTGGCCCGGTTCTTCTGGAACACCACCAGCCCCACGCGATCGCGGCGCTGGTAGGCATCGGTCAGCAGGGACATGATCGCGCCCTTGGTGGCCTGCATGCGTTCCGCGACGGCCATACTCCACGAGGCATCGACGACGAAGAGCACCAGGTTGGCCGCTTTGCGGACGCGAATCTTGCGCTGAAGGTCCTGCCTGTGGATGTTGTAGGCCATGCGCGTTTCACCGCCAGCGCGGCGAGTCTGCTGGTGCGGCGCTGCGGCGCGGAGGGTGGCGTCAAAGGCCAGATCGGTGGTTTTTTCCCCCTGGTGGTAGGGCCGCGCCTGCACATAGCGCCCGCGCTTGCGCTCGGTGCGGGTGCTGCTGCGGCGCCCGCTGCTGCGGCGCGTCAGCTTATCCAGCGGGGTGGACAGGGAGCGCGGCGCGAACTCCTGATTGGCCTGTACCTTCTTGCCGCCCTCCCACCAGGAGGAGTCGCGATTGTCGAAGGCCGACTGGGGCGCCGGATTGACCGGCCCCTGGTCGGGCGTCTCTTCAGTGGCTTCCTGGTCTACTTCATCGGTTTTTTTTTAGTTGATGCTGTCTCTTCAAACGAATCGACCGGGGCGGTGTCACCCTGCCACTCGCTGCTGATCTGCTCCACACGATCTTCCAGCTCGCCCATGCTCATCTGGATATCCTGGAAGGGGCCGCGCTTGAGACGGTGCGGAACGGCGAGTTCTGTAGCCAGCAGGATATCGCGCTCGGTGACCTGAGGCCGCGCTTCAAAGGCCGCGTGGGCGCGGGCCGTCTTGAGGATCACCAGATCGGCCCGGTGACCGTCAATCCGCAGCGAGCCGGTCAGGTTGGCGATAGTGAACAGATCGCGCTGGGTGTATTCCACCTGATCCACGATCTCGCGAGCGCGGGCGATCCGCTCCCCCAGCTCGGTCTCGTGGGAGAGCCATTCAGCGCGGAAGCCGGCCGGGTCTTCGTCAAAGGCGATATGGCGCTGGAGGATCATCATTCGCTGGCGCGGCTCTTCCAGTCCGCGCACCTCTACCGAGAGGGCGAAGCGGTCCAGGAGCTGCGGGCGCAGATCGCCTTCCTCCGGGTTCATCGTGCCGACCAGGATGAAGTGGGCCGGGTGCTGAAAGCTGATGCCTTCCCGCTCGACGACATTGACGCCCATAGCCGCCGAGTCGAGCAGCAAATCGACGACGTGATCATCCAGCAGGTTGACCTCATCCACGTACAGCACGCCGCGGTTGGCGCTGGCCAGCACGCCGGGGTCGAAGTGTCGCTCGCCCTTCTGGATCGCCATCTCGATATCGAGCGTGCCTACCACGCGGTCCTCAGTGGCGCTCACCGGCAGGTCCACGAATGAAGTCTGGCGAGTCTTGATGGGCAGCGTCTCGCGCCGGGCCAGGCGCGCCTTGCATTCATCGCAGAAGGATTCCGGGTGGCGCGGGTCGCAGCCGAAACGGCAGTCGGCGACAACCTCCACATCGGGCAGCAAGGCCGCCAGGGCGCGGGCGGCGGTCGATTTCGCCGTGCCGCGCTCCCCGCGGATCAGGACACCGCCGATGCGCGGGTTGACCGCGTTGAGGATCAGGGCGCGTTTCATGCGCTCCTGCCCCACAATTGCCGTAAAAGGATAAATGTCTGTCCGTGCCATGAAAACCCGTCCCGTTATGCTGCCTGGAGTGCGAAAGGTGATTATAGCGCGGGTGTGTCGTATGTAAAGCAGAATGAAGCCCGAAAGTATCCTTTAGCTGTTTTGCAGTTTGATCGTTCTCACTGGACAATGGTATAATCGTTCTGTTGCCCGATTCCGCCCTGGAGTGTCATTTATATGGATACGTCATCCGCCCCGTCCAATTCACTGGAGCCGTTATCTGCACCCGATCCCGCAGAAGCGGCGGCAGAGACAAATAGCAGTGATCTGACCGCGCCGGAGCCGGTCGTTGATACAGTCGTTGATGCACCTGAAGGCGAGGTGGAGACGGACGCTGAAGCCATCCCCGAAGATCATGCCGATGTCGCCTCCGAAGGAGAAGCCGCCGTCCCTGAGGAGCAGGCCGATGCTGCTGAGACCGGCAGGCTCAAGCGTGGCGAAATTGTTGAAGGGACGGTGACGCAAACATCGCCGACTGAAATTTTAATTGCACTTCAAGATGATCTTGTAGGGATTATTTCTGGCCGGGAATTGAGCCGGATGGACCGCGCGGCGCTGGATGAGCTGCAGATCGGGCGCACGGTGCTGGTCTATGTCCTGAACCCCTCCAACCGCAGCGGCCAGATTGTGCTCTCGATCACTCGCGCCCTGGAGGAACACGACTGGCGGCTGGCGCAGGAATATGTCGAGAGCAAGGCCGTCTATATCGGCAAGGTGTCCGGTTACAACAAGGGCGGCCTGATTGTGCGCTTTGGTCGTGTGCGCGGCTTCGTGCCTTCCAGCCAGGTCAGCGAGGAGCGCCGTCAGGTGGCCGTCGGCAGCTCGCCAATGGAGCGCTGGGGGGCGATGGTGGGGCAGGATATTGCGGTGAAAGTCGTGGAAGTGGATCGCCCGCGCAATCGCCTGATCCTCTCCGAGCGCGCCGCCAATAAAGAGGTGCGCGACCATCGCAAGGCTGAGCTGCTGGATCAACTGCAGGTCGGCGATGAGCGCCAGGGCCGCGTCGTCAGCGTGACGGACTTCGGCGCCTTCGTGGACCTGGGCGGCGCGGACGGCCTGATCCACCTCACTGAATTGTCATGGAAGCATGTCAATCGGCCGGAAGAGGTGGTTCAGATCGGCCAGGAAGTCCGGGTTAAGGTGATCAGCCTGGATCGGGAACGCCGGCGGATCGGGCTGAGCATGAAGTCGCAGGAACAGGACCCCTGGAACCGCGTGATAGCGACGCTCCAGATCGGCCAACTGGTCCGGGGCCGGATCACCAAGCTGACCAAGTTCGGGGCGTTTGCCTGCCTGGACGACGCACCAGAGGTCGAGGGCCTGATCCACATCTCCGAGCTAGCCGATCGCCGCGTGACGCACCCCCGCGAGGTGGTCAGTGAAGGGGACGAGCTGACGCTGCGCATCGTCAAGATCGATCGCGACCAGCGCCGGCTGGGCCTGAGCCTCAAGCAGGTTGATGCCAAGGAATACCTGGAGATCGACCTGGCGGCCTACGACGCTAACCAGCGCCTCGTTGTGGATGATCTCCAGGATGAGGAAAAGGCCGGGGAGGGGGAGCCTGACGCGCCCGCAGACGAAGAATGAGTCTGCCGTGAAAAAGAGACTGCCCCGCTATCTGGAGCGGGGCTTTTTGTTGCCTGGGGTATAATAAAGATGAGGCTGAAAGAAGGGGCGAGACGCCCCCCGCGCCCGGGGCAGCCCGGCGATATTGGGGCCTGTCGATAACCGGCCGTCGGGACAGGCAGAGTTCTAATGAAAAAACGACAAAGATCAGGTGGATCGCCTATGGCGGGGCGGTGTAAGATACGGTAAATTGGGGCCAAGACGTAAGTTGACAAAGATAGTAAAATTATGACCTGTACCTGGTCTTGCTGGAAGCTGACAGCGATGAATACTCTCCAGGCGCTGACCGTAGTCAGGTAACGGAGGACAACCTATGTCCAAGAACAGCAGTATGGAACGATTCACACAGCGCGCGCGCCGTGTGCTCAGCCTGGCTCAGGATGAAGCAGAACGGATGCAGCATAACGTTATCGGCACCGAGCATCTGCTCCTGGGATTGATCCGGGAGGAGGGCGGGGTCGCCGGGCGCGTTCTGCGCGATCTGGGCCTGGATCCGCGCCGGGTGGAAGATCTGGTGGAGCGAATGACCAGCGGCAACAAGCGCCCCGCTGATAGCAAGGAGCGGCTGGACCTTTCGCCCGGGACCAAGAAGGTGCTGGAACTGGCCGTGGATGAAGCGCGCCGTCTGGAACATCATTATATCGGCACGGAGCATCTCCTGCTGGGTCTGGTCAGGCTGCCGGAAGGCGTGGCGATTGATGTGCTCAAGCGTCTGGGGGTCAGCCCGGAAGAAATCAAGCGCCATACCCGCCGCGTGCTGCAGGATGATCCTTCCACATCGTCATCTTCACCCCTGTCTTCATCCTCGTCGGCCTCCAATCGCTCTTTGTCTCCGGGCAGCGGCGAGTCTGGCAGCCGGCCTGCCCCGCCCGAATCGCCGCGGCCGTCCAGCGCGCGCAAATCGCGCGAGAGCAAGACGCCGCTGGTGGACCAGTTGGCGACTGACCTGACGGCTAAAGCCGAAGCTGGCGAGCTGGACCCCGTCATCGGGCGCGATACCGAGATCGAGCGCGTCATCCAGATTCTCAGCCGCCGCCAGAAGAACAACCCGGCCCTGATCGGCGAGCCGGGCGTGGGCAAGACAGCCATCGTCGAAGGGCTGGCCCAGCGCATCGTAGACCGCGACGCTCCCGCCCCGCTGCTGGACAAGCGCGTGTTGCAGCTTGACGTCGGCTCGCTGGTGGCCGGGACGATGTATCGCGGCCAGTTCGAGGAGCGCCACAAGCGCGTCATCGAAGAACTCAAGCAGTCCGACAGCATCCTGTTCATTGACGAGGTGCACATGCTCGTCGGCGCGGGGTCGGCGGGCAGCAGCGTAGACGCCGCCAACATCCTCAAGCCGGCGCTGGCGCGTGGCGAGCTGCAATGCATCGGCGCGACCACGCTCGACGAGTATCGCCGCCATATCGAGAGCGATGCCGCCCTGGAACGCCGTTTCCAGAAGGTGATGGTCGAGGAGCCGACCATCGAAGAGACGATCGAGATTCTGCACGGCATCCGCAAGCCGTATGAGGAGCACCACAACCTCGACATCACCGAC
>JARKNX010000018.1 GCA_029976025.1 Aggregatilineales bacterium | reverse complement strand
GTAGGTGCTGAAGCGGAAGCCGCGCGTGTAGTCGAATTTCTCCACCGCCTTCATCAGGGCCAGGTAGCCCTCCTGAATCAGGTCCAGGACGTGAACGCCGCTGCCCATGTATTTCTTGGCGATGGAGACGACCAGCCGTGTGTTGGCCTTGATTAGATGCTCCCGCGCGGCAATGCCGTCCGCTACGATAGCTTCCAGCGCTGCGCGGCGCTGTGGATTCTGTCCGTTCAGCCGGGAAAGTTCCTTCTGAGCGCGGAGGCCGGCTTCCAGCCGCCCGGCCAGATCCACCTCTTCTTCTGTAGACAACAGGGGAACACGGGACATTTCTCTGAGGTAAAGTCCGACGGTATCATCGGATGAAATGCCGGAGAGATCGAAGCCTTCCTCCTCTTCCTCAATATCATCGAAGTCGTCGTCAAGCTGATCGTCATCCTGATCGTCAAAGATCTCGACCCCCTGGGTCTGCAGGGTCATATAAATCTCGTCGAGATTTTCAACATCCCCCCCATGCACATCGGCGATAATTTCAAGCACATCCTCGCTGGTCAGAAACCCTTGCCGCTCTGCTTTCTCTAACAACTCGCTTACTGCATCTGAATCCCGATCGTCCGTAGTAAAGTGTTTCAAGATACTGTCTCCCCTCGTTACTCCCCTCATACACGATAGACTGGTTACTCTGGCTTCTTAAGTTGTGTCAATACAGCAAAACGGGGATCGATATCATCAGGCAGGCAGTCACATGGGCCGAGATTGAGATTGTGCCCACACTGCGGGCATAAACCGGCACAGTCCGGCCTGCATAGAGGTGCAAGAGGTATGTTGATGATGACTTCTTCTCGCAGGAGGGGGGTCAGGTCCATCACGGCGGCGTCATCAATGAAGAACTCTGACTTGCCCGGCCCCAGCGCAAACAATTCCTGAATGTGCAGTGTAATGGGAACAGACATCGCTGACAGGCAGCGCCGGCACTCCCCTTCGACGCTGCTTTCCAGCACCCCCTGGACAAGGATGCCTTCTGATGTGCGGCTGAGGCGCAGGGTGCCGCGCAGAAAGGCCAGTTTGAGATCGTCAGCTACCAGAAGGGGGGGGACGTCGAACTCCACTTCCCGGCTTGTGCCCAGGCTTTGACTGAGCAAAAATCCTACGTTCAGCTTGAGCACGCGGTTGCTCACGAAGCCGTTCGGTGGAATCACGGTGGTTGACCTTAGTCGAGAATGATAATCGAAATGGTACCAACCTCAGGAAAGGGACGACAAACAATAGCCCCATTCCATCTATAGACTTAGATTGAGTCTATCTCAATAGGAAATAAGAGTGATGTTTCAATTTTGCTGCTGAAGGGTAATTTGAAATGAGAATTATACTAACCAGACTCTCATAAAGTATCGTAACAAATTCATTAGGAGGTGTCAAGTTTTAGGCGGATTATTAAGTTATTTCACAATGACTGTCAAACTGTATCCAAAGGTTACCTGTAACCTTGTGCTATTCAGATGTGATGGCGGCGTGCCAGATGCCGCGCCCTGCGCCTCTTCCTGGCGGCTGCGGCGGCTTCCGGCTGCAATTGGTCTAGATTCTGCAGGGTCGTTTACACTGAAAGTTGTGTATGGTATACTGCCAATGCACTTCGATGGATCATGGGGAACGCCGATTGCCGTCCGGCTCCCCCACTTCGTATACCCTGCAGCGCACCGTTCAATTTGTGGAGGAGAAAATTCCGTATGAAGAACCGTGCTTTGGTGTTTGTCCTTGTGCTTGTCCTCGTGCTGAGCATAGCGCCGCTGGCCGGGGCACAGGGCGGCTTCGTCGCGACGTTCAGCCTGCCCACCACTCCGGCTGCTGACGGCCCGCTAGCCGGCGTCGATCCCAGCGGCCAGACTGTGGTCTACTGGCACCAGCATAGCGGCGATCGTGAGACCGCGCTCAATGAGATCATCGACGAATTCAATGCGGATAATCCGTGGGGCATCACCGTCCAGGGCAGCAATCAGGGTAGCTACAACGATATCTACCAGAAGATGATTGCTGGCATCGCCAGCGGTGAGCTGCCTAACCTGGTGGTGGCCTACCAGAATCAGTCGGCGACCTACCAGCTCGAAGATGCTCTGACCGATATGAACATTTTCGTCAACGATCCCCAGTGGGGATACAACGATGACGAGAAGGCTGATTTCTTCCAGGGCTTCTTCATGCAGGATGTGAATCCTCAGTTTGGTGGCGCCCGCCTGGGCTTCCCGCCGAACCGCTCCATGGAAGTGCTCTATGTGAACCTGGACGGACTGGCCGAGCTCGGCTATGATGCTCCGCCGACAACCTGGGACGAATTCAAGGAAATGGCCTGCGCCTGGACGGCCAGCGGCGAGAACCGCGTTGGCTACACGATCCGTACGGACGCCAGCTTTGTCGCAGCCGCTACCTTCGCCCTGGGCGGCGATATTTTCGACTACGAGAATGATGCGTACGTCTATAATACAGAGCCGACAGTTTACGCCCTGCAGGTCATGCAGGACCTGATCAAGGATGGCTGCGCCAACCGGGTTGCCGAACGGTATGGCGACCAGAACGACTTCGCCAACTCGAAGAACCTGTTCTATATCGGCTCCAGCTCGGGTATGCCCTTCATCGCCTCGGCCATTGCTGAGAGCGAAGCTGGCGAGTTCGAGTGGACTGTCGCCGCGATCCCCTACGGCGATCTGGGCGCGACAACCCCCACCCAGAACATCTACGGCGCTTCGGTTTCTATCCCTAAGTCTACTCCGGAGGAGGAACTGGCCGCCTGGCTGTTCGTTCGCTGGATGTCCGAGCCGGAACAGCAGGCCCGCTGGGCAGAAATCAGCAAGTACTTCCCGGTGCGCGCCAGCTCAGCCACTGCTCTGGCCGACTACCTGGCGGAAGATCCCCAGTTTGCTGCCGCCTTCGCTCTGCTGGGCAACACCAGAGCCGAGCCTCCGGTGGCCGGGTATGATGTCGTCCGCACAATGGTCGAGCAGGAAACCTTCTTCAGCATTCTGGACGGCGCCAATGTCCAGAGCGAGCTGGATGCTCTGACCGACGCCGCGAACGAGGTCTACCAGACCCAGTTCCACCAGTAAATCAGCAGTTGGCTGTATAGAAATCGGGGCGGGTGATCAGGACCATCCGCCCCGGTTTTGTTTCGGAGTATATCCTAGAGCGCGGCCAGGTGCGCGCGCACGTCGGCCAGAATGAGATCGAGATCGGACGGGTTGTGGACGAAGTCCAGGTCATCTGACGGCAGGATGAGCACCGGGCAGGTGTGCCAGCGGCTGATCCAGTCTTCGTAAAGCTCATTAAGCAGGGCCAGATATTCGATGGAGATCTGGCGCTCGTAGGCCCGCCCGCGCATCGTGATGCGCTCCACCAGCGTCCCCACCCGCGCCCGCAGGTAAATCAGCAGGTCCGGCGGCGGCAGGAAGGCCGAAACGCCTTCATATAAAGCGCGGTATGTCTCGTAGTCGCGCTGGCTCATATGCCCCTGGCGGTAGAGGTTGTGGGCGAAGACTTCGGCATCTTCGTATACGGTGCGGTCCTGCAGCACGCTGCCGGGGTGATCCACAAGCTGGCGATGGTGCTGTAAGCGGCGGCTGAGAAAGAAAATCTGCGAGTGGAAGCTCCACCGCTCCATATCCTCGTAAAAGTCGGCCAGGTAGGGATTTTCAGCGTTCGCTTCATAGAACGGCTCCCAGCCGAGCGCCCGGGCCAGGATGCCGGTCAGGCTGCTCTTGCCGACGCCGATATTGCCGGCAATGCCCACGAAGCGCTTGAGAGTCCCGTTGTCGCGCCCCGGGGTTAGTGCTGGTGATTGCTGCTTCGCGCCGCCCGGGCTACCGCTGTCAGTTGACATTCAACAGCCTGTCGAATTCTTCAAACAGATCGTCGAAGAGCTTGCGGCGCGGCCTGGGCCGGATTGTCCAGGTTGTGCGCGGCAGATCGACGTAAGTGGCAATCTCCTGAGCGATGTCGAAGGTGGCGTTTGGATAGGCGATTTGCTTGAGATTCTCAGCCAGAGTTTGCAGCGTAGTATCGCCCGGGCTGTACCATTTCTGCAAAAGGTCGGCAATACCCGTTGGTGAAGGCTCGAAGGTGCCGGCATTGTGGCTGACGACAAAATCCACATTCGGGCTTTCCTGGTAAGGGATAGCGTCGCTCAGGATCATGGGAACGCCGCTGATGGCCGCTTCGGCGATTGTGCCCGGCCCGGCTTTGGTGATCAGCACATCCGCCGCCCGCATCATCACCTCGATATTGTCCACGAAGCCGTAAATGAAGGTGGGCTGGTTCCATGTCATGGACTGGAGCTGCCGGCGCAGCTTATCGTTGCGCCCGCACACAATCGCCAGTTGTGCATCCAGCGCCCGCGCGTTGATCGCCTCGGCGATCTCATCGATCGTGCCCATGCCTTCGCCGCCGCCCAGCATCATTGTCGCCGGGGCATCTGGCGCCCAGTGCAGCGTTTTGCGCGCCTCCCCCTTATCGGCGGTATAGAGGGCGAACTTAGGATGGGCAGGGTGGCCGACCAGGCGCATTTTGTGCGGCGGGACCCCCAGTTTGAGGCCGCGCGAATACGCCGCGTCACAGGGCACCAGGCAGCGATCGACGCCGGGGTGGTACCAGGCTACGTGCGGCTTGGCCATATCCGTAATCACGGTGACAATCGGGACAGATACCCCAAGTTTGTTCCGGCCGCCGACCACAAACCGCGTGAACGCCCCGTGCAGCACAACGAGAATATCCGGGCGGTAGTCTTCCATCAGCTTCTTGACACCGTCTTCGGCAATCAACATGGGCAGCGTGCTGCGCGCCAGGGGGAGCTGAAGCAGTTGGTCAAAGAACTGGAAGTACCAGCCGTAGGTCTTCAGGCTGTGCTTGACCCACTTGGGGTAAATTTCTGGCGCGTACTTCATGGGCGCCGGGGTGTATTCGCGGAAGACATCGACATAGAAGGTCTGAAATCGGCCGGGGTACTGAAGGTTAAGCGCTGCCTCGATGGCTTTTCCAGCCGATCGATGCCCTCCTCCTGTGTCCGACATCAGGAAAACGACACGTTTCATACGGAAGCTGCTTTCTCCCTGACGATAATTCTCTTAAGCACAATAACTCAACAGACGACGGTATTGATCCGGCACCGATTCTGCCATGCCGTTCCGGCGCTCGCCATAGACCGATCGGCCTGTCCGGAACTGCCCCATCCACGATGTGTTGTGCGCCTTATCCCGGTGGAACGCCTGTTAACGGTTCGCACAGGGCATTCTACAATGCTACAACACCATTATCTCATAAGCGTGGCGGGTAACTACTGTTTTTTGTCTGCTAAGAATGCTCTGTTCCCTCTGTATTTACTGCTCCGTTATTGGTTGAGTTAAGCGCTGCCTCCGCTTCGGACCGGGCTGATCGGCGGCGCTGGTGACCGGCGCTCAACCGGGGTCAGCATCAACGCCTCATCGCCCTGACTTCCGGAAGCACCTCCTGGAACACCATACTCCGAACGGCGGCGTTCGTGGCGATGCCCAGCGGCTCGATCATGAAGCAGTCCACTCCCAGCGCCACAAAGCGCCCCATTGCAGCGATGACCTCCGCTGGCGTGCCGCAGAAAGCCTTTTGCGAAGTCCACTTGCCGTTGCTGAGCGCCTCCGCTTCAGCGGTAGTCCGCCCGACTGCCAGACGACCGAACCAGGTCAGGCGCAGGCTGGCCGGGTCCCGGCCCAGATCGACACAGTGGCGCTGGAGAACATTCATCCGGTTCCGGTAGTGCTCGTAAGGGGCGTCGGGGATATTCCACCAGTCGGCGTACTGTGCGGCGAGACGGGTGGTCTTGTCCCCGCCGCCGCCCACAATGATCGGAGGGATGGGGTCCGGCTTCGGCTCGCAGTAAGCGTTCTCGATGCGGTAGTGCCTGCCGGTATAGGTGATGCGGCCTGGCTCCCGCCACAGACGAGTCATGATCTCCAGAGTCTCGCCTAACTGTTCCACCCGGACGCCGGGAGATGGGTAGGGATACCCGTAAGCGCGGTATTCATCTTCCTTCCAGCCCGCCCCGATGCCCATGATGAAGCGCCCGCCGCTGAGCGCCTGTAAGGTCGCCGCCATCTTGGCCAGCAGGGCCGGGTTGCGATAGCTCTGCCCTAGCACCATCGGGCCGAACCGGAACTGCGGGTAGCGGGCGGCCAGGAAGCTCAGCACTGTCCACGCTTCATGGGTGGGGGCGTCTTCCCAGAAGAAGTGATCAGTCATCCACAGGCTGCTGAAATGCCTTTCCAGATCGGGCAGGAGCGCCTCCAGATCGTCCAGAAAGCGCCCGATCTGGCCTTTTGGCGGCCCGGCGGGCAGCGACAGCCCGAATTCAATTTCTCCAATCATGGTGTCCTCTCCTTCTGCTGGCGGGCGATAGCTTCAGATACCAGTTGATCAGCGCGCTCATTATAGGTGTCGCCAGTGTGGCCGCGGACCCAGTGCCACCTGATGGTATGGCGTTGGACGAGGTCGTGCAGCGCCTGCCACAGATCGGCATTTTTCACCGGCTTGAGCTGCTTCCCCTCACGGCGTCGCCAGCCGTTGGCGATCCAGCCGGCGATCCATTCGGTGATCCCTTTGCGAAGATATTCGGAATCGGTATAAAACTCAATTTCACACGGCTGATTCAGCGCGCTCAGCGCCTGAATAGCGGCGGTCAGCTCCATACGGTTGTTGGTCGTGTCCGGATCGCCGCCGCTCAGCTCCTTCGTTTGTCGGGGGTGAATCAGGATGGCCGCCCAGCCACCGGGACCGGGGTTGGGTGAACAGCCACCATCGGTATAGATTCTGATGTGTGGAAGGGCAGGCATGATAATTGCTGGTACCTTTCTCGCAGGCGGTGCTCGCGGGTTATTATAACGGAGATAAATTGCCTCCAGGAGGTGTAAGACGATGAAATGGGTCCGGGTGGAATTTCAGGGCAGGCCGCTGTTCGGAGTGCTGGAAGGCGAATCGATTGCGCTCACATCGTTGAGCTGGGCGGATATCCTGGCCGGGAAGCAGCCGGATACAGTGGCCGCCGTGCCCCTGAGCGAGGCGCGCCTGCTGGCGCCAGTGGAACGCCCCGGCAAGATTGTCGCCATCGGCCAGAATTACTGGGACCATTGCCGGGAACAGAACAAACCCGCGCCAGAATGGCCGATCATTTTTACCAAGTTCACGACATCGATCAACGATCCCGGCGGGGTGATTAGCTGGTCGCCGGCGCTGACCGGCCAGGTCGATTTTGAAGCGGAGCTGGCGGTCGTGATTGGCCGGACGGCGCGGCGCGTCCCGGAAGCGGAGGCGCTCTCCTATGTGTTCGGATATACGGCGGCCAACGATGTCACGGCGCGCGATCTTCAGTACGGGGATAAACAGTGGGTGCGGGGCAAGAGTCTGGATACTTTCTGCCCGCTCGGCCCGGCCCTGGTCACTGCCGATACTATCCCCGATCCGCAGCGGCTGGCCGTTCGCGCTATTCTCAATGATCAGGTGATGCAGAACAGCCATACCGGTGAGATGATTTTCAGCGTGGCCCATCTGATCGCGTTTGCGTCGCAGGCATTCACGCTGGAGCCAGGTGATGTGCTCCTGACCGGCACGCCGGACGGCGTCGGCATGTTCCGTAACCCGCCGGTTTTCATGAAGAATGGCGACAGAATCGTTGTCGAGATAGAAGGAATCGGCCGGTTGGAGAACACCTGCCGCACTCTGTAGCGATCCGGCCAGCTAAAGCACGGGGAAGCTCACGGTAACAGTCGTGCCCTGATCTACCTGGGTCTTGAGGTCCAGAGTGCCGCCGTGTGTCTCGACGATAGTTTTGGCCAGGTACAGCCCCATGCCGATGCCCTGCTGGTCATGCTTTTCACGCTCTACCTGGTTGAAGCGGCGAAACAGGTCCGCCCTGCGGTCGGCGGGGATGCCCGGCCCTTCGTCAGTGATACTGAGCGTGATATTGCGCTCCTCACGGCGCTGGGTGATGACAACGGGCCTGTCCCTGGGAGAGAAAGCCATGGCGTTGGAGAGAATCTCGGCCAGCGCGTGGCGCAGGCTTTTCCATTCAGCCATAATTTCGCCGCTGAGGTTGCCGTGATGATATTGAACTTCGATATCGCGCTGCCGGTAGGTAAAGGTGCGGGCCTGGCTGACCGCGGCGGTCAGGGCATCCCACAGGGGGCCGGGCCGGCTGGCTTCCTGGATTAGCTTCTGCAGCTCGCCGGTATCGAGCTGTATCAGCAGCACCATCTGTTCAATCAGCCGGTTCAGCCGCTGGACGCCCGTCTGCATGGTATCGATCAGCTCGCGCGTATCGTCCTCGGTCAGGCTTCCGCCGTGGCGGGTCAGCATCTCGACCACCATGTTGAGGGACACCAGCGGCGTGCGAAGCTCATGGGTGAACATGCGGGCCATGTCGCGACGGATATACGCCAGGGTCTCATGCGCGGCTTCGGCGTAGCGGGTCAGCTCCTGGGTGCGTTTGACCCGGTTGTAGATAACCAGCGACAGGCGTTCTTCATCCACGGGCTTGAGCAGATAATCGTCAATGCCCAGCATCATCGCTTTGCGGATGCTCGCTTTGTCGCCGTGCTCAGTCAGGATGATGAAGGGGATGGAAGTCCATTCTTCATTGGAGCGCACGGCCTGAAAGAACTCAAGACCGTTCATATGGGGCATTTCCAGCGCGGAGATAATGACATCGGGGGGAGGGCCAGTGAGCATCTCCCGCAGCGCTTCCTGCCCATCTGTGGCGGTTGTCACCTGAATCTGGCGCGGCTCCAGCAGCCCCCGGATGGTTTCCTGGACCTGCCGATCATTGTCTACAATCAGGATGTGCCGTTCGTAGGTGGGCATACATACAGACTCCTCAATGCGATCTGCACAGGCTGGCCTGATATAACTTCGTTGTAACACGGACCGGGTTTTGCTGCCAACAGAAATGAAGCGGCGCGCCGCCGGTATTCTGGCGACGCACCGCGGCAATTCACGAATTTGCGCCCCTGGCTGCGCTATGCGCTCACCAGGCCGGAGGCGGACAGGGCGTGAGCGACCTCCTCAGAAGAGGGATCGATATCATTCAGCTTGCCGTAAGGCAGGTTGTGTTCCACCACGTAGGTCGGCAGTTCCTGCACTACGGTTTTCACTACGTGCGAATTGAGCCGGTCCAGCCGCACGCCGGCTGATTCGAGCGCCGTCCGCAGCGGGTAAGCATCCTGCCCGTGCAGCGCCGCCGCGAACAGGATGCCCGGCCCGACCATATCGCTGTGCGGAGTCCCGCGTGGCATATAATTTTCGATCGCATATCCGAAGTAATGTTCGCCGCCTTCTTCCGGACGGGCGTGGCCGAGATGGTTGCAGAGCTGGACTTCCAGCCCCAGGAAATCGATCAGCAGCCGCAGGGATTCAACATCGCCGCGGCCTACACCTTCGGCAATGCGGAAGGCCTGCTGGGCGATAGCGGCCGCAATACCGGCGGCCCACGGGACGAAGCGCTGATCAGGGGGGTTGCGGTTGCGCTCCGCTGCGTAGCGCCAGTCGAGCAGACCGGTGACAATACTGAGCACGTCCACCAGCCCGCCGCCGCGCAGATGTGGCGGGGCGGCCCGGATTATATCCCAGTCGATGATGCACTCCCGCGCTGCACCGGTCACGATATCGGTGGCCCCGCCGCCTTCACGGCTGCGCACCACCCAGGTGAACATCACATCTCCGGGGATGGCGGTGGGCACGAGGATCACGGGCTTTTTGTTCCACCAGCCGACAAACTTGGCCGCATCCATCGCCCGCCCGCCGCCGACCCCGTACACAACTTCGACATGCGGGGGGAGGTTTTTGGCCAGAGTTTCCAGGTACGATCGGTCTACCGATGTCGGTTCGGCCTGGATGGCAATGGGCAGGCTGAGTTGCGAGCTGATCTGCGACCAGACGCCCTTGCTGGTGAGCAAAGCGACCGGGCGCGTCTCGGTAACGGTGGTCAGTTCCCGGAAGGACATCCGGGGCAGGGGCCATACAATGTTCATATGCATCCGGCTCCACCCGGTGTAATACGGGGATAGGACAACTGAAGCAGTACTGGTACGCTGACCAGTGTATAACCAAATGTCAATTCAGGCCAGTTGAAAGTTGGCTTAATTTTACCCCGGCTGACCGGGGCAGCGGAACCGGCCAAACAGTGATAAGATTCGCCAAACACTCATCTGTGCGTATTGCCTGAAGCCTCTCAGGCATGGTATACTGGCTGTGATCATATTGATCCAATTAATCCGAGGATTATATGCTGCCCCAGGATCTGGCTTCTGATCTCCTGATCTATATCGAAGAGCAAGGCTTTCAGATGGGCGACCAGCTCCCCTCTCTGGCCGACCTCAGCAAAGAACTGGGGATCAGTGTCAACAAGCTGCGGGAACAGCTCGAGGTTGCGCGCATCCTGGGGTTAGTGGATGTCCGGCCCCGGGCGGGCATCCGTGTCCGCGAGTACAGCTTCCTGCCGGCGGTGCGGCTGAGTCTCCTGTATGCGCTGTCCCTGAATCGGGAGCACTTCAGCGCGTTTGGCGATCTGCGTATCCGAATCGAGGCGAGCTTCTGGCAAGATGCCGTCACCAGCATGCGGGCGGAAGATCACCAGCGAATGATGGAGCTGGTTGAGGAAGCATGGGCCAAGCTCAACGGGAGTCCGGTGCGCCTGCCACATAAGGAGCACCGCGATTTTCATCTCACGATTTTTTCCCGGCTGGAGAATCCTTTTGTTATAGCTTTACTGGAGGCTTACTGGGAGGCTTATGAAGCGGAAGAATACCATGTCTATGCTGATTACCAGTATCTTCGGGAAGTATGGACCTATCACGAACAGATCGCCCGGGCGATCTGCGCGGGGGATATAGAAGGTAGTCTGAACGCATTTATCGAGCATACACGCCTGATGCGTTATCGCAACAGGCCGGGCGGCGAACCTTCAGTCGGGGCCGGGATAGCGCCGACTTCAGATGCCCATACGCCTAACCATTCATTTTCCGATCCACTTTGACCGTGGCAGTATTCGTTCAATCTCAAGTGAGGCCTTCCTATGAGCATTGTTGATGTCCAGCCCGCTGCGAAAGCGGGGAGCCAGACGGTTATCAACGATTTCTCGATTGTCGCTGCTACTATCAATGGCTCCGGCAGCCAGACCGCTAACAACGTCATTGTCCGCGCCCTTTTCAAGATGGGCATCCCTGTCAGCGCTAAGAATCTGTTCCCGTCCAATATCAAGGGGTTGCCGACCTGGTACTGGATCCGTGTCAGCCGCGATGGCTATATCGGGCGTCAGGAACGGGCTTCTGTGCTGATCGCCATGAACATGGCTACGATTGCCGAAGATGTTGAGAATGTGCTTCCTGGCGCTCTCGTGATTTACCCCGAGGATTGGCGAATTACCTTCAACCGTACCGACGTCACCTTCATCCCCATCCCGGTGAGTTCGCTGGTCAAGGCTGCCGGGGTCCCTTCTGACCTGCGCGACTACCTGGAGAACATGGTCTATGTCGGGGCAGTGGCCGAGCTGCTGGGCATCCCGATAGACCTGATCAAAGAGGCAGTCAGCTTCTTCCTGGGCGGCAAGGAGAAAGCCATCCGCCTGAATATGTCGCTGGTCGAAGCTGCACAGAAGCATCTGCACGAACAGGGCGTCTCTCAGAACAGCTTCCGTGTGGAGCCGATGGACAAGAATGATGGCAAGATTCTGATCGATGGCAATACCGCCTCTGCACTCGGCGCCGTATTCGGCGGGGTGACCGTCATCGCCTGGTATCCGATCACGCCCTCCACCAGCATGGTGGATGCCGCGCGCGATTACCTGAACGCCCTGCGCCGCGACCCGGAAACAGGCAAGGCGACCTACGCTATCGTGCAGGCTGAGGACGAACTGGCGGCGATCGGCATGGTGCTGGGGGCGGGGTGGGCCGGCGCGCGATCGATGACGGCAACTTCTGGCCCCGGGATCTCCCTGATGGCCGAATATGCTGGCCTGGGCTACGCCGCCGAGCTGCCCGGCGTGATCTGGAACGTGCAGCGCACAGGGCCGGCGACCGGGCTGCCGACGCGCACTTCCCAGGCCGATCTGACCTTCACCTACTTCCTGAGTCACGGGGATACGCGCCACGTTATCCTGCTGCCAGGCTCGATGGAAGAATGCTTTGAGTTCGGCTGGAAGGCGTTCGACCTGACTGAGGAACTGCAAACGCCCGTCTTTGTCCTGATCGATCTCGATCTGGGCATGAATATCTGGATGAGCCAGCAGTTTGAATACCCCGACCGCCCCATCAACCGCGGTAAAGTGCTTACCGAAAAAGAGCTGGCCGATATGCAGACCTTTGCCCGCTACCGGGACGTGGATGGCGACGGGATCGGGTACCGCACGCTGCCCGGCACAGATCATCCGCTGGCCGCATACTTCACCCGCGGGACCGGCCACGATGAATATGCCCGCTACAGCGAGCGCCCGGAAGACTATGTCCAGAATGCTGAGCGGCTCCGGCGCAAGCATGATACCGCCCGGACCCTCGTGCCTGCGCCCGTGATTGAGCATGCCGATGTCCGGACGGCCATTGTCTGCTTCGGGTCAACCGAATGGGCGATAGCCGAGGCGCGGGATATCCTGCACGCCCAGAACGGGTTGGAGTTCGCCTATATGCGCGTGCGGGCGCTGCCGCTGTCGCCAGAAGTGAACGAATTTGTTGCACAGTACGATCGGATCTACGTGGTGGAGAACAATCTGGAAGGTCAGCTCTGCCAGATCATGCGGCTTGAGATGCCGCAGTATGCAACGCGATTGACGCCGATCGCCCATCTCGATGGATTGCCGTTGAGCGCTGCTTTTATAGCCGGGAAGATTCTGCAACAGGAACAGGAGCATAAGTAAGATGGGTACTGCACGCGTAGCACCAACCAACGCACTCGGTCTGACCAAAGCAGATTACGGTGGCGCTAAATCCACCCTGTGCCCCGGCTGCGGCCACAATTCAATCTCCAACCAGATTATTGCGGCCGCCTACGAGATCGGGATCAACCCGCACCGCGTCGTCAAGATGAGCGGCATCGGCTGCTCCAGCAAGAGTCCGGCCTATTTTCTGTCGCGCTCGCATGGCTTCAACGGCCTGCACGGCCGTATGCCTTCGGCAGCTACCGGCGCGGCCCTGGCCAATCACACCCTCAAGGTCATCGGCGTCAGCGGCGATGGCGACACGGGCAGCATTGGCCTGGGCCAGTTCAAGCATACGGTCCGCCGCAACATGCCGATCGTCTATATCGTCGAGAACAACGGCGTATATGGCCTGACCAAAGGGCAGTTTTCAGCGACGGCGGACCTGGGCCAGACGCTCAAGAGAATCGGCACCAACGAGCTGCCGCCGATTGATATCTGCCTGGAGGCGCTGGCCGCCGACGCCACGTTTGTAGCCCGCTCGTTCTCCGGCTCGATCAAGGAAGTGCTGGCATTGCTCAAGGCGGCGCTGCATCACAACGGCACGGCTGTGCTGGATATCATCAGCCCGTGCGTGACCTTCAACAACAGCCCGGATTCAACCAAGAGCTTTGCCTACGGTAAGGAACACGCCAATCCGCTGCATGATATCACCTTCATCCCCCAGGCTGAAGAGATCATCCTGGAGGATTACGACGAACTCGATAACGACGGCAGCAAGCCGCGTGAGGTTCAGCTCCACGATGGCACCTGGATCCGGCTGCGCCCGCTGGCTAAGGATTACGACCCGACCAACAAGCTGGAGGCCCTGCGCGTGCTGGAAGAGGCGCATATCAATCAGCAGTTGATCACAGGCCTGATCTACATCGATCAGACCCGCCAGTCGATGATCGACTCGCTCCAGCTTGTTGAGACGCCGCTGGCGCTCCTGCCTGAACACCAGCTTCGCCCCGGGCCGGAGGCGTTGAAGCGCATCATGGCCGGCCTGTAGTCCGGATTGCATCCGCTGAATTGTATCCGTCACCGCTAGCGGCCCTTCGGGGCCGCTTCTCGTTTCTGACAGCCGGAGGAGAGTTGCACTTTTGTCGGCATGCTCCTACGCTTGTACTGTCAGAGGCGAGCAGGTCGGGTACGCCCGGAGGAACGCGGGATGCGCGAGCTGGTGCGGGATGAGTTTGCCAGCGGCAGTCTGAATCCACGCTGGAAGCCGTATGTTACAGGCGGCGGGACGATCACGGCTGCGCCGGGCCTGTTGCGTCTGGCCCTGCCGCAGCAGGATGCTGCGACCTATGCGGACGCCCAGATCGCCGATTCGATCGATCTCCCGCGCCGGTGGCTGCCCTGGGAACCTCCCCTGCGCCTGACCGTGCGCGCCTTCGCCTCCGCCCCGGCTGACCGGCTGATCGGCACAGCCGGTTTTGGCTTCTGGAACGATCCAGTTCGCCCTGATCGCCGGGAAGCTCCTTCCCTGCCGGGCGCGCTGTGGTTCTTCTTCGCCGGGGCGGGGAGCAATATGCCGCTGGCGCTGAGGCAGCCCGGTCACGGCTGGAAAGCGGCTACATTTGACGCCCGGAATCCGCTGTTTTATGGACTGCTGCCGCTGGCGCCCCTCGGTTTTCTGGCGATGCGCGTCCCGGCGCTCTACCGGGCCATATGGCCGATCGGGCAGCGGGCGCTTGGCGTGGCTGAGGCTGCCCTGCCGGGCGATCTGCTGGCCGCGCCGCACGAATATACGCTGGAATGGACTGCCCACCGCGTGATGTTCGCGGTCGATGGAGCGGTTGTGCTGGAGACGCCGCGCGCGCCGCGGGGACCGCTGGCCTTTATCGCCTGGATGGATAATCGCCGGGCGGTGGTGACGCCGCAGGGACAGTTTGGCTGGGGGGTGACGGCCGGCGGCGAGCAGAGTCTCTTCTTGCAGCAGATTGTGATTGGACGCCCGTAGCGCATAAAGCGAGGAGGGCAGCATCATGCGATTTACCGACAAAGTAGCGCTGGTGACCGGCGGCGGGCGGGGGATCGGACGGGCGATTGCGCTGCGCCTGGCTCGCGAAGGGGCTGATGTGGCGATCAACTACTTTCGCGGACGCGAGACGGCCGAGGAGACAGCCCGCGAGATCAAGTCGCTGGGCCAGCGGGCGCATATCGTCCGGGCTAACGTTGGCGAGGTAGACGCGCTGCAGGCCATGATTGGTGAAGTCGCTCAGGTGCTTGGCGGGGTGGATATCCTGGTTAACAACGCCGCCAGCGGCTACAACCATCCGTTGATGGAACAGCGCGTCAAGGGGTGGGACTGGACGATGAACATCAATGCCCGGTCAGCTCTCTTTAGCGCCCAGACTGTCGCGCCGATCATGGCCGGGCGCGGCGGCGGACATATCATCAACATCTCCAGCTTCGGGTCGCAGCGCGTCTTGCCGGAATACATCCTGGTCGGGGCCAGCAAGGCCGCGCTGGAAGCTCTGACGCGGTATATGGCAGTAGAGCTGGCTCCCCTGAACATTATCGTGAACGCGGTCTCCGCCGGCGTGGTGGAGACTGACGCGCTCCGCCATTTTTCGGTCTGGCGGGAGCAGCCCGCCGCAGGGCTGGAGGCGATCTCCGCCCGCACCCCCGCCGGACGTATCGTGACTGCTGAAGACGTGGCCGGGGTGGTGGCCTGGCTGTGCAGTAAGGACGCCAGCATGATCCGGGGACAGGTGATTGTGGTTGATGGCGGATTCACGCTGACCTTTTGAGGCAGCGCTGGCGCGGTTAGCCCGGCTTGAACCCCGCGCCGACCGGCCGGGCTTTTCCAAAAGGACGGACCTGATTATTATATTGTCTTTGAACGGGCGATACATTGCCCGGCTGCCGGCAAATGAGGGATTGGGGCCACGCGAAAGGTCAATAATGGCAGATTTTTATGCGGTGACGGCGCAACAGGCGTTGGAGGAACTGGGCGTTGACCCCTCAAAAGGGCTTGCCGCTGAGGAGATCGCCAGCCGGCAGCAGCAGTACGGACTCAACGCCCTCCCGACCGAGGAGGGAGAAAGCCCCTGGGCGATCCTGTTTGCTCAGTTCAAAGAATTTATGGTGCTGGTTCTGCTGGGCGCGGCGGTGATCTCAACGCTGATAGGCGATCTTAAGGATACGCTGATTATCCTGGCGATTGTTGTCCTGAACGCATTGCTGGGGTTCTATCAGGAGTACAAAGCCGAGCGGGCGCTGGAGGCGCTCAGCGCGATGCAGGTGCCGATGGTGCGCGTGCGCCGCGCCGGGCATGTCACGTCGATCAGCGCGACGGAGCTGGTGCCGGGCGATATCGTACTGGTGGAAGCGGGAGATCGGATTCCGGCGGATGGCCGCCTGATCGAGGCCGTTAACCTCCAGGTCGAAGAATCGGCGATGACGGGCGAGTCGGTGCCCGTTCAGAAGGACACGCACCCGGTTGAGAAAAACAATGTTCCGCTGGCCGAACGCACCAGCATGGTCTTTATGGGGACGGCGGTATCTTACGGGCGCGGTGAGTATGTCGTGACCGGCACCGGCATCAAGACGGAGCTGGGGAACATTGCCGCCTTACTGCAGGGCGTGGAGACAGCCAGGACGCCGCTGCAAAAACGCCTGGAGACGCTGGGCAAAGTGTTGGCTGCCGCGGCGGGCCTGCTGGTGGCGGCGGTGTTCATCGTCGGGCTGCTGCGCGGCAACCCGATTGACGATATGCTGCTGACTTCTATCAGCCTGGCCGTGGCTGCCATCCCCGAAGGGCTGCCGGCGGTGATTACGATCAGCCTGTCGCTGGGGGCCAGCCGGATGATCCGGCGCCACGCCCTGATCCGCAAGTTGCCCGCCGTGGAGACACTTGGCTCGGTCACCACTATCTGTTCCGACAAGACCGGCACGCTGACGCGCAACGAGATGACGGCAACCACGATTGCGCTGCCGGGGCATACCGATGTGCGCGTGACCGGCGTCGGTTACCAGCCGGTGGGGGAGTTCTTCGCCGGGGATGAGCGCCTGCACGTGGTCAATGACGGCCCGCTGGCCCGATTTCTGAAGGCTGCCGCTCTCTGCACCGATGCCTACCTGGAACAGTCCGGCCCCGACTCCCCCTGGACAATTGTGGGGGATACGACGGAAGGCGCTCTGCTGGTGGTCTCGCGCAAGGCCGGCTGGAGTCGCGAACAGCTTGAGGACGATCTCCCCCGTGTGGCTGAGATTCCTTTCAGCAGCGAGCGCAAAGCCATGACGACCATCCATGAGCCAAAGGGCCGCTTTGCGGCGGCGCTTTTCCAGGGGGCGGCTTATGTAGCCTTCACTAAAGGGGCGCCGGACCGGCTGGTGGAGTGGGCGGCTTATGAGACCATGCCCGATGGCCCGGTCGCCCTGAGCGCCGAACGCCGGCAGGCCTGGCTGGACCAGATCGATCTGCTGGCCTCGTGCGGGATGCGCGTGCTGGGGATCGCCTATCGCCCGCTTGATGCGCTCCCCGACGCGCAGGCGCTGGAGCCGGATACCTTTGAACGGGGCCTGTACCTGCTGGGGTTAGCCGGGATTGTTGACCCGCCGCGCGCCGAAGCGGCCGAGGCTGTTCGCATCGCCAAGGGGGCCGGTATCCGGCCGATCATGATCACCGGCGATCATAAGCTGACGGCGGAGGCTGTCGCCCGGCAGATCGGCATCCTCTCCGACCAGGGTCACGCCCTGAGCGGCAGCGAGCTGGACGCCCTGGATGAAGAGGGCCTGCGTCGCACGGTCCTTGATGTGTCGGTGTACGCCCGCGTCTCGCCCGAACACAAGTTGCGCATCGTCGAGGCATTGCAGTCGCATAACCAGATTGTGGCCATGACCGGGGACGGCGTCAACGACGCCCCGGCCCTCAAGCAGGCCGACATTGGCGTGGCGATGGGCATCACAGGGACCGAGGTCAGTAAGGGCGCGGCGGATATGGTGCTGACGGATGATAATTTCGCCAGCATCGTAGCGGCGGTGGAAGAAGGTCGCACGATCTACGCCAATATCAAGAAATTCGTCCGCTACCTGCTCAGCACTAATTCTGGCGAGATTGTGACGATGTTCCTCGGGCTGGCTGCTGGCCTCAAAGTTCCGCTGCTGGCCATCCAGATTCTATGGGTTAACCTGGTCACAGACGGCCTGCCGGCGGTTGCCCTCGGCTTCGAGCCAGCGGAGCCGGGCACTATGGAGCGGCCGCCGCGCTCGCCCCGCGAGAGCATCTTTGCCGACGGTGTCGGGATACACATTCTGTGGGTGGGCCTGCTCCTGGGCCTGTTGACACTGACCGGCTATGTCTGGGTGCAGACTTCGCTTGGCCTGCAGCCCCTGGATGCCACGCTCGGCTTGCAGAATATGGACTCGGCTGAGCTGGCGGCCGTAGTCGGGGCGGCGAACGTGCCGACAGGCTGGGATGACCTGGCGCTGGAGGCGCGGGTCAGCCTGATGATAGCGCAGGAGAACAATGAGCACGGCGAGGTGAGCGGGCTGCTGGGCCTGGCGCTGGCCATCCCGCACACCATGGCCTTCACAGTGCTGGCCCTGACCCAGATCGCCCATGTCTCCGCTATTCGCGCCGGCGATGCCTCGTTCTTCCGGGTGTGGTACCGGGGAAACCGGCCGTTGATGCTGGCCGTGCTTTCAACCTTCATCCTGCAGGTGCTGGTGATCTACGCCCCGTTTCTGCAAGCGGCTTTTGACACCTCACCGCTGTCGCTGCAGCAGTTCCTGGTCGCGCTTGCCCTTTCCGGCGTGGTTCTCCTGGCGGTGGAGGCGGAGAAACTGACCCGCCGCCGGCGCAAACAACGGGCAGCAAAACAGGCTCAATGAGGGGAAATATAACGGCCAGCCGGGAACAGGCTGGCCGTTGTCTTCATCAAATCAGGCGTACCAGCGCACGCCGACTTTGGGTGTCGGTGTGCGGGTCTTCCACGACTGGCCCAGGCCGCGGCAGATGGCGGTCAGTCGCTCCATGCGATCCTTGCCGACTGTCGCCAGCCACGCTTCCTGCTCTGCCTCGGGGAGCAGCGCAGCATCGCCCCAGATAGCGCGCCCGGCGATCACGCCGCTGGCCCCGGCGGCGCAGGCGATCTCGGCCTGCTTGACGAAGACATCAAAGCCCACGCCCGCGCTCAGCAGCGCCCAGGGCACGGTGCAGGCCGCATCCAGCTCCGCCGCGGCTTCCCGCCACACATTTTCATCTTTTTCGACGTTGCAATCGATCGGGAACTCCATCTTGAGCACATCGACGCCGCGATCGGTGAAGTGCCGGGCATTGGCGATGACGATCTGACGGCGTTCTTCATTGCTCAACGGCTTATCCGGATCGAGAGAATATGCAATTGGCTCGTGGAAGAAGGGGATCTCGTATTTGGCACACTGCTCGATGATCGAATCGACCACGGCGGTTTTCTGAGCCGCATTGGGCGCATCCGGGCGAAAAAGCATGTAGAGCTTGGCGCCGTTGGCGCCCATCCGCGCCAGTTTGCCCATGTCCCAGTCCGGCAGGAAATCCATGCCGCGATCGCCCAGAGGGCGATTATAGTCGGTCAGCTCCAGGGGGGCCAGGTAGCCGATATTGCCAGGCAGTTCGCCGTCGATCACGGTGTGAATCCCATAGTCTGGATCGGTCAGGACGGCGGTCGCCGCGCTTCCCAGCAAACGCACAATACGCTTCTTGAAAGCTACCAGTTCCTCAGCCTTCTTGGGGGGGGCGCCGGCGCCCAGCTCGCCGGAGCGATGATCGATAGCCAGGACGGACATTGTCCCGCGCGAATCGCTGCAAACGCTGAGATGGCGGTACTTACCAACAGAGGTCATGTTCATATCTCTTTCTTGAACGGGAAATTGCCAGGGGGGATTATAACACCCTTCCGGCAGCCGGCGAGGATGTTTGTCCGGTCATTCGCGATGAACAGCAGGGATGTAGTCGGTCGGGATGGAGAGGCCTGTTATAATCGCGCCCGGATTGGATTTTATAGATTGCGATAATCGGAGATCAGATGATGGGAATGCATGGCGGCGGCTGGAGATGGCTCTCCTCGGCGAATACACCGGAGGGCCGGCGCACGTGGGCGAACCGGGCGCTGCTGCGGCGCGTGCTCGGCTACGCCCGCCCCTATATGCGCGAGATTATCCTGCTGCTGGCGGCCATTCTGGCGACGACTCTCCTCGGCCTGCTGGCCCCCCTGATTATGCGAGACCTGATCGATCACACCCTGCCAGCGGGCGATACTGGCCGGCTCAACCTTCTGGCGCTGGCTCTCGTGGCGATCCCGCTGTTGACCGGCGCGATTCGCGTCGGGCAGCGCAAGCTGAACGCGACCGTAGGGGAAGGGGTGATCTACGATCTGCGCGTGGCGCTCTATGCCCGTCTGCAGCGCATGTCGCTGGCCTTCTTCACCAACACCAAGACCGGCGAGCTGATGAGCCGGCTCAACAACGATGTGGTGGATGCCCAGCGAGCTATCAGCAACACGATCGTGGACATGATCACCAACCTGATTCAGGCCGCGCTCACGCTGGTTGTGATGCTCTCTATGGAATGGCGGCTGACTGTCATCTCGGTGCTGGTGCTTCCATTATTTGTGGTTGCAGCGCGGCGGCTGGGGGCGCGGCTGCGCGGCATCGCCCGCGAGGGGATGGAATACAACGCCCAGATGAACGCCATGATGAACGAGACGCTCAACATCGGCGGCCAGCTTCTGGTGAAGCTGTTCGGGCGCGGGCGGACCGAGATCGCGCGCTTTGAGGAGCGCGCGGCGCATGTCCGCGACGTCGGCATCCGGCGCGCTGTGACGGGCAGCCAGTTCTTTGTGATCATCGGCCTGGTCGGGGCGGTGGGCACGGCGCTGGTCTACTGGATCGGCGGCCATCTGGTCCTGCAGGGGGTGTTCACCATCGGCACCATCGTGGCTTTCACCGCTTATCTCGGCCAGTTGTACGCCTCCTTGCAGGGATTGACGAACGCGCCGGTGGACTTCGCCACGTCCATGGTCAGTTTCGAGCGGGTATTCGAGCTGGTTGATCTGCCGCAGGATATTGAAGAGAAGCCGGATGCCGACGTGCTCACAGCGGTGCAGGGCGAGCTTGTCTTTGACCGGGTGACGTTCTGCTACGATATCAATGAGGATATCCTGCTCAGTCAGGTGCGCCGCTATGGACAGATGGACACCGTTCAGGCGGCCCTCTCCGGCGACAGCGCCCGCACTCCAGCCGGCCGGTCAGAGCGACCGGCGGAGGAGGCCGGGCAGGAAGCAGCCATCACCCAGGCGCGGGAAATCGCCCTGGAGGATGTGTCGTTCACCATCCAGCCGGGCCAGCTTGTCGCCCTGGTGGGGCCGAGCGGAGCCGGCAAGACGACGATGACCTACCTGATACCCCGCCTGTACGATCCAACGGCGGGGCGAATCCTGCTTGACGGCCACGACCTCCGCGATGTGACGCTGGATTCGCTGGCGGCCCAGATTGGCATGGTGACGCAGGAGACGCATCTGTTTCACGACACCATCCGCACCAACCTGCTGTACGCCAATCTGGATGCTGCGCCGGCCGACCTGGAGGCGGCCTGTCGCGCCGCCAACATCCACGATTTCATCATGGGCCTGCCTGACGGCTATGATACTATCGTGGGCGAGCGCGGCTATCGTCTGAGCGGCGGGGAGAAGCAGCGCATCGCCATCGCCAGGGTGATCCTCAAGGATCCGCGCATCCTGGTGCTGGACGAAGCGACCAGCCATCTTGACAGCCAGTCTGAGACGCTGATTCAGGACGCGCTCAAGACAGTTATGGCCGGCCGGACGAGCATCGTCATCGCCCACCGCCTGAGCACCCTCCTGGCAGCGGATAACATCCTGGTGCTGGATCGGGGGCGGATTGTGGAGCAGGGCACACATGCGGCTTTGCTGGCCAGGGGAGGGCTGTACACCCAGTTGTACGAGACGCAGTTCAGCCGGGAGCTGAGTTAACGCAGGGAGGCGGACAGATGCCGGACTCGCGTAATGTGGCGATCCTGATCTTCGATGATGTTGAAGTGCTGGATTTTGCCGGACCATTTGAGGTATTCAATGCGGCGGGGCGGCTCAACCGGCAGGACCTGCTCAATGTCTACACGGTTGCGCAGCGCAGCCCGGTTGTGGCGCGGGGAGGGCTGAGCATCAACCCGCACCACACGCTGGAAGACTGCCCGCCGCCGGATATCCTCCTGGTGCCGGGCGGACGGGGCGCCCGCTCGCTGCTCGAAGATGCGGCGCTCCTCGACTGGCTCAGGATTCAGGCCGGTCGCGTGGAACTGCTGCTTTCGGTCTGTACAGGGGCGCTATTGCTGGGCCAGGCCGGACTGCTGGATGGGCTGGGGGCGACCACGTTTCACACTGAGCTTGATCTGCTGCGCTCTATTGCGCCGGCGGCACATGTGGTGGGCGACCGGCGTTATGTGGATAACGGCAAAGTTGTGACTTCTGCCGGCATCTCCGCCGGCATCGATATGGCTCTGCACATTGTGACCCGCCTCCTGGGGGAGGAACATGCGCGCGCCACGGCAGCCCATATCGAGTATCGCTGGCTGCCCGGAGATCGGGCCTGATCCTGGCCGGCTGGATTTCTTGCCCCACTTATCGGCTGTGACTATACTCAGAGGGCAGGAGGGGGGCCGGCGCGTGTTTCAACCCTGAAGCATGGAGCAGGAGGAATTACTGGCCGTGAGGCGTTCTTTCCCCGTTACAATCCTGATGCTGGCGCTGCTGGGCGCAGCGTGCACCAACATCTACACGCCGACGCCGTCTGTCTCCACCGCAACGCTGCCTCCCCTGGCGACATTCACGCCGCGGTATACCGCCACGCCGATTCCGACGGTCAGCCCGCGCCCGACTTTCACTTACACCCCTTCGCCAACGCCAATCCCGCCTACCCCTTCTGACACGCCTACAGCGACGCCGACGCAGCCTATGATCGGGCGCGTGTCCACCGTGCAGGACGCTGTCAACATGCGCGCCGGGCCGGGGGTGAACTTTCAGGCGATTGTCGGGGTGGCGAAGAATACCGATCTGATCATCCTGGCCGCTAACGAGGATCAATCCTGGTATAACGTCCGTTTGCAGGATGGCACCGAGGGCTGGATCGCCGCGAATCTCCTGTTCATCGTCCCGTCGCCCACACCTGAGCCAACCAACACCGAGCCGGGCGTGGTTGTGGAGATCAGCGGCACGCCGTTGGCCACGGCGCTGCTGGGTGGGCTGCCGGTGACGGCCACGCCGAGCTTCACACCGACGATACAGCAGGGGACGCCGCCCCCGATAGTGCCGCCTACTTTGCGCACGCCGGGCGTGGTCACAGCGACCGCCACCGCCACCGCCACGACTTCGCCGCGCGAAGGCATCCCCACGATTACCCCCGGCGCCTTAATGACGTCGGCGTTCGGCGCGGTCAGCCAGGTTACGCAAACGCCTTCAACGGATCGCACTCCGACCCCGACGGGGCAGGCTGCCGGGGCGGCGCCGCGATACGGAGTCGATGTGCTCGCCTACTGCGAGCTGTTCAACGAGGTCCCCCCGCCGCTGCCCGCTGGCTCGACAATTGATGTGTTCTGGGGGTGGCTGGCCCAGACGCGCGAGTATCTACAGCAGCATATCGCCAATGTGGAGTATGAGGTCCGCCTGGATGGGCGGCTGCTGGATAACTGGCGCCAGTATGCGGACCGGATTCGCCAGCGGGAAGACGGCACCTGGGCGATCTACTGGTACGTGCCGGTGAGCGAGCCGTTGACGCCAGGCTCCCATACGATCACTTATCGCGTCACATGGCGCAACCCGATCTTCGACGGCACGAAGGCGTACGGCCCCGGCACGGATACCGAATCAGAGGCCTTCAGTTGCACTTTTGAGGTGCGTTAATTCGCCAGTCTGGCGGCTTTCGGTATTGCAGTGTCGCTGATGTAAAATTGTAAAGGGCGCCACGACGCCCTTTTTTTTGCGCCTCCGCGGTGCATTCCCTTATCCCACTCCCGAAGCTGAAATGCGCCCGGTGCGAAAATGACATTTGGCACTGGGGTGAATCTGGTATATCCTGTACGTTATGGATAGGGATCGTCAGGGTTGCCCGTTTCGAGTCAGAGGGAGGATCGGATGCGCGTCAAAATCGATCGCAATGTGTGCTCCGCGCAGCTCGCATTCTGTGAGCGTTGCCTGGGCAAGTTTCTGCAGGAGCCTATGGGCTACGAGCGTCACTGTTTCGAAGAAATCATCGACGACGGCCGTCCGGAGCTGACCATCGACCTGTTTTCCGGCGACCACCATGTGATCCTGGAACTGACGGAAGAGCAGCGCCTGCGGGCAGCCAAAGAAGGCTGGAGTTATCTCGTTGACTTTGTCCCGGAAATGTACCGCGATAACCCCTCTTCCTGAGGTCGGCCCTTCACAAAAGATGTAGCAAACCCGCCACGAAAAAATGAGGCGTGGAGTAGGGCCACGCCTCATATGTCATCGGTGCAGGCGGCTAATAATCTTCCGGGTAGGGCAGCAGCAGATCGCCGCTGTCACGCACGGCCAGCCACAGGACCGGTTCGTTCTCGTAATACACGTTCCCCTGCATCCGCCCGACGACATAGCCATCATGGTCCGTCCGCAGCAATCCGTCATCTGCCCCCAGCGGGCGGCCGTAGACATCGGTCAGGCGCGCCACCGGATCGCCTTTGTGGATAACGTCTCCGGCGTCAACCAGATGGGTGACTATCCCGCTCTGTGGCGCGCGGGGATGCAATATGCGCCGGACCGGGAAGTCTACGCGCGGGAAGGGGATCGGCGGCAGCGCTTCAGCCGGCCCGGGCAGCATCTCTGCCCAGCGCATCACATTGCGGAGGCCGACAACGGCGGCATCCCGGATCGCCATATCGACGTGCAGGTAACTGCTAAGCTCGACGGTGAAAGCCGGGCGGCGGGCGCGATTCAGCACTGACCCGCTGACGGAGCGATGCAGATTCTTCTTCAGGTATTCGCTGGAAGGAAATTCGTTAATAACCGGGAAGCCGAAGGCGCGGATCATGTCATCATTGCGGGCCTGAAGCGCGCGCGCGTCGGCTCGCGTGAACCGATCATCATAGTAGATCGGGTCGCGGAAGCTGAAGGCGATCGACCCGATCACGGCATTGTGGAGGTCTACCAGGAAGTCACCATGCGCCTCAATCCGCTCGTACAGGCGCTCATAGACCCGTTCCAGCGCTGTGACCGAAGCCTCTTCGTCATCTGTTTTTCGGGCGGATCGATCGGGGGCGGGGAACATCCGGTTAGGATCGGACCCCCGATTGTAATACGGAGAGCGCGTCTCTGTGCGCAGCCCGGCCGGGTTGAGTGTCGGGATCATGACTACGGTGCCGCGCAACTGATCGAGGGGGAAGTCCGCGCCGTCGGGGCCTAACAGGCGATGGATCGTCGTCAGCCCACTGTATTCGTTCCCGTGGATACTGCCCGTAATCCACAGGATCGGCCCGTCTTTTTTGCCGCTGATAATGATCACGGGCAGGGCGTCGGTGCCGCCTGTGGGCATGGCTACACCGTCAAACGTCCCATAGACGATCTGGCCGGGGACGCCGGTCGCGGTTCCAACAGTGATCGGTGGTGTCATAGCTATTTCCCCTTATACGTACGGGCTTGTGAGGCCCGGATAGCCGACAACGATGAAGCCTATTTTAAGCCGGTGATGAAGGCCTGTCACAGCTTGAATTCCTGGCTCAGGGCTGCCGCCAGTTGCGCGCAGATCAGTTCCAGCAGCAGCACATTCTCCTGTGAGATAGAGTCTGGCACCTCCCGGCAGGCCAACAGGACGCCGAAGCGCTTTGTGCTCCCGACAGGGACGCAGGCGCCCGCCCCCAGCCGCCCCCGCTTGACCAGGCTGAAGTTCGGCTCGTCCTGCGGGCCGACAATGCGGCTCTGGCCGTTCCGGGCGACCCAGCCCGCCAGCGTGTCTTCCGGCTGTCGGTCGGGGGTCACGCTGGTCAACGCTTTCGGGCCTGCCGTCGCGTTCAATACCAGGGAAGCCTTCAGCTCTTCCAGCCGGTAGTAGGCCACGAAATCATACCCCAGATTGCGGATCGCCTCGACTGCTGCTTCAGCTTTGCCCATGACTCCGCTCGCCTGGCGAAATTCCCGGGCCAGCGCGCGAACGGAGGGCAGGGAATCCGCGCGGAGAGTCTCCATCTGCCGTTCCTGAAACAGATGCTGGATTCGCCTGAGCAGGTCATCCTCAGTGAAGGGATCGGTGCTCACATCATCGACGCGACCGGGGATGCTGAAATCAGCTTCTTCATCGATCAGGATGATCAGCAGGCGGGGATAGCGCCGGCGCAGGGTGCTCACCAACTGGAACGCGCCGTCAAGGGCGTTATCCAGGACCAGCATATCGACATGATAATCAGGCTGTTGCAGAATCTGCATCAGGTCCGGGATAGCGGTGACGATGCGGGCAGTGAAGAGCGCTTGCCCATCCAGAAGCGCTCGATATTGCGCTGCCGCTGCCGGCCGGATGGCCGCCAGAAGGTTCAGGCTGGACATAGGCTCTTCCCCGCGGGGCGGCTTACCCTGGACACGACCTACTGCTGCCCCTGTGATGCGGCTGGCGATGGCTCCCATTCAGCGGCGGCCAGGACCAGCAGCAAAAGCTGGCGCATGCCGGCAGCCAGCGGAGCTGTATCAATGTATTCATCCAGCCGGTGCGTGTTGCCTCCTGTAGTCAGGCCGATAGAAATCGCGGGGAGTCCCCGGGCCAGCAGCAGATTGGCATCGGTGCTGCTGACTTTGAGGACGGGCTGGAGATGCGCTGCCCGGAGGGCGGCGGCCGCCCCGCGCACCAGCTCGTGATCGGCCGCAATTTTTCCGCTGGGGCGGTCCCCGACGATCTCTATCTGGAAGTCAACCTGCTCCTCGATCTGGCACTCAGCCACCAGTTTCCGCACCTGGGCTTCCAGGACGGCCAGCGTGTCCGCCTCTTCGCTGCGCAAATCCAGGTAGAAGCCAGCCTCACTGGCCAGTGAATTGATCGACTGCCCGCCTTCAATCAGGCCGATATTATACGTGGTGCGCGGCGAGGAGGGTGGGGTAATTTCAATAATGCGGGCGCCGAGGCGGATCAGGCTGTGTACAGCCGTGGGACGGCCGAAGTGGCTCCAGGAATGCCCCCCTGGCGTGTGACAGGTGATGTGCAGGCGGCGGACCGCGATACCGGCGTGGATAATCGCGCCCAGGGACATGCCCTCTAGCACGATAGCCGCGCCCAGTGTGCTGCCCTGACGGTCATGAAACGCCCGGATGCCGCCCAGATCGCCCAGCCCTTCCTCCCGGCTGTTGGCGACGAACCAGATATCGCGGCGCGGCCGGATGCCAAATTGCTGCATCAGCTCGGGTAACATGACCAGAGCAGCTACGCCCAGGCTGTTATCGCCCAGGCCTGGCCCGCAGACCCGGCCATTGTCAGCATACTGGACAGTCAGATCAGTTCCGGAGGGGAAGACGGTGTCGGAATGGGCCGAGATCAGCAGGGCCGGCAGGCTGGGATCCGTCCCTGGCAGCCTCCCATAGGCGTTATACAGTGCATCAGTGCCGGTATCCACCAGGCCGCAGGACCCGAATCGGCTGAGGACATGGTTAGCCCGCACCAGTTCGTTGAAGGTCGGGCTGGGAATTTGCTGGATCAGGACGGCGGTAGATAAGAGGTCAATTGAGATTTGATCAAGGAATTGCCAGATAGCGTCAACAGATGGCTGAGAAGCCAGCATCTCCACACGCTGCGCGAGGTCCATGGTGAGATTACTTTCTCTATGGGCATAGTTCCCGGTAGATTATATGCCACAAAAAAGGTTTTTGCTGTTAAGCGGCCCGTTTTGTCAGCGATTGTTCTTTCTGCCCGGGCCAGGACTGTCGCCGGTTCATCTGTGATGTGGGATAAAGCGCGAGAGCGGTTGGGTTATTCGGAAGGGTAGCTGGGGATAAGCCGTTTTGCCCAGTCGGGATGGCGGTATCAACGCAATGTTAAAAATTAGCCTCTGTTTTGCTTCCGAGCTTTATGCCCTATATCTGGGGTGAATGATCATTTTTACTGTGTCTATACCTGCTTGTGGGCGGGCCGGTTAATCTCCATAAGGAGAAATTAATTCTTGCCGCCCGATGCCGGCGGGCGCGCCTTGCCGGAACCCCCCGCCCCGTTATAATCCGACTTAATCGACTGATCCGTCAGCCGGAAGCGCTGGAGCCACAGGGAGGTCGGATCGGGGCTGTGGCTTGGCTTGCTCACCCTGGAGTCAGGTCTGGTTCAAGGAGAGGTACGCTTCCTGATGGACGCGGCGACAAAAGTCTTGTTAATTGAGAGTGTGCGAGCGAACGGAAAATCGTTCTCCCTCGCGTTAAAGGAGCGTTACGACCTTTCAATTGCTTATTCGGGCAAGCAAGGGCTTATGCTGGCCCTTGAGCTGCTGCCGGATGTCGTCGTGCTGGATGCAGTCTCGATGCGCACGACGGGCGATCGCATTTGCCGCCTGATGCGGACTCAGCTCCCCGGCGTCTCCATCATCCATATTCGCGAGCCATTCACGGATAAGGAAAGCCGGTCAAGCGATGCCGATGTGGTGCTGCACCATCCTTTCACCTGGCGAAAGCTGATTAACCGGATCAAGCGTTTCTCTGAGGTCCATGGTGAGGATGAATTGCTGCGGGTGGGCCTGCTGAGCCTGAATATTCCCAAGCGGCTGCTGACAGTGGGTGACCGGGAGAAGCGGCTCACCCCTAAACTGGCCGGGCTGGTCGAGGTCTTTCTGCGAAGTCCCAACACTGTAATCAACCGCAAGACGCTAATCCAGCGTGTATGGAACACCGAGTATATGGGCGATACGCGGACGCTGGACGTGCACATTCGCTGGCTGCGCGAATTTGTAGAGGCAGATCCCGGGCGTCCGCAGATCATTACGACGGTGCGGGGGGTGGGGTACCGTCTGGCGCTGCCTGACGTTTAGCCCGTACGCCCGGCTAAGCGCCGGCAAACAAAACGAACACAGCCGATCCTGGATCGGCTGTGTGTTTCTCTATAGTGCGGGCGGCAGCGCCCCGGGTATTAGCTCAGGGCATTCAACCGCTTCATCAGGCGGCTCTTGGTGCGGGCGGCTGTATTCTTATGGTATACGCCCTTGCTCACAGCCTTATCTAGCTCGCGGATAGCCTGCAGAGTAGCTTCGCGCGCGACATCGGTGTCGGTGCTGTTGATAGCTACGCGGGCCTTTTTAACGAATGTGCGCGTACGCGATCGAACCAGACGATTCCGGACACGCTTACGTTCATTGCTGCGAATACGCTTCAAAGCAGACTTGTGGTTGGCCAACGGAAATTCTCTCCCGCCTATTTCATGTGTATCCTGGATTTCTTGCCGGCTCATTCTACCAGAGCGTACCGACTCTGTAAAGTCTGAAATATGCTCTCTGGCGGCCCGGCGTGTTATCTTCTGGCGATGTGCCGGTGTATCCAAGTATCTCTCTAGGGTAGGAGCAAGGCGAGGCGATGGGCGAAGATCCTGTGATTGAGCGCGGTGTATCCAAACCCTGGCTGGTCTGGCTGTTGTGGTGTTGGACCGGGCTGGCGCTGGTCACGTTTGTGGTCATGCTCACTCACCGCAGCGATGCGCCTGTCCTGATGGGCCGCTATTCGCTGCCGGTCAGCCTGATGCTGGGCGGACTGCTGGCGGCCACAGTTAGCGGGGCTGCTGCTGCCCTCGTGCTGCGGCAGCTCGCCAGACAGCGCCGGGTCGAGGCCGTCCTGGCGGAGCTGCGCGCCCGGCGCTGGTCTG
>JARKNX010000013.1 GCA_029976025.1 Aggregatilineales bacterium | reverse complement strand
CGTCATCCAGATTCTCAGCCGGCGCAACAAGAATAACCCGGCCCTGATTGGCGAGCCGGGCGTCGGCAAGACTGCTATCGTCGAAGGCCTGGCCCAGCGCATTGTCAACCGCGAGACACCGCGCTCGCTGGAGGGCAAGCGTGTGCTGCAACTGGATGTCGGCAGCCTTGTCGCTGGCACGATGTATCGCGGGCAGTTTGAGGAACGCCTCAAGCGGGTGATTGATGAGCTGAAGTCGTCCGACAGCATTCTCTTCATTGACGAAGTGCACATGCTGGTCGGGGCAGGCTCAGCCGGCAGCAGTGTGGACGCCGCCAATATCCTCAAGCCAGCTCTCTCCCGCGGCGAGCTGCAGTGCATCGGCGCGACTACGTTTGACGAGTATCGCAAGCATATCGAGAGTGACGCGGCGCTGGAGCGCCGCTTCCAGCCGGTGAACGTCGATGAGCCGACTGTCGAGGAGACAATCAAGATTCTCCAGGGGCTGCGCCCGAACTTCGAGCAGCACCACAACCTTGAAATCAGCGATGAGGCCATTGAAGCGGCCGCGACTCTTTCCGCCCGTTATGTGACCGACCGGTTTATGCCGGACAAGGCGATCGATCTGGTGGACGAGGGGGCAGCCCGTGTCCGCATGTATAAAAGCCCGGAGTCGATGGAGTTTCGCCGGCTGGAGAAGCGGCTGGAACAGCTCCGTCGCGATCTGGAAGAGCCGGATATCTTCGACGAGGATGAGCTTGGAGAAATGCGGACCGAGCTGGCTGACCTGGAGCAGCAGTACCAGAGCTTCCAGGCGCGCTGGGACCCGGAGACGCAGCGGCCGGTGCTCAACGGGCAGGATGTCGCCGAGGTCGTGTCCATGCTGACGCGCATCCCGGTCACCCAGATTGCCGGGGAAGAGAGCCAGCGCCTGCTGGAGATGGAAAAGGCGCTGGGCGCGCATATCATCGGCCAGCAAGAAGCTATCGAGGCAATCAGCAAGGCCGTGCGCCGTGCGCGCGCCGGACTCAAGGACCCGCAGCGCCCGATCGGCTCCTTCATTTTCCTCGGCCCGACGGGCGTCGGCAAGACAGAGCTGACCAAGGCCCTCGCCGGATTCCTGTTCGGCAGCGAGGAGGCCCTGATCCAGCTTGATATGAGCGAATTTATGGAGCGGCACAACGTCGCCCGCCTGGTTGGCGCGCCGCCCGGCTATGTCGGCTACGAGGAAGCGGGGCAACTGACCGAGGCGATCCGCCGCCGCCCGTACAGCATCGTGGTCTTTGACGAGATCGAAAAGGCCCATCCGGAAGCCTTCAATATGCTCCTCCAGATCATGGAGGAAGGGCACCTGACCGATGCCCGCGGTCGGATGGTGGACTTCCGTAATGCGATCATCATCATGACCAGCAACGTCGGCGCCGAGACCATCCGCAAGGGGCCGTCGCTCGGATTTGAGCTGCCGTCTTCCGGCGGCTCCCATGTCGCAGAGCAGTCGGACTACGATGCCATGCGCCGGACGCTGATGGAACAGCTTCGCCAGGCTTTCCGCCCGGAATTCCTGAACCGCGTGGATGCCGTGATCGTGTTCCGCGCCCTGACACAGGCCGATATCAGCCAGATCGTGGACCTGCGCCTCAGCGAGGTGCAGGCGCGCGTCAAGGATCATAATCTGGAAATAGTGGTCACTGAGGCCGCCAGGGCGTACCTGGCCAAGGAGGGCTTTGACCCCGAATTCGGGGCGCGCCCGCTGCGCCGTGTGATCACGAACAAGGTGGAGGATCGTCTCTCGGATGGCATTCTGGGCGGGGACTTCCCACCCGGGACGACTGTCCAGATTGGCTTCGACGATGCGGCGGGAGAACTCGTTTTCACCTCGCTGGAGGAAGTTCACGAAGCCGCGCCGTCCTCGTAACGGCCAGGCCGGCAGAAAGTAGTGCAGGGGCGTCTTCCCGCAGGGTGCGCCCCTGTTTTATTGATCGCGAAGGGATGGACAGCCGGCGGCGGGGCTGCAGTTCGCGCCGCCCGCTGCCCGGTGAGATTTGGGTTCGCTACCTGGCCCCGTTTCAGTTAAAATACCTCCGGGTTACCTGTACTGGTGCTGGTTGTGGGGTTTTCACGCGTGCAGTCACCACTGATCTGGAAACGGCTTGACGCCCGGCAGGCCCTGTATCGCTACCAACAGCATACCGGTGAGCCGCCGGTTGATCCGTCCGCGGTCCCTGTCCTGTTTGTACATCCTCTGCCGCCGGAGGCGATGTCTGCGCTGGCCGATCAGTTCCGCGAGGACGGCCTTGCGGCGGTCTACACCTGTACCCTGAACGGGAACAATGACGAAGCGGCCCACAGTCTGGATGAAGCGGTTGAGTGGCTCCTGAACGCCTGTCATCCCCGACAAACGCAGGTTGTGCTGGTGGGCTGCGCCGGTGGGGGGCTGCTGGCGCGCCGATACGTGGTGCTGGGCGGCTCGCGGCGGGCAGCCTGGTTATTCACGGTGGGCAGCACCCATACATTCTCTTTGCTGTCTTTTCTGGACCCGGGGGTGTTCGAGCGCCAGTATCCGGAAACAAGCCTGCCGGATGTCGAATCGCCCGTCGTCGATCAGACAACGCTGGTCAATATCTACAGCGGATTGATCTCCTCTCGAAGGCTGGTTCAACTGCCCGACGCTGTCAACCTGTCGCTGCCGGTAGAAGAAGAAGTGATCTGCCGCGCTCCGCACACCTATCAGGTGATGCGGCGGTGCTTGCGGGGGGATTTCTGGATGGTGACCGTGCGTCTCAAACGGCTGGAGATGCGCGGCGCTCCGGATGCCGAAGGGCGCAGCGGTCCGTTCTGTTTTGAGGTCAACGGGTGGCGGACGCCGTTCGATGGCGTCTTCCGCGCCCCGTTGCAAAGGGCTTTTGACCTTGATCCGGCGCGCGCCCTGCTGGCGACAGTGCCTTTCCCAAAGACGAATGCCGGGCGCGCGGTGGATGTCACCTTTCGGCTGAAGGACCTGACACCCGCCGCAAGCGATCCCGGGAATCCTCAGCCGCCTGAGCGGCGCAAGCTGGTCGCTTCTTTGCACACGCCGCTGCGCGCCGATCAGGTGGCGGAATATGCGCTGCAGGACAGCCTGGGGTCCGAGATTGTTATTCAGATTCGTTGCGACAGCCCTCGCTCCTTTCTGGAAGCCGGGATATGACCGAAGAACTTGAGGCGTTAGTCAGTCACCTGTATGTGGTAGGCGGGCGGGCGGTGAGCGCGCCCCCGCCGGGCGCACTGGTGCAGCTCGCCCCGCCGCGTGTCTCGCGCAGCCGCGAGCGCGATGCCATCTTTGTGCTGGTGCTGCCGGCGGGGCAGCGGCAGGCCAAAGCCCTGTTCTATGAACAGATGGCCCGGCTGGCCGCCGAACGCTACTTCGAGACGCACGGAGGAGTCACGGCCGGCCTGCGTGAAGTGCTGGTCTCGCTGAATAGCAACCTGCTGGAGCATAATACCGGGCACCCTGATTCTCCTTTTTACGCCGATGTGATCTGCCTGGTCCTGCGCCAGCAGGAGGCGTATATCGCCCGGACCGGGGCCAGCGTGCTGCTGTTGTGGCAGGGCGGGGCGCTCCATACATTCCCCGACCCGCTGGACGCCCGGCAGCTCAGCAGCGGCAGGCCGCTGGGGAGCACCCCGGAACCCGATCTCAAAATGACTCGTTACCGGGTGGAGATGGATGACATTGCCGCCCTGTGCGGCCCGGAGATCGGGCAGTTGTCCGCGGACGAGTTGAAGGCCATCAGCGCCGGCGGCACGCTCCCCGCGCTGGTCTCGGCGTTCAAGAAGCACGATCTGGCGGCAGCCAACTTGCTGGTGATGCAGTTTGTCGCGCCTGAGGAGCCGGAGGTGGCGGCTCCCGTCGGGGCAGAAGCCGGGCCGCAGCCGGCGGAGACACCCGCAGCCGTGCCGGCGCCCGCCGCCGCTGCGGTGACGAGTGAGCCAGCTCAGCCCGCCGCTCCGCCAGTGGCGGAACCCGGCAGGCGGGGCCTGTTCGGGCGGCGCAAGGGCGACTCCCTGGCGGCCACGAGCACGCACGTTTCGATCCCCAGAACGGCTGCGAGCGCCCCTTCGAGGGCGCTGCATCGGTGGTGGCGGCGGAGCAAGGCCGGGCGGGATTCGCTGGCGCAGGCGGCGTCCGACGCCCGCCCCAGACTGGATACCTTCCAGGCGGAAAGCCGCAATCTGTTTCAGCGCCTGTGGCGGGGGCTGCTGCGCCGCCTGCATCGCATCGTGCTCCGGCTGTCCGCGATTCTCGGGTCGATGCGCCGGCTGCTGGACAAAGCGTTGCCGGAGCCTGAGCCGGGCAAGTCGCCGTCGCTGCCCACGCCGATTGCGGCGGGCGCGGCTATGCTGATCCCCATTGTGGTCGTCCTGGCGGTGGTCGCTTTCTCCCTCAGCACGCGCGATGAGACGGCGTTCGAGCGCTGCCTGTCACAGGCCAACGAAGCGGCCGGGGCGGCGCAACTGGTCGAGCAGACCAACCCGTCGCAGGCTCAGGAGGCGTGGTTTGGCGTCATCGAGGTTGCCAATCGCTGCCTGCCGCGCCGGCCGAATGACCCGATGCTGCAGGCTATCCGCAGTGAGGCTCAGGCTCGCCTGGACAGGTTTGCCCGGGTGGTGCGCTGTCCGGCGGTCCTGCTGCGCCGTTACGAGGCAGGAGCCAACATCCGGGGGCCGGTGCTGCGCAACGATGTGAATCTGTATACGCTGGATACGACGCGCAGCGCGGTCTATCGCGATGAGCTGAACGAAGCGGGCAACGCCCTCGTCCAGCAGTACACGCTGATTCTGCGGCGCGGCACGGTGCTCGGCAGTTATACTGTGGGCACGCTGGTAGATATCGCCTGGCTCACGGAGAGCGGAATTGCCCGGGGCAGCACGTTAATCCTGCTTGACCCGGATGGCTACCTGATCACCTATTCGCCGACTTTCCCGCCGCCCACGGTGGAGGCCCTGCAGGGGACTGAGCGCTGGGGACGGCCCGTGGCGATGGATACCTGGCAGGGGCGGCTGTACATTCTGGATCCGCCGGTGAATCAGATCTGGCGCTACCAGCCGGCGGGCGGCGGATTCCCCAGCGCTCCGGAAGAGTATTTCGTCGGCGACCAGCGCCCCAGCCTTTCCGGCGCGGTGGACCTGTCTATCGACCAGACTGGCAATGTCTACGTCCTGTTCAAGGACGGCACCCTCCGTAAGTATTATTCCGGGGAGGAGCAGTTCTTCCAGTTCTCCAACCTGCCGAACGGCGTCATCGGCAGCCTGGGCAGCGCCAGCGGATTTTACCTGGATACGGGCCTGATCTCCCCTGGCTTCTATATCCTGGACGCCGACAGCCAGATTATTTATGAGACGACGCTGGGGGGGACTTTCATCCAGAGCTACCGCGCTCCGGAAAGTGCCAGCTTCCGCGATCTGAGCGCGATCACGGTTGACAGCTCAGCAGAAGGCATGTATGTAGGGGCCAGGGAGAATCTGTACTACATCGCCAAATGCCAGTAAATACCTGACCGATCTGTTTGCCCCGGGAGTGGAAGCGTGCGGCGGAGCCTGGGCCTGGAACTCTGTATGGCGTGGCTGCTATGGATGGCCGCCTTCGGCGCCATGCTCTACTACGGCGCGATCCTGCTCGGTCTGTACAAAGACCCGATGATGGCGCATTTCCGACAGTACGGCGAAGAACGGCGCATCTATCCCCTCTCCCGTTTCATCTTTTCGCTGAGCGGCGTGCTTTTCATGACCGGGCTGATGCTGCCCGGCTCGACCATTGAGGCGCTGCTGCTCATCCTGTCCCTGATTGGCATAGTGGCCAGCTTCGGCATCTCCAGGACACCGCATGTTCAGGCCGCCCTGCCGCGCTGGTATCAGGACCTGCTGGATATCACTACGCGGGAAGAACGCCGGGCGATTGCCTATGCCTGGGCGCGCCTGCCCCTCCGCACGCGCCTGCGCCTGAATGGCGATTCGTATGCTTTTCAGGTCTTTGTGGACGAAGTGCGCCTGACCGTTATCTACGGCGCGCGCGACCCGGACGATCCCTGGGCGACCTGGCAGTAGGCGCCGCCGTCAGGCGAGCGTCAGGGAGTGGTTGGGGACAGGATCGCCGGGCGCGGTATAATGCCCCGCTGTGAATCAGTCGTTGATTGGAAATGAAGGGCCCGACGTATGCGCATTTCTCCCTGGATAATCCTGGTCGTGGTGGTCGTGCTGATGTGCCTGACGACCGCCGCCGCCTTCATGGTGTACGGCGCGACGCGGGCGCTGACTATTCAGGCCGGCGAAATAGCCGACCTGCCGGCTTTTGATCCGCTCGGCCTGCAGGCCAACCCGACCCCGATTCGCGTGCTGGAAACGCCCGCCGCGCTGCCCACTCCGACCGCGCTGCCGGAGTCCGGCGGGGAGGCGGAAACTGGCCCAATCACCGCCTCTGCCGGCGCCGATCCGATCAGCGCCGCCGACGTGCCTCTGTGGACGGACCCCAACCGGGTGACTGTGCTGCTGCTGGGCATCGATCAGCGGCGCGGCGAAGAAGGCCCCTTCCGCACGGATACGATGATCCTGGTGTCGGTGGACCCGGTCCGCAAAGCGGTGGCTATGCTCTCCATCCCCCGCGATCTGTGGGTCAACATCCCCGGATTTCAGCCCGGGCGAATCAACACGGCTAATTCGCTGGGTGACGCTTACGAGTTTCCGGGCGGCGGTTCAGCGCTGGCGGCGGCCACTGTGACCCGCAACATGGGCATCCCGGTCGATTACACGGTCCGGATTAACTTCGACCTGTTCCTGACGGCGGTGAACGCGATTGCGCCGGTGGAAGTCTGTGTCCCGGAAGTCATTCACGATGAGGCGTACCCCGATGGCAGCTACGGCATCATGACTGTTCACTTCGAGCCGGGCTGCCAGGAGATGGACGCCGAGCAGCTCCTGCAATATGCCCGCACGCGCCACACCGAGGGGGGCGACTTCGACCGGGCGCGCCGCCAGCAGCAGGTGATCACCGCCCTGCGCGATCGGGTGCTCAGCCTGGGGGGTGTCCAGGCTTTGCTTGGTGAAGCGCCGGCCCTGTGGGAGGCGGCGCGGCAGGATATCCAGACTACGCTGACCTTTGAGCAGATCGTAAGTCTGGCCCTGCTGGTCCAGGATATCCCGCCGGAAAATATCTCGCAGGCGGTGCTGGATGCCCACTATGTCACCTTTGAGACGACGACGGGCGGCGATCAGGTCCTGCGCCTGCGCGGCGATGCCATGCGCAACCTGATCAATGACCTGTTCAACCCGGAGCAGATATCGGCCGGCGATCTGCGCCAGCTTGCTGCCAGTGAGCAGGCGACGCTGAGCGTGGTCAACGGCACGACCACGCAGGGCCTGGCCGCTGAGATGAGCGCCTGGCTGGAAGGGCAGGGGTTCCCGGTGGCCGAGGTCGGCAACGCCACCTCCACCGATTACCGGCAGACGGTCATCAAGGATTACACCAACAACCCGTACACCGCCCGCCTGCTGGCGTCCTTGCTGGGGCTACCTGTGACGCAGGTCCAGCCAGGAAGCGATAACGCCACCGTGCAGGATATCCAGATTGTCGTCGGCGAGGACGTGATCCCGCTGCTGCGCGGCCAGTAGTATAATGGCGGGTGAGGCGAATCCGGCAGGATAGGGGGGGTGCATGATGCGAGCGATTGCGCGGTTTCTGGCTCTGGCAGTGCTGCTGATGGTGCTGGCTGGCTGTGGGGCGGCCCCCTCACCGACGCCAGCGCCGACCCTGACTCCGCTCCCGCCGACGGAGACGCCCACGCCTGGCCCGACGCCCTACATCCCGCCGACGCCGACCCCCGGCCTGCCGCTGGGAGGGGCTTACATCCGCCCCGATCAGCCCTTCGAATCGGCGCTGCTGCCCGATCACCCGGCGGCTTTCACCTTTGACGAGCTGCGCCAGAATGTCTTCACCTTCGCGCTGGAGCCGCGGGATGCCAGCCTCGATATCCGGTTGACGCTGCTGGACTACACCGGCCTGCCGCTGCTGGTCGTGGATCGGGCCGGCCCCGGCGCGGCGGAGACGATTCCGGAAGTGATGCTGCCAGCCACGGGGCGCTATGAGCTGCGCGTGGAAGCTACCGCCGGGGAGGGTGACGTGAGCGGGACCATGACGCCGCTGGTCCCCACGCAGCGACACGGCGGCGGCGAGCTGGACCCGTTGAGCGGTGTGTCGGAAGTGACGGCAGCGGGCGAATTCTTCGCGCGTGACGTGTTCCATGCCTATTTTATCGCCCTGGCCGGCGGCGACGTCGTGACTTTCGAGGTTGCCGGGGAAGCTGAAGGGGTTGATCCGTACTTCACGCTTTATGATGGGCAGTTCCGCATCGTGGGCCGCTTCGATGATGAAGACGGCAAAGATGCCCGGAGCAATGACCTGCTGATTCCTTTCGACGGCCTGTACACGCTTTTCGTGGGCAACAAGGGCGCGCCCGGCCCCTACACGGTGCGGGTGGCGGAGGAATAAAACGGCGGAGGCCGGATTGCGCGACCCGGCCTCGTGTTATGGCTCTTTTTATCTGGCGCGCACTCTAGCGGATGGTCAGGGCGCCCAGGCCGCCCTTGAACGCGATCGTGATGGCGGGGCTGGCGCCAGCCCCCTGGCTTTCCCAGACGCCGGTATCATCGTTCCCGCTGACCCGGGTGTAGCCGGATGGCATGGTCACGTCGCCCAGGCCACCTTCCCGCTCCACACGGACCGCCGCCTGGTCGGGCACATCGACCGTGATTTCGCCCACACCGCCGGTGATCACCAGGTCCACTGCGGTCCCTTCCGGCACGGTGATCATGAATTCGCCCACTCCGCCGGTGAGCGTCGCGGTGTAGCGGCTGTCGTTGACGGGGATGGTCAGGTATGTCGCGCCGACGCCGTTATCCACGGTCAGGGCCGTCACCGTTAGATCGGCCAGATCGAGGGTGGCCTGCCCGACGCCGCCCTGGATGGCGAGCGCCAGCGGGATCGCCGACGACAGGCCGACGTCCCAGCGGAGCCGCATCTCATCGCTGGACGGGAATAGCGAGGCGAACGGCCACACGCTCACGTTTGTCGCTTCATTCTGGCCGAGCTGGATTGTCTTCTGAGTCTCACCTTCCGCCTGGAACTGAATCTCGCCCATATAATAGATATCGGCGTCGATCAGGTTGGGCGAGTCCTGGAGGGCGTGGATGTCCGCTTCGCCCACGGAGAGATTCAGCGCGACTTCCGCTGACTGCGCATCTCCAATCGGCTCGATGAAGGTGTTGTGCTTGACCGCGCCGCCGCCACCCAGGCCGAACGAAGGCCCGACGATCATCAAGATAGCCAGCACGGCTACAGTCCCCAGGCCGATCAGAGCGCCCAGCAGGGGCGACGAACGGCCGAACAGCAGATCCAGGCCGATGGCGATCAGGAGCAGCGGCCACAGACGAAACAGCGCGGCCAGATTGCTGGCGCTCAGCACGCCGATATTGCCCAGCAGCCAGATTACCCCGATCCCGATCAATAACAGCGGCCAGAATAAAGAGCGATATCTACGATGTGATTCGGCGGACATAACAGGTCTTCTCCCCTTTGTGCCCGGCCTCCCGCGGGTCGAGCATCTATAGAGCATGCTTTTCGTGTTTTTATACGCAGGGGGCGGGCCAGGGTTGCGTGGAATCAGGGAATCTGGACGGCGTCAAACGCGGGCAGCCCTTCAGCAACAGCGGTGATGACGGCGGGCATCGGATTGGTCCGGTCGAACAGCCGCAGCTCGTAAGGCGCGTAGGGGGCACTGGTATAGACCGCTGTGTCGGGTCCGACCCAGATCAGGCCGTAAGCCGATTCGCCCGCCATGGGGAAGGGGATAGGAGGGGCGCCCGGCGCGCCCAGCCAGACCCGGCCGGGATCGCCGTAGGTATAAGTGTAGCCGGCCTCGCTCCATTGCGGCGGCTCCAGGGCGCCGGCCAGGCCGGTCACGACGGCGGCAGCGGCGCTGCCATCGCCCGCGGCCAGCATCAGGCGGAGGGCGTTTTCCTCCGGCGCGCCGATCTGTTCCAGATAGGTCAGCCAGCGGCCGTCCGGCGACCAGCGCGGCAGGCCGAAGAAAGCCGCCGGGACGCTCCCCATGGAGGAAGCGCCCCCTGCTGCATCCAGCCGCCAGAGGACCGCCTGTCGCGGCGCTTCGCCGGGGGCGGCCGGGTAGATCAGATCCGGATCGGGGATGGCGGTGAGCAGGGCCGACGAATCAGCCAGCCAGTCCAGGGCCGGGTAGAAGGCGTACTCACTGGCCGTGCTGACCGCCGGGAAGTCCAGCAGGCCGGCGACCGGCGTCCCGGCCGGGTCCACCAGCCGGATGTGGCCGTCCGCAGCCTCATAGCGGCCCGGCGTCGCCAGCGCGATCAGGGTTCCGTCCGGGCTGGGGGCGAAGTCGCCGCCCGCGCCGTCCGACAGCAGGCGGGCCGCGCTGCTGGTGTGCGCATCAGCCGCCCACAGATCATCCGCTTTGCCGCCGCCCGGCCCGGGGAGGGCGGGCGCCAGGGCCGTGTTGAACAGGAGCGTATGCCCATCCAGCCAGGCGACCTGGCCGATCTGGCGGACAAAGTCGCCCGATTCCGGGTTGAGGGCGCGCGTCCCGATCAGCTCGCGTTCGGCCACGCCGTCCGTGTCAGCGACCCATAGTGAGAGCGGGTGTCCCCCCGGCCCGCGCGTGTAGGCCACATAAGCGCCGTCCGGGCTGAGGATGGGGTCAATGACCGCGCCGGAGGCGATGCGCCGCGGATACTCCTCCCCTGTCCGCCAGATGAACAGGCTCCCGCCGTCTACCCAGACCGCGATCAGACGGCTCTCAATTGGGGGCGGAGTGGCTGGCAGGGGGGTGGTGGGCAGGCCGCCCGCGCTCAGGTTACAGGCGACCAGCGCGAGGCAGGCCGGGAGCAGTCGCAGCATCAGGGCCGGGCGCGGTATGAACAGCCGGGGGAGGTTCATGCCGATCCTCAGGAGCAGAAACGCGAATTCGTTCGCGCTTATTATAGGCCAAAGGCGGGAACCGGGCAGTGAGGAGCAGGGAAAATAAAGGGTACGAGAGAAGCCCAGATATGTCCGCCCGGTTGGGCGTGACCTGCACCATGCTCCATTGGATGAGGCAAGGCCGTCGTGCCACGCTCTATTCCCCGCTGCCCACTCCCGCTACCTGTTATCGATCGGGATTCTGGAAGAGTCCCGGTTATTTGTGGTACGGTTGTGGGTATGAGCCGGATGCGCAGGGTGTTTCGGGGGTGTCCCGTGCAGATAAAACTCGCTTATGGAACCGAAGGTTTGCTCCTCACCTTGCCTGACGATGCCGGCGTGACCGAGCATTATCGGAAAGGCTACCGCGCGTGATTGAGGGCTTCGATCCTGCGTTCGACGATGCCACCTGGACGCTGGACTGGCTGCGCGAGCCTGTCGCGCAGGTCCCGGTGGGTGTGTACGAAGACGGATATCGCGTCGAGCGCGAGTTCATAGAAGATGTCGCTATCTTCGGCCGTTCGTACCGTCTGGATTCGCCGCTGGATGTGCGCGGCCTGTTCGCCCCGGATGGGACGCTGTGGATGTCGGATACCCCGCAGGAGCGCATGATGATGTATAACAATGCCGGCCAGACGCGCGGGCACGTGCTGGTCGGCGGGGCCGGGCTGGGATTGTACCCTCAGTACTGCCGGGAGATGGCTTCCCTGACTGTTGTCGAGCGCAGCCCGGTGGTGATCCGGCTGGTGGCGCCGCTCCTGAAAGCGGTGCTGGACGAGCGCGGCATCCCGCTCCGCTTTCTGGTCGGAGATGTGGAGACTTTCCTGGCGCAGGCCGGGCCGGGCGGATACGATACGATCTTCCTGGATACCTGGTCGCGGCTGGATGCGGCGCTGCTGCCCGCCATCAACCGGCTGCGGGAGCTGGCGGGCCGGCACCTGGCGCCGGGGGGACGGGTGCTGTTGTGGGGCTACCGCTGGATGGTCCGCCTGTTTGAGGAAGCCTGCGCCACGCTGCTGATGATGCCCCCGGACGAGCGCGACGCGGTCCTGGCCGACCGGGAGCAGACGGCCGCCCGGTCCGCCGCCGTGCTCCTGCCTGTAATCGAGATGTATCGGGGGCAGTCTGTCCAGCGCTGGGAGTTGGACGCCGCCGTGGCGAAGTGTCGGGCCTGGATCATGGAGACGCAGGCATGAAGACGGTTACGCCTGATGGCGCGAACGAGCATAACCCGCTAAGCGCCGATATTCACCTGCTGGGGGACCTGCTCGGCCAGATCATCCGTGAGCAGCACGGCGATGCCGCTCTGGCTCTGGTGGAGCATGTCCGGCTCAGCGCCAAAGCGCGCCGGGCGGGCGATCCCGGCGTGCTGGACGACCTGATGACCCTGATTGCCAACCTGGATATGCCGGCTCGTCAGGTGCTGGTCAAAGCCTTCGCCACCTTTTTTCAGCTCATCAATATCGCCGAGGATCAGCAGCGTATCCGCGTGCTGCGCCAGCGCGAGGCAGCCGGGCGGCTGGATGAATCGATCGGGGACGCGCTGCGGGATCTACATATAGCGGGCCTGAGCGCGGCGGAGATGCGTGTGCTGCTGCGGCGGCTGCGCGTGCGGCTGGTCCTGACAGCCCACCCCTCAGAAGCCAAGCGCAAAGAGGTGCTGGTCAAGCTACGCCGGATTGCCAGCCTGGTCGCTGCGGGGGAGGACAGCGCGCTGCTGCCAAGGGAGCGCCGGGTGCTGGAAGCGGCCCTGGCCGAGGATATTGAGGAACTCTGGCAGACACGCTTCACGCGCGCGGTGCGGCCGGCGGTCCGGGACGAAGTAGACTTCGGGCTGTACTTCCTGACTTCGGTCGTGATGGATGTCGCGGTGGACCTGATGGCCGATCTGCGGGACGCGCTGACGCGGCTGTACCCCGGCGAGGATTGGCGGGATCTGCCGTCAGTGCTGACCTTCGCATCCTGGATGGGTGGCGACCGCGACGGCAACCCCAACGTGACGCCGGAAGTCACCCTGGATACGCTGGACACCCTGCATAAAGCGGCCCGCCAGACCTATCTGGCTGATATTGCTTCCCTGCTCGATCACCTGACCCAGTCGGTGGACGAAGTCCCCGTCTCCTCCCTGTTGCGCTATTCCCTGCCGCCGGAGGATGCGCCCGGCGTCCGGTATCCCGGCGAGATCTACCGCCAGAAAATGCTCTCTATTCAGCAGCGCCTGATGGCGGACGGCTATGCGACCAGCGAGGCGCTGCTGGAGGATTTGCTGATGGTGCAGGACAGCCTGCGCCAGAACCGCGGTCAGCACGCGGCGGCCGGGGCGCTGGGCCGGCTGATCGAGAAGGTGCGCCTGTTCGGGCTGCATCTGGTCTCGCTGGAGGTGCGGCAGGATGCCCGGCTTCATGTGGCGGCTCTGGATGCGCTGTTTCGCGCTTACGGCGTCTGTGATGATTACCTCGGCCTGCCGGAGGAGGACAAGCAGGCGCTGCTCACCCGCGAGATTGCCAGCCGCCGCCCGCTGTTCCCCCCGGAGCCGGGCCTGGGCGCTGAAGTGGACGGCATCATCGCCATGTGGCGGATGGTGGCGCAGGCCAGCCGGCAGCACGGCCCGCGCGTCATCGACACCGTAATCGCCAGCCGGACCGAAGCCCCGAGCGATATGCTGGCGGTGCTGCTGTGTGCGGCTGAAGTCGGCGTGCAGGATCAGGTGGACCTGGTGCCGCTGTTCGAGACCATCGATGATCTGCGGGCAGCGCCGGACGTTATGGCGGCCCTGTTCGAGAATCCCGTCTACCGCCGTTACCTGGGCCGGCGGGGGATGCGCCAGCAGATCATGCTCGGCTATTCTGACAGCAATAAGGATGGCGGTTACTTCGCCTCCAACTGGAACCTGTACAACGCCCAGCGGGACCTGGCCGTCCTGTGCGATGCGGGCGGGGTGCTGCTGGAGTTGTTCCACGGGCGCGGCGGAAGCATCGGGCGCGGCGGGGGGCCGGCCAACCGGGCTATTCTGGCCCAGCCGCCGGCGACGATGCGCGGCCCGATGAAGATCACCGAGCAGGGCGAGGTGATCGCCTACCGCTACGGCAATGCCGCGATCAGCCGCCGGCACCTGCACCAGGTGATGCACGCGGCGCTGCTGGCGGCGGGCGACCGGGCGGCGCAGGAAGCCCGTCCGGAATGGGCCGCGGCCATGGATGTGCTGGCTGAGGAAGGGCGCCGGGCCTACCGCACCCTGGTGTACGAGACGCCGGGCTTTCTGGATTACTGGCGGCAGGCCACGCCAATTGAGCTGCTGTCTCAGCTGCCGATCGGGTCGCGCCCGGCGCGACGAGCGCCCGGCGGTTTCGGCGCCATCCGGGCCATCCCCTGGGTGTTTTCGTGGATGCAAAGCCGGGCGATCATCCCGAGCTGGTACGGGATCGGCACGGCGCTGGCGGCGTTCGATGCCCGCTCGTCAGAAGCGGAAGCCGGGACCGGCGGGTTCGCACTGTTGCAGGACATGTACCGCGAATGGCCGTTTTTCACCGTCCTGGTCGATAATCTGGAACTGGACCTGGCTAAAGCTGATATGGGGATTGCCGCGCTGTACGCCGATCTGGTGGATGGCCTGGCGATGCGGAAGGGCATATTCGGCGCCATTCAGGATGAGCACGCCCGCGCCTGCACCTATGTGAACCGGATCATCGGCCAGTCCCGGCTGCTCGATCATGCTCCGGTGATCCAGGCTTCGATTGAGCGGCGTAATCCTTATGTCGATCCGCTGAATTTCGTCCAGGTCGTCCTGATGCGCGAGCTGCGCGACCCGGAGTTGGACCCGACCGCCCGCGCCGCCCGACTGGAGCTGGCGCTTTCCACCGTCAACGGCATCGCGGCGGGGATGAAAACAACGGGGTAGGGCGGAGGAGGAGTCAGCATTCATGGCGACACTTACGGCGGCGCTGCTGCAAATAGTCCCCTGTGAGGCTGGCCAGGCGACGAACCCGGGCAAGGGCGGTGCGGCCTGCCGCCCGGCGCGCCCCGGCATGTCTGCCGTTGAGCTACTGCTCGTCCGTTCCGATGCGCGACATTGATCGGGGTGTGCCGTATGGCTCCGGAATTGCTCAAAGGCGCTGTTGAGCGCATCACGTACTACAACGAGGAAAATGGCTATACCGTCCTGCGGATGAGGCCGGAGCAGCTCCGGCTCGGCCTGGCCCGGGACGGTACGGTGGCCGTGGTCGGGATGCTGCCGGAGTTACAGCCGGGCGAGGCGGTCGAATTTGAAGGCGAGTGGGTGACCGATCCGCGCTACGGGCAGCAGTTCCGGGCGGAGAAAGTGCGGCAGTCCACGCCGGCCACGGTGGAAGGGATGCGCCGCTACCTGGGCAGCGGGCTGATCAAGGGGATCGGCCCTAAGACCGCCGAGAAGATCGTCGATCGCTTCGGGGTGCAGACGCTGGACGTGCTCGATCGCTCGCCGGACCGCCTGCTGGAGGTCCCCGACGTGGGTAAGAAGCGCATGCTCCTGATCCGGAAGGCCTGGGCCGAGCAGCAGGCCATCAAGCAGGTGATGCTGTTCCTGCAGGGGCACGAGATTTCGACCTCACTGGCTATCAAAATCTATAAATCCTACGGCGATGATGCCGTTTCAAAGGTGCAGGAGAATCCCTACCGCCTGGCCCGCGACATCTGGGGAATCGGCTTTCTGACTGCCGATCGCATCGCTCGCAGCCTGGGTCTGCCGGACGATTCCCCGCATCGCATGGAGGCCGGCGTGATCTACGCGCTGAATGAGGCCACCAACGACGGGCACACCTTCGTGCCGCGCCCGACCCTGACTGCGCAGGCGGCGGAACTCCTCCGGCTGGAGGGGGCAGCGGACGGCATTGAGGCGGCGGTGGACCGGCTGCACGCGCGGGAAGAGGTGATGATCGATGAAGTGCCGCAGGAGGCGGCTGCGGTGGAGGCCGTCTACCTGCCCCCGCTGTTTTACGCGGAAGTCGGCGCAGCCCGCCGGCTGCGGATGATGATCGATCTGCCCGCCAGCCGTCTGGATGACCTCCGCGGCGCGCGCTGGGCCTGGTTCCTGACGACGCTGGAAGCCGAGTCGCAAATTCAACTGACGGAGCAGCAGCGGGATGCCGTCCGCCAGGCGCTGACGAGCAAGATCAGCATCCTGACTGGCGGCCCCGGCACGGGCAAGACGACGACCCTGCGAACTGTGATTGCTGCCCTGCGAGCGACCGGACACCGTTTCGTCCTGTGCAGCCCCACCGGGCGCGCGGCCAAACGGCTGGCCGAGGCAACCGGCGAGTCAGCCCAGACCATCCATCGTCTGCTCGGCTACAGCCCCGGCGAAGGGTTCACCCGCAACGAGGACGATCCGCTCGACGCCGACATGATCGTGGTGGACGAGGCCTCGATGGTGGACCTGGTCTTGCTGTACAATCTGCTCAAGGCCATCCCGGCAGAGGCGCACCTGCTGCTGGTAGGAGATGTAGACCAGTTGCCCAGCGTGGGGGCGGGGGATGTGCTGCGCGACCTGATTCACAGCGGCAGGGTGTCCTTCACCCGGCTGGATGTGATCTTCCGTCAGGAAGGCGGCAGCCTGATTATCCGCAACGCCCACCGTATCAACCGGGGCGAACAGCCGGATACCCGCAACGAAGGCGAGGACTTCTTTTTCTTCGGCGAGGAAGACCCGGAAGCGGCGGCCCGGCTGGTCGTCGATGTGGTGCAGAACCGCATCCCGCAGAGGTTCGGATACGACGCGCTGACCGATGTGCAGGTGCTGGTGCCGATGTATCGGGGGCCGGCGGGCGTGGATGCGCTCAATATCGCGCTGCAGGCGGCGCTCAACCCGCCCGGCCGCCGCGCCGAGCGCCGGATCATGGGCCGGCTGTTCCGCGTCGGCGATAAGGTTATGCAGACGCGCAACAATTACGAAAAGGACGTGTTCAACGGCGATATCGGGCGCGTCCACGCGCTTGACTTCGAGGAGCAGGCCCTGATTGTGGCGCTGGAAGACCGGCTGATCTCTTACGACTGGTCGGAATGTGACGAGCTGGTCCACGCCTTCGCCATCTCGGTGCACAAGAGTCAGGGCAGCGAGTATCCGGTTGTTGTGATGCCGGTTCTCACCCAGCATTACATGATGCTCCAGCGCAACCTGCTCTATACGGCGATCACGCGGGCGCGGAAGCTGGTGGTCCTGGTCGGCACGCGCAAGGCCATCGCCATTGCTGTTCGCAATAACGAGGTCGTTCATCGCTACAGCGGGCTGGAATACCGGCTGAAAGCATAGAGCGGCCGCCTGACACCCTTTCTACAATATTTGCCAGTTGCGCGAACCGCGCTGATGCAGGAGGAATCCTTCATTGTCTACCCCTTTGAGCCTGTTCGATCTGGTCGAGGCATTCGGTCAGCCCGGCTGCCCGGTGTGCCGCCTGATCGAAAAAGATGTCGATATCTACCTGCACACGCTGCTCTTTGAAGGCTACCGCTTCCCGGAGAATCATGAGAAGTTCCGGGCCGGTCGCGGCCTGTGCGGCCCTCACGCCTGGTACATGGCCAAGCACTATCGGGGCGCGCTGGTCAACATGGCCGCCTACTACCGGGGCGCAATCGCCCAGGTGGCGCGCCTGCTGGAGGACGCTCCACCGGCGCAGGGGGAGCGCGGCGGCTTCTCCCGCCTGTTGAAGGGAGCAGGCTCCGGGCCGGGGGCAGGAGCGGCGCTGGCCGACCGGCTGGAGCCGGATGGGCCGTGCCTGGCCTGCCTGATCGCCGATTCGTCCGAAGAACGCAACACGCGCACGCTGGGGGAGTTTATCTCCGATAGCCGGCTGGCCGATGCCTACCGCGCATCAGAAGGGTTGTGCCTGCCGCATTTTCGCATGGCGCTGCGCCGGGCGAAGCGCCCGGCTGACAGCGGGACGCTGGCGGCGCTTCAGCGCGGCGTGTGGGAGGCCCTGCTGGCCGAGCTGGACCAGTTCCGCGAAATGCACGATCACCGTCATACCGGCGAATGGATGGGCGAGGAAGGCGATAGCTGGCTGCGGGCAATCCGCAGCATGGCCGGGGGCGCGGGCAAGCCCGGCTCCAGGCTGCGCCGGCCCTGATGCCGGATTTACATTAAGCGGTTGGCTTTGCTACACTGGACAGATGGGAGGTGTGCGTATGGCGGGCGAAGGATGGCACAGCCTGTGGGTGCCAGATAGAGAGGCCCGGCAGGTGGCCGATGCGCTGAGGACAGCGCTGGAAGCGGCGGGCTACCGGTCATACGATCCGTTCCCGGGCGGGGGCGGCCTGTCCTTCGGCTGGAAAGTGCGCGCGCGGCATTTCGTGGCGCCGGCCGCCGCAGGCTGGACGCGAGTCCTGGGTGTGCCGGATACGGCGGTGCTGCCCGTCCTCTGTGTGGCGCTGGAGACGGCGCTGCTCTACGCCTGGCTGGTGGGTGAAGCGTGGGAGTTGACCGCCTGGACCCCGGCAGGGGAGGAGCGCGGCGCGGAGGCCCTGGCGGCCTGGCTGCGCCCCGGGCGCTCAACCGATGATCTCAGGCGGGCGATGGCGGGCCAGATGCCGGTCCCGGCGGTGGATGCGGGGCCGCAGGTGATGGCCGTCCCGCTGCCACCGGATGTGGCCGCGATGGCCGAGTCGGTTGATGCGAGACAGGCGGAGAAGATGATGGCTCGCCTGAGCAAGTCAGTGTTCGGTAAACTTGGCGGGCAGGGAGATTCCGCCCAGGCTGATGCGCGGGCGATGCTGGCCGGCGCGGTGGACTGGAATGGGGAACACGGCCGGCGGCTGCGGGCAGCCGTGGCCTGTCTGACGATCCCGGAAGGCTGGCGCAGCCCGACCTATGCCGAGCTGGCTGACGCTTATCAGGTGGCTCGCGCCCGTCGCCAGTCGCCCGGAGGAGCGGGGCTGCCCGGTGATGATGCGGCGCTGGCCCGGGTGCCGGACGCGCTGGATTACCTGCCGGTGTATGCGGGCAAGCGTTGAGCGGATGACAGGGATGCCGGGGATGGGCTATGTCGGCTGAAGATCGTATCAGGTGGAACAAGGTGTACTATGAGCGCGCGCTCCGGGCGTATCCGCCGCCGGATGCGCTGCTCGTCGCCTACGCCCCCCGGCCAGAATCGGTCGCGCCGCGCCGGGTGGCGCTGGATATAGCGGCGGGGCTGTGCCAGAACGCCATCTGGCTGGCCGAGCAGGGATATCTGGTCAACGCGCTGGATATCAGCCATGTGGCGCTGGAGCGGGGCCGGGCGGAGATGGCCATGCGCAACCTGCGCACTATCAACTTCCTGCACGCCGATCTGGACAACGCCCAGATCATGGCCGGCGCTTACGATCTGATATGCTGCTTCCGTTTTCTGGCCCGTCACCTGTTCCCGGATTTGCGCGACGCCCTCCTGCCCGGCGGCATGCTCATCTACCAGGCGTGGAATGTGCGCCGGTTGAAGAAGCATCCCGACACAACGCGCGCCTTCCTGCTGGAGCTGCGTGAGTTGCCTTCGTTTTTTCCGGGCTGGGAAGTGCTGCACGATGACGAGGTGGGCGATATCTCGCGTTTTGTCGCCCGCAAGCCACGCGATTATGGACGGCCCGGCGGTGACGATGATTCATCCGATCTCACTCCCAATCTAGGCACCCGGCCTCATGACTGGCCTTTTCAACCGCAGCGGGAGTGATTGAGGGCGCGATGCGGGGTGTTACCGGGGAGGAAAGGCGCTGAAGTGGACCTGGCTGGCCCGCCTGCTGACGGGCCTGACGCTGTTGTTCTTCTCCGAGATCATCTGGTGGAGTAGCGACCCGCTGGCTTTCACGGCGGGGATGTGGCTGACCAGAGCGATTTTGATTCTGGCGCTGACTGTCGCGCTTCTGGACGTGGTCGAGCGATTTCAGATCGGCGAGCTGTTCGGCCTGCTGGTTGTGGCCGGCCTGTACGGGCTGCTCAACGGGGCGCTGATCGCGCGCAGCGCCTTTGTCAACCTGCCGGCCAGCCTGGTGACGCGGGCGCTGGGCGTGCAAACGCTGGCCGCCATAATGGGATTGCTGTGGCTGAGCTGGATGCTGGACGGGCGGGGCTTCCTGCCGACCCGGGGAGTCGTCCTGGCGGCGGTCGGCCTCCTCAGCGGCATCTGGCTGCGCTGGTACCCTCTCCTGCCGGCCAATGCTTTTCCGGTTCCGCCGCTCAGCGCGGCGCTGCTTATGTTGATCCTCAGCCTGGCGATCCTCGGCCTGCTGATTCAGCTCGCCCGATGGCTTCCGCCGGAGCCGGAATGGAGCTTCCGCCTGGGGTGGGGCGGATGGACGCTGGTTATTGCGGGGCTGATGCTGGCGTTCTGGAGCGCGGCCCGGGCGGGCGCGATAGACGCGGCTGATGGCGCGCTCCTGGGGGCGCTGCTGGGCTACCTGGTGATGCTGCTGTTTTTCCTGCGCGGGCGGACGCGGCAGCCCTTCTTTCGCCGCGTGGTCCCGCCGGGGCCGGTTTCGCTGCCTGTGTATCTTCTGTACGGGGCGCTCGTGATCCTGCCGGCAGCGGTAGGTTACAGCCTGCCCGGGGACGGGCCGGAAGGCCTGCCGCTGGTTGCCATGACGGCGTGTATCACAATCTTCGGCGTGACCTGGCTGCCCGGCATTTCGCTGGGGATCGGCCTGCGAGCTTATATCCAGTTATTTCGTCAGGGGGGATGAGCAGATGATGAGCGGGGTATCGCTGGATCTTCAGGCGGCGGCGGCGATAGAGCTGCTGCTGGCGGCGCTGCTCAGCATGGTGATCGGCCTCGATCGCGAACGGCGCAATCGCCCGGCCGGGATGCGCACGCATATGCTGGTCGGGATCGGCTCCTGCCTGTTCACTATTCTTTCGATCCACGCCTTTGAAGGGTCCGAGTCTAGCCGCGTGGCGGCTCAGGTGGTGGTTGGCGTGGGCTTCCTGGGCGCAGGCACGATCGTCCGCCGCCAGAACAACGTGCATGACCTGACGACGGCGGCCAGCATCTGGGCCACTTCGGCGGTCGGCATGACGGTCGGGGTGGGGTACTGGTTCTTCGCCATTGCCGCCACCCTGTTGATCTGGGTGGTGCTGGCGGTGCTGCGCCGTTTTGAGAAGAAGGTGGAGCGGGAATTATACCTGCACCGGACCTTGCTGTTAGAGGAGCCTGAGCATACTGCCCCGGTGGACGACCCGGGGCTTTAGCGGCGCGCGGAGTCTGTGGCTTTGAACGATAAACAGCCGCCCGTGTTCATCATCGTGGCGGGCCTCGCCGGGTCCGGCAAGACTTCGTTTATCGCGGCTGTCAGCGACGCGAACGTGGCCCCTGTTCAGCGCACGATCGATCGGGCCGCCAGTGGCTACCGCCTCCACTATGATTACGGCCAGATTGTCGTGGACTCGTCGCTGATTGTGCGGCTGCTGGCGCCGCCGGCCTCCCGCGATCTGGCGCTGGCCCGGCAGCTCCCGGCGGATACGCTCGGCGTTATTCTGACGGTGAACAGCGTTGACACGGAGAGTTTTGCCGGGGCTGAGGCCCTCATTGCCGAATACCGTCGCCATGCCAGCGTGCCCTGCCTTGTCGCCGCCACCATGCAGGACCTCCCCGGGGCGCTGTCGCCGGAGGCGCTGCGCGCCTGCCTGAACGTGCCGGACGCGGTGCCGATTGTGTCTTGCCGGGCGACCGATACCGCTTCGGCGACCGCCGTCGTGATCCGGCTGCTACACCTGCTGATCGACCGCATCGAGGGCCGGTTGTGATACCTCCGAACCACCCTGCCTGTATCCGCGCATCGCAAAAATCTGTTGATCTCGCCCCATTTTCGGATATACTTAAAATATAAGAACAAAAATTCTATCGGGGTGAGCGATGTGCGGGCGATTTACTCTGACGGTCGATCCGGACGTGGTGCAGATGCAGTTTGATCTGGAGCCGTTCACAATGGAAGCCGGGCCGCGTTACAACATCGCGCCAACGCAGCCGGTTCTGGCGCTAACCAACGAAGGCAGCCGTCGGCCGCAAATGCTGCGCTGGGGTTTGATCCCACCCTGGGTTAAGGATGCGGCTATCGGCAGCCGCCTGATTAACGCTCGCGCTGAAACCCTGACCGAGAAGCCCGCTTTCCGCGGCGCGGTGCGCCGCCGCCGCTGTGTGATCTTCGCCGACGGCTTCTATGAGTGGCGTAAGGAACACTCTGGCGCCCGAACGCCGCTGTACATCCACCTGCACGATGGGCGGCCGTTCGCCATCGCCGGGCTGTGGGAAGCATGGAGGCCGGCGGAGGGGGAGGACTGGCTGCGCACTTGCACGCTCATCACTACCGCGGCCAACGCTTTCATAGCGTCCATTCATGACCGGATGCCCGTGATGCTGGAGCGGGGCGATATGGAAGCCTGGCTGACCCCGGGCGAGGCTGACCTGGCGGCGCTGCTGCCCGTGCTGCGCCCTTATGCCGGCGGGGACCTCGCCGCCTACCCCGTTTCCCGGGCGGTGAACAACCCGCGCTTCGATTCCCCTGACCTGATCAGGCCGGCGGCCTCCGAAGCGGAGCAGCCGAACCTGCTGTAATACCTCTCTCCGCGATAGCCGCCCGGGCACAGGGGCGCTTGCCGCGCGCTTTTGAATTGTGAGGTAATTTATTCTGGCGCACACGGGACGGCCAAAATTCGGTATGATTAAGGCCAGCGAGAGACAGGGGAAGAAAAGGGGTGGCCATGCTGAGTGGTAAAGGCATGTGGTTGTGGGAGCTGGACAAGACCGAAGCGGATGTGCCGACGATGATCCGGCTGGCCCGGGAGGCGAATCTGGGGCATATCCTGGTCAAGCTGACTGATGGAGAATATAACTTCCCCATCCCGGCCCGCGATCCGGATGGCAGCAAAGAGCGGCTCACGCACGATGTCATCACGGGCTTCCGCAAAGCTGGAATCACCGTCTGGGGGTGGGGTTTTGTTTACGGCAGCGGGGTGGATATCGACCTGCAGGCCCATCGGCTGGCGGCGCGGACGCGCCAGTTTGATCTGGACGGCGTGGTCATCAATGCTGAAGATTACGGACGGCGTAAGTGGTCTTCCCAGGGCGGGGCCGAGCGCGCCCGCCGCTTTATGGATGCGCTGCTGGGCGACTTCGCCGGCCTCAGAAGCGGCGTCATGACCGCGCTCAGCTCCTATCGATTCCCCCGTATGCACCCGGATTTCCCATTTGCCAGCTTCATGAGCGCCTGTGATATCGCCATGCCACAGGTGTACTGGGTTGACCGGGGGGCGGGGGATGCCCGTCGCAACCTCAAAGACAGCTACGAGGAGTACCGGCAGGCTTTCCCGGATAAGCAGTTCGTGCCAACCGGGGCGGCCTTCGGCGAATACTACGGCGCCGGGAGCAGCCAGTTCTTCTGGTCCGCGACGCCGGAGCAGATAGTCTTCTTCCTCGACCAGTGTCAGGTGATGGGCCTGCCGGCGGTCAACTTCTGGAGCTGGCAGCACGCCCGCAACGATTCGGCCAATATCTGGCAATCCAGCACCAGACTCTGGGACACGATTGCTGCTTACGCTTACCCGGTCGCTGGCCAGCCGGCGGGGACGGCTGCTTCATCGAAGCCGGTCGATGTGGTGGACGGCGCGGATTCTGTGGAGAGCGTCTCCGACGCGGTGGAAGTGCGGGTCGGGGATCAGGGATACCACGACGGTGTATATGCCGGGATGCCCAACGCCAGCTTCAGCGAATTTGTGCGGGACGGACAGCGGATGAAGTATGCCCTCACTTCGGCGGCGCGCAGCGGCGTGTGGGCGGCCTGGATCCCGGCTCTGGCCCGGGCCGGGCGTTATGAGATTGCGGTGTGGATTCCTGACGCGCATGGCACGACAACCCGGGCCGCGTATTTCATCCACGGCGTGGTGGGCGAGTCCGGCGCTGTACAGGTCGTAGTGAATCAGAAACAGGCTGCTGATGTGTGGGTGAAGCTGGGCGTGTATGCGCTGGACCCGGCTGATGCCCGGAGCGGGATGGTCAACCTGAATAACCTGACCGGCGAGTACACACAGGAAATTGTCTTCGCCAGCGTCCGCTGGAGGCCGGAAGACAGCATCGACCGACCAGAAGACGGCGCGGCTGAGGAGGAAGAGCGGGAGAAAGCCAGGCGGCGCCGCCTCGGCCTGGCCGACGGCTTCGATTCCCCCGTCGGGACATCCGCTGAGAGACTCAGCGAGCAGGTGTGGCCTGGCCAATGGTTTGATGCCACCGGGTTTGGCACGCGCTACCGCGACAGCGGCAACAGCGCGGCGTACCATACAGGCGCTGATCTCAACCTCAACGTGCCGCGGTGGAATCTGGATGCTGGCATGCCCGTTTACGCCCCGGCCAGCGGCGTTGTGGCCTTCGCCGGCAGCAAGCCGGTATGGAATAACATCGTCATCATCCAGCACGATCCGCTCACTCCTGGCGGGGAATTCGTCTGTTCGCGCCTGGCGCATCTGGCTCGCATGACTGTACAGGCTGGCCAGCGGGTGGAGCGCGGCGAGCAGGTGGGCATCATTGGCCGTCCGCAGGGCGGGACCGAACATCTGCACTTCGACATCAGCCCGACGGACGCCCTCCTGCTGAATCCCGGCGACTGGCCGCGGCTGGACTGGGCGCGATTGCAGCGGGATTATGTCGATCCGCGCCGGTTCATCCTGGAAAATCGTCCCCGTTAATCCCGGAGAGCAGCATGTTGTTTCTGATTGATGGGCACAATCTGATTCAGGCCCTGCCGGACCTCGCGCTGGATGATCCTGATGATGAAGCTAAACTGGTGGAAAAGCTCAAAGCCTACTGCGGGCGTCTGGGTAAGAAGGCAGTGGTGGTCTTCGATCACGGCCTCCCCGGCGGGCAGTCGCACGACCTCTCGACCGGCCAGATCAAGGTGATCTTCGCCGCCGCCCACCACACCACCGCTGACCGCATCATCCTGGAGCGGCTGCGGAAAGCGCGCGGCGGGGAGTACATCCTGGTATCTTCTGACCGGGTCTTGCGCGATGACGCCAGCGCGCGCCGTATCGAAATCCTGACCAGCGAGATGTTTGCAGCGAAGATGGCCGCCGCTTTTGCCCGCCGTCAGACGCCCCGGGACCCGGAGGATGAGAAGCCGGTCAGCAAGCAGGAAGTGGATTACTGGCTGCGGGCGTTTCAGGCTGATGAGCGAGACGATGCGGACGAACGGTGACAACAGCCGGCCACTTCTGCCCGGGGAGTCAGCGGGCCGCCGATATTCTCATCTGATGCTCATAATGGGTTAAGGCTCTTTTCAGGCTGCCGATTTATGCTTTTGCCATACCGATGAAGCAAATGGTTTTCTTCTCTCGACCGCTGACTGTGTCCCCCCCTCACAGTCAGCGGTTCCGCTTTTTCGGGCCGGGTAGGGGCGTTCTCACTGTCTTCTCATGCCAGACTAAGGCCATTTTCAGGTGGGCGATTTATGCTGTAGGTAGTGAAACGACAACAGGCAAACAGCTTTACTGGTACAGCAAAGTTGCCAGTTTCACCAGGTAACTCCACCACGGAGGCCTGCATTACGGCCGTTGGTTGTGCTCCCCCCTCACGACCAGCGGTCGTCCCCTTTTCAGGGGAGGCTCAGGCCGCACGTTCTATGCAAACTGGCTGGTGAAATATATCAGAAGAGATACACCGCGGAGCAAGAAGTTACCTCAGCCGGCCAGCATGTCCTGGATCATTTGCAGCAGAGTGTCAGCGTTGACCGGCTTGACCAGCATCTGGTTGTCGGGCCATTCCGCCAGGGTGCGGACCAGCTCCTGATAGGCGGATATGACGATCACCGGCGTGTCCTGCAGTCCGGGCGTTTGCCGGAGCCATTCCAGAAGTTCCGTCCCCGATCTGCCGGGCAGCCCCAGGTCCAGCAGCACCAACGCCGGCGTTATCTTCCGCAGAATCTGGCATGCCTCAGCGACATCGCTGGCACTGAGAGACTCCAGACCGGCCCGCTTCAAGATCGCCTGATAGAGAAATATAGTTTGCTTGTCGTCTTCAACAATCAGAATTGGCGCGGTCATATGAAGCAGGGCATCCCTTTCGGAGCGGACAATCGGCTTGCATCATCAGGCAAGCCTTATCAGTATCCGACGGAGGCACTTCTACACGAGGCCCTGCCGATAATGTGACACACCTGGTAACGTTGAAGCAGCGCCTTGCAGAGAGGGAGTGCCATTGAGGAGAATCTGGTGGGCCCGGTAGGATTCGAACCTACGACCGACCGGTTATGAGCCGGCTGCTCTAACCGCTGAGCTACGGGCCCGGCTTGCCGCCGGTGAAGGCCGCCAGGAGCGGGCAACGGGATTCGAACCCGTAAAAACAGCTTGGAAGGCTGTTGTGTTACCCTTACACCATGCCCGCCTCTCCGACGCTGCCACGCGAGCGTGGCCAGTCGGGGCGCCCGGATTTGAACCGGGGGCCTCTTGAACCCAAATCAAGCGCGCTAACCGGACTGCGCTACGCCCCGCTGCTTCAGTATTCTACCACTGAGATGCGCATTCGTCTATGCAGCAATTCTGGCGGCGGCACTTTTTTATCCTGCGCGTTTTTGACCGCTCTGTCGATCTTTCACGCGCGGCAGTTTGGGGGTAAGCTATAGGCAGTAACTCCGGGGGGGCGTTCTGGAGAGGAGCCTGATGTGTCTGCACGTGGCAAGCTGACATCGGAAGAGACCGCGCTGGCTTTCCTGATGGGTTTCGGGATGTTGCTCATGATGATGGCCCTGATTGGCGGGGCGGCGCTGGGCGCGCAAGCCAACCAGGTTGTGTTCGGCACGCTGTTCATGCTGGGCGCGGCCGCCTTTGCGATTGGGGCGTTGCTGTGGCTGGGGTATGTGCAGCCCTGGAAGCAGTTTGACGATATCAACGTGCCTGTTGATACCGGACATCAGCCGGAAGGACACTAGCCGCTCTCAGCGCCCCCTTCTGAGGGCGGGGGCATCTCTTCGGCTGGCGCGCCTTCTTCAGTTGGCGTCGGGGTCGGCGTAGCGTTGGCGCACTGGTCGGCGGCTTCCTGCAGGCGGGCGGCGACGCTGCTGTTGCGAATGATGCTCAGCGACCAGCGGTAGTACTGTTCCGCCGGGCAGTATTCGGTCTGGTATGTCCAGGCGTCGCCGCAGGCGGCGTAAGCGTTCGCCAGCCGGTTGGAAACGTCCCGGTACGCCGGAACCTCAGAGTAGATACTCTCCCATTCGCGCACGGCCAGCAGACACTCCATGCCTTCGGCGTTCAATCCGTCCAGGTAGCGCCCGGCCACGTAAGCCTCGTAGGCCAGGTCGCCAATCGGGGCGATTGCCCGCGCCTGTTCGGCCAGCACGATCCCCTCGGCCAGCCGGTTGCCGCTGGCTTCGAGCAGGTACTGGCGGCTGAGCGTGACCAGAGATTCGTGCAGCATCGGCTCGACGTCGGCCCGCCGGAAGTTGGGGGCCAGCCCGCGCAGGATGTTGAGCTTCTCGATAGTGGTGGCGTAGTTGCGCACAGTGAAAGCGGCCTGTGCCTCAGCGAACAGGGTATCCGGCGCGGGCAGAGCCATGCCGGCTGTCGGCGAAGGCGTCGGCGTCGCGGTATTGAGAGGCGTAGGCGAAGGTGTGAAGGTCGGGCTGGGCGTCGGAGTGGCGGTGACGGCATTCACCCGGGTGAGCAGGGCTTCCGCGTCCGCCGACTGTGCGCCCAGCGTCAGGACGACATGTTCCAGCCGCAGGAGGGCCAGCTCGCGATTTCCGACAGCGATATCGGTCACGGCCAGGTCGTACTGATGGGCGATATCCGCCTGCCGCGTGGCCCGGGCGATCCGGTCCAGGGTGCGCACGCCGTCGTTATAGCCGGCCAGCCCCGCCAGCGCCAGAATGCTGCATGACAGGCAGGCCACCGCCAGCCCGACCACGACCAGGATCAGCAGATTGCTCCGGCCAGGGGATTGCTCTGGCGGCGGATAGAGGGCTGGCCCGCCGGCAGGCGGCGGAGCATAGGGGGGCGGTTGGCTGCTGCTCATGGACCTCTTTGCGCTTGCAGCGACATGCTCTGGCGGCAGGGATGTGAACGCGGCGCATTATACCTTCTGGCCGGGGGCCTGACCAGCCCTGTCAGGTGAGCGTAGGGAAAGAACCGGTCAGGCCGTCGGATTGCCGGGGACAAGGGTGAGCAGCGTGATCTCCGGCGGGCAGTTCAGCCGAACGTGGGGCGCGGTCATCCCGATGCCCCGGTTGACATACAGGGCCATCTCGCCGATCTGGTACGCCCCCATGTCATATTTTTGGCCGAGCCGGGGCAGAATCGGGGCGCCGTATCCGGGGAGCCGCACCTGCCCGCCGTGGCTGTGCCCGGAAAGCTGGAGGCCGATTCGCCCGGTCCGTGCGCTCCGATCGGCGTAATCCGGTTCATGAGCCAGCAGCACCGTAGCCGCCCGGTCCGGCACGCCGCGCAACGCCTTCGACAGATCGTCCTGCGCTTCCCAGATATCATCTACGCCAGCGATATAAAGCGCTGCCGGGCTGCGCTGCAGCGCCAGATGGGTGTTATCCAGCAGCAGCGCGCCGGCCTCGCGCACGGCTCGCCGGACCGTCGGGGCGTATGTCCAGTAGTCGTGGTTGCCCAGGACGGCGACGACGCCATCCCGCGCCCGGAGCGCGGACAGCGCCCTGCTGATCTGGTCCGGGATATCGCCGCCCAGCGCGCTCACGAAGTCGCCAGTCACTGCGATGAGATCCGGCGCGAGTGCATTGACCTGGTCCACCACGTTCAGCATCCACTCCAGCGTCATCCACGACCCGAAGTGCAGATCGCTGATCTGGGCGATTGTGAATCCGGCAAAGAGCGGGGAGAGGTGGGCGAGAGGGATCGTCAGGCGGGTGATGGTGAGGCGATAGGGTTCAACCCGCGTGGCATAAGCTGAGGCTCCGATGCCCAGAGCGCCCATGCTTGCGATGCCGCCCAGAGCCAGCCGCAGAAAACGGCGGCGCGAGATGCGCTCCTTCGCCTCGTGGTTATGCATATTGACGCGCTCGTATCGCCGGCGGCCTCACGGCGCGGCGGCTGTACGCAGGCTGGCCCGCGCCTGCTCAATCGGGACTTCACGGCGCTGGCGATCCAGGAAGTAGCTGACGGAACTGTAGCCGACCTCGGCCAGCAGATCGAGCGCAGTCCTGAAATCAGCGCCGACGCGCTCCGGCTGGTGCGCGTCTGAGCCAAGCACAACGGGGATGCTCCGCGCCCGCATTTCAACCAGCATCGGCCGGCCCGGGTTCATCTCGGGGATGCGCTTTTGCAGGCCGGACGTGTTCAGCTCCATGGCGGTCCCGGCTGCCGCGATCCGGTCCAGCGCCGCCGTGATCGACGGCATGATCCGTTCCCACTGCCAGTCATCCGGCGTTTCATTCTTGATGAAATCGGGGTGCGAGAGGCAATCGAAAAGACCGGTTTCGGCGGCCCGGGCGAGGTGATCGAAGTAGGTGCGCTGGAAGGCGACCGGGTCGCCGTTCAGATAGGCGGCTCTGTATTCAGCCATCTGGGGATGCACGGAGCCGAGGACATAAGTCAGATCCGCCTGCGCCAGGAACGCCCGGAGCCAGGCTTCGTGGCCGGGCAGGTAGTCACACTCCAGCCCCGGCCGCACGTCGATCCGCCCCTGCCAGGCGGCGCGAGCGCGCTCAACCAGCGCCATATAGCCGTCAAACTCAGCGATGTGCATCCGCACATGCGGCGAAAGGGCATCATTTTCGGACGGGCCGTGGCAGGTGATGATGATGCCCTTGAGGCCGCAGGCCTCGGCACGAGCGGCGTAGGCTTCCGGCTCGCCGGTGGCGTGATGGCACAGGGGGGTGTGCATGTGGCTGTCATAGAGAACAGGGTTGGCGATCATATGGGATAGCATCGTTTCTGGAACGCAGCGCATATGAACGGCCATTATACTGCACCTTGCTGCGGTTTCGCCGGTGACTTTCATCCCGGAGTCGCTTGCGGCGGGCGGGAGTTTTCGTCGCTTTGCTCCGACCCGGGGGCTGTGTTATGATGACGGGTGCGTCGGAAGACTGATAGCTGGGGCGCAGAGGCGCGGGGACCATGAATCGACGGGCGTTAGTTGTTTTTGTGATGCTGAATATCGCGATTTCGGTTGGGGTGGCGATCCTGGTGATTGTGGCCTGGCAGTCCTTCAACCAGACCAATGTTCAGGAGCCGGTGGTGCAGGTCTTTGAAGTTGTGGTGACGGCCACGCCCGGCCCTACCCAGACGCCCTGGGTGGTCACCGTCGTGGGGAATGCCACGCCGGCGCTGGGCGGCCAGCCCGGCTCTGGCGAGCCGACCGTGGCTCCGACCCTCAATGAGAGCATCCTGCCGGATATTGCCACCGCCGCCGCGGCGACGCAAAGCGCCATACGGGCGAGCGGCTCGCAGGAGCAGACCTACACCGTCCAGTCCGGCGACAACCCCTCCACAATTGCCCAGTCGCTGGGGGTTATGGTTGACGATCTGCTGTGCGCCAATGACCTGGGCACGGTGGATAATCCTCAGTATATCTATGAAGGCCAGGTGTTGATTGTGCCGGGTCCGGGTTTTGTGTGCCGGACGCGCGCGGTGGAAATCGACGACGAAGAAACGCCGACCCCGCCCGCCGGGAGCAGCTCCGGCCAGGTCGCTCCCAGCCGGACCGCTGCGCCGACGGTGACGCTGGCTCCGACCGCGGAAAATGCTCAGGTGGCGATTGTGCAGGTGATCGGGCCGGGCGACGTGACCAGCGAAGGCGTGGTGCTGGAGAATCGCGGCGGGCTGGTGGACCTGCAGGGGTGGACCCTGTACGATACCGAGGGCAATATCTTCACCTTCCCGGATTACCGGTTGTTCCCCGGGGCCGGGGTGACGGTCTTCACCCGTGTCGGGCAGAATACACCGGTCGCCCTGTTCTGGGGGCAGACGCGAGCGGTGTGGCAGCCGGGTGATGTGGTCAGCCTGGCTAACGCCAGCGGTGTGGTGCAGTCCAACGTGTCGGTGAACCGGTAGGCGCGGCCCGAAGCGACAGCCTTCGCACATATCCCTCGTTTGATTCGCTGCCCGGCCACCCCGGGCAGCGCTGCTTCCGCGGGGCGTCCGGCGGCCTTTCGTGGCGCGGGCGCTTTCGCAGTTTCCCCCTGACTTACGGCCGGCAAACGCTCCTGGCTCTGTGGCTGGCAATGCCGCGCCGGGGCGCGCTGCTGGCTCCGTCCGGCTGGTCGGGCTGGATCGCTGACCCGGCAGCGGGCTGCTGAAAACATGATAGGATTACGATGTGAAGGCAACGTTTTGACAGGTAAATGAACCCCCTCTATACTGCCAGTTGTATGCTCACTGCCCGCCGGGAGGAGCCATGACCACCCGCACGATGATCCGCCGTATGGCGGCGATAGTGACTGTGCTGACCGTCATCCTGACCGCGCTGGCGGCGGCTCCGCCGCGGCTGACCGCCCAGGAAGGGCCTGCGCCGGCTCAGCTGGGCGACCCGCCGCGCGCCAGCCTGATCACGATCGATCCGCCGAATGCGAACGGGGTGGTGATCATCCGCGGCGAGCCTGGCGCGGTGTTCCCCGGCGCGGTGGTCGCCATCCGCAATATGTACACCGGGCAGACGGTGTACCCCCGCGCGGAATTGACCGGCGCGTTTATAGGCGAGATCTACGGCCCCGGCAACACTCCGTTCTGGATCAGCCCGGCTCAGCGCATCGAGAACGCCGAACGGAATGTGCCCGGCTCGCTGCCCGGCGGGCCGGGCGTGATCGTGGCCGGCCCGCGCCCGGAACGCTACGATCCGCCTCCGCTGCCCCCCGTGCCCGAGACGCAGGCCCCGGCGACGCCAATCGTCATTGACGGGCTGGCTGCCGAATGGCCGGATCTGGCGAGCGGCACGCCGATTGACCTGGGTGGAGGAGAAGCGGCGATTTTATACGGGCTGGCCAATGTGCAAAGCCTCTTCATGGCGCTTGTCCCGCCGGACGGCGATGCTTCCCTGCCGGTCGATTATGTGCGTCTGGAGGTCCTGCTGGGCCTGGACGGGCGCCGCTTCCTGATTCAGCTCGATCCGCGGCGGGGCGGCGGCGGGCAGTTCTTCGAAGTCGCCCCCAACCTGACCCGGCAGGCCCGCGGCCCGCTGGGCGGCTTCAGCGCCCAGCAGGAGATCCCCGGCGGCGCTGTGGAAATGCGCTTTCCCCGGACGGCGTTCACCGGCAGCGCGTCGCCCATTGCCATCCTGGGGGTCCGCTTCGTGGCCGCATCCTGCTGCGATGAAGATGTTCCGCCGGGGGCGGGCGCGCCTCTGGCGCTGCCGGTGGAAGAGCGCGATGAGCTGGACAATACGGCGCTCCACCCGCTGGCCGGGATGCCAGAAGATGCGATCGCTTTCACTTTGTCCGGCCCGGTCGGTGGCGGCCACGGGCTGTGGCAGGCCGACGGGCGGATCAACCAGGTGTCCTTTCAGGCGGGCGATATCGCTCTGGTGGAGATGCAGGTCAATATGCAGGCTCCGGACCTGCCGGGCGGCGGAGCCGAACTCCTGGAGGCCGGGCTGCGGCTGGTGGCTGATCTGCGGTTGGAGCCAATCACGGTGGGCGGCGTGCAGGGGGCGGCTGGCCGCATGACCGGCAACGGCTGGAGCGGGCTGCTGACTCCTTCCGGCCTGGCGGTGGAGAACGTAGCCGGGGGCATCCCGCTCGGCGACGCGACGGCACAGGGGCTGGTTGTGGCTAACGGCAGGCTGACCTTTCTGCTCCAGTGGGCCATCCCGATCCCGGCGACGATCCCCGCCGGCCTGTACACGCCTGCGCTCACCGGGACGGCGGCGGTCAACGGCCGGTATAATAGCTGGGGCGCGCCGGGCATCCTGGGGAATGGGCCGGGCGTGGGCGTGCCGGAAGCGCGGCTGCCGCTTGTACTGCGCTTTGGCAGCGCGCCTGAAGAAGCAGAGCACCTGATCTGGAGCCTTTTCCAGGACAGCCCGGCCAGCAGCGGGGCGCGGGGCGTCCTGGCGCGGGAGGATGCGGGGATCGCCGCGCTGGCGAACAGGGTGGCCTTCAACGGCGGGACGACGATCCTGCCGCGCATTGATCCGGCCACCGGCCGCCCGATCGCTTACCCGCTGGAGCCTTACCTGCCCATTGTGCTGAGCAACAGCTTCTACCAGACGATCGCCCCGCTCATCCCGTTCGCCTTCGATTCCGGCGAATTGACGGTGACTGTCCAGCGGCCAGATGGCACGCGCGACGATCTGGGCGTGTTCCCTTTGCAGCAGAACACCCTGTCCTCGGCGGCGCGGATTGAGTCGGAAGTATTCAGCCCGACCTCGCCAGTGGACATGTACCGCCTGACGACGCTCGATCCGCGCCTGATGGCCTATACGTTTGAGCAGGACGGCCACCATATCATCACCGTGTCCGGGAGGCTGACTGACGTCTGGGGCAACCGTTACGAGGGCGGCGGCACATACGATGTCTGGCTGGCGGAGCCGCTGTATATGCTGCCGGGGGTGCTGCCGGGGACGCCCTTCGAGGTGGGCGATGTCTTCGCGCCGACTCTCACGATCTCGCCGTCCCTGCCCGCCGATGTGACTGTCCGGATGCAGGTGTTCCCTCTGGAGGGCGACGCGCCGGTTGTTTACGAAGTCAGCGGCACGGCCAACGCCTACGGCTATTTCTATCCGGGAGCGGACGCCGCGGACTGGGTGCTGACGACGCCGGGCGAGTATGTGGTGGATATCACCGCCTCGTACACCGATTCGCTGGGGCGGCTGTGGATGGGCAGCGTCCGCGGGGCGGGCGTTATCGGCTCCCCGACCGGGGATCTGGTTGCGCGCGGCGGGCGCGGCATAGCTGGGGTGCGCTTTGAGGATCATCTGGCCTGGTATCCGCTGGATCGGGTCAGCCCGCACCTGCAGATTGTGGAGCCAGATATCGCGCTCCGCTGGCCGTATCACAGCGGGGATACCCTGTGGCTGCGCGATCGGACCGGGCGGCTGGCGGCGGGTCAGCGCCTGACCGACCGCCAGGGCGCTTACCAGGACTGGCTGGTCACCCACCTGCCGGGGTGGGCAGCCAATGACGGATCGACCATGCGCGAGCTGGCTAATGTGGATGAGCTGCCGGTATTGACGGTCGGGCCGGCGGCGCCGGAAGCGGCGGCGAACCAGGCTTATGCTTACCTGAATGCCGTCCGGCCCGGCCTGACGGCCCGCCAGATGGTGCTGGGCGATGAGACCCCCAGCCTGGTGTTGTCCTCCTGGGGGACGGATGATCCGTATAACGGCCAGCGCGGGATCGGCGTCAACGGCGATTTGCCCGGCGACTATACCTTCCTGTTCGGCGGCGTGGTGGTCCGTAACGCGGCGCTTGACCTTCGCCAGACGGCTATCTACGGCGCGGTGGCTATGGTCACCAGCCCCAACGACCCGCGCGGCGACCGGGTATATCCGCCGCTGCGCGGTGCGGCGGATGGCGCGGATGGCGGGCCGCTGCTGACGGTGGACGGACAGGGGATTGAGATATTCTTTGTCCCGACCGGGGTGCAGCCGGGGCAGGTGCTCACGGTGGGGGCGCCGCTGATTCTGGCCGGGCAGGTGGCGCCGACGTTACCCGCGCTGGTGCGGGCGGAGATTACCTCGCCGGACGGGCGCGTCCTGCCGCTCGGCGGGCGGGCCAACGCCGTCGGATACTATTACGACCCGGAGCAAACCCTGATTCTGGACCGGGCCGGAATCTGGCGCGTCCGTTTGCAAGTGACCTATGACGGCCTGACTTCGGCCGGGCTGGTGCGTGAGCCGTATCCAACCGGGGGCGCCCTCGGCACGCGGGGGGGCGAGTTCGCCCTGTACGTCGTGCCGGCGAGGGCGTCTATGATCGAGCTGCAGCGGCCCGCTGCCGCTGATACATTCCTGCCGGTCGCCCTGCCGTTCAACGTGACTGTCGTTGTCCCCGATGACTGGCAGAGCGTGCAGCTTGATTACACGGTGCAGATGAATGGCATGGTCATGGACAGCGGCGTCCAGCCCGCTTACAGCGGCATCTTCGCCTACAATTACGATCCGCGCCGGCTCAACTGGACTTTCTCCAATCTGGATGTCCTCCGGCAAGACACCCAGGTCCCTTATTCCGCCGATACGGTGCGGATGACTTTCGTGCTGACCGGCCAGAAGCAGTCCGGCAGGCTGGTGATGGCCGCCCGGATGATCACGCTGTTTGGCGATCGCCTGCTGGCGCTGTATGACGGCTGGCCGGAGCCGTCCTCGTGAAAGAGGGCGCGCTTCAGAAGCCCGGCCGCTTCCGCTCTTCATGTGCGCCGGGCAGAGGGGTGATGCTTGAATGTGTCAGCGCATCAGTGACGGGGCTGCGCATAACGCCGGCCAATTCTGACTGGCTTGGACTGGAGTCGATGGGCGCGGGGCTGGCCTGAGACATTCCGGGAGGGTGTATGGTCACCAGGCGATGGGGTTTCCCGGCACTGGCCGGTGGGGCAGTGCTGCTGCTCATGATAGTGTTGTTGCCGATCGTGCCGGCGGGGGCGCAGGGCGGCTTCACACCGACGCCGCGTCCGCTGTTCGCGCTGCCGGACCCCAACGCGGCCCGCGCCTCGCGCAGCAATATCATCGCCCTGATCGGCAGCCAGCGCTACGCAGTGACGGCCAATACCTTCAGCGGCACGGCGTCGCTGGTAGACCTGGCGGAGCGTCGGATTGCCGCTGAAATCCCGGTCGGGGCCGATCCGCGCGCGCTGACGATCGCGCCGGACCAGACCTGGATGGCGGTCACTTCTCACGCCGAAGGCACGGTCAGCCTGATCGATCTGGAGACTTTCACCGTAACCGATACGATCCGCGTCGGCCTGTGGCCGTGGGGGGTCGTCACTGATGGCGCGACGCTTTACGTGGCGCTGCAGGGCAACGACGCCGTCGCCCAGGTGGATGTGGCAACGCGCCGCGTGCTGCGGGTGATGCCCGTGCCCGACGCGCCGGCGGGCCTGGCCCTGTGGGGGGATTTTCTGTATATCACGCATTTCAATTCCGGGTCGCTCTCGATGCTGTATATTCCCACCGGCCGGGTGGCGGCTGAGGCGGGCGGCACGGCGGATTCGCGCCTCTCGTCCAGCGTGTGGATCAACACCTACGACGCCGAAGCGCTTGTCCCGGCGACGCGGGCCAATGCCAGCAACCCGGTGCTGACCTTCGACACGACAGTGTTTCCGGTCGTCAACGTCTTCGATCTGATCACTATGACTCCCCTGCGACAGAAGCGGGTGGTGCTGGATGTGGCCGACCAGCCGGTCAATATGCCGTTTGATCTGCTCTTCGATCGCGCCCGCCGCTGGCTGTGGGTGGTCAACGCCGGGAGCGACGATGTCTCCGTCATCGACCTGAATACCGGCTTCGCCGTCGCTAATATCGCGGTCGGGGCCAACCCGCGCGGCATTGCCAGCTACGCCGACGGGCGCTTCCTGTTCGTCTACAACGCGCTGGACGGCACGATCTCCGTCATCGAGTCCGCACTCATGAGGGAGGTGAGCAAGCTGCCGGCCACACAACTGTCGATGCCAATTGAGCTGTTGATCGGGGCGCAGCTATTCTACGGCAGCGCCGACCCCCGCCTGTCGCAGGATCGCCGCCTGAGCTGCGCTACCTGCCACTTTGACGGGGCCGATGACGGCCGGGTGTGGGCCAACTTCCCGACCGGGCAGAATGTGAACACGCCCACTCTCTTCGGCGTCCGGGAGACCGCTCCGTGGGGATGGCGGGCGTCCTATGATGAGTTGGCCGACTTTGATGCTTTCTACCGGACCGTCCACCGCGGTCAGGGGCTGATTGAGGGCATCCCCAATCCGCCGCTGGGCGATCCGAACAGCGGCCTGTCGCCGGACCTGGATGCGCTGGTCGCTTTTCTCGATACGCTCGATGGGCCAGGCCGCAATGCGCTGCGCATTCCGCCGGAAGAGGTGCTGGCCGGCGAAGCGGTCTGGCTGGCCCAGGGATGCGAGACGTGCCATATGCCGCCGCTGTATATGGACGGGCTGACACATGATCTCGGCGATGGGCCGATCGATACGCCGTCTTTGCGCTGGCTGTGGGATACTGCGCCTTACTATCATGACGGCAGCGCCGCTACTCTGCAGGACGTGTTCAGCGTAGATGAGGGGCCACATGCGCTGCTGGGGGATATCCCGGGCGCCGATCTGGATGCCCTCATCCTTTACCTGCGCAGCCTGCCGCTGGAGTAGAAGCTGCCCGGCGCGGCGGCAGGCAAAACCTGACGGATTTCAACCGCGTCCGCGCTACTTTTGATGTCTTGCATCTTGTGCGTATTTCATGGTAGTATCCTTACATACGTATACATACCTTTACATACATCGTTCCTCCGCCCGGTTCTCCTGACCGGGCAACCATCCCACTCGACACAGCTCTATACCAACAGTCTTCTGCGCGTTCCTTGGATGTCGAAAGGATTGCATTAATGGCAGAGCAATCGCAAGTGCGTGCAAGCACCGGACAGAAGTTTGTAGCCAGACTCCGGCAATTTCTGGCGATGCGTGAGGCTGGCGTGTTCCTCGCGCTGTTGCTGATGGGGCTGTTTCTGAGTCTTGCGACGGATACTTTTCTGACCACCCGTAATTTGCTCAATATCGGCAGGCAGGTCTCCGTGCTGGGAATCATGGCCCTTGGCATGACTTATCTGTTGATCTCTGCCGAGATTGACCTTTCCATCGGGGCCGTCTTCGCCATCTCCTCCATCACTACCGGCCTGTTGCTGCTGCAAAGCTGGAGTCTCGTGGCGGCTATCGCGGTCGGGCTGCTGGTGGGCGTCTTCTTCGGCTTTATCAACGGCCTGTTGTCTACATACGGGCGGCTTCCCTCTTTCATTGCCACGCTGGGGTCCCTCAGTGCGGTGCGAGGGCTGGCGCTGATCATCACAGATGGGCAGCCGGTCACGGTCAACGCGCGGCACGGGGGCATCCCGGAGATGATCGACCAGTTCTACGCCCTCGGCCAGGGACAGTTGTTTGATCAGATACCCATGCAACTGGTCTTCTTCGTCCTGATCATCGTGGTCACCTGGTTTGTGCTCTCCAAAACGACTTTCGGGTTCCGCCTGTACGCGGTTGGTGGCAACCCCAAAGCGGCGCGGGTATCCGGCATCCGGGTTTTTTCCGTCAAAATCTGGGCCTTCATTGTGATGGGATTTCTGGCCGCAGTCGCCGGTATCCTGAGCCTGGCTTTCCTGCCGAGCGCGCAGGCGGGCCGGACCGGGGTCGGCGTGGAGCTGGATGTGATTGCGGCGGCGGTGGTCGGCGGCGCCGCGCTGAGCGGGGGCGAGGGGACCGTGCCGGGGACTGTGCTGGGTGTCCTCATCATCGGGGTGCTCAAGAACGGGCTGATCCTCCTGGGGATTTCACCCTTCTGGCAGGAAGCCATAATCGGCGTCGTGATCATTCTCGCCGTTGGCATCGATCGCTGGACCGCGGGGCACCGGTCACGGTAGGCGCGCGGGAGTATTCTGCGCTGGTGCAATCGGATGCGAAGTTTCGTATCCGCTGCAGTAAAGTGAACGGCTGTTTGCTATGAGGAGGAGTTAAGCATGCTTAGGAATCGCTTCTTTGTGCTGTCCGTCATCCTGATCCTTTCACTCTCCTTCAGCGCAGTATTTGTCAACGCACAGGGAGGCGAAGGCGTCAGTCTGGCGGACTTCAACCTGGCTGACCGCATCCAGGCGAAGCTGGACAGCGGCGAGCCGCTGATGATTCGTGTTTCGTACCACGATGTTTCGAACGAGTTTGCGCCGTTCATCCGGGCGGGGGTAGAGCGGGCGGCGGCGGAGCTGGGCGTAGACGCGGCCTTTGTGGGGCCGGTGGGGGCGGATGCGGACGCCCAGATTGCCGAGATCGAGACGCTGCTGGAGCGGGTCGACGGGCTGGCTGTTTCGTCGGTGAGCACGGATGCGCTGGCGCCGGTGATTGACCGGGCGATAGCGATGGGGATTCCGGTAGTGACG
>JARKNX010000012.1 GCA_029976025.1 Aggregatilineales bacterium | reverse complement strand
CCACCTGGCAGGAGTCCCAGGTGCGCGTGCGAGCGCCGTTCTGCAGGGACAGGTCAACATCGTCGGTGACATCGAAGCAGTAGCAGGTCGGGCAAACCTTGGTGCACATGCCGCAGCCCAGACAAATATCGCCCAGCTCGTTCCACAGGTTGCTGGTATTGCTCAGGGCCAGCAGGTCGGGCAGCTCAGTCACGTCGAAATTCAGGCGGTAGCTGAAGCGCGGCCATTTTTCGGCCATCACCTGGTTGATACGGTTGTAATCCTCCGGCGTGGGGTCCCAGACGGAGGCGAAGCCCTGCAGCAGGGCGGCCCCCTTCTCCGAGCCGATATCCACGCCGTACTCATTCCCCAGATCGGTGAAGTGCAGATCGTAGTCCTCGGGGACGGTCAGGGTGCCCATACTCTTGCAGAACGAATGCTCCATGCACGGGCTGAGACACTCGATGCTGACCAGGTAGGTGTGCTCGCGGCGGGCCTGGTAGTGCTGATCCTTGTAGCCCGTGCTGTGCACCGCGTCCAGAAGCATCAGGGCGTGCATGTCGCAGGTGTGCACCCCCAGAATCACGGTTGGCTCCCAGGTGATGTTGGCTTTGGACTGCTGCGTTCTGGTGTTGAAGGTGAACAGCTCTTCCCGCTGAGGCAGCAGGTACTTCTTGGGCGGCAGGACCGAAGTAGGGTAGTCCAGGACAAGTTCCTGCGGCGTTTTGATCTCATCGAACACATACTGGCCGTGCAGCGCTTTGGGGCCAACAACCCGGTACTGGGCTTGCAGCCACTCCACCCACTCCGGCAAGGCGGTCTTGGGCATAATCTTGAAGCTCATGGGTGTTTTACTCCATTTAGAGGACGTTGCATGGGCGTAGGCGGTACTGCTGTTGATAGTCTGTCTACCTGATATAGACAGTCCGAATTGTGAAAATCATCACGAATATAGCTTGAAAAGGAGGATATGTGCTTTCCCCGATTTTGTCAAAGAAAGCGGGGGCTGTGAACCGCTCTGGCGGCAAATCAGGCCGTTTGTCAGGGGAGACAGGTGAAGATTGTAAGGGGCGCGCGGCGCGGAGATACGAAACACCGGGCGGGGACGGAGGTGCACGTCCGCAGGGGCGTTCAATTGAACGCCCCTGCACTGCGCGACCGGCCTACCCCACGGCAACCTGCTGGCGGGCCAGCGCGGCCAGATCTGCCCCTTCCAGGAAGGGCCGCAGCCGCAGGCTGAAGGTGAACGTGCCCGGCTGGATCAGATACTGCGGCAGCGTGCCGGGGCCGCAGCTTGCCCCGCCCAGGCCGCACTGCGCCCGGTCGAGGGTGATGATTACTTCGTCGCGGCGGACCAGCTCATTGGTGTGGAAGGCAGCGTACAGGTCATCCGCCGTGTAGTGCAGGGCGCCGGCCTCCAGCGCCGGCGTCGCCGCGATCAGCAACCCCGCCCCGGCGGCGTTGTTCAGGGCCAGCCAGCGCACATCGGTCTTGTTGCCGTTTTCCTGCGGCAGGATATACGGCACATACTGCTCATCCACCGTCCCCCGGTACAGCCCGACGGCCACGCCGGCTTTGCGGTCGCTGTAGCTTTCCTGCGGGCCGCGCCCATACCAGGTGAGCGTCTCAAAACCGCCCGGCATCTGCATGGTCAGGCCGACGCGCGGCAGCGGCGGGTAGCCCGCCGGCACATCGATCTGGTTGTCGATCGCCACGTCGCCGCTCCCGTAGATGGTATAAGTGTGCCTGTGCCGGATTGGCGCCAGCCCGTTCGCCCCCGTCGCCCGCGTGACGGCGGCAATGCGCACCACCGCCGGGGCGATCTGCTCGACCGTCACCGCCTCCGTCGCCAGCGTCAGCCGGTTCAGGCCCGCCTCGATCCACCGCTTGAGCAGTTTGACCTCCGCCCGTCCCTTCTCCTCCAGCATCAGGGGATCGTGCCTGAAGCCGTCGTTATCCGTCGCCGCCCGCCACAGATTCAAGGTCGGCCCGGCGGCGATCAGCGCCACGCCGCAGCCGGTCAGGGATGCCAGCGTCCCGGCCTGCCGGTCGAAGGTCAGCGCGAAGTCGGCCCCGCTGACGGCGATCTGCCCGGGACCGTCGGCCAGCGTCAGCGCGGGCATCTCCGCTGCCGCGATGGTCACAGCCGGAGGCGCGCTGATCGGCAGCGGGAACTGCTCCCAGGCGACCTCGTGCCCGGCTTCGGCCCAGAGGGTTGGCTCCGCCAGGGTGAAGCGCACAGTCAGGAAGCACTCCGCGCCGGGGGGCAGCGCCGGGCGGCTGCAGGGTATCCGGACGGCCTGCCGGCCGCGCGGCGGGATAGCGAGCGCGGGCAGCGTGCCGCGCTGCACGACTTCGCCATCGACCGCGATCTCCCAGGCCCCCCGGAGGTCCTCCAGCCCGGTGAAGAAGCGCTTGTTGGCGATCTCTACCTCTCCGGCGGCCAGATCGACAGCGCGCACGGCCAGCGGCTGGAAGAGCTTGCGGCACTCCCACATGGCCGGGTGCGGGGTGCGGTCCGGCCAGACCAGCCCGTTGATGCAGAAGTTGCGGTCGTTGATCGTGTCGCCGAAGTCGCCGCCGTAGGCCCAGTAAGCGCGCCCTTCCGCATCCACCTTGCGCAGGCCCTGATCAATCCAGTCCCAGATGAATCCGCCCTGCAGGCCGTGATGGCTCTCGATAGCTTCCCAGTATTCGCGCAGGTTGCCGGTGCTGTTGCCCATCGAGTGGGCATACTCGCACATGATCAGCGGGCGGGTGGCGCGGAGGTCCTTCGCATAGGCCACAATCGCGTCAACTGTCGGGTACATCGGCGGGGTGACATCGGTGGCGAGATGGCCGTCCTCCCAGTCGTGCCCGGCATGCCGCGTGATGGCGCCCTCGTAGTGGATCGGGCGCGTGCCGTCGTAGCCGCGCATCCAGCCGGCCATGGCGTCATGCGCCGGGCCGTAGCCGCTTTCGTTGCCCAGCGACCACATGATGATGCTGGGGTGGTTCTTATCGCGCTCCACCATGCGGACGCCGCGATCCAGGAAAGCTGCGGCCCAGTCCGGGTGGTTGGCTAACTGGTTGTAGAGGGCGTGACATTCGATATTAGCCTCGTCAACCACGTACAGGCCGTATTCGTCGCACAGATCGTAGAAGCGGGTGTCATTGGGGTAGTGGCTGGTGCGCACCGCGTTAAAGTTGAAGCGCTTCATCGTGGTCACGTCGGCGATCATATCGTCCAGGGTGACCGTCTTGCCGCGCCGATCGTTGAGATCGTGGCGGTTGACGCCGTAGAAGTACACCGGCTGGCCGTTGACCAGCAGCTCCCGCCCCCGGATTTCCACCGTGCGGAAGCCCACCCGCCAGCGCCCCGCCTCCACGACCTCCCCTGCCGGGTCCCTGAGCGTCACGACCAGCGTATACAGCGCCGGGCTTTCCGCCGACCACGGGCGCGGGGCGGGGACAACCGCCTTCAGGGTGACCTGAGGCAGCTCCTCCAGCCGCACGTGGACTTCCCCGCTGAGCGCCGCGGGCAGGACGGGCTGCCGGTCGGCGTCGTACAACTGGGCCTCCACGACATACCCTTCCGGGCTGAGGTCGCGCGCCGCCGCGAGCCGCACGGTCACCGAGAGCAGGCCGTCGCGGTAGTCCGTGTCCAGCAGGGCGCGGGCGAAGACATCGGCCAGGTGCACTTCCGGCACGGCGTACAGATACACGTCGCGGTAGATGCCGGCCATCCACCAGTGATCCTGATCTTCGATATAGCTGCCATCCGACCAGCGGATGACCATGGCGGTCAGGGTATTTTCACCGCTGGCGCGGACGAAAGGCGTGATATCGAATTCCGCCGGCAGGCGCGAGTCCTGGCTGTAGCCGACCTGCTGGCCGTTGACCCAGACATAGAAAGCCGATTCCACGCCGTCAAAGGCCAGGATGATCCGCCGCCCCTCCCAGCCCGCCGGGAGGCTGAAGCGGCGCTGGTAGATGCCGGTCGGGTTGTCGTCCCCGGGCACAAAAGGCGGCGTCGGGGGGATGGGCATCTTGACGTTGGTGTAGATCGGTTTGTCGTAGCCCTGCATCGTCCAGTTGCCCGGCACTTCGATCGTGTCCCAGTCCGCCCCGGCATCCGCCGCGCAAAAGCCCGCCGGGGCGTCCTCCGGCCTGGCAGCGTAGGCGAAGCGCCAGCGCCCGTTGAGAGATTGAAAACAGGGCGATTGTTCCGGCGGCATCCTGAGGGCGGAGGACGGATCGGGGTAAGGGATCAGGGTGGCATGCGCCGGCAGTTTATTGAGGCCAAAAAAACGCGGATTCTCCCAGTCATTCGGATGCTTTTTTTCCAGGCAGGGCATAGTCTTTTCCTCGGGCAGCAGGTGTAGCTAGACGTGTTCGCTGTGGATATTGTATCACTGTTCGCGTCCGGGGTGGCCCGACGCGGCGCGGCGGATTGCGATCACCGCCACTGGCGATCCTGGTTGCGGCGCATCTTGGACAGGTAGGCGCTCTCCAGGTCCACACCCAGGTAGTTAGCCAGCTTGAGCAGGTAGGCCAGCACATCGGCCATTTCCGCGCCGACTTCCTCCAGCGCGGGCGGGGCGGGCAGCGCGCTCCTGGTGCGGTCCAGGGCGGCCACCAGCCGGGCCAGCTCGCCGATCTCCTCCTGCATCTTGACGAAGTTGAACAGCGGGTCCTGGCTGAAGCCCCGGGCCGCGTCCAGCCAGCGGTGGAAGTCCTGATAATCGCGCAGGCGGCGGTCGCCCCCGGCCAGATCGGGCGGCGGGGGCGGCTCCGGCTCCTCAGCGGGGGGCGGGAGCGCCGGCTCTCCGTTGAAGCCGGGCAGCTTCTCCTGACGCGGCGCGCGGCCCAGCGCCGCCAGCACCTCCCCCACCACCTCGGCCCGATCCTCGTGGCGGGCGACGAAGTCCACCCGGCCGGCGTCAATGACCAGCACCGCGCCGTCGTGGTAGGTGAAGAAGAAGTCATCGTAGGCCCGGCACAGGCTGGCGATATAGGCCGGGTCCATGTTGCGCTCGTAGGGCCGGTCGCGCTGGGTGATGCGCCGCATCAGGGTCTCGGTGTCCGCCCGCAGATAGACCAGCAGATCGGGCGCGTCGATCTGCTCGGCCAGCGCGGCATGGACGCGCCCGTACATCGCCAGCTCGTCGCCAGCGAGGTTGACGCGGGCGAAAAGCGCGTCTTTGGCGAAGATGTAATCGCTGACGATGGGCCGGGCCAGCAGGCGCAGCGATCGCTGCTGATGGTAGCGGCTGAGCAGGAAGAAAATCTGGGTCTGGAAGGCGTACCGCTCCCGGTCGTCGTAGAAACTGCTGAGGAACGGGTTCTCCTCAAAGACCTCCAGCACCAGGTGACCGCCCAGCTCCGCCTGAAGCAGGCGGGCCAGGGTGGTCTTGCCGACGCCAATCACACCCTCGATGGCGACATAGGACATGGCGATCTCCCTCCAGACAGGCAGCCCAACCGGCCCTGAGTATACCGGATTTACCCGCCCTGAAACGCCGGCATGAGCAACAGCGGGGGAACACTCAAAAAAGTGTCGCCTGGAGGAGTATCGCCTGGAGGAACAGACCTATGGTACAGCCGAAGATGCCCAGCACCAGCGATCCCAGCACCAGCGCCAGGCAGCCGGAACCCATCCCGTAGCCGTGCACGCTGGCCAGCCGCTGCATCTGGAAGTAAATGCCACCGATAGCAATGACGACGAACATGAACAGCGAGAGCATCTGCGGCGACCCGCCGGAAATCACCAATCCCAAGATGACTCCGCCTGTCTCTAGCAGGACGAGCACCGTCCGGACAGGAATCAGGGCATGATAGGTTTCGACCAATGTCCCGCGTCCGCCTAACATGCGCGAAGAGATATAGTAGATGACTCCTATGCCGATCAGCGAGATCAGCACGTCATAGGCGGCGATGGCGATGGTGACGCCGAAGGCAACGGGCAGGGACAGGATATCCCTGAATATAGCGATCTGTGAGGCGACCTCTCTGCCGAACTGGTCGAACATCGGCCCGGAGGCTGAGCGCAGGACGAGCAACAACCCGATGACGCTGACCATGACCACCATGAACAGGATGCCCAGATCGATCAGGACATCAGTCCAGGTGGCGCCCTGCGCCGCGCTCCGGCTGGCATCGGACGCGGCGGCCCGGCGCCCTTTGCCGGGGCGGGGGTAAAGGCCGCGTCGGGCCGGGCTGGCCAGGGCTTCTACCGCGTCAATCGGCGGCAGGTCAATCAGGTTGCCGGCCAGCGTCTGAGCTTCAGGGTCGCCGGTCAGGCCCGGGTTGAGGGTCAGCGCGACTATCAGCAGATCGTACGCCTCGCCGCTGCGGCCCGCCTTGTAGTGCCGCGCCGCACCCTTGAGGTTCTCGCGGGCTTTGCTCTTGTCCGCCGCTGAGACTACGACTTCGCTGCTCCGGTAGGGATGCATCTCCGTGCCCCAGGGCACAGAGGACCGCGCCTTGTCCTCATCGGTGGGCGGGATGATGTACCCCGGCGGGGCCTTCTCCTCGGCGTAGGTATCGTAGGCGCTGTACAGGAAGTCTTCCGGCTCGTCCTTCGGCGGCCCGTAAAAATCGAAGGATGGCGGCGGCGGGGCGACAACGCCCGCTGACCCGAAGGAGCCAGTGGGGCGCAGCACGCGGCGCGGCGCGGCGGGCGGCGGTGGCGCGGGAGGGGCGGCCTTCGCCTGCTGCTGGATATAGCGCCCGGCCTGCGCGGCGAGCTGGCGCAGCGCGGGATCGGGATCGGTCTCGTGCACGGCTTTCAGAAGGGGCAGCGCGGCTCGATCCTTGCTTTTGCCCAGAGTCATGATGGCCGCCCGGCGCACTGCGGGGTCCGGGTCCCGCAGCTTCCGTCTTATGTTCTGGCTCATACTCCTCCCTCCTGGTCGCGGCCTTTTCCCTTTAACCCGATCTTACTCAATTTGCGCCGCCGCGCAGGGAGAGGGGCGCCGCTGCGGGCGCGTACAGGGGTCCGCCGGCAGGGACTGTTGTCCTATAATCAACAAAATTGTTTTACAGTACGATATTTATGAAAAATTTATATTCTGTCACTGCCTGCCGGACATCATCCCGACCTTTTATGGCGAGGCCACCAATGGATGACTCAAACTTCTTCCCCGACAATGATGAAAAAGAACAGGCCTCTGACAGGCTCAACTCTCTGTTTGAGACCCGGGCGCTGCGGGAGGAGCTGGACGCGCCGCTGCTGGTCACGCGCCACACCGGCCCGCTGGACGCTGGCCTGGGCGCGCCGTGGGTGGTGGAGCTGCGGATACAGGGCGCGCCGTTTTCAGCCCGCATGGAGGTGAAAGGGCGCATCCTGATCGGCCGATCCGATGTGAGCGCGGCCGTCTACCCCGACCTGGACCTCACCCCGTACGGCGGGCTGGAGAAGGGCGTCTCCCGCCAGCACGCGGCGATCGTGGCCGGCAAGGATCGGCTGCTGCTGGTGGACCTGGGCAGCACCAACGGCACATTCGTCAACGACCAGCGGCTGCACCCCAACAAGCCCTACCGCCTGCGCCACGGCGACGATATCCGCGTCGGCGATATCCTGATCGAGGTGCTGCTGAATATGGCGCCGGTGCATGAGAATGTGCTCCAGGGGCAGCCCTGGGTCCGGATGGGGACAGAGCCCCCCTCCTCTGGCAGCGGGCAACACATCCTGATCGTGGAGCATAACGCCAACATGTCGGAGGCGCTGCGCACCATCCTGACCCGGCTCGGCTACCAGGTGCAGATCGTGCAGGAAATGGCGGAGGCGTTCTATATCGTGTCGCGGCGCCTGCCGGACGTCATCATCGTCAACCTGGAAGTCGGCAATTTCAGCGGCCTGGAACTCTGCCGCTACATCCAGCGCCTGACCCACAAAGAGACTGTGCCGCTGATCATCATCAGCGATCACACCGATCGCGCCTATGTCGAAGAGATCATGAATGCCGGCGTCGATGTCTTCCTGGGCAAGCCGGTCGGCGTGAATGAGCTGGTGCGGGCTATCTCGGCGGTGACACAGGTCCCGGTCAGCCATCAGGGCCGGCCGCCAGACACGCCCGACCGGGGAGCCTCCCCCACGCACCCGCATTAGATGTTCCGCCTGAAAAGGGCAGGGATATGACGGGCAGAGGGCTTAAGCCCTCTGTCTGCATAAACGGCGCCCCGGCTGGAATCACACCAGGCCTCCCTTCTCCGCCAGCGGAGAAGGGCCGGGGATGAGGTGACCGGCGGAGAGAGACTCCGGGAGCGAGGCCCGGCGGTCAGTCCTCCTCCCGCAGGCGGACGATCCGTCCGAGCTGCCACAGCGCGGCCCCCCCGATCACCAGCGCCGCCCCGACAACAGCCAGCAGCGCCGCCCCGACTGAGAACGCCTCATTCTGGTCGGGCGGCAGCTCGATGCCGGTCGGCGGCGCGAGCTGAGCAACCACCGTCAGCGTCACCGGCTCCCGCGCCAGGACATTCCCCACCCCGTCCAGCGCCACCAGCGTCAGGGTGACCCGGCCGCGCAGGCGGACAAGATTGACCTGCAGCGACCAGGCGCCGCGCGAATCGGCGGCGGTTGTGCCCAGGCTGATCTCATCCGGATCGAGCAGGGCGACTGTGCTGCCCCCGGCTGTGCGCCCGCTGAAGGTGACCATCCCGGCCCCGACAATAGCCCCATCCGCTGGCTGGCGGAGGGTGAAGGGAATCGGGGACGCGGTCGCCGTCGGCATCGGCGTTGCCGTCGGTGTTGGCGTCGGCGTTTCCGTCAGCGTTGCTGTCGCTGTAGATGTCGCCGTCGGAGACGCGGTCGCCGTCAACGTCGCGGTTGCTGTTGGTGTTGGCGTTGCCGTCAGCGTCGGTGACGCGGTTGCCGTCAGCGTGGCGGTCAGGGTCGCCGTCGCGGTCGGCGGACTCGTCGTTGGCGAAGCAGCGGCAGCGTGCAGCGTGGCGGTGTCCTGCGCCGTCGCCGTCGATGCTGGCGTTGCCGTCGGCGGCGCCGGCGACGCTGTCCCGGTCGCGGTCAGCGTCGGCGTCAGGGTCGCCGTCGGCATCTCTGTCAGCGTCGGCGTCAGGGTCGCCGTCGGCGTCTCTGTTGCCGCCTCCGGGGGCGGACTCGCCGTCGACGAAGCGGTGGCGGCGGCAGCGACGCGCAGCGTGACGATAGCGGTAACTGACGGCGGCGCTTCAGTCGAAAGCGGCGCAGTCAGCGTCGCGGTCGGAGACGCGGTCGCGGTCGGAGACGCGGTCGCGGTCGGCGTCAATGTAGAAGTCGACGTGGAGGAGGCGGTGATCGTCGGCGTTGCCGTCGGCGTCGCCGATGGAGTCACTGACGGAGTCGCCGATGGCGTATTCGACGGCGTCACGGTCGCCGTCACTGTTGGCGGCAGCACAATCAGGAAGCCGACCGGCGCGATTTCGCTGGCGACGCCGGCCGGGCCGATGGCGACCGCCACCAGCGTGTGCTCGCCGACCGGCAGCCCCGGCACGTTGATCGTCCAGCCGCCGTCCGGGCTGACCACAGCCGTCGCCAGCCGGTGGTCGTTATCGTAAAGCGCGATCGTGTCGCCGGGGATGCCCTGTCCGCGCACGGTGAACGGCACGCCGGCGAACAGACCGGTCATATCCAGCGGTTCAACGCGGGGGGTAGGCAGCGGCGTTGGCGCGAATGTCGGCGTCGGGCTGGGGGTGCTGGAAGGGGTGACAGACGCAGTCACGGTCGGGGTCAAGGATGCCGTGGCCGACGCGGTGGCCGATTCAGTCGCGGTAGGCGCGAAGCCGATGGTGAAGCCGCTGCGAGCCAGGCCCATCCCCAGCAGAATCAGGACAGCGGCGGCCATGACGGCCAGGATGACCAGCAGCAGCACATCCAGCCAGTGGATGACCCCGACACGATTCATGCCGACTCCTCAGCATTGTCGCTGCCGTTGCCGCCGTTGCGATCCGGGGCGTTTTCTTCTTCCAGGTATTCGCGCGCCTGCCGTATCCAGCCCTCCACGTCCACGCGCAGGCCGCGCGGCGCCTGCACAATCTCGCGGATCCATTCCGGCGGCAGGGCGACAAGCTGCTCGAAGGTGGTCACGCCATGCGCCTGCAGCCGCTCGGCGTAGACCGCGCCAATGCCGCGGATATCCTGCAGGCGGGCGGTGGCCTGGCGGGCGGTGACAAAGTCATCGAACCGCTCGCGCAGGGCTTGCAGATTGCTGGCGTGCTGCTGTTCCCACGCCAGCAGCGAAGCCTGCTGCTCGCGAATCAGGCCGCGAATCTCATCCAGCAGCGTCAGCTCGCGGTCCGGCGGCGCGGCTTCCATCTCCAGCGCCACGTTCAGCCCCTCCAGTTCCTGTTCCAGCGCCACCACGTCGGCGCTCATCTCGGCATTGTGATGGTCGAGAATCGCCGTCAGACGGTGCGCTTCATCCAGCGCACGGCGCGAGGAATCGGTTCCCGGCTCAATTTCCGGCTCCGACAGGCGGGAGAACGCCCAGCCAAGCTGGACCAGCACGGCGTTGGTATCCTGATAATGCTTTTTGAGGGATCGGATCAGGCGGCGAATCTCGGTCACCTTATCCGGCTGGGCGCTGGGCGACTCCGAGGTAGGGTCTACCTCCTCTTCCAGGCGATCAAGCTGCCGCTCCAGGTTGAAGAGCGCGCCGCTGATGCCGAGGTTGCTCTCGTTGAGGGCGCTGATCCGGCTGTAGGCTTCCTGCAGGGCGGCCTCATCCAGCGCCGCCGGCTCCTGCACAATTGTCAGAGCGCCCAGGGCTGTCTCCAGTTGCCTGAGGCGCCCGGCCTGCTCCTGCAGCAGGCGGTAAATGGCGTCGGCCACGCCGGCATCGGGCGGCTGAATCCCGCCGTTGGCGGCCAACTGGGTGATGAGGGCCGCCTGTTCGGCTACCAGGGCGCGGACGGACTCCAGCACGGCCTGGTCGGCCCCGCCGGCGGCACCCCCGGGGACCAGCCCGGCGGCCACGCCCACGGCCACCCGCGCCACCAGCGCCGACTCTTCTACATGCAGGGCCTGCAGCGCCTCCAGCACAACGCGAACCCCCACGG
>JARKNX010000214.1 GCA_029976025.1 Aggregatilineales bacterium | reverse complement strand
CCACCTTCGACGCGGCCCGGGCGCTCATCGTTGCCGGGGTCGCCCTCGGTGACATCGGTGACGATATAGCGCCAGCTTTCGCCCAGCAGATCGCGCAACTTCTCCAGCGCCTTGAGGTCGCGGCGGACTTCCTGCACGGCGACCAGGTCGAAGCGGGCGATGATCTCGGCGATGTAGTAGAACGCTTCCGGGAGCCGGTCGCCGTAGGCCGGCGAGTCGAACTCGCGGATATTCCAGGTGGCCAGGAGCAGGTTCTGTTCCAGGCTGCGGCTGACCGGGATATCGCGGTCAAGCTGGGCGCGCAGGAGCAGCAGGCGCTCGACGATGCGCCGGTGCTCCGGGTTGGCGGCGGGGTCCAGATCGCGGTAGGCGGGCATGGGAGACTCTTTCTGGTCGGGGGCGGATCGCTTCGCGTGATAGCTTTATTATAGGCCGTTCTGCGGCCGGGCGATTGTCCGATCCAGCCGCCTGCGGTAAAGTTCGTCCTGTATGCCGCTGTTCAGGAGGCCCCGCCATGTCCCGCTTCTACCGCGAGCCGCTGCTTCTGGATGACCGGACGCGCGCCGGGCTGCCCGGGCAGTTCATCCGCCTGCCGGAAGGCGTGACCCACTACGAGTTGACCGGCCCGGAGGCGGGGCAGGCCGTCGTCCTGGTGCACGGCTTCTCCACGCCGCTGTTCCTGTGGGACCCGACCGCCCCGGCGCTGGCGGAGGCCGGGCTGCGCGTCCTGCGCTATGACCTGTTCGGGCGCGGCTATTCTGACCGGCCCGGCGGCCCCTACACCCTCGACCGCTTCGACCGCCAGCTCCTTGATCTGCTGGATGCGCTGGGCCTGACCGCGCCGGTAGACCTCGTCGGTCTCTCCATGGGGGGCGCCATTGTTGGCGCTTTCTGCGCCCGCCATCCGGAGCGCGTGCGGCGGCTGGCCCTGCTGGACCCGGCCGGCTACCCGCTGCCGGTCTCGCCCGGGGCGGCGGCGCTGTTCGTGCCCGGGCTGGGCGAGCTGCTGATGGCCGTCGCCGGGGACCGGATCATGGTCGGCGGGCTGCCGCACGACTTCCTCCACCCGGAGCGCTACCCCGACTACTACGCCCGCTACCGGGAGCAGATGCCGTATCGCGGCTTCAAGCGGGCCGTGCTCTCCACCATGCGCCGGATGCCGCTGACGCGTATGGACGCTGTCTACCGCCAGGTCGGCAAGCAAAACCGCCCGGTCCTCCTCCTCTGGGGGCAGGAAGATCGGACCATCCCCTTCGCCACCAGCCAGAAGGTGCTGGCGGCCATCCCCAACGCCGAATTCCACGCCATTCCGGAAGCCGCTCACCTGCCGCAGTACGAACGTCCGGAAGCCGTCAACCCGATCCTGATCGAATTTTTCCGACGAGCCTGACCGAGTCAATTCTGGGAGAAGAGATCATGAGCCGCCAGACGTACCGCCGCTTCGCGAGCGCGATTCTGCCGCTTGTTGCTGTTGTTCTGCTGGGCGCGCCGGCTGGCGTCCGGGCGCAGGGGGGCGGGGAGTCCTGCCCGGCGCTGGTGCAGGGGGCGCTGGAATCGCTGGAGTCTTCCTGCGCGGACACGGGGCGTAACGAAGCCTGCTACGGTCACTTCCGCGTCAATGCTGTGCTGCGAAGCGACGCTATTTTTGAGCAGCCTGCCGACAAAGTGGCGGTCGAGGTGCTGGAAAGCCTGACCGCTTACGGCATACCGGAGGCGCTGGACGCATGGGGCATCGCCCTGCTGCGCATCCAGGCCGACCTGCCGGACGCGCTGCCGGGGCAGAATGTCACGCTGCTGCTGATGGGGGATACGTCGGTGATTAACCAGGGGGAACTCGCGGGCGGGCCGGTGAGCGAGCCGTGTCAGGTCCGGGCGGCTTCCGGCGCGAATCTACGCAGCGGCCCCGGCACGGGCTACAACCGGGTGGGCGGCGCTTCTGCGGGGGACGCGCTGGCTGTCACCGGCCAGAACGCGGCGGGCGACTGGCTCCAGCTTGCGACGGACTTCGGCGAGGCCTGGATCGCGGCCCAGCTTGTGACTAACGAGTCCTGCGACTTCGCGGCGGTCCCGGCGGTCGAGCCTGGCCAGACGCCGGAATCGCCCGGCTTTGCGCCGATGCAGGCGTTCACCTTCAGCACCGGGCTGGGCGAAACGGCCTGCGCGGAGGCGCCCGCTGATTCGCTGGTGATCCGCTCGCCGGCCGGGACGACCGTCCACCTGCGGGCCAACGGCGTCGATATCGCGCTCAGCTCGGCCGCGGTCCTGACCGCCCGGCCGGCCGGGCCGATGACCGTCAGTGTGCTGGAAGGCGCGGCGCGGGTGACGGCGCAGGAGACGTCGGTCACGGTGCTGCCCGGCTTCCGCACGACGATCGCGATGAGCACGGACCTGCTCCCGGTCGGCCCACCGACTGCGCCGGAGCCGTATACAGCGGCGGGCCTCGCGCCGCTGGCGGGCATCCCGGCGGATGCTGCCGGCGGCAAGCCGCTGCCCGTGCCGGAAGCGGGGACTATCACCCAGTGGGACGTGACCTCGACCATTCTGGGCGGCAACGGCACGTGGGCAGACACAGGCTCCCAGGTGCTCACGCTGCGCTTGTCGCTGGTGGAGGCGGCAGACGGCGAGAGTCTATTCTACAGGAGCTGCGTCCTGCACCGCAGCGGGGAGGGCGTTTACAGCGGGAGCTGTGAATGGGACCATGAAGGGGAGCACGTCATGGCGGAGTATACGATGACCTTCACGTCACCGGGCGCGTTCACCATGGATTGGACGCTCCACCAGGGAAACATCACGCAGGACTTTCTGGACGAAGGCGTGCTGGCGGAGTAGCTGCGCCGGACTCTCCCCTCCGTCAACGGAGAAGGGCCGGGTGAGGTTACTGGCGGCGGAAGAGAAACCTCCATCCCCGGCCCTTCCTCCGCTGGCAGAGGAAGGGAGCAAAACTCCGCCGCAGTGTGCCTCCCTCTCCGTCAACGGAGGAAGGGAGAAAGCTCCGCCGCAGTGTGCTTCCCTCCCTGCTCGTCGGGGAAGGACTGAGGGTGGGGGCCTGCGACGCGCCTTACTCCACGGGCAGGCCGTCGGCGGCCCAGCGGCGCATCCCGCCGTCCACCTCGACCACGTTTCTGAAGCCGCTCTGGCGCAGCAGGGCGGCGGCGGCCTGGCTGCGGTTGCCGCTGCGGCAGATCACCATGATCGCGTCATCCCGATTCAGCTCGTTCAGCCGCGCTGCCAGCTCCGTCCCCGGGATCAGGATGGCGCCGGGGGCGTGGCCGTCGTTTTGCCACTCCTGGGGCGTGCGCACATCCAGCAGGACAGCGTGCCCGTCGTTTTGCAGGCGGGACTGCGCCTCCTGCGGCGTGATCACGGTGCGCGCTTCCGCGGCGGCGGGCGCGCAACTGGCAACGGCGAGCAGAATGACCAGCATCCCCAGCAGAATCAGAGGGAATCTTCGGCGTATCACAGGCATGTTCGACTCCTTCGTCAGCGCCTCCCCGGCGCATCGCTTCCAGTATGCTCCTTTTTGAGATGCGCCGCCGGGCCAAACGTCACAAACTGAGTCCGGTGTGCCAGCTCTTACCCCCCGCCGGGTGAGTTTAACACCTGCGATCCCATTTGCGACACATTCTCATCGGACTAAAATAGTAGAAATTGTGTGTCGCTGGCAGAAAAGGCAGCACCCATGGGACAACCGATCGGGCTGGCACTCTCGGGCGGGGGCTTCCGCGCCGCGGGCTTTCATCTGGGCGTTCTGGCCCGGCTGGCTGATGAAGGGCTGCTGGAAGACGTGACCGCGCTCTCCACTGTCTCCGGTGGTTCGCTGGCGATCAGCCTGGTGATGACGGCTGGCGGGGGCGTTCCACGCTGGCCGACCAGCGAAGAATACCGCCGCGTTGTTGTGCCCCACGCCCGCCGGATGCTGACCACCACCGATCTGCAGGGGTCGTACATCCGACGGCTGCTGCGCGATCCGCTCAGCCTGCTGCGCCCGCGCGCCCGCGTCCTGGCCGCCCTGCTGGCGAAGCTGTGGGGCGTCACAGCCCCCCTGAGTGCGCTGCCGGAGCGCCCCGTGTGGCTGATCAACGCGACCTGTTACGAGACCGGCGTCAACTGGCGCTTTTCCGCCCGCCAGATGGGCGACTACTGCTTCGGCTACTCCGCCGACACCGCTGGCGTGCCGCTCAGCGAGGCGGTGGCCGCGTCGGGGGCCTTCCCGGGTGTGATCGGCCCGTTGACGCTGCACACTGAGCGCTTCACCTGGACCCCGCCGGCGGGCGGCCAATCCCATCCGCTGCCGATCAGGACGCTGCACCTGTGGGATGGCGGCGTGTACGATAATCTGGGGACCGAAGGGCTGTTCAATCCCGGCAGCGGTTACCGGCAGCATATCAAATTCCTGATTGTCAGCGACGCCGGGGCGCGCCCCGGCATCGGCGACTCCTACAACCCGTTCATCGCGCCGTACCGCATCATCAGCCTGGCCACCAACCAGGTGCGGTCGCTGCGGGCGCGCATGATTGTCGCCCATCTGAAGGACAGCGGCGCCGGCGGCTACTTCCAGATCGACAACTCGGCATCCTACCTGCTCACCCGCGCCGGGCGCAAAGAGGAGATTCCCGCCCTTGCGCCGCGCTACCTGTCGGAAGAAGATGTGCGCCGGGCGGCTCTGATGGAGACGGCGATCAAACAGCTCCAGCCGGACCAGTTCGAGCTGCTGTTCCGGCACGGTTTCGAGGTGGCGGACATGACGCTGTACGGGGTCCGGTCGGGCGGGCGGCGGCCGCTGCGCGGCTACCGGGCGGCGGAATGGGCCTGAACAAACGGGACTATAACCATCCTTACACTTAATTCCACTTGATAGAACATAAGTTCTATGATAGGATGCGGGCTGCCGGTGGGCCAGGCAGGGCGCGCCGGCCCGGTAGCGTCACTGCCCCCGGCTTTGCCGGGCTGCTCTGGGTAGAGGATATGGAAACTACGCTGGCGGTCTTCCGCTTCATCCGGGAATATATGGCGCTCCACACCTGGGCGCCCACGCTCAAAGAGATCGCGACCGGCTGCAACTTCGCCTGGCCGTCGTCCGTCGTGCGCCACCTGGATCATCTGGAGGCGCTCGACCTGATCGTGCGCGAGCGCGGGCAGGCCCGCGGGATTGCCCTGACCGAAAAAGGGCAGCGCTTTTCTCTGTAGGGGCCTGCGCGCGGGCCTCTTTTGGCAGAGATAGGCGGGGGGCTTAAGCCCCTGGCTCGATTCTCATCTGGCGCCTGTCGCGGCCCCGATCCGGCCCTTCGTCCAGTTCGTCCCTTCCTTATACTTCCCCCCTGGAGCCTTTATTCGGCGGTCACCCGAATCCGGGCCAGCGGCACGCCGTCGGCCACCGTGCCGTCCGGCAGCGTCACCGGCAGGCGCAGCGGGCGCATCCGGCTGTAGAAGCCGATTCGGAGCGTATACTCGCCGGGGGGCGCCGCCGGGTCTATCGTCAGGGTGTATTCATCGTGGATCGGGTGGCCTACCGGCCAGCGCGTGGTGGGCACAATCCGGCCCAGATGGTGCGGGTCGCTGTCCCCGGACGCAATCACGGTTTGCCCGTCGTCCGCCAGCAAGTGCACGTAGACGGCGTAGTCCTCGTCCGGCGGGGCGATAGCTTCCCAGTCCGGCCGGACGGTCAGCGCTCCCCCGGGGCGGACGATGACGGCGTCGACCTCATACTCTGTCAGCGCGAACATATCGCCGAAAATGAGCGGCGTATCGATCCGGTCGGGGAGGGTGGCGGCGTCCCGCGTGGGCTGGCGGTCGTCGTAGACCACCTCGAAGCGGTCCAGGGCGAACCAGTAGGCGGGGATAGTTTCCGCCAGGGTGAAGCGCCCGCCGGGGATGTTCTCCGCCCAGGGCACGTCGTCCTCCGCCGGGCGCATCACCCAGAAATCGTCCTTCAGCCACACGTCATCCATAAGCTGATCTAACAGGAACGGATTGCGGACATCCAGCTCCGGCACGGTGTACGAGATCGCGCCTTCCGGCAGCAGACGGTCGGCGTAGTAGCGGATGATGTGTTCGTCGAAAGGCGGGTGGAACTGGAGATATGCCACGTCGCCCGGCCCCAGCCGCGCCGCCAGCGCTTCCACCCCCTGCCGGTAGAACCAGTTGCCCATCAGGCGCGGCGACCAGCCCGCCGCGAATCCGACAAGCACGGCGGCGGCGGCCAGCGCGTACCCCGCCCGGCGGGGGGCCGCCGTCAGCAGGAAGGCCAGCAGCAGGACGAAAGCCGGGACCAGATAGATCACGCGCCGGTCCACGAAAGTCAGCAATTTGAGGTTGACCAGCAGGGCCAGAGTCAGGCTGCCCAGCAGGAAGGCCAGCAGCAGCCCGACTGTCTTCAGCCAGCGCCGGTCAGGCTTCCAGGCCGGGCTGCGCAGCGCGGCGACCGCCCCGATCCCGATCAGGAGGGCGTAGAGCCAGGTCAGCTCGGAGAGGAGAATCTGGACGGTTCGCTCCACGGTTTCCAGCGAGGTGGGGAAGTTGATCGGGTCGCCGCCGCTCCCGTGGGCTGCGTCCAGAGCAATGATCGGCAGCCAGGGGAGGTACAGTATAACCACCGCGATCTGGAGCAAGATCCAGCGCAGCAGGACGCCCCGCCGGCGCCAGCCGGCGATCAGCGCGTACAGGTTGAGCGCCCCGATCACGTAGACGCCGTAGTAGTGGCCGTACAGCAGGGCGGTCGCGCTCAGCACGACCCCGACCGCGTAGCGGAGCCGTCCGCTCCCCCACCAGCGGATGAAGAAGAACAGCGTCGCCATGCTCGTCAGCATCAGCAGGCTGTACGGGCTGGCCTGATGGGTGTAGTAGATGACATAGCCCATCGAGCTGAAGAGCAGGGCCGCCGCCGCGCCGGTGAAAACCTCCCCGGTCAGGTCCACCCCGATGCGGAAGACGAAGGCCGCCGTCAGCAGGGTGGTCAGCAGCGTCATGACGCGCAGGGCGAAGTCCGTCTGGCCGGCCGCCCGCATCCACAGATTGAGCAGGGAGAAGTACAGGGGCGGCCAGAAAAGCGGCTTATTGTCGAGGACCGAGTTCGACCCCAGAAATTCGTTGGGGTAGCCGTGGCTGATATCGAAGGCGATGGCCGTCCGGACGAAAACAACTTCGTCGTTGCGCATGCTGTAGTCGATCAGGTTGGGCAGGAGCATGGCCAGCGCGAAGAAGATGACGACGGCCCCTGCCGCTGCCAGCGCCGGCCGGCGGACGGTACCCGGACGGAGGGAGAAAGGCATCATACGATCGCCACCTGTGGATAATCCGGTCAGGAAGTCGGCCACTGTTTTACCGCGTCAGAGCGGACTCATCCAATCTTTGTTCCGCGCGCGCCCCCGCGTGGTATCATAGCCGCCTGTTATCATCCACAACGCTTTGCCCGGGAGACCCCTCCATGCCCCGCTTTTTCGCCCTGAGTGTATGCCTGGCCGCCCTCCTGCTGACCGCCTGCGGGGTGAGTCCGGGTTCCCTGCCTACCCTGACGCCGGACCCGGCCCTGCCCGCCACGGCGGCGGCGCTCTTCCCAACCGCCGTGCCCACGAGCGCCCCGACGCCAACGCCCCTGGCCGCCGGGGGCGCCAGCGAAGCTATCGCCCGCCTGCTGCGCACCATGCAGAGCGCCGTGATCACCCGCAACCCCGACGCTTATCTGGCGCTGGTGGACCTGAGTGACCCGGTTTTCGCCCTGGAGCACACCCGCTGGGTGGAGGACTGGAATTCGGCGCTGGGAGCTGTGCTGCGCTATGAGCTGGCCCTTCGCAACCTGACCGTCAGCGCCGATGGCCGGGAGGCTGCCGCCGACCTGACCGTCAACTGGACCAGCCTGCAGGGGAATGTCAGCCGCGGCGCGGACTTCCCCGTGCGCTTCACGCTGGGGGAGGACGGCCTCTGGCGCTACGCCGGAGAGCGCTGGGCGACAATGCTGGAAACTGATCACTTCCTGCTGCGGGCGATGCCGGGGCTGGAGCGCAGGATGGAGCAGGTGGCCGCCTTCCTGCCGCAGGTATACGCCCGGGTGACGGAGGCGCTGGGCTATGAGCCGGCCGGCCGGCTGGAGATCAAGCTCTACAACAACCCCTGGTCGCTCAGCGCGACCACCCGCCTCAGCCTGACGGAGGAGATCGCCGGCTGGAATGAGCCGGGCGAAGCGCTCAAGATCGTCGGCGCGCAGGCCGACGATGAGGGCCTGATCGCCCATGAGTTCGCCCACTACCTGACTTTCGACATGGCCGGGACGACGCGCGGCGGCTACCCCTGGTGGCTGTCCGAAGGCATCTCCCGCTATGCCGAATCGCTCTTCCGCCCGGAGGCCGACCGCAACGCCTGGCTGGCCGCCGTGCGCGATCGGCGGCGGGCGCAGGGCCTCGTCGCCTGGGAGGATATGGCCGTATTCGAGCGGACGCCGGAGGCGCTGTGGCCGTTCGCCTACCTGCAGGGGTACGCCTTTATCGCTTACGTGACCGAGACTCGCGGCGCTGAGGTGCGCAACGCCTGGATCAGGGCTATGGCGACCGGAGACCTGGAGAGCGCCACGCAGGCCGCGCTTGATGTATCGTTTGGCGATCTGGATCGCGGGTTCCGCGCCTGGCTGGACGCAAGCGCTTCTTGACCTCCATCCCCGGCCCTTCCCCCGGGATGAGGGAAGGGAGCGGACTCCCCCTCTCCACTTGTTGGAGAGGGGGCC